>NZ_WVIC01000008.1 GCF_009939295.1 Petrachloros mirabilis ULC683
TGAGAGGTATCTATGATGCTCTAATCTGCTCATACAAAACCCCTACAGGATTAGCCCATTCTGGGGGACTGTGAGATAGTCACAATTCTTCTGGAATGCCTGGTCGGGGCAGTGCCCGAATATTGCGTTTATCGAGTTGCTTGAGCCACACCCAGCCAAGGACAGCGCATACTAACGAAATCCATCCTGTCAGGTTTTGCAACAGCAAAAAGCCGCCGACCGTAAACATGGCTCCAAACAAGATCAAAATGGCAGCGAGCACCCGCTGGATGTCTAACCCTAGATTCTGGATGGGTAGTAAACCGGTCTGCTGCTGAAGTTGTCGCCAACCCGGACCGCCCGGTCGGACTTTGGTGTAAAACCGCGTCAAGGTTTGGGGGGATTCGGCAGGCGTCAACAGCATCACCACTACCCAGAGGACAGTAGTAATCAAGGCGGTCACCGCCAGACGATTGCCAAAGTCGGCAATGGTGAGCACGGGCACCACGCTAGTGGTCAACCCCACTACAAAGCCGCCCAGCATGGCGGCTAGCTCAGCAGCGGCGTTAATCCGCCACCAGTACCAGCGCAAAATCAGCACTAGTCCGGGGCCGGTGCCAATGGCAATCACCAGCCGGAAAACCTGGGCAACACTCTCAGCATAAAAGGCTGCGATCGCACCAAACACCGTCACCAAGATCGAGGCCACCCGTCCCGCCAACACCAGTTCTGCCTGGGTCGCCTGGGGTCGCATAAACCGAGCGTACAAATCATTGGTGAGGTAGGACGCCCCCCAGTTAATCAGCGTCGAGACCGTACTCATAAACGCCGCCAGCAGTGAGGCCACCACAATTCCCAACATCACTGGGGGCAGATAGTCCAGCATCAGCCGCGGATAGCCCAGTTCCCGGTCGGCCAGATCGGGATAAATCACAATCGCCACCAGCGCCACCACAATCCAAGGCCAGGTGCGTACCACATAGTGAAGGATATTAAAAAACCAGGCTGAGCGCTCCGCTTCAGTTTCATCCTTAGCCGCCGCCATTCTCTGAATAAATTCGCCGCCGCCGTCACTGCGCCGAAAAGCCCACCATTGGATAAAGATATAGGCCAAGAACGTATTTAAGCTAATCCCTGCCAATTGACTCCACCCCAGCCAGCCACCCCCCTCTGGAGCCAAGATCACCGGCACCAAGGTCAGCACATCTTGCTCGGTAATAGCCTGCACCTGCTCGATCAGATTGGACATGCCGCCAATTTCTCGCACAGCAACAAAGGCCACCACAAAGGCTCCAAACAGAGCCAGAAAAAATTGAAAGAAATCGGTGAGCACCACCCCCCACAACCCCGAAAAGCCCGCGTAGATTAGCACCAGAACACTGACACCTACCACGCTCCACAGCTTCAGATCTTCCCCAGGGGTGATGCCCACACTTTGCCATAGCTCTAGGGCATCTACTGCTTTGACCATGGCCAACATGGCGTAGCCAATGCCAATACAGTTAATGGGCACCGCAAACAAAAACGCTTTGGTGGCTCGGAGAATAGCCGCCATGCGCCCGCCATAGCGCAGCTCTGTCAGCTCAGCATCCGTGACAATCTCAGAGCGACGCCATAGCCGCGCAAAGATATAAATCATGATCACATGGGCAACCCCAAAGCTCCACCATTCCCAGTTGCCAGCAATGCCGCGCTCGCCCACGACACCTGCAATATAGAGCGGCGTATCAATGGAAAAGGTGGTAGCCGCCATACTCGTGCCCGCCAACCACCAGGGCAGCGAGCGCCCCGAAACGAAGAAATCTACTAAGCTCCCCGACGCTTTGCGAGATAAGTACAGTCCTAGCCCCAGGGTCAACACCAGGTAGGCCAAGACAATCAGCCAGTCAATGGTTTGCATCACTCACCCTCCACACTATGCTTCAGGTTAATGGCACCAGAATCCGGATTGATTGTCCTTGACAAAACGTTAGGCAAGTCACTCTTTGAGCAGCAGGTAATACAGTCGTCCGGCAGAGTTGATCAAACCGGCTCGCTCCTTAGCGCCTGTTCCTGTCCCCATAAATAAATCCACGCGACCTGGCCCTTTGATAGCGCTGCCAGTGTCTTGATCGAGGACAAAGCGGCTCACCCAAGGCAGTTCGATTTTGCCCGCAGGGTTATAGTCTGGTACCTGGGCATAGACAAGGGCAAGGCCACCGGGGGGCATCAAAGATTTATCCGTGGCGATGGAGCGCTCGGCGGTGACGGGCACTCCCAGGCTACCCGTAGCCGGAGCACCATGGGTTTCGCGGAAAAACACGAAGCTTTTATTGCGCGGCAGATACACCTCCATATCCTGGGGATGGTCTTGGAAGTGCTGAATGACCAGGGGCAGGCTCAGTTCTTCTAGGGTAAACAATCCGGCATTGACCAATTCCCGGCCAATACTTGTGTAGGGATGGTTGGTCTTGCCTGCGTAGCCAACGCTCATCACGCCACCGCCAATGAGGTTGAGTCGTGCTGATCCCTGCACCTGAATTAAAAAGGCTTCTAGACGGTCGCGCAACCAGACTAGCTCTAGCCCTCGTAAGCGACCTTGGGCGGCTTGTAAACCATCTTTGCCTTCGAGTTCGGCGCGGGTGGGATGGGGTTGAGACCACTGAGCAAAGTTGGCGGGTGCCCGATACAGGGGATAGCGATACTCATGGGTTCGTACCCGACTGGCGGTATAGGTGGGCTCGTAATAGCCCGTAAACTCCACGGTGCCTTGACCATCGGTGCCAATGGCTTCGTAAAAGGTAAACTCTTGGCGAACAGCGGCGGCTAGGGATTGGGAGCTGTTATGTTTTTGCAGTAAGTCCCGGAACCGACGTAGGCTGCGCAGGACGCGATCGCGACTCACCCCCGGCACCGGATAGTGGCGATAGTCTACCTCGGCTTTGGGAGTGCCGAGGTAGCGCAAGCTGTACTCAATGGCAGAGATCAGTGCCGACTTATCCCCAATGCTGCCATCAAATCGCTCCCAGAGGCGATCGTCTAAGCCCGCCTGCTCAGGCAGTTGGGCAGTGGGGATCACTCGCAAGGGGGTACGGGTCATGGCTGTGGCAGAGAGTGCGATCGCACCACTGAGCAACACCGCCGTCGAAAACTTGAGCAACCAAAGTCGGGACATAGCACTCCCCATCACAACACCACAACTCGGTCAGACAGACTGCCACGACCGATTAGTAACGATCGACGCTAGACGAGAAGACAGGTTCCACCCGAATCGCCAAAATGCGCGAAGGGCGCACCACCATATACTCACCTTGGATATTTTTGATCGGCACGGTAATAAACTCACCTTGATCGGCCTTGGGCACAAGCTCATTGCTATACCACTGCTGGAACTCTTGAATTGTCGTGAAGCGGACTTCTTCTCGATGTCCACCTTCGAGTAACAAATGCACCGCAAATTCATTCGGTGTTCTGGCCATTCCGCTTTTACCCCTAAACGCTCGAATTTATTATGGGCAAAACTGTCCCCAAAGTAACGCTGTCCTCTAGACCCATGCAGCCAGATTCCAGCAACAATTTCTACCAAAGCGCGAAAATCCGGAACATTGACCGGACAATACCCATCTCTATGGCAGAACATCAGCGGCAACGCTGGTGGTCATTGGTGTGAGTTGTTTACAGAACTTAGAAGCAATGTCTCTTTTGAACACTGTGTGGCCTGCTGCAGGGCGTCCCTTGGCAAAAACCATGACCCTCACCTCTCTACTGGTTGTTTTGGGTAGCACTTTAGTCAATCTGTCGGCGGCGGCTCAATCTCGGGGCACGTTGACGGTAGAAGTGTCAGGACTCCGCGATCTCGTTGGTCAACTTTGCGTCAACATTTTTGCTGCGGGTCAATCCTTCCCCGAGGGTTCAGGGGTTCCCGGTCAAGGAAAATGTGTCCCGATTACGGCCAATTCCATCGCAGTGCAGTTTGAAAATCTTGCCTACGGCAACTATGCAGTTGCGGCCTACCATGACCGCAACCAAGATAACCAACTCAACCAAGGTGCCTTCGGCATTCCCCTAGAAGGATTTGGCTTTTCCAGAAATCCTTCCATTGGGTTTGGCCCTCCTAGCTTTGAATCTGCCCAAATCTCCCATGGCGCGGCTCAAACCAAAACTGTTTTACAACTCCGTTACTTGCAGTAGCTAGAGCTACGGAATCTGGCTCATAAATTTGCTACGGTAGGACAACAGTTCGCACCCCTTCAAGGAATTTAACCGCCGTGGGAGTTGTCCACGTTCAAATTATTGAAGGAAACCCACACCTGAGATCGCTCTTGGGATGGCACTTGCAACAAGCTGGGTATACCGTTCATCTCAGTTCTGGACTGCGGCAGGGTCGAGATTTGTATCAGCGTCAACAGCCAGATCTGGTGATTTTAGATGCTGACTTACCAGACGGCCACAGTCTAGAACTCTGTCGCTGGCTCCAAAGACAGCGACATCCCATGATTTTGATGCTTTCGGCCCAAAATAGTGAAATTGATGTCGTCAAGGGACTCAAAGCGGGTGCAGATGACTACTTAGCCAAGCCCTTTGGAGTCCAAGAGTTTCTGGCTCGGGTCGAGTCCCTCAGTCGCCGGGGTCAACCCACCCTACCTGCACAACTTCGCTACGGCGATTTGCGCATTGACTTGATCCAGCGACGCGTCCACCATCAAGATGAATTGATCGATCTCACCCCCCAAGAATTTAGCTTGCTATATGTTTTAGTCCAAGCAGATGGAGAAGCGCTCAGCCGTTTAGAGCTATTGCAGCGGGCTTGGCCAGAAAATATTGACAATCCCCGTACTGTCGATACTCACATTTTGTCACTGCGCAAGAAAATCGAGCCTGAGCCCCAACAACCACAGCTCATTCAAACCATTCGCAACGTAGGGTACCGAATTAATTTCGAGTATCTGAGTCACTTGAGCGCTCAAGCCGCTTGGGTCGGCTCCGCTCCTAGCGCCACCGTTCCAGATCGGCGGGATCTGAATTCGCCCCGACCCAATAGTTCCCCCCCACAAGTGACCCACGCCTAACCCACCGAAACTGTCCACAGCACCCAGCCATCGACCCCAGCCAACATCAGCACAAAACCCAACAGAATGCTGTACATCCAAATCTGTGCCAAGGGTTTTACCGCCCGTAGATCAAGCCCAGTGTGATCCTCAATCTGCCGAGTCATCGCCGCGAAGCCTGCCACGCGCATCGGCAATAGGTAAGCCGTTTCGGCCGTGGTTGTGAAATAGAAAACCCGTCCCCCTTGTCCCGTGCTGCGGGGTTTGAGGCTCTGGATCTCAGACCAGCGCAAGCGCCAGCCCGGTCGAAACCAGGTGGGCACCCAAAGGGGGTAGCACACCTCAATGCCATCTTCATCGACCCAGATTTGTTCACTCAAGGCAGCCTGTAAAACCACCCCTCCAGCCACAAGAGCGACCCAAAGCCAGCCAGACGCCATTCCATTCACCTGAGCCAGAAACGGCAGGGGGACTAACAGCGTCAAGTACAGTCCCCATAGGGCAAGGCGAATCAAGGGTGAAGTCCGATAGACGTGGCGGTTGTGACCCATCAAAGTCTCCAAGGCATGTGGGTATGGTCGGCTATCCTCCATTCTACTCATTGCGCTTGAGGCAGGCAGTGCCGTTGATGGATCACGGTACCATAGGGTATTGATCTCCCATGATGCTACTGATTGTGACCCCATTGGTTGTTGCGACCCAAAACCCTGGCAAATTCTCTGAGTTGCAAGCCACTCTAGCCGGACTCTCCTGGGAACTTCTGTTAATGCCGGAAGGGTTAGAAATTGCCGAAACTGGGGATACGTTTTTGGCCAATGCCTGCCTAAAAGCCTCAAAGGTCGCTGAGGCAACCGGTCACTGGGCAATTGCTGATGACTCAGGGTTAGTCGTTGACGCCCTGGACGGTGCCCCAGGGATCTACTCAGCTCGCTATGGTCAAACCGACCTAGAGCGCATTCAGCGGCTCTTGAATGAGCTGGGGGATGAACCCCAGCGAGCGGCTCACTTTGTCTGTGTGATGGCATTGGCTGACTCCACGGGACGAATTGTGGCGCAGGCCGAAGGCGTTTGTTCCGGTGAAATTCTGAGGGCTCCTCGGGGCAAGGGGGGCTTTGGCTATGATCCCATTTTCTACTTACCCGAACGGGAGCAGACCTTTGCCGAATTGACCCCGGAGGAAAAACACCAGATCAGCCATCGTGGCAGAGCGGTTCAAGCCTTGTTGCCCAAATTGCGAGCTTTACCTTGAGGCTCTGGGTAAAAGGTGAAAATTTTTGCGCCATCGAGACGTGCATGGCTGTGGATACGGTGTACACACATCTCTGGATAAACCCATTTCGCTCTGCATTAGCCCCCCCGACCCCCCAATTCTGGGGGGAGATCAACAAAAACTGGGACTATTTCCCCCCAGAATTACGCCCTGCGGGCACGCTGCGCGAGGGGGGGCTAGGGGGGCGAGTGCAAAGATTTTGAATCTTGGCAAGACTTGTGTGTACACGGTAGCACGGTTGTGGTGGGACGTAAGCCAATACTGCTCACGGGGTTAGAATGAGTCGCCATTCGCCCCCTGCTTGGGATGGCGTTGGGGTTTCCCCGACTACGTAAGGCCCCCAGTAGCGTCGTGAACCATCTAAGGAAAACGCAACCAGCACATCCCCAGGGATTAGCCGCAACTCACTCTCGGGTAGGGACAACAACAGTCCTTGCTGGCGTCCTTCTGCGGGCTCAAAATCCCAATGTACAGGGTCTTGAAAGGGAGGGGCTGTCTGGGATGCACCGGAAGCACCCTGGCGGGGAAGGAGGACGACCCGCAAGGGGTAGGGTGTTTGATTGCTGACGCGCAAGCCATTCTCCACGGGTGGGGTGGGTTCGGGCAAGGGGGTAGGAACCCCAGGGTTTTCTTGGCCTGGGAGCGAGTCTGGTGGGTTGACGTTAATGATCGGAAGCTGCTCTTGATCAGAGGTTGAAGGCTCTAGCCACACCCGAAATTGAAGTTGGGACAGCAATAAGGCGGCCACGCCGCCGACCAATGCCGCCAGAATCATCGGGATGATGGCTGATTTAGAACCCATTAACGCTTTGGCCTGCCTTTCCAATGGTGATGTCCTTTTTTGGGCAATGGGGTGGGGTAGCCCTAGAAATTGGGCTGGGGCGATTCTAGACGCTCACGGGGTTTTACAACAAGATGAGAGCAGTTCGGTTAAGATGGGCGGCAATGCGATGTGCTGCTCTAGACTTCAACTGGTTTAGAGGTTAGCGATCCCATGATTTTCTGTTCGCTTTCATACCTAACCTGTGCCCCTAAGGCGTTGAGTCATTGAGTAATACTGTGAACCTTCCAACTTTAGCGGCTGATGCGCCACTCTCTCCTAGTTCCATTCAAGACCGTAAAGCAGAGCATCTACGCATTTGCCTTGACGATAAGGTGCAATGTCAAGAGGTGACCACAGGACTGGAATACTACCAGTTTAGTCATTGTGCGCTGCCGGAGTTGGATTTTGAGGAGATTGATCTGTCTACTTCATTCTTGGGGCAGGTTTTAGGGGCTCCTTTGCTGATTTCTTCAATGACTGGTGGTACAAAAACTGCTCAGTTAATTAATCAGCGATTGGCTGCGATCGCACAGCACTACGGCATTGCCATGGGGGTTGGCTCCCAGCGGGTGGCCGTAGAAAATCCAGCCGTCACCGATACCTTTGCCGTGCGCTCCATTGCCCCCAGTATCCCGCTGTTCGCCAATTTAGGTGCCGTACAGCTTAACTACAACTATGGTCTACCGGAATGCCAGCGCGCCATTGACGATTTGGCTGCGAATGCCTTGATTCTGCATCTCAATCCTCTCCAAGAGTGCATTCAAAGTCGCGGAGATACCAACTTTCGACACCTGCTCCCCAAAATTGAGGCTCTATGTGCTGGCCTGCCAGTGCCGGTGATTGTGAAGGAAGTGGGCAATGGCATTTCTGCTGCCACTGCTCAAAAGTTAATTGATGTGGGGGTCGCTGCCATTGATGTCGCCGGAGCTGGGGGGACTTCCTGGGCCAAGGTCGAAAGCGAACGAGCAGAAGATCAGCGCCAGCGTCGCCTGGGGCAAACCTTTGCGGAATGGGGCATCCCCACTGCTGAGTGCATTGTTGATGTTCGATCACAGTTGCCAGACCTTGCCCTGATTGCCTCTGGGGGACTCCGCAATGGCCTAGACGCCGCTAAAGCGCTAGCCCTAGGTGCCGATCTCGTGGGAATGGCCTACCCCTTCTTAAAGGCAGCCCACGAGTCGGAAACAGCCCTCAGTGATCTTATGGCGATCCTTCTGGCCGAATTACAGATGGTTCTCTTTTGCACCGGTCACCGCAATCTCGCAGACTTTCGAGCCGCTCAGCCCCTCCTACGCCGACAACCTCACTAATTGAGGTTTGTGGCCACCCGTTTTTAAGGTTGGGACTCAATTGCAGCTCGAAAGGACTTGAACTGATCAAAGGTCTTGGCCTTTTGCACCATGCGATCGCTAATCGAATTGCACACCGACTCACACAACTCAAACACGAGAGGATCCACAATTTCGTAGTAGGCACTCACGCCACTGGGTTGGCGAGCCAGCATCCCCGCCTGGGTTAAGACCTTCAAGTGCTTAGATAAGTTGGCCTGGCCAAGGCCAGTGGCCTTAGTTAGCTCCATCACATTCATAGGCCCTGGCCTTAAACAGCTCAAGATCTGTAAGCGACTCACCTCTGAGAGCACTTTAAAGTATTCGGCAACCGCAGCCATTACATCTGTAGGCACCTTGTGGGAACAAGCTTTAGGCATTCTCGTGAACTGGATTCAATGTACTTACTATTCTATAGCTATATAGTGTTGAAAAGCGATGCTGGCTCCGAAGCGCCTTTGAAGGGGGTTGGTGATTTTTCATCGTCCCAGGGTGCGATACTGTGAGCAAATGGGCAGTGTCACCCTCAATACACGTTGCCCCTTATTTGGGCATTCAGTCCACTCAATCAATGTTTGTCTATGAAAAAAGTATTTGTCCTCGATACGAATGTGCTCCTTCATGATCCCGGAGCCCTGCTGCAATTTGAGGACAATGATGTGATCTTGCCCATCACCATTATTGAAGAGCTAGATCGCTTTAAGAAGCAGGCCGAAGAAACTGGCCGCAATGCTCGCCAGGTCTCTCGAAAGCTGGACGAACTGAGACAGAAAGGCTCCCTGATTGATGGCATTCCCCTTGCTCAAGGTGGGATGTTACGGGTGGCACTCTGCCATCGGGATACCCTCCAAACCCTACCCCCAGAGCTAGAGGGAGATCGAGGCGATAATGCCATTCTGGCTGTGGCATTGGAGCTGAAACGACAGTGTGACTGCCCCGTGGTTTTGGTGAGCAAGGACACCAATCTGCGCATTAAAGCTGATGCGCTGGGATTGGTGGCTCAGGACTATGAAACCGATAAGGTGAACGTGGATGAGCTGTATACCGGCACGGCTGAGGTGCTAGTGGAAGCCGAGGCCATTGATCAGTTGTTCAAGCAGGGTGGAGTGCCGTTATCAGCAGAGTTTTTGCCGAACCAAGCCTTAACGCTCGTGGATATGGGGAATCTGAGCCATACAGCGCTGGCCATTCTGGATGGAGCCAGTGGCAAGGCTGTCCCCCTCGGTAAACTACCCCACGGGGGGGTCTCGCGGATCTTGCCCCGCAATCGTGAGCAGAAGTTTGCCTTTGAATTGCTCCTGCGCGATTCCATTGCCCTGGTGACCTTAGTCGGCAAGGCTGGAACTGGGAAAACATTGGTTGCGATCGCAGCCGGACTTCAGAAGGTCGCTGAGGAGCATCTTTACACCCGACTGCTGATTGCCCGCCCCATCGTGCCCATGGGTCGCGACATTGGCTACCTGCCCGGAGACATCACCGAAAAGATGAACCCCTGGATGCAACCCCTTTACGATAATTTTGATCTCATTTTCGGCACTCAAAATCCCATGGGTAAACCCAGTCATTGGCGACATGGCCATGAAGAACTGATGGAACAGGGACTTCTGCAAATTGAGCCGCTGACCTATATTCGGGGTCGGACAATTCCCAAGCAATTTTTAATCGTCGATGAAGCCCAAAACCTCACACCCCACGAAGTGAAAACAATTTTGACTAGAGCCGGAGAAGGCACTAAAGTTGTGCTCACAGGCGACCCCGATCAAATTGATAATCCCTATGTGGATGCTGCCAGTAACGGCCTCACTTATGTCTTAGAGCGCTTTAAGCGAGAGCCTTTAGCTGGACATATTACGTTACATCAGGGGGAACGCTCCGGTCTAGCTGAACGCTCTGCTATTTTGCTATAAAATCTCCAAAAAAATCACTCTAAAGAGAGAGCTTGACCTTTGCAAAGCTCTCTCTTGATCAAGATTTATCCAATCGTTGCCAGCTTTATGCTTGGGACACCGAGTTAGGATTAATAGATGGGAATTCAAACCATTATTGTGATCATTTTGGTTCTCTTTTTGCTGGGGTCGCTACCAGCTTTTCCTTACAGCCGTGGCTGGGGGTATGGCCCTTCGGGTTTCCTAGGAACGCTATTAGTTGTCCTGGTCATCCTGTTTTTGCTGGGCATTCTGTGACATCCTTCCAACGCTGATGCTACTCATACAGCGCGGGCTTCCCACCTCACGGATAGAATTCTTTCTACCCCAGCTTTTGGGAAGTTCCTGTTTCTTCGGGTGCCAGCTAGATAGTTCGATTGCTCTTGCTATCCCCGCCGCATCCCCTCCACAGGCAGTTTTTTACGGAGAGGGTCTCTTTGTGCCAGACTGCACTTGATATGGTTTGCACCTTTGGAGGACTGTGATGGTTTTAACCCCATCTACGATGCTGGCTTTGGGCACTTCGGCTCCTGACTTTCGACTGCCCGATGTAGTCTCCGGACAGGAGATTTCTCTGGCCACCTTTGCGGATCAGGCCGCACTACTGGTGATGTTTATTTGCCGACACTGCCCCTTTGTTAAGCATGTGCAAAATGAACTGGCGCAGTTGGGGCATGACTATCAAACCCAACCCCTGGGGATTGTCGCCATCAGCGCCAACGATGCCGAGAAGTATCCTGACGATGCACCAGAGTCTCTCAAGGCCATGGCCATAGATCTGGGCTTTACCTTCCCACTGTGCTACGACGAGACTCAGGAGGTTGCCAAAGCCTATACAGCAGCTTGTACGCCTGACTTCTTTGTGTTTGGGCGCGATGGTCAAAGACCGGCCTACGGCCATCGCACCTTAGTCTACCGTGGCCAATTGGATGACAGTCGCCCGAGCAATGGCCTACCGGTAACTGGACAAGATTTGCGGGCTGCCCTGGATGCCGTCTTAGCGGGTCGCCCCGTGCCCCAGGAGCAAAACCCCAGCATTGGCTGCAACATCAAATGGAAACCCGGTGCCGAGCCACCATACTTTGGCTAGCAGTTGCTTGAATTCAGGTACTATAATGAGGGCAGTGTTACAATTCTTTACTGATTCTCTTGGGGCAGCATGAATATCGATCAAATTAGAGGTTATCTGGACAGCAAAGATCCCCAGAGCCGCATGAAGGCGATCACTGAGCTGCGCCACTACGAGCCAGACATGGTGGTACCCCTGCTGCAAACCTGCCTGGACGATCCAGAGGTGATTGTGCGCTCATTTGTGGCCATGGGACTCGGCTATAAGCGGACTCCAGAAGGCTTTGAAGCCTTAGTAAAACTCGTGCATCGGGATGCTGACTACAATGTGCGGGCTGAAGCTGCTAATGCTTTGGGGCGCTACGGTCGAGAGGCGATTCCCCATCTGCTGCGTGCCTTTTATGAAAATGATCATTGGCTGGTGCGCATGAGCATTTTTCCGGCTCTAGCAGATCTTGACTGTCCAGAGCAGCTCTTGGATCTGTGCATTAGTTCCCTTGAGGGAGCTGATCAAGCCGTCAAAGAAGCTGCGATCGCTCAACTCTGCCTTTTTGCTGACACCCCTTACCAGACCAGAGCCTTGCAACACTTACTCCCCTTGGTGAGCGCTTCTGAATGGTCAACCCGGCGACAGGTAGCGCTAGCACTATGCCAGTTCCAAGAGCCGCAAGCTGAAGCCGCATTGACTCAACTCCGCAAGGATCCTGATCATCGAGTTGTAGCTGCAGTGATGGAGCGACTCTTATCTGCTCAGGTGGGCGGCGAATAGAACCCATAAGCGCTTCAGTGCTTATGGGTTCTGTCCCTAAATTCCCGTTGTTGCCAACCCACTGGATTGACTATCCTTCCCCGGCCACCGCATTGATCCATCACCTGGGGCAAGCCATAGCTCAGCAGCAGATCCATCGCCCTGCGGCACCCTGGAGTGTTCCCATTTACATGACCGATTTAGGTGAATGGCGCTCATCTCTGGTTTTGGAGCGCTCGGGGCTTGGACAAGGATTAAGTTGGGGGCGGCAACTCCTGAGTGACCTCGGATCGTTTTCTTGCTCTCAAGTCAATTCAACCGCCCAAGGGGCAGGGGGTTGGACTTTTTGGCTCCAATCTCCTGGGTGGCTCCATGCCAGACTGCCGCCTTGGGCCTTGGCGCTTTGCCTTCAGGGGTTGATGCGAACCCCCCCACAACTGCGGCCAGCACCAGCGCAAAACCGCCCATGCCTTGAATCAAGCCATTCCAACCGCACTGAAATCGAAGCGGCTGTTTTAGATGGGCTGCAATATGCCCATGCCCGATGTTGTCACCTGCTGCACCTAGGCGCTGAAACGGGTCTTATTGCCTTGGCGTTCCAGGACGGGTATCCGCTGCTGCTAGATCCGCTGGCTCAACTGCCCTGGTTGGATGCCAATCAACAGCTCTGGTGCTCCCATCCAGCCGAGGTCGCTTTGCTGCGATCGCTCCTCCAATTTCCAGCTAGTCTCCAGCGCCAGAACCGCTACTATCTGCCAATTTCATCCACCCAAATCGCACTGTGCAGCCCCCCTGCCCAGTATTTAGGCCAATACCTGGGCAATTTGGTAGAGCAATTTGCCCAGTTTCACCGCCTCTGCAATATTTTTGGGGAGGTCAAGCACCAACACCCTAATCAGGCGACCGCACGATTAGGACTCTTGCTGATTTTGCAACCGGTGCTGGCATTTGTGCTGCGATCGCTGTTGGCCGCTGAAGCGCCCACCGAGGCGTAGAATCATGAACTCCACCGCACTATTATGTGCCTGAAATGTTGCAAATTGGTTATAAAACTGGCAATCGTCTCGCAGTTAGTGTATTGTGCTATTTGTGTGAGGAGCGAACCAGTATAGAGCACCGAGACGAAACACGGCCAGTCGTCGGTGCTCTTTCTGATGTTTATATACTGATTCTCACCTGAACGAGGTGGGGGGGTGGAACCCCCACGCAGGGGATCCTGCACCCATATACTCCATTGATCTGTAAACCGCATAGTCTCCATGGCATGGCGCTGCAACGATGGTTTTCCCATGCTTCTGTATCCGTGTGTAAATTTTATCTTCAAAACGATTAAGCTTTCCTGAATGTTGTGCAGACTAAAGGTTAGGTTAAGGTATTGATTCTAGGCATCACCTGCGCTTGCGGTAGCCCTAGTTGGGGAAGGTAATCCAAGGTCTAGGGCTGGTTAGCTCACAAAACTCATTGCCCTCATTCCCTAGCCTCTTCTCCCCTCGCGGAAGAAGGGCAACAAGATTGCATATAGCTCCGGCTCCCCTCTTCCGCTCTGGGCAACCGTGTACACACAAGTCTTGAAAAGATTCAAAATCTTTGCGCTCGCCCCCCTAGCCCCCCAAGTTTGGGGGGAATATAGTCCCAATTTTTGTTGATCTCCCCCCAAACTTGGGGGGTCGGGGGGGGCTAATGCAGGGTGAAATGGGTTTACCTAGAGATGTGTGTACACCGTAGCCCACTCTGGAAGAGGGGTTGGGGTGCGGGTCTTGATTGGTTGGTCAATCAGGGTCTAGAGTCGCCCTTAGCCTTGTCACCACCTGATGAGAGGTTCATAGTCTTGAGTCGTCATCGCAACGTACAGAAAAGACTTGTTCAAAGACTAAAAAGAGATTTGCCTTGGCCCCAGTGTGCGGTCTCCTGTCGGCACGTTCAGGTTCCTGTTCAAGGTGCTATGACTGTGCGGCGACAGATGGAGACAGACTTGCAGGTCACACTCTCGACCCTGCTTGCGGTGACCCCTCTACCTACGGCGGTCATTGCTTGTCAAGGTCATAAAATCTTGCTGCAAAATCCGGGAGTCGCGCGATTTTTGGGCTGCCCTGAAGAGGCTCCCCCTCAAGTGCTGGACAGCGAATGGTTCAGCGATCCGCATCAAGCCTTGACCTTCTTTGCTCAACTGCAAACAAACCAGCGGGCTGAAAATCAGCGAATCCAGTTTTGCCAGCTCAACGGCAATGCTGTAGAGGCACTGGTGTCGGCTCAGAAATTCATCTACCAAGCCGTTCCAGCAGTGTTGATGGTCTGGACAGATATACCCCAGCAGCGCCAAACCCCACAACTGCAAGCCCTATTGGAAACTGCGGTTCATCATTCAGGGGATGCAATTGAAATTACCGATGCAGACGTTAATATTCAGTATGTCAATCCTGCCTTTGAGGCAATCACTGGGTACTCAGCATCCGAGGCTGTAGGTCAGACCCCTGCTTCCCTGTTACGGAATCATGAGCAAGATGAGAATTTCCATCTCCAACTTTGGAAAACATTATCCTCTGGCCAAGTATGGCAGGGACACCTAACCAGTCGGCATAAAGACGGAACCCCTCTTCACCAAGAGGTTACGTTTGCACCCATCTTGAATGAAGCGGGTGTGATCTCAAATTTTGTAGCTGTACGGCGAGACATCACTCAAAGCCAGCAAATTGCATCGGACGGGTTTAAATTTGTGGCTTTGGTCGAAAACAGTAACGACTTTATCGCCATGTCTAAGCCTACGGGCGAGATTTTATATGTCAACCCAGCCGGGTGTCAGATGGTTGGCCTTGAAAATCAATCAGAAGCCCTGCGCAAAACTATCATCGACTACCTACCCGAGACAGAGGTTGCCGCTTTTTGCCAAAACGTTTTGCCCAAGCTGCAACAAGAAGGTCGCTCAGAGGGAGAAGGAAAACTCCGCAATTTTCAGACTGGATTGTGTATTGATGTGCATCGCAGTTGTTTTATCGTCCGCCACCCTGAGACGCACGAGATTCTGTGTCTGGCAACGATCCAACGGGATATCACTGCCCAAAAGCAAGCTGAGCGGGCGCTTCGAGACAGCGAAGCGCGCTATCGAGTTCGCGCCAATCAACAAGCTGCTGTTGCCACCTTAGGACAAAAAGCGTTAGCCGGCATAGATTTGCCCACGCTCATGCAGGCTGCAACGCAACAGGTTTCTGAGGTTTTGGGGGTAAAGTTGTGTGGCATCTTTGAACTCATGCCCAATGGATATGCCTTGCAACTCACTGCAGGGGTTGGCTGGCGTCATGGCTTGGTGGGAGTGGCATGTGTCGGATCGCAGCCCCAGTCCCAAATAGGCTATGCCCTGGCTACACAACAGCCGGTTATCATTGAAGACTTCCGCGTAGACAAGCGCTTTGGTGGTCCACCTCTGCTGCATAATCACTGCATTGTGAGTGGCATTAGTGTGGTTATTCCGGGCCAAGCAAACTCCTACGGCGTCTTAGGTGCCTATTGCCAGCACCAACAGCAGTTTAATCAAGACGATATTCACTTCCTCCAGGCCATGGCCAATGTGCTAGCCGCCGCCATCAACCGTCATCAATCTGAGGCTCAACTACGGCTGATGGAGCGGGTCATTGCCGCTAGCAGTCATGGCATTTTGATCACGGATGCCAATCAGCCCGATAATCCGATTACCTATGTGAATCCTGCTTTTGAGGCGATGACGGGCTACACCCAGCAGGAGATTGTTGGTCACAACTGTAGATTCTTGCAAGGTCAAGATACCCAACAACCTGCCCTGGATGTGGTCAGACAAGCATTGCAACGCCAGGAAGACTGCCGAGTGGTTCTCCGGAACTATCGCAAAGATGGCTCCCTCTTTTGGAATGAATTGCACATTGCCCCTGTATTTGATGCCGAAGGATACCTAACCCACTTTGTGGGGATTCAAAATGACATCAGCCAGCGCAAACAAGCTGAAGAAGCTCTTCGCAAGAGTGAGGAGCAATTTCGAGTGCTGTTTGAGCAGGCTCCAATTGGGATGGCACTAAGCACGCCAGATGGCCATTTTCTAGAAGTGAATCCAGCCCTATGTAGTGCCTTTGGCTATTCTGCCGCAGAATTGATGCAGCGAACCTTTGCTGATCTTGCGGATCCGGACGCCCCAAACCCAGATGGGATGTTGATGACTCAGTTATTGACGAACGAGTTATCCCATTTTCAAGTTGAAAAGCGTTATCTTTCTAAGACTGGCCAAGGAGTAGACACGTTACTTCAGGTCACTTTGGTGCGCGATGAGAGGGGGTTGCCTCTTCATGTCCTGAGTCAGGTCGTTGACATTAGCGATCGCAAGCGCTTGGAAGAGCAGTTGACCCATGACGCTTTCCACGATTCCCTGACAGGACTCCCCAATCGTTTGATGTTTTTAGATCGGCTCCAACAGGCCATTGCCCGAGTTCAACAGCATCCTCAGCGTCAATTTGCCATTTTATTTTTAGATATTGATCGCTTCAAAGTGATTAACGATAGCCTGGGACATGTGACAGGTGATCAGCTTTTAGTTGAAGTGGCTGGCCGACTGCAAGCCTGCCTTCGGCCTCAAGATCTAGTGGCTCGCCTGGGTGGGGATGAATTTACAATTCTCCTTGAACGGGTGCAAGATCTCAAAGACGCCACCACCGTTGCCGACCGCATTCAGCAAGCCTTGCGAGCCCCGTTTTACCTGGATCATCATGAGATTTTTACCACCGCTAGTATTGGCATTGCCCTCAATACTGATGTAATGGCTCAACCGGCGGAGCTGCTGAGAAATGCCGACACCGCTCTCTACCAGGCCAAAGAAAATGGCCGAGCCTGCTATGCATTCTTCAGCACAGAGATGCACAACAAAGCGGTGGAGCAGTTGCTCATTGAGACAAATCTGCGCTGGGCTGTGGAACGGAATGAACTCCAGGTTCATTATCAACCCATTTATTCTCTTCAAAGTGGAAAAATTAAGGGGTTTGAAGCTTTAGTGCGCTGGCAGCATCCTCAATGGGGGCTCATTTCGCCTGCTGAGTTTATCCCTGTCGCTGAGGAAACGGGACTGATTGCACCCATCGGGGAGTGGGTGCTGTGGGAATCCTGCCGACAGCTTCGTCAGTGGCAGCAAGCGCATCCAGAACTAACTTTAAGCATGAACGTCAACCTGTCCAGTAAGCAATTGGCTCAGCCCCATCTGGCGCGCTATGTTGAGCGAGTTTTGCTACAAACAGGACTAGGTGCTGAGTCTTTGAAGTTAGAAATTACTGAAAGTGGCATTATGGCCAATACTGAATTGGCTGCCGTTCGCTTACAGGAGCTCAAGGCTCTGGGGGTAGCCCTTTGTGTGGATGATTTTGGGACTGGTTACTCTTCTCTGAGTCGGTTGCATCAGTTTCCCCTGGATACCATTAAGATTGACCGCTCTTTTGTCTGCACCTTGGATGACAAACCTGAAAATCATGCTATTGTGCGGGCTATCTTGACGCTGGCCCATAGCCTGGATATGACTGTGGTGGCAGAGGGGATTGAAACGGCAGCTCAGTTAACTCAGCTTAAAGCCCTAGGCTGCGAATATGGGCAAGGCTACTTCTTTGCAAAACCGCTAAAGGCGAAAGCTATTCAACTGCTATTAACGTGAGTTCGAGGACTTATCCGCCCTCACCCCCTAGCCCCCTCTCCCAACATTGGGAGAGGGGGAACAGAGCACAAATTCAAGGTTTTAGCCCCTCTCCCAACATTGGGAGAGGGGTTGGGGTGAGGGCAGACGAGAGCTGTCGAACTCACGTGCTATTAGGGGTTCCGTCAGGAAAATTTTGAGGAGCCGCAGACCCTCAAAATTTAACCCCCATCAACTTCTGGGTACTCGTCAATCCTTCAAGACAAAGTTGACAGACTATTAAGTCGAAGGTCTCAAGTCTACAAGGCTCAACGCACTAGGCCAGCGCGGAGTGCCCGCACAGCCGCTTGGGTGCGGTCGTCGGCGCAGAGTTTGTTCAAAATATTGCGGACATGGGTCTTGACTGTTCCCACAGTGATATAGAGCTGTTCGCCAATGTCGGCATTGCTGCATCCTTCTACAATCAATGCCAAGACTTCTAGCTCTCGTTCGGTAAGCGCATAGCTTTCTGGGGCTGGAAGCGGGACAACTTCGGTTTGGGGGAAAGAGAATGAGCCGGATCGGGTTTGTTTTAAGACGATGCCTGCGATCGCAGGATCAATCCAGGAATAGCCACTGGCCGTCATCTGAATGGCCTCGCGCAAACTAGCTGAAGAAATATCCTTCATGCAATAGGAGTCAGCCCCCGCGCCAAAGGCAGCCAAGACCACTTCCTCGCGATCCCGCAGGGTTAAGATCAGCACCTTGGTCTCTATTGCCCGCGCTTTAATCAGGCGGGTGACTTCAATGCCATCCATATCTGGCAAGCCAATATCGACCACAGCAACATCGGGTTGCAGGTTCGTGACCAGTTGTAGCCCCACTTGGGCGTTATCAGCCTCACCAACCACTGTAATGGGGGTTCGCTGTTGCACACTCAGGCGCATGGTCACTCGGGTGAGATCGTGATCTTCAATCAAGACAATCCGGCAGGTTTTCATCGTGTATGGATGCGATCGCGCACCACCTTAAGTAAACCGTATCGCTGCACTGTGCTCAGAAGCTGGCGTCCTAGCTCAGAAACCGAGCCAACTGCTCCAGCTTGTGCCAGGCCGCTCCACTGCCAAGGATCTCGTGAGCCAGGGTAATGCCAGCAGCATAGGTGTCCACGGCTGCCCCTGTCCACAGGGCTAGCGCCGCATTCAAAGCCACCACCTGGGTTTGAGCCGAGGTGCCCTGTCCCTGCAAAACAGCCTTGAGAATGGCCATATTTTCGCTGACGCCACCGCCTCGAATCTCAGTCAGCGTGGCAGTGGCCAGACCCAGTTGACTCGGATCAAGAACCTGAGTGCGTACCTGACGATCAGCAAGTACCGCCAAGTCTGTACAGTCCCCAAGACCCGCCTCATCAAGCCCTTCGCGGCCATGGAGAACGATGGCTCGCTGCACGCCCAAATCTTGCAGTGCCCCTGCCAGAGTCGGCAGCAATTGAGGGTCATAGACCCCAACCACCTGTCCCGTAGGGCGAAGGGGATTGACCAATGGCCCTAAGAGGTTAAAGATAGTTCGGACTTTCAGCGCCTTGCGCAGGGGAACCACCGCTTTCATCGCAGGATGCCAGCCAGGGGCAAACAAAAAGGTGATGCCGACCTCAGAGAGTGCCCCTTGAATTTGAGCTGGCGGTGCAGCCAGATTGATTCCCAGGGCTTCTAAGACATCCGCAGAGCCCACTAAGCTAGAGGCAGAGCGATTTCCATGCTTGGCGACGGGCAGCCCCGCTGCGGCCACCACAAAGGCCACGGCAGTAGAAATATTAAACGTGGATGCTCCATCTCCCCCAGTGCCACAGGTGTCTACTAAAACCGGATAATGCGGGGCAGCGGGGTAGGGGTTGACCGCCTGAGCCAGCAGCACGCTGGCCATGCCAGATAGCTCTGGGGCTGTCACCCCCTTGGCTTGGAGCGCGGCCAGAATCGCGCCAGATAAAACGGGAGGAATCACTTCCTGGAGCCAGCCTTGCATCAGGGTGACGGCTTGGTCTTTAGACAGAGATTGACGATCCAAGACCTGCTGGAGCAAAGCAGGCCACTGTTGGGGGTCTAATTCTCTAGGGAAATCGGTTGGCATAATCACAAAAGAGCGGCAAATTTTAAGGGTTCGATGGTGCCGTGGATTTTACCGCATCAGGGGAAGTTTTAGGCTGTTCAGGCGGAAAAAAGCGCTCTGTGATCGCCGCTGTCACCACATGAGTCAATAGACCCAAAGGCCCCGCAAATAGGCAGAGTACCAGGGAGTGAACCGTCCAAATCCCAGTTCGTTGCCCCTCCCAATAAATCCAGCGCCCTACAAATAAATCCATAACTAAAAAATGCACCCAGCCCGTAGCCGCAGCCGATTCATCCCCAAAAAAGCGGGCAATATCAGCTAGTTTGGGATTGGCAAGAGCTTGGGCTGACTCAGGCGTAATCGCACTGATCAAGAAGCCCACGTAGAGCAGTGCCAAAGCTACAAAGGGCAAATAAGAGCTGAGAATACGACGGGTCCACTGCCAGTTGGGCAACAAAATCATCAGTGACCAAAAGGGCAACACAAATATATTGGCCAGGGTAAACCACAGCTCAGCAGTCATAGCGACAATCTAGAAAGGGCACTCTTATTGTCAGGTCTGCGTCTCGGAACTGCAAATCAGGACATCCACTCGATTCGATATGATGATTTAAGATGAACCTGATTGCCCCTGTTGTCAAAGTCTTTTGCGAGGAAACCCATGAGCCGCCGTCGTTCTAAGCCCTGGCTGCACCGTTGGTCTCGTCCCATCGTTGGTGCGATTGCCCTTCTAGGAGCCCTTAACACGGGGTATATCACAGCTACCAAACTGATGGGCGAAGCAGCAGCCTGTCCCACTAGCGGCTGTGAAACGGTACTCAATAGCCCCTATGCTTTTGTGTTGGGCCAGCCCTTGGCCTTGTTTGGCTTCTTGGCCTATGTCGCCATGGCCATTTTTGCCCTAGGCCCCCTATGGGTGAATCCCGATGCCCAGAAAGATCTGCGGCTTAAATTAGAAAACAGCACTTGGCTGCTCCTGTTTTTGGGGTCAACGGCGATGATGCTGTTCAGTTTTTATTTGATGTACATCATGGTGACAGAGTTTGTGGTTCCCTATGGGCCACAAGCGGTCTGCTTTTTCTGTATTGCCTCGGCTATCTTGGCCACGGCTATGTTTGGGGTCACCCTTTTGGGGCGCACTTGGGACGATGTGGGGCAGCTTCTCTTCTCCGGGCTGATTGTGGCTGTGATCACCGTGATTGGCACGCTGGGGGTCTATGCCAACGTTGGGCAAGCGGTTGACGATGGCTACAACATTGTGTCTGGAGAAGGGCGAGTTTTCTTTAGCATCACAGAAACCTCTGGAAATGCTGAAATTGAGTTGGCTAGGCATCTAGAAGCAGTGGATGCCAAAATGTATGGTGCCTTTTGGTGTCCCCACTGCTATGAGCAGAAAAAGCTGTTTGGGGTTGAGGCACTGGCAGACTTTCCCTATATTGAATGTGCGCCAGAAGGCCAGAGTCCCCAGGTTGAGGTCTGTCAAGCTGCCGCCAGCCAGCTCGAAGCGGCTGGGGGGCAATTTGGATACCCTGCATGGGAAATCAATGGCAAAATTATTACGGGTCGTCGGAGTTTAGAAGAATTAGCTGACTTGAGCGACTATCAAGGGCCAAGAGACTTCAAGAATACGCTTTAGATCTCTATGGATGCTGCGCTACTGCACCATCGCCGCCAGTCTAGATGGAAGCCTCAGCGTCAACCTTTTGGGAGTCAATGCCCTGAAACGGATGATTTTTGGTTCAGGGTAGAGCGTCTGCAAGTCGATCTGAGTCAATCGGCTGCTCTTTACCCGACGGTTTTGATTGCCGAATCAGATCCGATCCAGTTTCTGGCGGCTTTTGTGGCGGCTGTCTGTCAGGGGTGCCCAGTCGTTTTAGGGAATCCTGGTTGGCGGGCTGCCGAGTGGCAGGCCGTGTTGGCGCAGGTTCATCCCGATTACTGTGTGGGAACTGTTCCTGAGGTTGCGCCGAGGCTCCAGAAGGACGTTGCCCGCCCGCAACCGGGTTGGATCTTAATCCCCACGGGGGGGTCTTCGGGGCAGATTCGCTTTGTGATTCATACCTGGGACAGGTTGATGGTTGCAACCCAGGGTTTTCATGAGTATTTTTTGGGCTCGCTCAAGGCGGGTTGGCAACCCATTCACTGCTGCTGTGTGCTGCCGCTCTATCATGTGAGCGGCTTGATGCAGTTTGTGCGGTCTTTTGTTTCGGGTGGGCAGTTGGCGATCGCACCTTTCACCGAGATTATGACTCATCACATACCAGTGATTGAGCCGCAAATCTCTTTTTTGTCTTTGGTGCCAACCCAATTACATCGCCTGCTCTCAGAAGTAACCTTGCAGAACTGGCTATGCCAGTTCCAGACCGTTTTTTTAGGGGGCGGCCCTGCCTGGGGTGCCCTGCTGCAAACTGCTCGGCAACAGGGGATTCGCCTAGCGCCCACCTACGGCATGACCGAAACTGCGGCTCAAGTTGCCACCCTCAAACCCGAAGATTTCCTGGCTGGGCACAATCACTGTGGCACGCCCTTGCCCCATGTCCAGCTTTACATTCAAGATGACCAGGGCCAGCCCTTAGAAACCGACCAAGTGGGGAGGATTGCCATTGGCAGTGCTGCCCTGTGCCAAGGCTACTATCCCGCCTTCGCGCCACCCCCCTCCATTTGGGTGACAGATGACCGAGGCTTCCTGTCGGCGACAGGGGCGTTGCAAGTGGTCGGGCGCAGCAGCCGCAAAATTATTTCCGGTGGTGAAAATATCTATCCAGAAGAAATCGAAGCAGCCCTCTATGCCACAGGCTGGGTGCAGGATGTCTACGTGATGGGACTGCCCGATCCAGACTGGGGAGAAGTGGTCACCGCATTTTATGTGCCCCTTGACCCCACGCTGACCTCAACCCAACTGGCTACTGCCCTTCAGGATCATCTGAGTCGCTATAAGCATCCCAAGCGCTGGATTCCGCTCACCATGATCCCTCGCAATGCCCAAGGCAAACTGAGTCGTCTTGATAGACTGCTGGCGCTCACCAATTTATAGTTAACTGGCTTCATTTTTGGGTTAGGGCTGTACATCCAGATTGTCTCTAAGATGCACAATTTGAGAGATCGCGCAGCCATACATCCTGAGTAGCGGCTTATATTTACGTGAGTTCGAGGACTTATCCGCCCTCACCCCCTAGCCCCCTCTCCCAACATTGGGAGAGGGGGAACAGAGCACAAATTCAAGGTTTTAGCCCCTCTCCCAACATTGGGAGAGGGGTTGGGGTGAGGGCAGACGAGAGCTGTCGAACTCACGTTATATTTGACAAAGTAGCGCTTTAGAGATTTTCGGGGAGCTATGCAAGGGTGCACTGACAAGGGGTTATTGATCACAACTGGCACCTTTACCAGAGATGCAATTAAGGAGGCAGCCAGGGATGGCGCACCCCCGATTGACTTGATTGATGGTGAGCAACTAGTCCAACGCTTGAAAGAACTGGGGCTTGGTGTCAAGATCACAATGATTGAGTCAGTAGAAATTGACACAGCTTGGCTTGCAAAAATTTAATTCAATGAGGGCTAAATGGTTACAACTCTCAATAAACCATCTTCTCTAATACATGAGATCCGAATCGAGAAAGTTGGCAACTGGGATTTATTCAAATTCAGTGAGTCTCTTCAACTACGAATGGAGAGCCTTCTAGAAAAGAAAAAAGCTGACCAACTCACTCCTGATGAACTTGCTGAATTAGATGCGATTGGAGAGCTAGATCGTATTTTTACTCATATCAACGCGATGCTTGCTGCTCAACATGCCAATCAGCGATGAAGTCAGACAAGCTATTCGGGAGCGTGCTAACTATATCTGCGAGTATTGTCACTCTCCAGAGCGGTTGAGTGCTAATCGGTTTACCGTCGATCATGTTGTCCCAAAATCTTTGGGTGGTTCTGACGCGCTCGACAATCTTGCGCTTGCTTGTCGTCTCGTTGCAACGAGAGACGCTACAATTTTGTGGCTGGTATTGATCCAGAGACTCAGGAAATTGTTCCCATTTTTAATCCCCGCAAACAAAAATGGGCAGAGAATTTTGTTTGGCAAGATAAGGGCATTGTTATAGAAGGAACTACATCCATTGGTCGCGCAACTTGCCTGCGTTTTGACTTGAACGATACCCGTTATCCAGAGGAAGATTCTATTCGAGCAACCAGACGATTTTGGATACAAACCGGATTACACCCTCAAGCAGGTGATCCGTGCCAAGCTTGAAGTAGATCGACAGCGGGGGAGTCATATAGTCCTGCGGAACAGTGAGCCACCGCATCGTCGGCTAACAGTTCCAGATCATGGTGCAGCTGCAAAGGGGACTCTCCATGGCATTGTTCGGCAAGCTGACCTCAGCGTAGAAGAGTTGAAAGCTCTGCTGTAAGTTACTTAGTCTTGTATTGTAACCATAATGGGTCATGAAGGTCGTGGCCTTTCCCCAAACGAGGAGCGGTGGGCATGACATTAGGCAGATGGATAGGGCTGGCGGTCTTTTTTGTCTCGCTGTATGTGCTGTGGCAAATTCGTCAGGTAATTTTACTCACCTTTTTGGCAGTCGTACTGGCCTCCGCGCTCAACGGCCTGGTGCGGAAGCTGATGGGGTTTAACCTCCAGCGCGGTGCGGCGGTGGGGGTATCTATATTGGGCTTGCTCGGCCTGGGGGTGCTGTTTGTGCTGTTGATTGTCCCCCCTTTTGTCACTCAAGCCCAGGAGTTGGCGCTGCTGGTGCCTAAGGGGTTAGATCGCTTGGAGGTGTCAATTCGTTGGCTGCAAGCGGAGCTGCCAGGGGACATTCTCATTGATGTAGATTTGCTCAATGATATTCGGCGTCAGGTGCCTACAGTGGCGGGGGAGCTGTTCAGGAACTTTTTTGCTATCTTCTCTAATTCCCTATTGGTGCTCTTGAATGGTCTGCTGGTGGTTGTCTTGACCCTGATGTTTATGTTAAATCCAGGGCAATATCGTCAGATTTTTATTCGCCTGTTTCCGTCCTTTTACCGCCGCCGGGTAGACTTCATTTTGCGGCAGTGCGAGGTTGCTCTAGACAACTGGATTGCTGCCATTTTATTCAATATGGCTGTTATTGCGATTTTCAGTGGTTTGGGGTTGTGGATTTTGGGGGTGAAGCTCGTACTCGCCAATGCTCTGATTGCAGGGCTTTTAGAGGCTATTCCCAATATTGGCCCTACTTTGAGTGTGATTCCCCCCCTTGCGATCGCACTCCTTGATTCGCCCTGGAAAGCTCTAGCAGTCTTAATTCTCTACGTGATTATTCAGCAATTAGAGCAGTACTTACTGGTGCCAATTGTGATGGCAAAGCAAGTGTCGCTCTTGCCAGCTATTACCCTGCTCTCCCAAGTGATTTTTGCCATCTTCTTTGGCTTCACAGGGCTACTGTTAGCCTTACCCCTGGTCATTGTCGGACAGATTTGGATCAAAGAAGTTCTGGTAAAAGATATTTTGGATCGCTGGCACGGGGCGCTCACGCTAGCTCCTGCCGCCGACCCCCCTCCTGCCGATCCTCCTGTCGCTACCCCCCCTACCCCCGTCACGCCCCCCCTGCCTTTGGCAGCGGAGCTGCCACCCCTAGATGACCAACCATGCTAAAGTACGTTTAAGTATTACGTAATACTTAGGCATGGAATTTTGTTTTTATGCCAGAAAAGCAGGAGAAAAGTATGTCAGGGACTGTCATAGCAGAATCCAGCGTAACCCAAAAATATCAGGCGACCATTCCGCTCCTAGTACGAGAACAGCTTGGAATTCGCGCTGGTGACAAAATCGTCTTTGAACGTCAAACTGACGAAATAATTATTATTCGGAAGAAGAGTCCTTCAGCGGTTGATTGGGATTATTTGCAAGCCATAGAAGGAACTTTGAGCGAATGGAATAGCCCTGAAGATGAAGCTGCCTATGGTGATTTATAAGCAGTTTGATGTGGTGGTTGTTCCGTTTCCATTCACGAATAAGACAGCGACCAAAAGGCGACCTGCCCTAGTGTTGTCTTCAGAACTTTTCAATGTAGGTATTTATCATAGTGTGATGGCTATGATTACCACTGCATCGCATTCTCCTTGGCCACTGGATGTCACCATTACCGATCTAAAAGATGCAGGCTTAAAAGTCTCATCCACTGTCCGGATGAAGCTCTTTACCATTGACCATGTTTTGATTCTCAAGCAAATTGGCTATCTGAGTGTTCATGATCAAGGATCTGTAAGGTCGGCCTTACGGTTACTACTGAGTTGAGAGCATTGGGCAGAGAGTCCTGAGTCGGAAAGAGCCGACTTGTTTACACTAGAGATGCCTTGTTACCCGCTAAGGTCGAACCCACGTCTGGGAAGCTGTCTTTAAGGTCTTCCCATGCTCTACACTCGCCCCCCAACCCCCCATTCTGAGGGGCTTTGATCACGCTTAAGTCCCCCAGAATGGGGGATTTAGGGGGCGGGTGCAAGGTCTAAGCAACTTCTCAAACAAGCTCTGAGCACGAAAAAAGGAAATGCGCGATCGCACATTTCCTGATCAGTTAAAAGAGAGCAAATCTACAATGCAAACAAGGCTGAAGCTGGCCAGGGAACAACGGGAACTACTCCACCTGGGTCAGTTCTTTTTCTGACGGTGCTTCTGATGCTGCCATATTGGCTTTGGCCTTCTTGCGCTTCAGGGCACCTCCCCCTAACGCCCCAAAGGCGAGCAGACCCAACATAGAAGCAGGCTCTGGAACGGGATCATGAGGGGTGCCATGAGGGGTGCCAAAACCTGTACCACTTGCGTCTTTTGCTTTTTTGCCTTTGATCAACCCATCAATGCTTTGGTATCTGACCCCAAAGTTATCCAGGGTTAAGGTGGAGAGTGACTGACTAAAGGTAAGACTCGTGCTAAAGTTTCCGGTTTGGCCAAAATTAACCCCACCGCCCCCGCCCCCTTGGCAGGTTGGCCCTGAGGTAAAGCAAATATCAACACTGCCAAAGCCGTTGGGAAAGGCTCCTCCAACGACGGCCTTGCCTAAGGTTCCAGAGGCATTGGCGCTCACAATATGTGAGTTGGCATTAAACCCAAGCCCTGTTACGCGGCTTTTGGTAATGGGGTTACTAGAGGTGTTGGTCAGTGCCACATCAAAAGTGGCGGTCTTGTTGTTAAAACTCGTTAGGGTGAAGACAGCCTGAGAGGTTAACCCTGAGACCGTTTTCTTGTCAACGTTACCATCAAAGTCAACGGTGAATGCACTGCCGACAGAGTTTTTATCGAAGGAGATCCCCCCAGAAGGGGTCAATGAAAAAGCATTGGCTGGGGCATGGACAAGGCCAGCAAGTAAGCTTGCGGCTGCCAAAGAGAAGAAAGCTGATGTAATCTTAGCCATGAATCTTGCTACACCTAGGACGCTGATTTTATGAAAATCCCCCCGCCCTAATCAATGTTCTTGACGATGAAGCGTGATCGTCGTATGAATCCAAAGCCTGGATTTAGAACATCACCAGCTTAACTTCAGGGTTGGCAAACTCGCAACTTTTTTTGCAAGGGTAAAAAATATATCTGCATGACGGTAAACACCATGAGCTTTAATGACCAGTTTGAGTTACTTCTGCGGGCGCGCTATCCCATTCTGTACGTGCCCACCTTGGAAGAAGAACGCATCGAGGCTGCGATCGCAGCGGTCGCCCAAACCCTCGGCAACCGCCCCATCTATACCTGGGACTTTGTAGATGGCTACCAAGGGAACCCCAACGACACCGGATTTGCCCAGCGCAACCCCCTCCAAGCCCTAGAGCTAGTCGAGAAGCTCTCGGCAACCACCCCCGCCATCGTGATTCTGAGAGACTTTCATCGCTTCCTCGAAGACATCGCCGTTTCCCGTAAGCTGCGAAACCTGGCTCGTCTTTTGAAATCCCAGCCTAAAAACTTGATTGTGCTGGCCCCTGAACTTGCCATTCCCAACGACCTCCGGGAAATTCTCAATGTTCTCGACTTTCCCTTACCCAAATCCGAAGAAATTCGCGTCGAGGTGGAGCAACTGCTGGGTGCCACAGGTCATCGCCTCTCAGCCAAGTTGCTAGATAACTTAGTGCAGTCTTGCCAGGGACTCTCCCTGGAGCGAATTCGGCGGGTGCTGTCCCGGGCGATTGCCACCCATGGGCAATTTCAAGCCGAAGACATTGACTTAATTTTGGAAGAAAAGCGACAGACCATTCGCCAGACTCAAATTTTAGACTTTTACCCCGCCCAAGAAGACATGGCAGACATCGGGGGACTCGACAACCTCAAAGACTGGCTATTGCGACGAGGGGGAGCCTTTTCTGAACGAGCCCGCCAGTATGGATTGCCCCATCCTCGGGGGCTACTCCTAGTGGGAATTCAAGGCACCGGTAAATCACTCATCGCTAAAGCCATCGCCCACCACTGGCACCTACCCCTTTTGCGCCTTGACGTGGGCAGACTCTTTGCTGGACTAGTTGGGGAATCCGAGTCCCGCACCCGCCAGATGATCCAACTGTCAGAGGCGCTGGCACCTTGCGTGCTGTGGATTGACGAAATTGACAAAGCCTTTGCCGGGGCAGATGGACGCAGCGACGCAGGCACAACCAGTCGCGTCTTTGGCACCTTTATTACCTGGCTGGCCGAAAAGACCTCCCCGGTCTTTGTAGTGGCCACCGCCAATAACATCCAAGCCCTGCCTCCAGAGCTTTTGCGCAAAGGACGCTTCGATGAAATTTTTTTCGTGGGTCTCCCCAGCAAAGAAGAACGTCAAGAGATTTTTGCCGTGCACCTGGTGCGCTTGCGTCCTCACAACCTCAAAGCCTATGACCTTGAGCGACTCGCCTACGAAACCCCAGACTTTTCGGGTGCCGAAATCGAGCAAAGCATCATTGAAGCCATGCACCTGGGATTTAGCCAGAATCGTGACTTCACCAGCGACGACATTCTAGAAGCAGCCAGTCAAATTATTCCCCTAGCGCGCACTGCCCAAGAACAAGTGCAAGTGCTGCAAACCTGGGCGGCGTCTGGAAAAGCGCGTCTAGCATCTAAGCATAGTACACTGAGTGTGCGGATTCAGCAGCAACTCCAGCAGCCCGATTAAGGCAGTGGTCGGTTGAGTCTGCTGAATGGGATGCCCCCCAATACTGTTCGGTTAAGTCTCAGCATCCTTGCACTCGCCCCCCAGCCCCCCAAATTGGGGGGCTCTGAACTCAAAGTCCCCCAGAATGGGGGATTTAGGGGGCGAATGCAATGTCTATTCCTCTTATCCGAACAGTATTGGGATGCCCCCTCAAGCTCTGTCCTAGCCGAATCAGTTTTCCGCAGGGGGCATCCACTGATTTAGGATCATTATATGAAGTTCATCCAGTCTGTTATAGGTGTGTTTTTAGGCACAATCGTCTTGGTAGCAGGTGTTTCTGGCATCGCCTACCTGATGCTGAGAGATCTGATCACCCCCCCCGAGCGCCCCGTTTTTGCCAACGAACCTGACCCCCAACAGGAAGCGGAGATTATCCCTGCCCCTCCAGCAGTTCCCTATGATGCGGTAGTCATTTATGAAAATGGGCTCTTGCTCCGCGACCGCCCTGCTCAGGATGCAACAACGCTAGTGGCCTTAGAGTTTCGTGAAGCTGTTGAAATTCTTGAGTTTAGCGACGATCAAAAGTGGCAGCGGGTGCGCGCTAAACTCGACAATCAAGAGGGCTGGGTTTCAGCCGGCAATACTCAGCGAGCTGAGTAGAGAAAGGGTGCCCCAAATAGGATGCCCAGATAATGATGGCCTCAGCAGGGAGAGTGAAGCCGGAGTCATGACGGTAATGGAGCGAGTGGGGGTGATCGGGGGAGGGCAACTGGCTGGACTGATGATTCCGGCAGCTCAAAAGTTAGGCATTCATCTCATGATCCAGACGCCCAACGCCACTGATGCCGCAGTTGCCAATTTAGACAGCGCGGCTCCGGTTTCCGTGGTTTTGGCACCTTTGAATGATGTCTCGGCCACCGCCAAGCTGGCCCAGCACTGCCAGGTGATTACCTTTGAAAATGAATTTGTTGATCTTGATGCTTTGAGTGGCTTGGTAGAGCAGGGGGTTTGTTTTCGACCGGCTCTTTCGACGCTGGCACCGCTGCTCGATAAATATGAGCAGCGCCAGTATTTGCAGTCTCTAGGCTTGCCGGTTCCTACCTTTGCACCTTTTACTGTGGAAACAAGGCTAGAGGAAGTGGGCTTGGCGTTGCCCGTAGTCGTAAAAGCCCGTCGCCATGGGTATGACGGTCAAGGAACCTTTATCATTCGCCATGCCGAAGCCCTCAGCCAGTTTTGGCATCAGGTACAGCTACCGGAGCCCGAGCGCTCCAGCGCATTTCTGGTGGAAGCGTTTGTGCCCTTTGAGCGAGAGTTGGCGGTCATGGCTGCCCGGAGTGTCACTGGCGAAGTGGTCACCTACCCAATCGTTGAAACTTACCAACCGGAGCAGGTGTGTCGCTGGGTAATTGCCCCAGCCGAGCTGTCTGGATCATTGCAGCGACAGATTGACTGCATGGTGACTACTCTTCTGACTCAGTTGCAGGCCGTGGGTATTTTTGGAATTGAGTTATTTCTCGCGGCCACTGGACAGATATGGGTGAATGAAATTGCTCCGCGTACCCATAACTCAGGACACCTGACCCTAGATGCCTGCGTAACTTCACAGTTTGAGCAGCATTTGCGGGCCATTTGTGGGCTGCCACTGGGGGCAACTCACCTGATGCCTGCGGGAGCAGTGATGGTTAACCTGCTTGGATTTGAAACCGCTGTGGGTGATTACTCTGATCAGCGACACCAGTTGACCCAAGTTTCCCAGGCTGTAGTCCACTGGTATGGCAAACCTGAGGCACGCCCAGGCCGCAAGCTAGGGCATGTCACAGTGCTGCTCAACAACGATGACCGCAGTTTGGCTGTGAACATGGCTGAGCAACTGGAAGCAATTTGGTACGAGCAGAGAAGTTAGATGGCTTGCAGGAGCTCCTGGGGGATTAAGTGGCCATTTGCAGTGGGATCGCTACTGCTTAGGTCTTGGCGAGCATCGGTGATCAGCCAATCTAGGGCGGCGGCTCGCACGTCAATGGTAGCTCCGGTTTTATCAACGCAATAGCGTCCGAAGACTAGCTTGTCTACGAGCCGCACCTCTGAGCCCAGGCGAGAATATTCAAAAATAACGCTGTTTTCTACAGCTGCTCCACCGCAGATGTGGCAATTAGGGCCAATCATCGTTGGGCCAATAATTTTAGCGCCATCGTCGATCTGGGTCATGCCGCCAATGTATACGGGGCCTTGAATGTCTACTTTGTCCCAGTTGACGGCGACATTTAACCCGACAAACACCCCTGGCTTCACTTCTCGACCTGGAATGGCGACGTTCTGAACTTCTCCGAGCAAAACGCTGCGAATGGCTTGCCAGTAGTCGGGCACTTTGCCAATGTCAATCCATTGGAAATCCATGGCAATGCCATAGAAGGGAGCGCCCATTTCCACAAGTCTCGGGAAAAGCTGACTCCCAATGTCGAATTCTTGTCCAGATGGAATATAGTCTAGAACTTCTGGTTCAAAAATATAGATGCCTGTGTTGATGTTGTTGCTGAGGGCTGCGTCGATGGCAGGCTTTTCTTGAAAGGCTTGAATTCGCCCTGATTCATCGGTGACCACGACGCCGTAACTCGATACCTCGCTAGGATCAACGGTCTTCATCACTACGGTTGCGATCGCACCCTTTTGACGATGCCATTCAATTGCAGCCGTTAAATCCAGGTCAATTAAAGCATCCCCGCACAACACCACAAACGTATCATCAAAAAAGGGCGAAAAGTCCTGAATTCGACGCATACCACCGGCAGATCCCAATGCTTTTCCTTGGAGTTCACCATTAACAATTTTACCTTCAAAAGAATAGGCAATTTCGACTCCAAATCGTTGACCGTCCCGAAAGTAATTTTCGATTTCGGCTGCCAGATGACTGACATTCACCATGATTTGATTCAAGCCATGCTGCCGTAGCAGCTCAACCAAAAACTCCATAACAGGCTTTTGCAAAATTGGAATCATGGGCTTGGGAATGTTGTAGGTAATCGGACGCACCCGAGTTCCTTTCCCAGCAGCTAGAATCATCGCTTTCATAAGCCAAAAATAATACTTCGTATGAGGATCATGAGATTGTTGATTTTCCAAAAAGCCTAGACAGAGACGAATCTAGGCTTTTGTCAAGCCGAATTAGAGTTTTCCAGTGAGGAAGAGATTATAAATTTTTAATACAATATTGTCAATGGTTGATGACACTTCTTAAATCATAGTTGAGGGAACTGGTTGCTTCAACAATAGGTTACCCAGAGGCACAGTAGAAGTGACAGAAATCACAGGGCGTAGACTCGACCCCGAATCAGCAGTCGGGTAATCCCTTTAGCGGTAAGTTGGGCACCAGCCTTTTGTAACAAATTGCCATTGGGGACTTTGACAATTCGCTGGGTTCGATTGGAGAAGCGGCGGGCAATGCGATGGTTGTCAAAGATAGGTAAGGTTACCGACTCAACTTCTGATTCCGGAATTTGGCCAAGATTACTAAAGTCTTGCAGGGGGCGGGTAATTAACTCAGAAGCCCGATCCACAACCAAGTAGCATTGTTTCGGGAGTACTGCCGTGATTAAAGGCAAGACTTCGAGCAGGGTATCCGCTGCAACATCATTAATTTCATCGTCATCTAGATCGTCGTCCTCAAACTCGTCCAGATCGTCTAGATCGTCTAGATCGTCGTCAGACTCAAAATCATCTAGATCAGCTTCTAAGAGATCATCATCGGGAAACTCTGCTTCGAGCTCCAGCTCGATGTCACCCACCCCCTGGCTTGAGAGTTCTGCCTGAGAAACTAACTCTGGTGAGATCAGATGGGTATCTGCCTGATCCTCAGAAGATGGGGGTGGGGCAGGCTGAGGCTCTGGTGCAACCTGTGAATCACGGGGTGTGGATTTCTGCTCAGATTTGAGAATGGGCTTCGGAGGAGAGGAGGCAGGAGGTTCTAAACCCTGAGGCTTAGCCCCAACTACCGCAACAATAGCGGGCGCTGGGGACATGACACTACTAGGCTCAGGGTAACGCTCTTCCTGCTGCTTGAGAGCCAGCAAGTGATCGTAGTCAGCGGGGGTGAGTTGTGTTTTCAGAATGCGTCTAATGGTGCTGCCGCTGACATCATACTGCTGCGCCAGACTGTTAATGGTTTCTGGTGTCTCTTGAAACAGACGGACAAGGGTCTGTTTATCTGCATCGGAGAGTTTGCTACGGGTCATGCTGTATCCAGCCAAAGAAACCTGATTGTTACGCTGTCCCAACCTCTGCCCAGTCGAGCAGAGGAAACCACTTCACCATGGTAGCTTGCTTCCTTACGCTGTAAACAGAATCCGCACCTAGTGTTCCGTCAGGAATGTGAATTCGACAGCTCTCGCCTGCCCTCACCCCAACCCCTCGCCCAAATCAATGCTGACAGACCACTAGGGCTCTAGGGTAGCAGTTGCAGGGGACAGGCTATGTTCGGTGAGGTGAATGGTATCGAGTCGCGGGTTGACAGCGGCAACCTTAACCCCAATCCGATCCCCTAAGCGTAAACTTAGGGGCAGTCGCATCACCAATTCTAGTCCCAGATCTTCAAGCAGGATCAGGGCTAGATTATCGTTATCCCGGAGCCATCGCAGCACCAAGGCGGTCCAGACTTGATCGCCTTGGCGGCGCAGAAACTCGAGGCTCCAGTAGCGATTGGTTTGACGCTCGACTAGGGTGGCTTCATGGGCAATGGTGGTGATACTGGCTAGCAGGGTATTCAAATCGGCTTCACCAAAGGGGAGAGGGTCGCCGCGCAGGTGGGCTTTAATTTGGAAATGGGCGACAAGATCAGCATAGCGGCGAATGGGGGAGGTGACTTGACAGTAGCCGTCTAAGCCTAGGCTAGCATGGCGATTGGGGGTGGTACTGACTTCGCTTTTGGGCATACAGCGGCGAATGGCACAGTCTCGAACTAAGCCTGGCAACAATTGCAGCAGTTCTTCTTCTGGGGGGAGTTCGGGTTGGGGCTGGTGGCGAAACGGTAAGGGCAGTTTATGGGTGGCACCATAGCGGGCTGCTACTTCCCCGGCTAGGATCATCATTTCCGCAACTAGGGCTCTAGCCCGAGAAGGATTTAAGACTTGAATGGAGACTGAATCGCCATCTACTTTGATCAGGGATTCGGGCATGTTGATGGAGATGGCTCCGTGGGACTGACGCCACTGCGATCGCACCCCGGCCCATTGCGCCAATTGCATCAGCTCAGGTTCATCCTGAAGATCGAGTCCCAGCATCTCATCGACATCTTCGTAGGAGAGCCGATAGGTGGGCTTGATAGTACTGGGCGCAATCTCAAATCCCTCTACTTCCCCTGTTTCATCGAGATCAATCCCAAAACTTAACGCACAGCGCTGTTGTCCTTGATTGAGGCTCATCGGCCCGGTAGAGAGCTCCCGTGGAAACATCGGGATCATGCCCGTGGGCAGGTAAACCGTGGTGCCCCGTCCCTGCGCTTCTAAATCCAATGGATCGCCAGGGGTCATCCAGCGAGTGGGGTCAGCAATATGAATCCAGAGCCGCTGACGACCTTCTGCTAGAGTTTCCAGACTCAAGCCATCATCAATTTCCGCAGTACTTTCATCGTCAATGGTATAAACCTTGAGATGGGTTAAGTCACGACGATCAGCATCAAGGTCGGGGGGCAAATCGGCTAAACGTTCTTCAACCACAGATAAGATCGCATCTGAAAACTGGGTAGGTAGCTTGCTGCGCCGTAAGGGCAGATTTTCATGGGGATGCCACCATCCTAAGGCAACGAGGAGATCAAAAGTGTCATCGACACTGATCGATCGTCCCAATGCTGATAAAATTTCGATTGCTTGAGACTTGGTATTGGACTCATCGCCCAATAAAACATATCGCTCCAGTGCCGTGAGGTAGGGCATATCGCTCCCCTGCCAGCTCACAGCATCTCCTGAGAGAAGGGTATTCAGCCTTGCAAAAAAAGCTTGCTGTGTTTGCAGGCGTTCCGCCTCACGCTCCTGTTGGTGCTTAAGGTCGGCAACCTGCAACTCCGAGCGCGGCTCAAAGCGGTCTCCCTTTTGCTTGAAGTACAGCTTGTCATCTGATAGTAGACGGTAGGCTGCATAGCACTGAGAGGCCGTCTGATCTGAAAACAGCAGTTGTGCCATGGCAGCAGGATCCACGGCCTCACCCTCTTCCACCAGAAGCTCCCAGGCCACCTCTAGACTGGCTGGATCGAGGTAAGACTCGACTTCTGCTAAGAACAGTGGCAACTCCGAGAGGGTAAACGTAGGCTCAACAACGGTATAGGTGATTTGGCGCGGATGTAGGGTATGGGCTTGACCTTGAGAGTCCAACACAATCCAGTGTTTTTTCCCCTCAGGGCGCTCAACGACTCCAACTCGCCGCTGACGATTGCGATCGCCGGAGCCATCCCCCTGCAACCGAAACTCAACCAATGTACCTTTATTCACCAGACTCGATCAATGTCAACGTCACCGTCAGCCTATCCCTAAAAGTCATGAGAGGCCAGATCCAGCTTTTGAGAGGGCTGTGAACGCTAGCCTTCTCGATTGATAAACGGCAACAGAGCTAAGATTCGAGCCCGCTTAATAGACTGGGTTAGATCACGTTGCTGCTTGGCGGTCAGCCCCGTAATCCTTCGAGGCAGTATTTTGCCGCGCTCAGTAATAAAGCGACGCAGTAAATCAATATCTTTATAGTCAATGGGGTCTCCAGGTTTAATTGGAGAGACCCGGCGTCGAAGATATGCCATATCCGTCCGTAATTTTTATGATGGGGTTAGTGATGAATGAGAAGTCTGCTTGAGCTGCAAGCCCTACTTGATTTCTTTGTGAACCGTATGGGTATTGCAGTGCGTGCAAAACTTTTTCAGCTCTAGGCGAGCTGTGGTGTTACGACGATTTTTGGTCGTCGTGTATCGGGAGACGCCCGGAGAGCGCTTGTTGAGGTTAGAGCGACACTCGGTACACTCTAGGGTAATGATGATTCGAACACCCTTAGCCATGGGTCTTTACACACTCAAAGGTTGCAAGGTTAATTAAACACAAATATTCATTATCGCATATGGGCTGCAGATACGGGGCGATCAGGATGTTTTTTGTTTTTTGTTTTTTGTCGGATTATAGCGGTTCTCACCTGAGTGAGATACGGGGTGTGGGGGTGGAACCCCCACGCAGGGGGCAGTTCCCCCTGCACCCCACGTACTCCATTGATCTGTAAACCGCTATAACAAAATGATTTTACATGTAGGCTGAGATATCTTCCTCGCAGTCGTCTGCTAGATAGGAGAGTGCTCGAAAGCGCAGCCCCACCAACTGCTCATACAGCGGATTGAGTTTACATAGGGGGGGAATATGCACAATTTTTTTGCCAAAGAGCACCACGTTGCGCTCGAAGGGACATTGTGCTGGAATTAATTGACACAGAAATCGAGCCACCTGGGGATCTTTAATATCCATGCCGTCGAGCCAATTGCGCACAGGATGTAGCAGATCTGAATCCTGTTCTGAATCCTGCTGAGTCGCGTTTGCTTCCTTCATCGGCTGATGATCGCCATCTAGGGTCAACCGTAGGGACTCCAACGCGGGGACTTCGACTTGCAGTGCTTTGGCAAATTTCTCAAGGAGCTGATCTTCGGTACTGGAGTAGAGGCCATCGGCGAGGGCGACCATCACCGCAGTGCGTAAAAAGTTTTCTCCAGTTTGGGCATCCGTGCCCAGCCCCGCTGCCAGCCCATCGGCAGAAATGGGGTCAAAGCCTGCTTGGGAGCCTTGGGGCACGACGCCCTGCTGCACCAGTTCATCAATGAGATGTTGTTCTTCGGGGTCAAAATGCCCGTCTGCCCAGGCCACCGTCATGAGGCCACGCAGCCAAGCTGAGACTTGTTCAGAGCTATAGGGTGCAGAGTTAACCATGGTCATGATACCGTTGTTGACTGGAAGGCAAGGTTTTCGAGAGGGCTTCTTTAGGGTAGCGAGTCCTGGTGATGTTGAGCAGGTTGGGGATCACCAGATCTACTCTTCGATTTGCCACAGGTCTCGACTTAAGGTTTCATCCAGCATTTTGTGGGGTCGCACCACCAGCAAAAGCTGCCCGAGGAGGGGTTGTTCAGGGGGAGTGTCGAACCACTGCAAGGCCAGCTCTCCTGAGCGCTCTACGATGAAATAATGGTGGGCTTGCCACTGTCGCTGCGCCCGGTCAATGAGAACTAGGACTTGCTCGGGGGAGCCAGGAATTTCTACAGAGAGCTGGTCACTGCGAGCCAAGAGTCCTACGGGATCTTCGGCATTGCGGATGACTTGCCATCCAGGAACGGGAACCCAAGCTCCAGCTCCCCCGGTAAATTGCACCAGGCGGAAAGGCTCAATCTCTTCTAGGAGGGGAACTGCTTTTAGATCGGCAGGGGTCAGGGGCAGTTGGCCAACCACTGGAATCAGACGCACCAGTTCTTCGCCGCTGCTGGGACGATAGAGGGGTAGGCTGGGCTGCGGGCGAGTTTTGACCACCGCAAAATCGGTCAGCAAGGTTTCGAGGGCTTGGCGAGCCGAGGCACTGCTAGCAAATTGGAGTCCTCGGGCAATTAGGCGCGATCGCGCCTGTAGATCTTCCTGCTGGCGCGCCAGTCGCCAACATTGATAGGCCACCGCATCCCCAGCCTGGTCTGAAAATGCTGCGGGGGGAGAGGCGACCCGGGAAAATTCTTTGACGGCTTTGGCAATCTCTCGGGCTTGATCGGCATCGAATTGGCGTTCGGCTGCCAGGGTAGCGGCCTGCACCCGTCCGGCCTGGTTTAAGATCCGAAACTCATATAAAACATCACTGTGGCGTTGGCTAAAGTACTCGCGCACAGACGTTGCAGCCGACTCTAACCCAGCATACACTTGAGCCGCCACCGTGACTTGATTTTGCTGGATGGGCTCAAATCCAGTTTCTTCAAAAATTTGCTGCGGACTGTACCCTGCTTTTTGCAGGGCTTGTAAGGCATGTCCCCAATCTACCCAAGTCTGCTCTTTGCGGCGCAGCATGAGCAGCAGTGCATCAGCATCAATGGCAGCCTGAGATCCAGGTTGAAAGGGAGGCAACGGAGTCATATACGAGATCTCTCCAGACTTGAGCAATTTTGATGTAGGCAATTTTGACCCCGATCACGATGCGGCGTCTAAAAACTGAGAAACGCACTCCAGGTAAGCAGAGGCATCTTCAAGCATGGGAAAATGAGCTGTTTGGGGCAATACTTGAAACTGTACTAGGGGATTATAAGCCGCAGCCTGCTCGCCCATCTGGGCTGGAATAATGCGATCGCGCTCCCCTGCCACCAATAGCGTCGGCACCGTTAACTGAGCAAATTCAGTGGGCATGACTCGCGCCGCCTTCTCACTCACAGCGGTAATCATCGTGCCCAGAGCCGCCTCAAAATCTGCCAGCAAAAAGTCTTCCAAAAAGTGTTGGCGCTCGGGAGGCGGAATCGGGCGACAGAGAAAGCGAGCCATAAACAGCCGATCAACCCCTGGCACCAAGGCTAACCAACGGGGCCTAAACTTGACCACGTAGCCCCCAAACTGATGAAACTGCTGAAAGGCTTGTGGATTATAGTCAAAAACCCCACTACAGGTCAAAATGGCCCGAGCTACGCGATGGGGATAACGATTGAGAAAAAAAGTTGCAATTGAGGCACCCATCGAATGGGCGTTTAAGTAAACCTGGGGCAAACCTAGCTCATCCAACAACGCCGCCAAGTCATCGGCATAGGTCTCCAGTTCATAGGGCTCGCTTAAAGACGCTCCAACGGGCACCCCCGGATAGGCGCTGTACACTTGACTGGAGCGGCCAAAGCCGCGCAAATCATAGAGCAAGCAATCAAACCGATCGCTGAGTGATGCCGCCGTAGATTGCCAGTAGCGACTCGAACCTCCCCAGCCATGTAAAAAGACCATGACAGGCTTAGGATGCGTGGTTTGGGGTAGAGTGACCCATTCGTAGTAGTGAGGAATCCCGCGAACAGGGAGAAAAGCCATGAATGTAGCAATACCGGAGGAACAATCCTGGTGCTTAAAGGAACAAAAGGGCTTGAGGAAGTTGAGTGCCCGAACATAGTCCCTAAGCTGACTCTGGGGTGGTCATCGGCGAGGGCAGCAAGAGCAATTCAGCCGTTGAGCGTTTCTCAACCATTTCCCGGGTGATTACACAGCGCAAAAAATCTTTTCGAGAGGGTAGCTCATACATCACATCCAGCATAATTTCTTCCACAATGGCGCGGAGGGCACGAGCACCAGTTTTGCGGCGATAGGCTTCTCGGGCAATGGCTCCAATGGCATCCGGATCAAACTCAAGCTGCACATTATCCATCTGCAACAACTTTTGATATTGTCTCAAGAGCGCATTTTTGGGCTCCGTCAAAATGCGGGCGAGGGCATCTTCATCTAGGGGATTAATCACCGACATCACCGGAATTCGGCCAATGAACTCCGGAATCATACCAAACTTGACCAGATCTTCAGGCTCTAGATCTTTGAGGGTGGCGGCAGCCCGCTTCTCGCGGGCTTGGGGTTCCCCAGACCGAACAAACCCCATGGCCTTGGTTCCAGTCCGCTGCTCAACGGTTTTCTCTAGCCCCACAAAGGCTCCACCGCAGATAAACAAAATGTTGGTGGTGTCGATTTGGATGCAGTCTTGATAGGGATGCTTTCGCCCCCCTTGGGGAGGCACATTGGCCACGGTCCCTTCCAACATTTTCAAGAGCGCCTGCTGTACCCCTTCCCCTGAGACATCTCGGGTAATCGAGGGATTTTCGCTCTTGCGGGCAACCTTGTCAATTTCATCAATGTAAATAATGCCGCGTTGGGCTTCTTCTACATCTAGATCAGCCACCTGAAGCAGTCGGAGCAAGATGTTTTCCACATCTTCGCCAACATAGCCAGCTTCGGTCAAGGTGGTGGCATCGGCCACCGCAAAGGGCACATCCAACATACGAGCCAGAGTTTGGGCTAGTAGGGTCTTGCCACAGCCCGTTGGACCAATCAGCAAAATGTTGGACTTTTGCAACTCCACGGCGTCATCTAAGCTTTCCTGTGTGGCACCGCCCTGAATTAAACTCAGCCGCTTGTAGTGGTTATAGACGGCAACGGACAGCACCTTCTTGGCCTCGTCTTGGCCAATTACATGTTCATCTAAATATTTTTTGATTTCCCGAGGTTTGGGCAGTTGGTTCAACGATAAATTGGCCGTTCGAGTTCGTCGTTTTTCGGGGTTGGGCTCCCGGCGTGACGGAGGAGCGGGGGCGGCTCCCCCACCGGCATCAAACAACTCCTCATCGAGGATTTCATTACAGAGATCGACGCATTCGTCACAAATATAAACCCCCGGTCCCGCGATCAGTTTCCGAACTTGCTCCTGGGACTTGCCACAAAAGGAACATTTGAGATGGGAGTCATATTTAGACATAGCTGCCTCTTATTTGACGTCACGGTTGGCTTCAGATGCACTGGGAAGGTTTCGCCGGGTTACGACTTGGTCAATAAGACCGTAAGCCTTGGCGTCTTCAGCGGACATAAAAAAGTCGCGCTCAGTGTCGGCTTCAAGTCGCTCAATGGGCTGACCGGTATGCTGAGCCAACAATCGATTCAGTTGAGATTTGTGGTACAAAATCTCTTTGGCCTGAATTTCAATATCCACAGCTTGCCCCTGCGCTCCACCGAGGGGTTGGTGAATCATGATCCGAGAGTGGGGAAGCGCCATGCGTTTGCCCTTAGCACCAGCCGAAAGCAAAAAGGCTCCCATGCTGGCCGCTAAGCCAAAGCAAATGGTGCATACATCCGGTCGAATATGCTGAATGGTGTCATAGATCGCCATGCCAGCAGTAACAGACCCCCCAGGAGAGTTGATGTATAGGTAAATGTCTTGCTCAGGATCTTCTGCTTCTAAAAACAGCAACTGAGCCACAATAGAGTCGGCAACGGTGTCATCAATGCCTCGGTTTGAGGAGCCGCTGCCACCTAAAAAGACGATGCGCTCTCGCAAGAGCCGAGAGTATATGTCAAAGGCGCGCTCCCCTCGACCGGACTGCTCGACCACCATCGGCACGATGTTCTGAGGAGAGGCAGTTGGCACATCTCCGATACTGTGGTGAGCAAAATTTGATAGGGAAAAGGATGATTGAGAGAAGAGCATACAACCAGACTTAAGAATCTTAGGGCAACAACCACGTACGATTCAGGCTTAAAGGCTGATCGCAGTGCGAATAAAGCGAGGGCGCTTCTTGACTTATTATGCCTCAACTCGCCCGGAAACAGGCGCGACCCTTAACAATCATCATAGGATGCCCATAATGGATTGCGAACCTGCCTAAGAATTCTAGCTTTCGGAAGCTTTTTCGGCTTCTTGGGGGGGCTGAGAAGGGGCAGATTGGGTGGCAAGCTCTGGACGCTTTGCATCCTCGGATTCGGTGGCAGGTGTGACGTCAGCCTTAGGTGGCACTAACGTGACTTGAGAATGCTCTTTCAGCCAACTCAAGACCTGCTCTTGCAGCATTTCTTCAGAGAGGGCGGCGCGCAACCGCTCTGGATCCAAATTTTTACCGTCTTTTTGTTGGAGGAGCTCTTGAACCTTAGCCTCTAGGGCTTTTTTGTCGATGGACAGGGAGGCTTGCTTGGCGACTTCCGCTAGGGCTAGGGTGCGACGGACTCGGGCTTCGGCTTCAGGGCGGGTGCGATCGCGCATACCATCAATAATTTCCGCCGTCATCAACTTCTTGGCATCAATCCCCTGAGACTGAAGTTGATAAGCCGTTTGATTGATTAAAAAGTTGACTTCATCCCGAATTAAGGTTTCTGGCAACTCCACCTCCAATCCTTGTAGCAACGCCTCGATCAACGCCGCCTCGATATTGGCATCGGTTTGACTCTGAGCTTCTTTTTGATAGCGCTCTTCTAGAAACTGTCGCAAAGCTTCAAGGGTTTCAAATTCACTAATTTCTTGAGCAAACTCATCATCAAGGGCAGGAAGTTCCTTCGCTTTGATCTCGTTGAGCGTAACCGTAAACACCGCCGCTTGACCGGCCAACTCCTTCTGGAAATAATCTGTCGGAAAGGTCACTGGAATCTCGCGGGTGTCTCCCACGGCCATACCCACCACCCCTTCTACAAAACCAGGGATAAACTGATTTTCCACTAGCTCTAGCTGAAAGTCAGTGGAAGAGCCTCCCTCAATTTCTTTCTCAACCGGTTCACTCTCATCTTCCCCAGCTAAAGTGTATCGCCCGGCAAAGTCAACAATCACCACATCTTCTGGGCTGGCGGCTCGTCCCTCAACTGGCACGAGAGTGGCACGAGCATTCTGCTGTTCCCTCAGCACCGATTCCACTTTTTGAGAATCGAACAAAACCTCTTCAGCCTCTACCTCAAAGCCTTGGAGCTTTTCGAGTGTTACCTCTGGCAAAATATCTGCACTGGCCACAAACGTCAACTCAGCCCCAGGCTCAAACGCTCCCACCAAATCTTCAAAGACAGAGCGAAGCTGCAAATTCCCCAGAACTGGGATTTCTTCTTGCTGGATAGCCTCCTCAAGGACTTTTTGAACCAAGTCTTCAAGCACCACAGCCTTTAAGTAAGCTACCCCAAACCGCTGCAAGACAACCTGCCGAGGCACCTTTCCCTTACGAAAGCCTGGGATTTGAGCAGAGTGCATGTGCTTAGTGATCACTTGCTCATAGGCATGGCGAGAGCGATCCGCAGAAATAGCAATTTCTAAAGAAACTTGACTTCCGGCCAGTTTCTCCTGGGTGACCTTAATGGGCGTGCGTGTCTCAGACAATGTTTTTCCTCTCAAGTGGAACATCTATTCGGCGGCTCAAAGCCAAGCTCCAAGGGCGAAGCTGTGACTGGATGCCGAACGACGTGGCAAGCAATTTTAGTCCAACTTATAATTATAAAGCACTCACAGGGGCGAATCTCACGTAAATGTGGCACTTCACCCACGGATGCCTGGGAAGATTGAAGAAACTTTACAGTAATTGCTAGACTAAAACCAAACCTAGATTCAGGCAGTTCGTCAAGCCACCTTATCGGGCTACCCTGCGTCAACATGATTCCGATGCTGTTTTAGGCTATAGTCTGGGGTAACTTAGTTACACACCCTTGAAAAACCCAGCTCGTGGGTTTGAGAAACTTAACTCCGAACTCAGTTCATTGACCAACGCCAATAGACCAGCGAACCATCGACGCTTAAAATCGACGCTTACAGATGTCCCCCGTGACTCAAACATAGAGACTCCAACCTGTAAACCTACAGTGATGTTAGCCAAAAGATTTAGCCAAAGTAGCCCAAGCGTTATTTTTGCAAAGCTACCCAAAAATTTTGTTGAACTCAAGTTCGCCCGCTTAGATTTCCCGATGCCAACGCCTTAAATCCGCAGGCTGAGACGGTGATCATTCCTCGTTAATCCCCCTGTCTACGCTCTGGAGATCCTGCCAACCATCCTATGACTTAATTTTTCGTCTGCATTACCGCCAGATACTCATTGTCTAGACAGCATCCTCAAGATGCAGCATGAGTGTTGTGGAGCTGTGGGGTTATTCAGCACCCGTTAGGGGTTTTGTTGGCTTCATTTTTGTACTGTCTATGGAGAAGATTTAGTTTGGAGCAGTTATACCGAGTCGCCATTTTAGGTGCAACAGGAGCAGTTGGCACTGAGCTCTTGCAGCTTTTAGAAGCTCGAAACTTTCCCGTGCAAGCTCTAAAGCTCCTGGCCTCAGAGCGCTCTGCTGGACAGCACCTTTCATTTAAGGGAGAGGCCATCCAGGTTGAGGCGGTCAGCGAGTCGGCGTTTCAGAATATTGATTTAGTGTTGGCATCAGCCGGAGGCCATACGGCCAAGCTTTGGGCACCAAAGGCGGTGGCTGCAGGTGCTGTGGTCATTGACAATTCCAGCGCTTTTCGGATGGATCCTTCAGTGCCACTGGTGGTGCCAGAGGTGAACCCAGATGCAGTCATGACCCATCAGGGGATTATTGCAAACCCCAACTGCACGACGATTCTCATGAGTGTCGCCATTTGGCCTTTACATCAAGTGCAGCCGATTCGCCGCATTGTAGCAGCAACGTACCAATCAGCCAGTGGGGCAGGGGCGAAAGCCATGGCGGAGGTTCAAGCCCAAGCCCAAGCCATTTTAAATGGAGAGGTTCCGCCTACTGAAGCGTTTCCTTACCCCCTAGCTTTCAATCTCTTTGCTCACAACTCCCCTTTGAATGCCCAGGGGTACTGTCAGGAAGAAATGAAAATGGTACTGGAGACCCGCAAGATTTTTGGGGCACCGGAGTTGCGAGTTACGGCAACCTGTATTCGCGTGCCGGTTTTGCGGGCGCACTCTGAAGCTCTCAATCTTGAGTTTGACCAGCCCTTTGATGTTGCTCAAGCAAGGATGCTGCTGGCTGAGGCATCTGGCGTCAAACTGGTTGAAGACTGGCAGGCAAATTACTTTCCCATGCCTATGGAAGCCAGTGGCCAGGATGAGGTGTTGGTAGGGCGCATTCGCCAGGATCTCTCTCATCCCTGTGGTTTAGAGCTATGGCTAAGCGGCGATCAAATTCGGAAGGGGGCGGCGTTGAATGCGGTTCAAATTGCCGAGCTGCTCATTGCACGTCGCCAGCTTGGGGCAGCACCCGCCTCCCTGAGTGGCCTGTGTTAATTGAATAAAAATTCTCTCTTGGGGAAAATATCTGTTGCAGAATAACCTTGCCGAAGCGAATTGAAGCTGTATGGATGGATCACATCGATCAAATGAGGAGTGAATAGAGTGTGACAAGATTTGGACAAGTGTTAACCGCAATGGTGACGCCTTTTGATGCCGATGGCGCAGTAAACTATGCTGTGGCAGCACAGCTCGCCCAACACCTGGCATCCTCGGGGACTGACACCCTTGTGGTGTGTGGCACGACGGGGGAATCACCGACTCTGACCTGGGATGAAGAATATCAGCTCTTTCAGGTCATTAAAGAGGCGGTGACGGGTCAGGCTAAGGTGATCGCAGGGACGGGGTCAAACTCCACCCAAGAGGCCATTGAGGCGACTCAAAAAGCGGCTGCTTTGGGGCTAGATGGATCCCTGCAAGTGGTGCCCTACTACAATAAGCCACCCCAGGAAGGGCTGTATGAGCATTTTCGGGCGATTGCCGAGGCGGTTCCGGAACTGCCCTTGATGCTATACAACATTCCTGGACGTACCAGCCAAAACCTCTTACCTGAGACGGTGGCGCGTCTGGCTGAAACGCCCAACATCGTGGCGATCAAAGAAGCCAGTGGCAGCCTAGATCAAGTGAGTCAGGTCCGACAAATGACCCCCGCCGACTTTGACATATACTCAGGTGATGATTCTCTGACCTTACCGCTATTGGCGATTGGAGCCCAAGGTGTCGTAAGTGTGGCGAGTCACCTGGTCGGGAATCAACTTCAGCAGATGATTCAGTTGTTCAAAAGTGGACAGCCTAAGGCCGCCTGTGAGCTTCATCTCAAACTTCTTCCCCTATTCAAAATTTTGTTTGTGACCACCAATCCCATTCCAGTCAAAACTGCCTTAGGGCTTCAAGGGTGGGATGTTGGCTCAGTTCGACTGCCCCTTGTCAGCACGGACTCCGAGTTAGCGCACAAACTCACACTCGTTTTAGAGGTGCTGGGCTTAAAAGATTCACGCTGATGGATGTTCATCTGGAGTCTGCCTTGCTCTAGCCTGTTTTCAGAACAGGGGTCACAAAAGGTCAAGGGTGAGCCAAGGCTCCGCAGCATTTTTCACAGAGAACAGGGCATCCTGGATGCCGTTATCGATTGTTCGGTCTTAACGACCCTTCTGCTCAAGTTCTCAGTTATTCAACTTTTTTGATACCCTTTATTTTCGTTAAGGATTCTCATGACCAAATCAACGACGACCTCAGCGCTCAAAATTATTCCTTTGGGTGGACTGCATGAAATTGGCAAAAACACCTGTGTCTTTGAGTATGACGATGAAATTATGCTCTTAGATGCGGGGCTAGCCTTCCCCAGTGATGGGATGCATGGGGTCAATATTGTCTTACCAGACATGACTTATCTCCGAGAGAATCGGCACAAAATCAAGGGCATGATTGTTACCCATGGTCACGAAGACCATATTGGGGGGATCGCGTTTCATTTAAAGCAGTTTGACATTCCTCTGATCTATGGCCCTCGGTTGGCTATGGCGCTGCTTCAAGGGAAGCTCGAAGAGGCTGGTGTGGCCAACAAGACCAAACTGCACACCGTCCAGCCTCGTGAGGTGGTGCGCTTGGGAGAGCACTTCTTTGTCGAGTTTATCCGCAATACCCACTCCATGGCCGACAGCTTTACGGTGGCTCTACATACTCCCCTGGGTGTGGTCATTCACACTGGAGACTTCAAAATTGATCACACTCCTGTGGATGGTGAATTTTTTGACTTTCAGCGCCTCGCTGAACATGGTGAAAAGGGGGTGCTGTGCTTGATTAGTGATTCCACCAACTCAGAGGTTCCGGGCTCTACCCCTTCAGAGCGCTCTGTTTTCCCCAACCTGGATCGAGTGTTTGCCCAAGCTCCTGGGCGGCTTATGGTCACGACCTTTGCCTCGTCGGTGCATCGGATCAATATGATTCTGGAATTGGCGCAAAAGCATGAACGTACCGTATCGGTGGTGGGTCGCTCCATGCTGAATGTGATTGCCCATGCCCGCAATTTAGGGTATATCAAATGTCCAGACAGTCTCTTTGAGCCTCTTCACTCGATTCGGCATTTGCCGGATCATAAAGTGCTGATTTTAACCACTGGCTCCCAAGGGGAGCCGATGGCTGCTCTATCTCGAATTGCCCGTAAAGAACACCGCCAAATTCAGATTCGTCGTGGTGATACGGTGGTGTTTTCGGCCAATCCTATTCCTGGCAACACGATTAGCGTGGTGAATACCATTGACCAACTGATGATGCAAGGCGCACAGGTGGTCTATGGCCGCGATAAGGGAATTCATGTTTCGGGTCATGGCTGCCAGGAAGATCAGAAGTTGATGATTGCTTTGACCCGACCGAAGTTTTTCTTGCCTGTTCACGGGGAACATCGGATGTTGATCAAGCATTCTCAAACTGCCCAGAGTATGGGAATTCCGACTGAGAATATGGTGATTATTCAAAATGGGGACATTGTAGAGCTGACCCCTGATGCGATTCAGATTGCCGGAAAAGTGCCGGCTGGCATTGAACTGATGGATCGCAGTGGCATTCTCAAGGCTCAGGTCTTAGAGGAACGGCAGCGTCTTGCGGAAGATGGCTTGGTCACGGTTGCTGCGAGCTTAGGCACAGAAGGGCAACTGATGGCTCCTCCAGAAGTTCATTTGCGCGGTGTGGTGACCGCCATTGAAACCAGCAAGTGGCAAAAATGGGTGCAAGAAACGCTAGAGATGGGCATCCGCAATCGGTGGGATCGGGTGGTTGAGGAGCAAGGAGATACCCTGGAGGTGGATTGGGATAGCTTAAAGGCTCACTTAGAACGCGAGCTTGCAGGCTTGTTGCGACGAGAATTGCAAACTAAAGCGTCGTTGTTGTTCTTGCTTCAGCATCCCCCTGCCACCGCAGTTTCTCTCAGTCAAACGGCAGGACGTCGCAGTCGCACGCGCAGTGCTGCCCGCGTTGCATCATAGTGCCAAGGCTAGTGACTGCCTCCTGACAATTATGAGGAGGCGGTCACACCAGGAATCGTGGTTAAGCGATCCTAGATTTAACCCGAGATTGTCCTTGAGACGACAGCACGGTTTGGTAATACTGCTGGAGTTGTTGCGTGGCTGCTGACCAACTCCAGCGCTCGGCTTCTTGGCGGGCATTGTGGCGCAGGGTCTCTCGGGTTTGAGCGTTGTTGAGCAGATGTTGGGTGGCTTTGAGGGCACCGTTGGGGTCGGCAGGGTCAAACAGATAGCCATTGACCCCATTTTGGACAATATCGGGAATGCCACCGGAGCGAGCGGCTACAACAGGACAGCCTGCGGCCATGGCTTCGAGCAATACGAGTCCTAGGGTTTCTGTCCGAGATGGGAAAATAAAGGCGTCGGCAGAGGCAAAGGCAGACCCTAGGGTGGTGCCGCTCATATATCCGGCAAAATAGGTGGGTGTTCTGGCAAAGTGCCGCTCTAGTTCCTGGCGGTATGGGCCATCTCCGACTAAGGCTAGGCGAGCGTTGGGAATTGCTTCTAGGATGGGTTTGATCCGATCAATTTCTTTTTCGGGGGACAGACGTCCGACGTAGAGCAGGAGGGGAGCTTCTGGATGTCCTTGGCTGAGGTGCGATCGCATCTCCTTTGAGGCCAACTGGGGCTGAAAGGTCTCAATATCGACGCCTCTCTGCCACAGCGCCAGCCGTTCAATCCCATGGGCAGCCAATTCATCCACCATGGCAGTGGAGGTACATAAGTTGAGTTGGGCTTGATTGTGCCCTGCCTTCAGTAGCTCCCACAGGACTCCTTCCAGCATCCCTAAACCGTAGTATTTCAAGTAATGGGGTAGGTGGGTATGGTAAGAGGCCACCAAGGGCAAGCGATACAACTTGCTGTAATACAAACCCGCCAGTCCCAGCACCGCTGGGTTGACCACATGAACCAGATCGGGACGAAACCGCGATAGCGTAGCACCAACCGCAGGGCGAGGCAATGCCAACTTTAGCTCTGGGTAGAGGGGGAGGGGAAACCCTGATACCCCATAGACCTGTGCCCCTTTGTACTCCCTCAGTCCCCCTTCAGGTGCCACCACAAGCACTTGATGCCCCTGGCTGTGCAGATGGGTGAGCGTGTGACACAGGCGAGTCACAATTCCATCGACCTTGGGCAGAAAGGTTTCTGTGAATAAGGCGATACGCATAGAGACGCTTGCGGGGGCAATAGGGAACAGAGAACGGGATGCGCTGAACTGGAACTCGCCTTAGCTTGCCTTGGGTATCTAAACCGAGATTATTTGCGCCAAGAGACTTTGGGCAAAATCTGGTCTTGATCCACTCGATCTTTATAGCGAACAGCAAAGTTTAGCAGCGAGTCTAACAGCGAATCGGAGAGGAGGTGAGGTTGCAGGCCCAGATCTAACAGATTGGTGTTTTTGGCGTTGAAGTAATGTTCCTCTTTCTCAACCCGAGGATTGTCCAGATGATTAATCTCTACATTTAATCCCAGGGCATTGCCCGCTTTCTTCACCATCAACGCGAGGTCGCCGACGCTAAACATTTCGGTGAATTGGTTAAAGACTCGGAACTCACCCGGCTCGGCTGGGGTTGCGATCGCAATTTCCACACAGCGCACCGTATCCCGAATGTCCAAAAAGGCTCTAGTCTGCCCTCCGGAGCCATAAACCGTCAGTGGGTGGCCGATAGCTGCTTGGATGCAGAAACGATTCAGCGCCGTGCCAAATACCCCATCGTAGTCTAGACGGTTGATTAGCAGCTCATCCATGCCCGTCTCTTCCGTCAGCACCCCGTAGACCACACCCTGATTGAGATCCGTTGCTCGCAGCCCCCAGATTTTGCAAGCAAAGTGAATATTGTGGGAGTCGTGCACCTTGCTCAGATGATAAAAAGATCCAGGCTGCTTGGGATAGGGCAGCGTATCCGTTCGACCATTGTGCTCAAAGGTAATGTACCCCTCTTCAATATCAATATTAGGGGTGCCATACTCGCCCATAGTGCCCAGCTTCACCAAATGACAATCTGGGAAATCGTGGTGGATGCTATAGAGCAGGTTCAGGGTGCCGACCACATTGTTTACCTGGGTCAGCACCGCATGTTCACGGTCAATCATCGAGAACGGAGCCGAGCGCTGCTCTCCAAAGTGAACCACAGCCTGGGGCTCAAACTGGCCCATGACCCCACTCAGGAATTCATAGTTGGTAATGTCACCCACAAATAGTTCGATAGACTTCCCTGTCAAGGCATGCCACTGTTGCAATCGCTGATGAATGGGCGCAATGGGGGTCAAGGTGTCCACGCACAGGGTTTGATCCCAATGTCGTCTGACCAAGCTGTCAAGCACACCCACCTCGTACCCCTGATTAGAGAGATACAGAGCAGTTGCCCAGCCACAGTAACCATCGCCGCCAATAACCAGAACTTTCATGTTGCCAATGTCTGCTAGGGGTTTCAACGTGCTAAACCATTTCCTACCCAAAGTACCAGGAATAGGCCGCCTTAGAACCGCTCTCAGGGTAATTTCTTTAAGGTTTACCAGAGCTTAAACTAGAACCTCATCGGCAAAGCTATTCCAGCGCAGAAATTCAAAGGGTCCTGCCACTGAACCCCAAATCCGCTCATCACTCTCTGGGTGACGCCCTCGATCTAAGCTCAGCAATTTATCGTCATTCACCTCAAACTCATTGTCCAGATAAGTGTCCTGGCCTTTCCACACTACCTTGCATCCTTTTCCGGGTTCCACCCGACCTTTGAAGCTGTGCCCTGTCCATTCCACCAACATGTCGCAACCGGGCATTTCGACAATATGATCGGCTGTGAACTGCTTGAGGTGGTCAAGATTACGCGCCGCACCGCAGAATTTTTCTTCATCGGCCACCCCATGGTTTTTGAGGCGAATATAGCCATCTTCTGCCAGGAACTCCAGCACCCGCAGTCGATAGGGCTGACTCAGGGCACAGTCATAGGCTTGCTCCAAGAACAAGCTAACACCGGGCAAAACATCTTGGGGAAGGGGTCGCATACAGACCCGAATATGGGCAAAAAATGGGGGATTTTCAAAGGCCTGCTCTTGATTGCTGAAATCAGCCGCCATCCAGCGGACAAGGGTGGCCAGATCATTAGAATGGGTCATAATGACAGGACGAAAGGCGAATCGGGTAAAATCTGTTTGTTCCTTATTGTAAGACTTGATCTTATTGTAAGACTTGCTGACTCCCTATCCACAGATGCCTCAATGCTTATTTCTCGACTGATCTTGAAGAACTGGCGAAATTTCCAGGCTATTGATGTCACTTTAGGAGATCGCATGTTCTTGATTGGCCCTAACGCTTGTGGCAAGTCCAATTTTTTGGATGTTTTTCGATTCCTACGTGACATTGCCAAGCAGGGGGGAGGTCTTCAGCAGGCTGTCAGCGAACGCGGTGGAGTCTCTAAAATTCGCTGTCTTTACGCCCGTCGATATCCAGAGATTGAAATTGAAGTGCATCTTGCAGAACGCTCAGGTGAATCGCCTACTTGGCGCTACGCACTGGGCGTCAAGCAAAAAAGAGGTGCATCCAACCCTTTAAGATTAACTTATGAAAAAGTCTGGCAAGGAGATCAAATTCTTTTAAGTCGCCCTACAACGGAGGATCATAATGATGAGCTGAGACTTGCTCAAACCCACTTGGAGCAAGTTAACGCCAATACACACTTTAGAGGGATTGCACAATTTTTCGAGTCTATATTCTATCTACACCTAGTTCCACAGTTGTTACGCTATCCAGATGCGTTTAGTGGATCTGGCCTGCCAGATGATCCCTTTGGGCGCAGTTTTCTGGAGCGCTTGATGAGAACACCAGAACGAACGCGTCGAGCTCGCCTGCGTAAGATTGAAGCGGCTCTACGAGCCGCTGTTCCTCAACTCAGGAATTTGACTGATACAAAAGATAGCATGGGAATTCCTCATTTGGAGGCTGTCTACGAACACTGGCGTCCTAATGCGGGTAAACAACAAGAAGATCAGTTTTCAGATGGAACTTTACGCCTCATCGGCCTACTTTGGTCACTTTTAGAAACAGATTCGCTACTCTTGCTGGAAGAACCTGAGTTATCCCTTAACCCTGAAATCGTTCGTCAAATTCCAGCCGTGATCCATAGGGTACAGGGTAACCGCAGACGTCAGGTATTGATGAGCACTCATAGCCCAGAATTACTCAATGATTATGGAATTGGAGGAGAAGAAGTTTTAATTCTTCAGCCCAGTGAGGAAGGTACGCACGTTAAAGTCGCCGCAGACAAGCAAGAAATTTTATCTTTATTGCAAGCAGGCTTAAGCATTGCTGAAGCAGCGATGCCATACGCTAAACCCGTAGGCATTGAAAATTTACGTTCCTTTCGATGAAGAACTCTGAAATCATTTCCGTAAATATTGCCGTAGAAGATGATCTCAGCGAAGCGGTTTTACGAAAACTACTTTGGGAGACTGATCGTCCTTTCGAGGTCTGTGGCTGCTTAGGGAAAACAGGTTTTGGTTATCTCAAAAGTAAAATCAAAAATTTTAATCGAGCGGCTCAACATTTTCCCTTCATTGTGCTTACTGATCTTGACCATCAAGCTTGTCCTCTGGCTTTGATGGCAGAATGGCTGCCGGATCCGCACCACCCAAACTTAATCTTTCGAGTGGCTGTTCGAGAAGTGGAGGCATGGCTTTTGGCAGATCGCAAAAATTTTTCTCAATTCCTAAACATTAGTGCTGATAAAATTCCCTTGAATGTAGACGAAATTTTAGACCCTAAGCAGCATCTAATTAACCTTGTCCGCCACTGCCGTAGGCAAAGCCTGAAGAAAGCCATCATTCCTCTAGCGGGCAGCACCGCTACAGTTGGGCGTGACTACAACAATACTCTTATAGGGTTTGTCAATCATGGCTGGCAGGCGCAGACTGCTCAACAAAATTCTCCTAGCTTACGCAGAGCAATGGACGCACTGCAACGCTACAAACCTTATCAAAATCAAACATGAAAGCCTCTACGTTTCAGCTTTAACCACTATTCTTCCCGACACTGACCCTCCGGCTACTGTGCGGGGTTCCCAGCAGAAAGCTTCATCCAAGGAAAATCAGAGCTATGCTTTTCGGGAATTAAGCATCTGGGTTGGAGGACACCCCTGAAATGGCTAGGGGGGTTGTTCCTTCTGGGGCATACCCTTGGGGTCTAGGGGAATGGATGGCTAATTTGACCCAATGACGATAGTCGGTGATTAGCTGATGGACAAGGCGTTGCTTGACGCTTAGCAGGACACTTTTAAGCAAGCCATTTCCGGTGGCTTCAATAACGGGGCGAGGGGTCATCCAAAACATGGGGGGCAACTCAACGCTGACTTTGAGGTCGGCCCGTCCCTCAAGCTGGGTTTTTTGTCCCCGATGAGCTGGATATAATTGCCCCTGGAGTTGGAGCTGAAACCGCTGATTGATATAGTCTACACCCCGAATTTCACAGCCAACCGACTCGATATGTACGATGCCGTCTGGGGTTGCCCAAACCTTCATGTCTACGGTGGGTTGGAGCTTCAGCATTAAAAAGTGGAGCGATCGCATCTTTAATCGAAAGCATTGATTGCTGAGTTGCTCTACCCGACTGGGATCTGTGAGGGCATGGATCAGACGGCGGGGTTGCCGCAAGTAATGCTGAATCGGAACGACTTCCTCAGGCACTTGTATTACAACTGATTGCGAGGCTGTAAAATTCGTCTGCATACTTGGGCATTCTATAGAGTTATGGGTTTAATTTTACAGTTTATTGCGATTTCTCAGCTTCCCTCCTTCGAGCTATGGTTAAAACTAAAGAGGATGGCTGTCTGAGATCGGCGCTGTATTGGTTCCCTATGCCCCTATCACTTTCCATTGCTCATCTTGGCCCAGCGGGCACCTATGCTGAGCAAGCTGCGTTCACCTATCGCCACTGGTTCACCCAGCATTGCCCTGAGACTCAGCTCACGCTGGTTCCCTGCCCCAGCATCGCGCTGACGCTGCGCTCAACTGCGACGGGGGAGAGCGATCTTACGGTGGTGCCTGTGGAGAACTCCCTTGAAGGCAGTGTTTCTATGACTCTAGATACGCTCTGGCAGCTAGAAAACCTCCAGATTCGTCAGGCGTTGGTATTACCGATTGTGCATGTGTTGGTTTCCGAAGCCTCCCGTTTGCAAGATCTACAAACGGTTTATTCTCACCCTCAAGCCCTGGGGCAGTGCCAACGATGGCTAGAACAATTTGTTCCCCAAGCTACTCTGGTGCCCGCCAACGCTACGACTGAAGCCCTAAAGTTAGTGCCCGGAACTCCGACTGTGGCTGCGATCGCATCTCAACGAGCGGCCACCCTCTACAACCTGCCCATTCTGGCAGCAGCGATTCAAGATCATCCTGATAACTGCACCCGCTTTTGGGTGGTGAGTCAAGCCGGGTTTGACGGCATTCCCGAGTCGAGTCAGCCACACCCGGTGTATACTTCTCTGGCATTTAGCCTACCTGCGAATGCACCCGGTGCCCTTGTCAAGCCCCTCCAAATTTTTGCGGAGCGACATATCAATCTCAGCCGCATTGAATCTCGCCCCAGCAAACGCTCTTTGGGAGACTACGTTTTCTTTGTAGATGCCGAAGCCCAACGAGACAATATCGAACTCCAATCGGCTCTGGCTCAGCTAACTGACTACACTGAAGTATTGAAGGTGCTTGGCAGCTACCCGCTCCTTGATCATCTGTTCCCCCTCTCTTCAGACCGAAGTTTTTTGCTGGAGTCATAACTGTATGGATGCGTTACCCGTTGACACGACTGAACTGATTGCCGGAGTTGTCGGCACGCTCCTACTGTTGGGGCTTGGCATTGGCCTTGGCCTCACCCGCAAGCGCCAAGCTCAACTTCAAGCCAAACAAGATCAGCAACGCCAAGCCGCAGCAACAGCCCAGGCGGAGCAGCTTGCCAAACTCACCCAAGAGAACCAAAAGCTCACAGAAGCACTGGCTTTGGCAAAACCGGTAGTGACTGCCCTAGAACAAGAAGTTCAGACCCTAAACCAAGCCAATGCCAAGTTGACCGAAGACCTCAAAACCCAGACCCTAGCCACCCAACAAAGGGAAGCCGAACTCAAGCAACTCCGGCTCCAAACCAAGTCTGTGCAGGCCGAACTCACTGATCAGAAAAACCAAAACCAGATCCTAGGGGATGAAACTGCTCAACTTCGGCATACTCGCCAAACCCTAGTCACAGATCTAGAAGCCTTAAGTGCTCAAAATCAAGCCCTCAGCGATCAGGTGAAGCGGCTCTCTTCTGAAAGTCAATCTCTCAATGACAGGCTTGACACCCTCACCGCTGAACAGCAACCCCTCTTAGACCGAGCGACTTTCTTGGAGACCCAAATCCAAACCCTCAGCGACACCATTGATGCTCTCACCCATGAAAACCAAACCCTGGTTAGCCAGGTTACTCACCTAGACTCTAAAACTCAAACCCTCAGCCAAGAGCTGGAAACGCTTGCCCACACCAGGCAATCCCTCACTCAGGAAGTTGATCGCTTAAAGACTGAAAAAAAAGCGCTAACCACTGAATTAGGGCATCTTCAGACTCAATATCAGGTGCTCAACGAAGAAGCGGCAGGGGTGTCTACCCAGACCCAAGAACTGACCGCACAAATTGCTAATTTGGAGCTCCAGAATCAGAGGCTTGAAGCTGAACTCACCCAACAAACCACCCTCAACCAACAACTCACTACTCAGGTCACAGACTTTGAATCTCAGTGCCAAGCGTTAGCCGCCGAAGCCCAACAGCGTCGCCAACAACAGCAAACCCTAGAAGCCGATCTAGCCCAAGCCATCGCCGCCCGGGTCGATTGGGAGGCAGACCTAGAGCGCCTCACCAGCACTCAGACCGAGTTAGAAGCTGCTTTGACCGAAGCGCAGTCCCTGATCGCGGTAGGGGATGCAAGCCAGCAGCAGGCTGCTGAGCAGATAGATGCCCTGCGGCAGCAGGTAAAAATCCTGGAAATTGAAAAGGTTGAGCTGGGGGAAGCCCGCCAACAAGCCGAAGTGCAGGCTCATCAGCTTCAGTCTGAGGTTGAGCAACTGACTGCACAACAACAACGGCTGGAAAATAAGATCAAGCAACAGCAGCGTCAGCTCGAAGTATCGCAATCTGAACGCCAAACTCAGCCTGAACTCCAACAGGCACTGCAAGCTGCGATCGCAGCCCAATCAGATCTAGAAACAGACCTGCAAGCGGCTCAGGAACATATTAGCGATCTTCAAGATCAGCTCGTAGCCCAATCAGATTTAGAAACACACCTGCAAGCAGCCCAGGAGCGTATTAGCGATCTTCAAGACCAGCTCGAACAGTTAACCCAAGCGCAAACCACCCACACCGAGGACTGGGAGAACGCCCAACAGCAGTTACGCGATCGCAACCAGCAGATCCAGGCACTCACCCAGTCCTTAGCCGCCACCCAACCAATCGCTGAGGCGCTTCGAGAGCAAGTCACTGAGCTAGAGGCTCAAGTCCAGCAAGCTGTCACCCAGGCCAAAACCTTGCAGAAGCAGGTGGCTGGACTCACCCAGGAGAAGAAGCAGCTCCAGCAACAGGTGCAGCAACAAGAGCGCGATCGCACCTGCTGGCAAGCCACCCAAGCAGAACTTGAACAGCAGCAAACCCAACTAGCACAAGACCTTCAAGCTCAGCTTCAGGCTAACGATCAGATCCAGCAAGATCTCCAAGCCGCCCAAGCCCAAATTCCCGATCTCACCGCCCAAATCCAAACCCTAACCCAGGAACAAGCGCAGCGCGATAGCCAAAGGCTGGTCGAAGACCATCGCACCCTCCAAACCACCCAGACCCAACTAGCTAAGCTTCAAGCTGAACTAGACACGCTCACCGCACAACAAGCCACCCTAGAGCACTTGCAACAGGCCAACGCTGATTTAGAACGACAATTGCAAGCACAGGTCAATTCTCAGTCCTCTGAGTCAAGCAACGCCACCATCGCGGCATTAGAGCAGCAACTGCAAACTCAAACCCAAGAAAAACAAGCCCTTCAAGACGCCATGAAGTTGGCTAAAAACATGGTTGTCACCCTAGAGCAACAGATTGCTACCCTGATCCAAGAAAATCAGCGCTTGCAGGCTCAAGCCACTGCCACTTCTAGCATTGAAGCCCCAGCAGCCCCTGCCTCACCGGAGGAGTCAGCCCTCACCCCCCCTACCCTAGCCGCGGAACCCGAAGTGACAGAACCAGAGGCTTCGCCGTTGGTTGCAGAGGTTCCCAGTCAAATTTTTGAGGGCAAAAGTGTTGTGATTACCGGAAAACTGGAACTCATCTCTGCCGATCGCGCTAAAGCACTCATCGAAGCGGCAGGGGGGCAAATCAATGCCCACGCCAGCTCCAAAACCAGCTACATAATTGTGGGCAAAAACCCTGGTAACAAGCTCAAGAAAGCTGAAAAACACGGAGTTCCCCAACTCACTGAGACCCAATTGTTAGAGATGCTGGGGTTAACACCCGACTAGAGATCCCGCTTACTCAATGGGCATAACCGTGGAGTTTCAATCTGGCGCTGTAGAGTATCCCGGCCTTGCGGCTCTGGTTCAAGCCATCTATGACTCGTTGCTGGTTGATCTGAAATTGGCCAGCCTTAGACCCCATGATCCTGTGGTGGTCTATGATACGCCCTATCCCTGGCAGCTTCTCGGCTCTGGCAATTATGCCGCTGTGTTTGCCCACCCTGATTATCCTCAACAGGTGGTCAAAGTTTATGCCCCGGGTCGCCCGGGTTGGCAGCAGGAAGTCGAAGTCTATCGTCGCCTGGGTGACCACCCTGCTTTTTCAGCGTGTTTCTATGCTGCGCCCCACTTTCTCGTTTTGAAACGGCTGTGCGGTGTTACCCTCTACGACTGTTTACTTCAAGGCTTGTCCATTCCCGAGCCAGTTATTCTTGATATTGATAACGCCCTTGCATTTGCTCGTCAGCGGGGACTGTTTCCCCACGATGTGCATGGCCGCAATGTGATGATGTGGCAGGGGCAAGGGCTGGTTGTGGATATCTCAGATTTTCTGAATCCTGAACCCTGTCATGCCTGGGATGATGTCAAGCGAGGGTATTATTGGCTGTACCGCCCCCTTTTGCTGGGGCACTCGATGCGGATCCCCGCACTGGTGCTAGATCAAGTTCGGGCTTTATACCGCTGCTATCGAGCCTGTAAAAAGCTTCTCCCAGGGAATTTCTAAGATTTTGTATCCCTGGGTGCGCCTGAGGCGTGGCAAGTTCAGGCGGGTTTGGTGGTGGAGTGGGGGAAACTGGCCGCGATCGCTAAGCGGGCTCACCGGCTTTTGGGTCGAAGTTTCAGCTCAAAGGAGATTCCTTCTAGATCGTCATTGGGGTAGACGTTTAGGTACATCTGGAGGATGCGATCGCAAACTTGGCGATAGCGAAAAGCCGCTTCCAGTTGTGCCCAGGATGGGGTTTTATGAAAGTGAATGCCCAGGGATTTCGCAGCTTTGCGACAACCGTTGAATGAGCCGTATTGGTCTAAAAGCTGGGTTTTGCTGAGTGCCCCTACCCCCGGCAACGCGGCAGCCAACGCCGCAGGGGTTGATTCTAAGGCATCGACAGCAACCTGTGCCACGGTGTAAATTGCCGCAGCATTTTCAAGCTCCTGGGTGTGATTGTCTTGCAGTTGTGACAGCAAATCAGCAATGCGTTGCTTCCCCATGATGCTTAGCGATCCAACAACGACCGATTCACTGACGCTGAATCGGTGTACATTTGTGGGTTATGCCGCCGATCGAGATCCTCACTTGCACCGGGTAGCGTGTGAGTTTGTGAAGCTGACAACTCCGTGGGGGCTAACGGATGCTCGCTGCGCCACCAAAGCACCACGGCTTTGACAGCTTTGAGAAACCGAAAGAAGCGATTGGGCAGCGAGACAAAGTGCCACTGACTCTGGTCAGCCGTTTCAATCTCAGCAACCCCATCAAAAGCCAGGGACAACTCGTCTAAATGGGTTGCCATCTTGGCGATTTCAACTGTCAGATCTTGGATAATGGCTTGATTTGCCGCCGAAATTTGCTGTTTCTCCGTTGCCAGTTGAGAAATGATCCCCTGTAGACGCTGAATATCTGTCTTGAGTAACCCCGCTTTGGCCTTGTGCTCCTCATTGCGGCGGATGAGCTGGCCTCGACTGCGATTAGTAAAAACAAGACAGTCGCGCATCTCAGTATAGAGGGCATCGGCGTCGGCCTGCTCCAGCCCTGCTATTGTTTGGGGAAATTCTGTGGCTTTTCGGAATCGGGCTGAGGGCAGATGTGCAGCAGGCATAGGTAAGCAGAAAAGGGCAGCATTATGTCTATCTTCGCACAGCAGATGGATGTGTGGACTAGGGAACCCAAGCAACAGGCTAGGATTAGAACAACATCTGTGGGGAAGACGTGATGACCCAGGCTAGGCTGCAATTAGCCTCCTTTGAGGAGTATCTTGCCTATAGCAATGAAGCCCTGCTAGAGGGGCGCTTTGAACTAGTGCGTGGGGAGTTGGTTGAATTGCCACCTGAGCCTGAACCCAATAATTGGCTGGCCAATCACCTGCAATTTCTGCTCGTTTCGGCCAATATTGCCCCCCTACGCTTGATCAAAATCCAGGCATTGGAACTACAAGTGCCAGTCTTGCAACCCCACGATGCAGCCAACCGCTATCCCGACTTAGTGGTGCTCCGCCCTGAACATCTGGAGCTGACCCAGCAGCGGTTAACTGTTACCCGTGACATGCCGCCCCCTCGCTTGGTGGTTGAAGTCGTCAGCCCTGGCAAAACCAATCGCCAATGCGACTATGTTTCCAAACGAGCTCAGTACGCAGCCCTTAGCGTACCGGAATACTGGCTCATTGAACCAGTTGTACAGACCGTAAGGGTGCTGTCCCTAGCGGGTAAAACCTACCAAGAGGTTGGCGTATTTGCAGGGCAAGAAGTGATTGCCTCGGTTGAATTTCCAAATCTGACGCTGAGAGCAGGTCAGATTTTTGAACCCAGTCTGTAGATTGGGAACACCTTTGCCGATAGGGATTCATTACAAACGGTCGGAATATTTCTGACGAGGGGCACTAGGTGCTTCTAAACGCTCTCACTGCCTGAGATTTAGACTCAATTTTTGCACATTGAGCGAGCTGGTTAAAATTGATACCCTTCACAAACTGGCTCTCATCAATTTTTTGATAGTCGGTCGAGGTTAACTGATATAGACTAATTTCGCCATTCTCCCAAAACCAGACTTCCTGAACTCCTAGCGCCTGATACCGTTTGAGCTTGCTAGGACTGCCACTGGTAATGACCACCTCGATCGCCAAATCTGAAATAGACTTTCTGGTACCAAAGCAATAGGACTCATCGGCTTGGGCAGACGCGACCGTTTCCTTTTCCTGAGAGAAAGAGCCGGTGGCCACAAACTCCAATCCCTGTCTTAGCATAAAATCTTCTAGCAAATACCCAATATTGCCCTTCACAATTTCGTGCTCTAGTGAAGTAGACAAAATCTCTAGCTCCCCTTCGTAATAGAACAGGCGAACCCCAGGTGAGTCAGCGAAACCGCTTTGAATCGCCTTAAAGCTCTCCCAACTCACACCAGTTTGGATGAAACGCTGTTCAATGGGTTTGTCTAGAAGTTGGGTCATTGCGATCGCACCTCCCTGCTATCGTCTGCCTATACTCCACAATACATTCGATGCCATATCTCAATGTTCAGTGATTGCCTCGATAAATGCGTTCGGCCTGCTGGGGCGAGAGCCAGGGGGCGACAATGCCGACCTGTGAGGATGTGGAAGATGACTTGCGCACGGGCCTGGAGGTCGATGCCGCTGTGGGAATTGCCTGCTGCGAAACGGCTGTCTGAGATAGACCTGCATGTTGGGGAAGTTCACAGGCAATGGCAGGCGTTCCTAACGAGGGTTCCGATTCCGACCAGCCTTCGCTGTCAGAGAGCTGGCTTTGGGGGGGCACATAGGAGTGGGTGACTGGATCGTAGGCCCACACCTCCCCGGTCTCGATGTAGTAGATCCAGGCGTAGATATGCAGTGTCCGCTTATACAGCCGCGAGTGGATGATGGGATAGGTCTTGAGGTTTTCAATTTGGGTAAGAACATTTTCGGCTACTAGAATCTCAAGCAGTTCTTCGCCTTGGGCATCGGGGTAGTTTTCAGCCACCAGTCGTCGCGTAGCTTCAGTATGTTTGAGCCAATCGAAAACCAGGGGCATACCTTCTTGTAGTTGATTCAGTTTCATTAAGCCTTTCATGGCTCCGCAGTGGGAATGCCCACAGACAATGATGTGCTCAATGCCTAGGGCGGCTATGGCGTACTCGACGGCGGCTCCTTCGCCCCCATTGGTCGCCCGGTAAGGTGGAATCATGTTACCCGCGTTGCGGATGACGAATAGTTCCCCAATTTCGGTGTGGGTGAGCAGGTTGGGATCAATACGCGAGTCTGAACAGGTAATGAATAGCACCCGAGGCTTTTGGCCATGGGCTAGCTGATCCAACAGTTCGCGGTGGGTGGGCACATAGGTGTCATGAAACTCCCGTAGCCCTTGAATCAATTTTTTCATGGGGTTCTATCCAGGTGGCTCGCTCTGCCATTTTCGCTCGAAATGGGAGAAATCGATCTGCACTCCTCAATTTTGTGGCGGCGGTGAGAGGGGTTTCGGCGGGGTAAAGCGACGGTCGGGGCGCTTGCCAAAGGCTGAGCCAACCTGCTTGAATGCTAGTAATTCTTGGCGTTGAGGCAATTATGAAGGCTCAGGTCTTTCGCGGTGTGAATCAGCTTCAGTATGAAGAGGTGCCCCTTCCTGAAATTGGCGCGGATGAGGTACTGGTTCAGGTCAAGGTGGTGGGTCTGTGCCAATCTGATATTAAAAAAATCTGCTATCCCCTCTATGAGCCGCCCCGTATTTTTGGCCACGAGACGGCTGGGGTGATTACTGCCGTGGGCGAGGCAGTACGAGGCTGGCGGGTGGGGCAGCGGGTGGTGGTGCTACATCACATTCCCTGTATGCACTGCGACTACTGCCTGAATGAAAATTTTTCCATGTGTGAGGTGTATAAAAATATCACTACCACGGCTGGATTTACCCCCAGTGGGGGCGGTTTTGCTGAGTATGTGAAGGTGCCAGGGCATATTGTCACCCATGGGGGACTGATGGAAATTCCTGAGGGAATTACTTTTGAGCAGGCTAGTTTTGTGGAGCCAACCAACTGTTGTCTGAAGGCGGTGCGCAAGGCCAATATTCAGCCGGGGCAGACGGTTCTGGTGACTGGAGCTGGGCCAATTGGGCTGATGTTTATCATGCTGGTGAACTATGTGGGGGGACGGGCGATCGCAACAGATCTCCTCCCTAGCCGCATTGATAAAGCCCAAGAGGTGGGGGCAATGGCAGCCTTTGATGCTCGGGATGCCGATTTAGCCAAGAAGATTCAGGCACTCACTGGGGGGATGGGGGTGGATGTCAGCTTACTGGCGGTACCCAGTGACAAGGCATTCTTCCAAGCTCTTGAGTGCACCCGCAAGGGGGGCAAGATCCTGTTCTTTGCTGAGTTTCCCGATGAAGTAGAGATCCCCATCAATCCCAATGTGCTCTATCGGCGCGAAATTGACCTCATGGGGAGCTACAGTTCCTCCTATCGGCTCCAAAAACTGTCGGCAGATATTGTCTTCAATGGCCGCATTGATGTGGATGCCCTAGTCAGCGATCGCTATCCCCTTCGGGATCTGGCTCAGGCGGTGGAGCGAGCGGTGTCTCCGGGTTCCGAGACTTATAAAATCTTGATCTATCCAGAGCTAGAGGGGGCTTCTGCTTCACCGGCATGATAGGAACTGCGAACCAAAGGGCCAGAGCGCACCTGCTGGAATCCCATCTCTCGGGCAAGTTGGCCGAGATGCTCAAATTCAGCAGGGGTCCAGTAGCGCTGCACGGGTAGGTGTTCCAGAGAGGGGCGTAGGTATTGCCCTAGGGTGATGCGATCGCACCCCACCGCCCTCAGATCACCCAGCGCTTCGAGGACTTCAGCTGCGGTTTCGCCCAGCCCCAGCATCAACCCCGATTTAGTGGCCAGATGGGGAGCCAGTACCTTGACCGTTTGCAAGACACCCAAAGAGCGCTCATATTTCGCCCCCCGGCGCACCGGATTCTGTAAGCGGCGCACAGTTTCCAGGTTGTGGTTAAAGCAAACCGGATTGGCCGCCACCACCTGGGCAATGAGTTGGCGATCGCCCCGAAAGTCTGGGGTTAGCACCTCCACTTGAGTTTGCGGATTCCGCCGCTGTACCGCCGCAATCGTGGCGGCAAACCATCCAGCCCCCTGATCAGGTAAATCATCCCGCGCCACCGAGGTCAGTACTACATATTTGAGTCCCAACAACTGCACGGACGCCGCTACCTTTTCAGGTTCCTCAGGATCTAGGGGCTGGGGCGCATGACCTTTGTCCACCTGGCAAAAGGCACAGGCTCGGGTGCAGACTGGTCCCATCAGCAAGAAGGTGGCTGTCCCCTGGGCATAGCACTCCCCCCGATTGGGGCAGCGGCCTTCTTCGCAGATGGTGTGAATACGATGCTGTTTAATAATGCGCTGGACGGTTGAGAGTTCGCTGGCCTTACCGACAGGACGGCGCAACCAGTCAGGTAGGCGTTCAGCAGGTCGAGATTTAAGGGGCACCGTCATCGCAGATTCTGGCTCAAAGCAGCTCTTTATTGTAGGCTGATGCGCGGTTGAATGTCTGGGGCAGGTAAGCGGGGTCGTAGGGGGCTAGGCAACTCAGAGAGCGCCCCCCATCGCCCCAGAAAGATCTGTAAGAGTTGCTCCTGACGAGCCCGATAGACATCTACATCCCCTTGATCATTGAGAATTGCCATCCAGACCAGGCCATGGGTCTGGGTGGGCAACACCCCCGCCAAGGCGCTGACGGTACTCAAGGTGCCTGACTTTAAGGCGGCATATCGGGGCAAGGGTCGATCACTGAGGATCCCCTGATCTTCCCCCACGACTGCCAATACATCTGCCAAGCTGAGATCATGTTGCTGCAACATCTGGGAGAGCGCCAGCATCAGGGCACAGGCAGCTCGGGGAGACATGCGATTCTGCTCAGATAGCCCTGAGCCGTTCACCAACTGAATTTCGGCGGCTGGCACCCCGGCGCGGGCGGCAGCAATCTGAGCCACCGCCCGGGCACCCCCGACGGTTTCGGCTAAGCTATCTGCCATCCAGTTGTTGCTGTAGCGATTCATGCGTTTGAGTAATTCTACTAGGGGCAGTGAATCGTAACGAGCCAGGGGTTGAGCCTGAGTTGGCAGTGTCTCCGAGGTGAAAATAGCTCCCTCAATCTGGATTTGGGGGCGTAGGGAACCTGGCGGTAAGGTTTGATACTGAGCCTCGGCGGCTGCTGACCACGTTTGGTGATTTAGCCCTTGAGCCAACAAATCTCCGGCAATTTGAGGGTCTGACTCATAGTTCATGTAGAACGGACCGACAATGACCAGATTGCCTGCCACGGTACGAATCCCTTTTTCTTGGAGGGACTGTCCCAGTGTCATAGCTGACTCCCAGACAAAAAACGGGTCTTCCCCTCCCTCAATCACCAAATCTCCTTGGAGAATGCCATGCTCAATGGGGCCAGTGGTGTTGACTTGAGTTGTGAACCGATGTTGGGGCTCATAGGTGGCTAAGGCGGCTAGGGAGGTTGCCACTTTGGTGAGCGAGGCCGCAGGCAGGGGCAGGGTGCCCTGATGCTCGCCCAGTAGAGTCTGGCTAGACTGTATCCAAGTTCCCTGGTGGTTGGCCGCCCATCCCTGGCTTTGTAACTGGTTGAGATAGGCTTCTAAAAGCGCCTCAGTGGTCGGATCCGGGGGTGCGATCGCAGCCGTGAGGGGTTCACTTGGCTGGGGAGACGCTTCAACTTCTGACTGAATGGGGGGAGGAGCCATGGCCTCTGGCTCAGGTGTTGAACCACACCCCGATAGACCCAGCCCCAGCAGAGTGGCTACAGCCAACCCTTTCAGGCAAAATGTCTGAATCCCTAATATCGTTATGCTCATCTTTATTGCGAAATTGCGAAAGCTGAAGCCGGTCAGCACTGGAACCTGTCAGCAACAGTCTAGTGTATTGCTAAGGGAGTCTGTCCTCAACGGGGTCTAGTTGATGCGCCAACCCAGAATGGTACATTGAAGGCTGAGGGGCGGTTGGCATGATTCCCCCCGGTGTTGCGTTGAGGCTATCTCCACTATGGCTCCAGAAAAACCTACCCCACCCCAGTCCGCCAAATCCTCCTCAACAGCACTCGCCAAGGCTCAGGAGATTGGCATCAAAGTCTGGCAAGTTGCTGCCCCCATCCTCGAAACCCAAAGTGTGCGTCTGGGGCACGGCATTGACTGGCTTTTAGAGAAAGGGTTGCCACAGGTGCAAACGACCGTGGCCACCTCTGGTCTATATCAAAAGCAAGTCCAGCCTCGCCTAGAGCCTGTGCAAAAACGAGTAGCTCCCGTGTGGAGCGCCATTCAGCTGGTGCTCAGCACCCTCTTGAATAAGGTGATCTTGCCCCTGTGGACCAAGTTACTGAGTTTGCTGCGATCGCGCCTCTCTGAACCCCTCACCCGAGAATTATCAGACCGAGCCATGACAGTAATGATCTTGGCAATCGTGCTCTTACTTTATTGGCTTGTGGGTGCGATCAGCCCTAACCCAGCTCCCGCTGGGCAATCACCAGCACCCCCAGCCCCTGTGAGTCAGCCCGAGGCCAACGCCAAAGCCTTAGAGAAAGTTGAACCCAGACTCAGGGCGATTGCAGATGCCTACGAGGAGAGCCTCGTCATGGCTGTCAACTCAGATTTTCGAGAGCAGCCCACCCTCGACATTACCCTGAGTGACCGCTGGTATACCCTAACACCGACCCAGCAAAACCAATTTGCTGCCGATATGTTGCGGCTCAGCCAGTCCCAACAATTTCCTGCCCTGAACGCCAGAAACGAAGCAGGGAACCTTCTAGTTCGCAATCCGGTAGTCGGCAACAACGTCATTGTTTTGCAGCGCCAACCTCAGCCTGACCAAAAGTAACAGGATACAAATCTTGTCCTTTTTGAAAATCTTTAGCTTCTCATCTTTGAGCCTGAAAAATCTGTTCAGCCGTCAAATTTAATTCAGGGAAAACCGCTGATTTATTAATTAGATCTTTCCCTCTAAACTGCTGTACTTGATATTCTCCCTCTGCCAACTGATAAATGGAGAGAGTTGGTCGTTTTGGCTGGCCAATAAAACGAATTCCTCCCATGCCTAAATAATCAACAATCCAATATTCACAAATGCCTATTTCCTCATAATCAATGAGCTTATAGCCATAATCATCCCGCCAATTGGTGCTGACAACTTCAATCACTAAAGGAATGGATTTTCCATGAATAAGAGTTGATTTCTTTTCCCAAAATGGCTCAGATGCGAGCTGTTGACGATCAACAAGCAGCAAATCTGGATTGTAGCCAGTTTCCTTATTATTTAGTTTGATCAATGCTTTGGGTGGGATACGATAGGGCAAATTCATCCTTGTGTATTCTAGGGTTAATTCTTGGGTGAGAAATCCGGTAATATCCTCATGTTTGCCGGTGGGCTGCATTTCAATAATTTTTCCTTCATGTAATTCATAGCGTCTACTTTCTGGTAGCCATTCAATAAATTCATCAAAGGTTATTAGTTGTGGCAATGATTGAATCATCCAAAACCCAGCCTTTTGCTTGTTTTCTTAGCAATCATCACTTTTACTTCTTTGAATTGCAGCGGTTGCTGCGTGTAGCTGTAAACCCAAAGCTTGAAAAACCTTTAAGATAGTTGCAAATTCTGGATTGTCTTCAACAGATAGTGTCTTATAAAGGCTCTCACGGCCAAGGCCAGTATCGCGCGAAATCTGAGTCATTCCTTTAGCCATGCTACCCTCCTATAAATCTTGTGCGAATTCAATCGCTTGTGTAATGTCTTGCTACTGAGAGTTAGGAACTAGGCTTGAAGCCCCTCTCCCGCTCTGGGCTACTGTGTACACACAAGTCTGAGAAAAACGTTTTCACCCTGCATTCGCCCCCTACATCCCCCATTCTGGGGGACTGTGAGATATTCAGAACCCCCCAAACTGGGGGGCAGGGGGGCGAGTGTAAGGATGCTAGAGGCTTTTTAATCATCTTCTTAAAGTCCGAGGTGGGAGCGCTTCATCAGAATGCTTAACCTGACTTTGCCGTAGATTTCTTATCCTATACTCAGACTGGGGTCAGGCAAAAATCATCTGTGTCCTTTAGGCTAGGTCTATTGCCCTATCTGACTGATGGCGATTGTCAATGGTGTGGCCTCTTTCTGGCAAAGCTTTTCTTAAGATTGATCCTCAATCCCTATCTTTTCGGCTGACTGCGGCCCTGGTGGGCTTTTTTATTGTGGGGCTGGGGGGAGTTGCCTTGTGGACAAGCTGGAAAACCCAGCAGATCTTAATTTCGGGGCGGAAGCAAGATATTGCCCTAGTCGCAGAGCGAATTGAGGAAGATATTCGGCTCTATCACGAGATGCTGCCCTGGCACTCCAGTGTGCAAAAAGCCTTAGATAACCGCGCCTCTCCCACCTTGTTTCTCTGGGTTGAACAGGCGGATCAGCAGCTATTGGCGGCTGCACCGGATGTGGAGGGGGCGCTGTGGCGATCGATGCAGTCTCCTCAGGTGTTGTCCAATACTATCCACTTCGAGAGAATGCCGCAGATTTATACCCTGCGCAACCGCAAGCTTGTGGCCTGTAGCAGCCCCCTAATTGTGCAGAACCAATCCCTGGGGCGGCTCTACCTGGCTTGGGATATTACCAACGAGTATCAGAATGTGGTGACCCTCCAGCGCACCTTGTTGGGGGCAGCCCTGGTGGGGATGTTGGTGACGGCGATGACCATTGCTTGGTTTGTGAAGCGATCGCTGCATCCGCTCTGTGAGTTAACCCATTGGGCCAAGGCGCTTTCGGCTGAAGACCTGGATGAGCCAACACTGCTAGTAGAGCCGACCACCAGTGAGCTACGTGACTTGGTGCGGGGGTTTCGGTGCATGTTGGATCGGCTGGCAGTAGCCTGGCAACAGCAGCAGTTGGCGACAGCCCAGCAGGAACAATTTGTTAGCAATGTCTCACACGAGATGCGAACTCCATTAACAATTATTAACGGCTATTTGCAGAGCCTGTTGCGCCGTCCAGATGCTCTCTGCGAAACCCAACGTCATGCCCTGGAAATTGCCAGCTCCGAAACCCAGTACACCATTCACCTACTCAAGGATTTATTAGATCTGGCTCGGGCGGATCAGGGCGCTATGGCCTTTAAGCTTGAGGTTCTGATTCTGGATGATCTGGTAGCAGAGGTCGTACAAATGGCGGCACAGTTTAGTCATCGGAGGATCAACGTGGAGGTGGCTGCGGAGATGATTCCCATCTATGCCGATCCGACTCGACTCAAGCAAGTGCTGATGAATCTGATCGAAAATGCCATGAAGTATTCTGAGCCGGAAAGTCCGATTACTCTTAAGTTGGGACAGAGGCAGACCATGGCCGAGATTCAAGTGTGCGATCGCGGCGATGGCATCCCTCTGCATCAGCAATCACGGTTATTTGAGCGCTTCTATCGGGTCGATGCCTCCCGCACCCGCGCCACTGGGGGATCTGGCCTGGGTCTGGCCATTGTCAAAACCTTTACTGAGGGGATGGGAGGTGAGGTCAGTGTCACCTCCCAAATGGGTCAGGGCAGTACCTTTACCGTGAAGCTGCCCTTGGCCATATCGCCGTTGTCCGACCGTCTTGAAGCAGAAGATCTCCTGGCAGTTGATTTCACCTCAACTTCAGGCGACAGTGTGAGCAGTGCAAGTGCCCAGGTTTAGAGAAATAACGCTTTGCTATCCTTTCGTGACGCTGAACAGGCCATGAAACCTCATATCTTGCTGGTTGAAGATGAAGCAAAACTGGCTCAGTTTGTACAAATGGAACTGACCCACGAGGGCTATCAGGTTACTGTGGCCGAGGATGGCATTACCGGGCTAACTCAGGCTCGGGAAACCCACCCCGATCTGATTCTTCTAGATTGGATGCTGCCAGGATTGTCGGGCTTAGAGTTGTGTCGGCGGCTGCGCGATACCGGAGATAAGGTGCCAGTTGTCTTGCTGACGGCGCGAGATGATGTGCAAGATCGAGTGGCAGGGCTGGATGCTGGTGCCGATGACTATGTGGTGAAACCCTTTAGCATTGAGGAATTGTTGGCTCGGGTTCGCGCCCATTTGCGCCGCACCCATGAGCCGGATTCAGAGGCACTGCACTTTGCCGACCTGATGCTGCACCAGGGGTCGCGGGAGGTATCTCGGGGGCAGCGGGCGATTGAGTTGACCGCCAAAGAGTTTGATCTGTTGGTTTACTTGATGCGCCATCCTCGCCAGGTCTTGACCCGCGATCGCATCCTCGAAGAAGTCTGGGGATATGACTTTATGGGCGACTCCAACATCATTGAAGTCTATATTCGCTATCTGCGGCTGAAATTAGAAGAGTCTGGAGAATCCCGTCTGATTCAAACCGTGCGCGGGGTTGGCTACGTGCTGAGAGACTGAGAGACTAAAACCATGACCCTGGCACCCTGGCTACCGCTCATCCATCGGCTGGTCAGCCCCTGGTTTCAAGACTGCCTTTGGCAGGGAAGTCCAGTGCTCCCCGAAATTGCCCTCACCTTTGATGATGGCCCCCACCCCGAGTACACCCCAGCTCTGTTGGCGGTGCTGCGTTCCCACACCATCCCCGCCACCTTTTTTTGCTTAGGAGAGCGGGTAAAATACTTTCCCGACCTGGTTCGCGCCACTGTTGCAGAAGGGCACTGGCTTGGGTTGCACGGCTACACCCATCAATCTTTTCCGTTCATGCCCCTGGTAGCTGTGCAGCAATCGCTCCAGCAAACCCAGCAGATCATCGCATCCACCTGTAACCTTGACGCCAGCCAGTTACGAGATGTGCGCCCCCCCAATGGTTTACTCACCCCGCGTCTGCAACGACACCTCAGTCAGTGGGGATATCGCACCGTCCAGTGGACTGTCGTTCCCGTTGATTGGGTGTGTCCCGGCGTGGCCGTGGTCACCCAGCGCATCCTCAAACAAACTCGCAACGGAGCCATCATTGTATTACACGATGGTTTTTGCGGAGGCCGGGATGTCGCCGCGATCGCCAGACAAGTTATCCCAGCGTTGCAAGCTCAGGGCTTTCGCTTTGTCACCTTGGATCGGCTTTGGCAACAGCACAAGAGATCCCACCCCACCCAGCACAGGCCATGATTTGATAGATTTTGCCAATCCTACCGCGATAGGTTAAAGATCATGATTTTTGATTCCATCAAGATTCAGATTCCGACATCGCTCCAGTACCGTTAAAACGACCGCTGCCGATGCGGACAGAACCGTCCAAACTACCATCCCTAAGAAAGTTCAGCATCTTTTTGCCTTAACCTGAGCAGCATCCCTGGTCAGGGATCTCTGTTCTATCTACCTCCTTCAGGGTCAAGCCTGGGGGCGAAGCCCGACAATTGCAGTTAGAAAAGCTACAATCGTTGAGGTCTGGATACAGTTCATAAATCCAGCAGGATTATGACTATTCTTTAAGCAGGTGGCCAAGCCTTGCTGACACGATTAGATTGTGGATGGGGGAATTAACGGCTGCTTTTTCGGAGAATCTCCAGCGCCCAGATTCTTGACTACCTATATTGATAGCGGTTTACAGATCAATACAGATCAATGAAGTAGGGGTGTAGGGGGCAATGTTCCCTGCGTGGGGGTTTCGCTCCCACACCTCGTATCTCACTCAGGTGAGAGCCGCTATAAATAGATTACTGTCTCCTTTTTCGTTCATTTGGGAGTATGAGGAAGCCGGCATGACTCAAGCCGATAATGTACTTGAAGCCATCCAAGAACCCACTAGTGAGCTGGAAACGCTACTTGTGGATAATCTAAAGGACGATCCTGGTGAAGATGCCCAGCCAGATGAAGACGATAAAGCGGGAAAATCTCCAGCGGCTCGTCGGCGCAGCCAAGCAAAGAAAAAGCACTACACCGAAGACTCGATTCGGCTTTATCTCCAGGAAATTGGTCGAATTCGTCTGTTGCGGGCTGATGAAGAAATCGAGCTGGCGCGCAAAATCGCTGATCTGCTGGAGCTAGAGCGCATCTATGATGATCTGTTTGATCAGCTCGATCGAGATCCCACCGATCAAGAGTGGGCGGCTGCGGTAGATATGCCCCTGATGCCTTTCCGCCATCGCTTGCATCTGGGTCGCCGTGCCAAAGATAAAATGGTGCAGTCGAATCTGCGGCTGGTGGTTTCCATTGCCAAAAAATATATGAATCGGGGGTTGTCTTTTCAAGACCTGATCCAAGAAGGCAGCCTGGGGCTGATTCGAGCCGCTGAAAAGTTTGACCACGAAAAAGGCTATAAGTTCTCAACCTACGCCACCTGGTGGATTCGGCAGGCTATTACCCGGGCGATCGCAGATCAATCTCGCACCATTCGCCTCCCAGTTCACCTGTATGAGACCATCTCTCGAATTAAGAAAACCACCAAACTGCTCTCTCAAGAAATGGGTCGTAAGCCCACCGAAGAAGAGATTGCCACCCGCATGGAGATGACCATTGAGAAGCTGCGCTTTATCGCCAAATCGGCTCAGCTCCCCATTTCTCTGGAAACCCCCATCGGTAAAGAAGAAGACTCACGCCTGGGTGACTTTATTGAATCTGACGGTGAAACCCCCGAAGATCAAGTCTCTAAAAATCTACTCCGCGAAGACCTAGAAAGTGTGTTAGATACCCTCAGCCCTCGTGAGCGGGATGTGCTGAAGCTGCGCTACGGTCTAGATGATGGGCGCATGAAGACCCTTGAAGAAATTGGTCAAATCTTCAACGTCACCCGCGAGCGCATTCGCCAAATCGAAGCCAAAGCTCTGCGAAAGCTGCGCCATCCGAACCGCAACAGCGTTCTCAAGGAGTATATTCGTTAGCCTTAGAGGCCCGTCTGAAAAGCCTCATTCATCCCTGCATTAGCCTCCCCAACCCCCCCTCACGCAGCGTACCCGCAGGGCGTAATTTTGGAGGGAGAAAGCCAAAAACTCTGCTCATTTCCCCCAGAATTGGGGGGCTAGGGGGGCAAGTGCAAGGTCTAAGCAATTTCTTAAACAAGCTCTTAGGGTTGTCATAAATTTGCTGATTAATAGGGGTAGAACATGTTCTACCCCTTTGTTTTGGATTCTTAATCGAATTTTAAGTGCTTGAGAGCAAATTCTAGGTTCAGAAGTGCATACTAAGCTAGAGCCTGTTTGCAAAGTCGCATTGGAAGCTGCACCTATGGCTGCAAACCCGCACCGCTCTATTTTCATAACTGTGCAGAAAGTTGCCATGAGCCAACGAACCTGGATTCTCCGCCATCTCTATCTACGCTTATCTACACCCCGATCAACTGCGAATGGGGGTTTTATTCTTCCCATTGTGGTGGGCATGGGCTTGTTAATTATTTTGCTTGGGCTCACCTCCTTGATTCGGGCTCAAGATGACCAAAAATCAGCCACGGCTCAAAAAGCGACCAACCAGAGTCTGAGTATTGCTGAGACGGGGGTGACGCGCACCCAGGCATTGCTCAATCGGTTTCCTTCTCTCGCCAGCGTGGGGTTTGATGCTGAAGGTGCAGGTGATCTCTGGTTCAATGCTTACCAAAAGCTACCGTGCCCAGACAATAGCAACACGGGTTTTCTCACTGGAGAATGGGTCAAGGTTGGCAACAACCAGAGTACGCAGGACAGTAATGAATTTCAGATTGTTTCCTATGAACCGATCATTCCCCCCAGTTTTAATGACGCTGCGATCGCTAAACTGCAAGTGGTTGGAAGACATAAACCCCAAAAACAAACTGCTACAGCAGAAGATCTGACCGCTGAAGTCGGAACGTCTACAACTGCCTTAAAGGTTGATCTTCAACTCCAGCGCGTGGGTTTGGCAACCCTCTGGGTGAATGAGGCAGATCTGGGAAATAATAAGATTGCCGGAAATGCGTGGGTGAATGCCTGTACCCCCAGTAGTGGTATTTCAGCATCCAATCTTGTCCAGCCCACTGACCCAGATGAATCAGCTTATACCATTACAACCAACCCAGGGATGGGCTTTCCGAGTATTCCTGACATCCCGGCAGGGGCAATCTCCATTCCTGCCATTACTGATACGCTCACGCTGCCCAGAGCTGGAGATAGCCCATCCAGTGATGGTCGCTACTACTATTCGGTCAGCAAAAATGGAGCCGGATATTCCATTCAACTCACTGGCAATCGAGAATTAACCATTCCCACTGGGTCAAAAGTTACCTTGTTCTTGCAGGGCAATATCAACATGGGCGGTACTGTCAAGGTCAACCACGAAGGGACACCAACCAATCTGCAAGTTTATGGGAGTTCTTCAACCACGACTATCACCCTGCGAGGCAATTCAAAAACCAATATGTTTTTGTTTGCCCCTGAAGCCACGGTGGGCGTGAGCGGCGGGGGTACTGCCCCACCAACCATTGTGGGCTATGTGTGGGCGAAGAAGTGGTCTGGCTCTAATTCCTCACAATTGATGGTGCAAGCACCCCCTAGTGATGCTGATCTGGATTTACCTAGCGAAATCCTCAGTCAGTTTTATCGGGCAGGTTCAGTGCGTGCTTGGCAGCGCTCTGAAGTGAAATAATTTATGGCGAAGCAGTTCGCTGGACTTCAATTTCTGCGATCGCACCTTCCATGGGTACCCGCTCATCTCTTAAGCGTTCAAAAGTCGGCCAATCCAGGTGTTGATAAAGTTGCGGAACTGGTGCTTGCGGTACCAGCGCTGAAAGGCTAGCTCATAGGCTTCGCCATCGGGATGGTAAACATTCCAGGCGTTGAGACTCAGCTTGAGTCCCCATCCCAAGAGTACATACAGCGACCAAGGGGTTGAGAATCCGGTCAGGAGGTTAATCAGGACGAGGATGCCGTTGACAATCCCGTAGCGACCTAGGTCGCGCCTCAGATTCGCCTGTCGATATTGATTAAACGCTTGGCGTTTTTGCAGTTCGCCTTGCTGCTGTTGCCAGGTCTGCTCGGCAACGTCCAGCTCGGCAGGGGTAATGCCCAGGTCGGCAGCAATTTCGAGAAGCTGCGATCGCGTGAACTCTCCCTGATAAACTTGACGGGCGATCGCCACATTAAGGATTTGCTGCACCTCTTCTTGGGTGTAGTACCGAATTGGCTGCGACTGAAAATTTGACATGCTCCCGTCTCCCGAGGTACTCCGCAGCAAGGACGCTTGAGCGTACCGACCTTACTTCTTACTTATATCAAATCTGGTTTCAGACCTGGTAGGGAGAGATCGTCCCCCAACATGGGCATCAAAAAAGGGAACAGGGGCTCTTCTAAGAAACAAGAATCTAAAGCCTCCGACCACTCACCCACTTCAGCTTTGCTAAGGGGGTCATTGAATTTGGGCTGTTTCCAGACTTGTGAACGCCTACTGGGATAAAACTAAAGCCCAAATTTTGGTGCATTGGGGATTTGTATCGGGTGCATCCCACTTTCGTAACCCTCACCCTAAATCCCCTCCCAGAGCGAGAGAGGGACTTTGAATCCGGCTCCCCTTCTCCCCTTCTCCCTTTTTGGGAAAAGGGGCTGGGGGATGAGGGACAACTTGCAAAACTGGGATACACCCGAGTTGATTTTTGCAGTTCGTCTGAGTTCTAGAATAGTGACTGGATTGAAAGATGCCTGTTTTTGCCAAGCCTGGGGTTTGATATGATGGCAAAATCACTCGCCAGTTTGGTGGAAGAATCAGAATGATCTGCTGTCTAAATCCAGATTGCCCGCAGCCACGCAACCCAGATTATTCTGAATATTGTCAACAATGTGGCACACCCCTGGTAAAGCTGTTGCGGTATCGGTATCGGATTTACGACCTCATCGGACAAGGCGGATTTGGTCGCACCTACCTGGCAGAAGACACCGACAAACTGAACGAAAAATGCGTCGTTAAGCAATTTGCCTTTCGCGGTGAAGGCAGCTATGCCAGCCAAAAAGCCCGAGAACTGTTTGCCGCCGAAGCGCGCAAGCTTCAAGAGCTAGGCAATCATGCCCAAATACCGGCTCTGTACGCTTACTTCACCGTAGATGAACGGCAATATCTGGTGCAGCAGTGGATTGAGGGTCAAAACCTGCTCACAGAAGTGAAGCAGAGCGTCTTTTGTGAAGACCAGATTCGGCAACTGCTGCTGGATCTACTGCCTGTGCTGAGCTTTATTCATGAGCGGGGTGTTGTGCATCGGGATATTAAACCTGAGAACCTGATGCGTCAGCAGCAAGATGGCAGGCTGATGCTGATTGACTTCGGAGTTGCCAAAACCTCCACCCTGGCACAGATGGCGGTCACCGGCACCACCCTGGGTTCCCAAGGCTATAGCTCCAAAGAGCAGCTACTAGAGGGCAAAGCCACCTCCAGCAGCGACCTGTTTAGTCTGGGAGCCACCTGTTTTCATTTGCTGACAGGACACCCACCGTTTCAGCTCTTCATCAACTTTGGATATAGCTGGGTAGAACGCTGGCAAGATTATGTGCAGTCTCCTGTCAGTGCAGAATTGACTACTGTGATCAGCAAGCTGCTGCAAGCTGAATCCCAGAGACGGTACCAAAGCGCAGCTGAAGTTCTAGCCGCCCTGGGGTCACCGCTCCCCACCGCTTCCAGAGTCGTGCCTGCCTCCTTGCTGACCGCCGAAGTTTCCTCCAACATGCCTGCCCCTGTGCGACCCAGCCGCTCCGCATCAACACCCACACTCCAACCCATCAGCCCCGAGCCGGTCAAAGAAACTGACTTCGTAGAGACCCAATCAACTCGGCCCTCCCGGCGAACCGTATTGATCGGGTTGGGTAGTATAGGATTTATGGGCACCTTAGCTATAGGAGCTACCATCAATGTCATCAATCAATTGGGCAACCAATCACCCACAGAGGAACCGCAAGAGGGAGGTCTGGGAAACCCTGGGGAGTCACCGCCCAATAGTTCTGAGCCAAGCAGTGAAGAAGTCCTCACCGTTGACGCCCAGGGGCAAATTATTGAGCGCCGCCCCTTGGGGCGAATTGAGGTCTATCAAGAGGACTTGGGTAACGGAGTATCCCTAGACCTGGTGGCCATTCCAGGGGGCACCTTCCTCATGGGGTCACCCGACTCAGAGCTAGGCAGAGACAATAACGAAAGTCCCCAACACGAAGTGAGGATACCGCCCTTTTGGATGGGCCAGTATGCCATCACCCAGGCTCAGTGGCGAGCCGTAGCTGCCCTGCCCCAGGTTTCTAGAGCGTTAGACCCAGACCCAGCAAACTTTAAGGGTGCCAATCGCCCCGTTGAAGACGTGAGCTTGTGGGAAGCCGTCGAGTTTTGCAACCGCCTGTCCGTAGCAACAGATATTGCCTATCGCCTACCCAGTGAAGCCGAGTGGGAATATGCCTGCCGGGCAGGCACCACCACCCCTTTCCACTATGGAGATACCCTAACCGATGCCCTGGCTAACTACGATGCCACCGATGGCTATGCCAATGGCCCAACGGGGCGCTATCGCGAGCAAACGACAGAGGTCGGGAGCTTTCCGCCCAATGCCTTGGGTCTGTATGATATGCATGGCAATGTTTGGGAGTGGTGTGCCGACCACTGGCATGACAACTATATTGGCGTACCTACAGATGGGGCAGCATGGCTCACCGACAATGACAATCATTTTCGGCTGCTGCGTGGAGGTTCCTGGTTGGTCGTTCCGAGGCTCTGCCGCTCTGCGAACCGCTTCAGGTACGGTCCGGGCGTCCGCTTCGGCAGCGTCGGTTTTCGGGTAGTTTCTTCCTCTGTGTCCAGGACATCGTAGCCCTTTGCTCTTTTCGCGCTGATGTGCGATCAAATCATTTTCAATTTTGGGGTGGCAACCCTAGAAGTGGATGGATTGATGATGTGTATTGGCTATAGTACCACTGGCCTGATTACCAGCCAGGTTGGGGCACTGCTGTATGGGATCTAGCAGACCCCAACCTGGCAATCGCATTAAATTTTCATCCTCGACAACGCGCCATGGCTGCATAAGTTTTGTTTGAAAAAAGCTCCAGATTCAGAACTGTAGCGTTCGCTAACCCTTAGTGACCAATGCCAACGTAGTGGAACCCGGCTTGTTCTAAAACGTCGCGATCTAGGAAGTTGCGACCATCAATGAGAACAGAATGAGTCATTAGTTTGCCCATGGTTTCGTAGTTGAGGGTGCGGAACTGCTGCCAATCTGTGACCAACACCAGGGCATCGCAGCCATCGGCAAGACGCTCGGGGTCGGTTTCTACCAACACATTCGAGAGGCCGTCCCGAAGACCCGACTGAGACACAATCGGGTCGTAGGCTTTCACTTTTGCGCCCAAACGGTGCAACTGCTCGATCAGGACTAGGGATGGGGCGTCGCGCATGTCATCAGTGTCCGGCTTGAAGGTCAGACCCAGCAGGCCAATGGTTTTTCCTTTGAGAATTTTTAGGGTCTGTTGCAGCTTTTCAATCACCATCACTCGCTGACGTTGGTTGACGTTGACAGCGGCTTTGAGTAGCTCAGAATCATAGCCATAGTCTTCAGCGGTATGGATGAGGGCAGACACATCCTTGGGAAAGCAAGAACCACCCCAGCCTAAGCCAGCTTGCAGAAATTTACCGCCAATTCGTGAGTCGAGGCCAATGCCCCGCGCTACTTCTAGCACATCGGCACCGACGCGATCGCAGATATTGGCAACTTCGTTGATAAAACTAATTTTGGTGGCCAAAAATGCATTAGAGGCATACTTGACCATCTCAGCCGAATTCAGATCGCTCATCACCACCGGCACCGTCGCCAGCGACTTATTCTCGGCGTACTCACGAGAAACGATGGGGGCATACAAATCCTGCATCATGGCAATGGCTCGCTGAGAATTGCTGCCCAGCACAATGCGGTCGGGGTTAAAAGTGTCGAACACTGCCGACCCTTCGCGCAAAAATTCTGGATTGCTGACCACATCAAAGGATTCCTCTGGATCGCTGGTCAATGTAGTTCCTCCGCCCCCAGCACTGACCCACTGCTGTTGTTTCTCAGCCATGCCATCCAGCACAATCATCCGTACCCAGTCCCCCGAACCAATGGGCACCGTGGACTTGTTCACAATCACTTTGTAGCCACCGTTTAGGTGATTGCCAATGCCCCGAGCCACCGCCTCCACATAGCGAGTGTCACTTTCCCCCGTAGGCAGGGCAGGGGTTCCCACGGCAATGAACAGAATTTCGCCATGGGACACCCCTGCACCTAAGTCGGTGGTAAATTCAATGCGACCGGTTTGGATGCAAGATTGCAGAATATCTGGCAGACCGGGTTCATGGATGGGAGACTGCCCCTGCTGCATCAACTTGACCTTTTCTTCATTGTTGTCAACGCAGATGACATGATGACCAATATGTGCCAAGCACGCCCCGGTGACTAAGCCTACATAGCCGGTGCCAATGACGCATACCTTCATAATCAAAAACTCCTATACCGGTTAAAACTGAATGTCTTCAAGATAGGGGTACAGCTTGAATAGCGATGCCGTAGATTATAGCGGTTCTCACCTGAGTGAGATACGGGGTGTGGGGGTGGAACCCCCACGCAGGGGGCACTGCCCCCTGCACCCCATGTACTCCATTGATCTGTAAACCGCTATATCAAACTTGAATGGCTTGAGCAAATGGAGCCTGCACCTCTGCGGGATTCATCCGTTGTTGAAACTCAGTTACAGTTCGCTGCAAGCCCTCACTCAGGGGAATGGTGGGCTGCCAGCCCAACCAAGTTTGAGCACGGGTAATATCAGGACGCCGTCTCTGCGGATCGTCCTCGGGCAGGGGCTCAAAGCGAATCTCTGCCCCAGGGTTAACCATGTACTGAATTTTCTGTGCCAGTTCCAGAACGGTGTACTCTTCTGGGTTGCCCAAGTTCACTGGCCCGGTATGCTCTCCATTCATGAGTCGCATCAACCCTTCGACCAGATCGGAAACATAGCAAAAGCTGCGGGTTTGTTGGCCTTCGCCATAGACCGTTAACGGAATGCCCTTAAGGGCTTGGACAATAAAGTTGCTGACCACTCGCCCATCATGTTCCAGCATGCGGGGGCCGTAGGTGTTGAAGATGCGTGCCACTCGAATGTCCACCTTGTTTTGACGGTGGTAATCAAAGGCTAGGGTTTCAGCCACCCGCTTACCTTCGTCATAACAGCTTCGCAGGCCAATGGGATTAACATTGCCTCGGTAGTCTTCAGACTGGGGATGCACCTCGGGATCGCCATAGACCTCGGAGGTTGAGGCCAGTAAAAATCGAGCATGTACGCGCTTGGCCAACCCCAACATATTCAGGGTGCCCATGACATTGGTTTTAATCGTTTTAACCGGATTAAACTGATAATGCACCGGGGAAGCAGGGCAGGCCAAATGGTAAATCTGATCAACCTCAAGACGGATTGGCTCGGTGATGTCGTGTCGGATTAACTCAAAGTAAGGGTGATTCAGCCACCGCAGCAAGTTTTGCTTACGCCCGGTATAAAAATTATCCAGACAGATGACCTCATGATTGGCTTCCATGAGTCGATCAATGAGGTGAGAGCCAATAAAACCAGCACCGCCCGTTACCAGAATTCTCATAAGGTTAATCAGAAAAATTAAAATGATGAGGATGTTGCCAAGATTGGGGTCAAATTAACCGGAATCTAAGCCCCTCTAGTTTGCCTTACTTCGCTAAAATTGCCTATCCCTGAGCTGGGTCGATCTGCTCTAGGAGCTACCGTGTACACACATCTCTGGATCAATCCATTTCACGCTGCATTACCCCACCCTAGCCCTCCCCTTGGTAAGGTGAGGGAACAATTTTCCGGTTTCCCCCCTTACCAAGGGGGGATTAAGGGGGGTAATGCAGGATATGCGCAGTAAATTCGACTTGTGTGTACACCGTAGGCTCTAGGAGGGAGCTTGGTTTTGCACTACCTGTCGTAGGTTGCCCTGGTGTTTAGCCAAGAGCGCTTCCCCAGCTTCAGCAGACACCCCTGTCCAGTGCATGAGCAGGGCTAATTTGACCCGTTGGCCACTGTGTTCGAGGAGTTGTGTGGCTTGTTCTCGATTGAGGTTGGTGAGGTCACAGAGGATGCGTAGGGCGCGATCGCACAACTTGCTGTTGGTGACTGCAACATCCACCATGCGGTTGCCGTAGACCTTCCCCAATTGCACCATGGTGCCTGTAGAGAGAATATTGAGTGCCATTTTGGTGACAGTGCCCGCCTTTAAGCGAGTAGACCCCGCCACAATCTCAGGCCCCACCAGGAGGCGGATGTCGATATCCACCGCAGCCGAAACTTGCTCAGCCGGTACACAGGCCATAAAAATGGTGGTTGCCCCCCTAGACCGAGCGGCCTCTAATGCACCATGAACGTAGGGCGTCGTTCCCCCAGCGGTGATGCCGACGACGACATCTTGAGCGGTGATTTGATGGGCTGCGATCGCACCTGCTCCGTCTTCAGCTTGATCTTCGAGAGCCTCTGAACTTTTCAGGAGCGCCGGGGCACCCCCAGCCAAAATTCCCTGTACCAGCTCTGGTGGTGTACAAAAGGTGGGGGGACATTCCACCGCATCCAGCACCCCCAAACGTCCGCTCGTGCCTGCGCCAACATAGAATAAGCGTCCCCCAGCCCGAAGCGCCGATGCCGTGGAGGCTATGGCCTTGGCCAGAGCCTCCCGTGCCTCACCAATGGCCGCCAGAGTGGCAGCATCCTCCTGATTAAATAAATCCACCAGTTCCAGGGGCGTCAACTGATCTAACCGTTGACTACGAGGATTAACCTGTTCGGTTAGCAGATGGCCTCGTTCAGAAGTTGCAGCCGATAGGGAAGCGTTTGCCGTCACAGGGGTGCTCCTCTGATTGAATGACTTACAGTGAACAACTCAAAAAATCGGACGATGTCAGACTCTACACTTAACCCGAATGCTTACTCCCTTGCCCATTCCCTCGGAAAGGGAATGCTGAAGATCAGCCATTACAGGTTAACCTTAGCTATAATAAAGCCTTTCAAATCCTGATAATCCTCTTGACAAACGACTCGCGTTACTATTGAAACAAGCAGGAATTCGATCAGGATTCACCACAGGACGCAGACATGGCATTATCTGAACAGATTCAACAGCGCTCGGATCTCATTGGCACACAGGTGATTACCCGCAACACCGGCAAAAAACTGGGCGTGGTCAACCAACTCTGGGTCGATGTCGATCAGCGCGACGTTGTTGCCCTCGGGGTTCGCAGCACCTTAATTACCGGTGATCAGCGCTATATGTTCTTAGAGAGCGTGCGCCAGGTGGGTGATGTGATCCTAGTAGATGATGAATCTGCGATTGAAGAGATCAACGTCCTCAACTACAGCACCTTGATTAACAGCGAAGTGGTCACCGAAACTGGAGAGCTGCTCGGAAAGGTGCGAGGCTTTCAATTTGACGCTGCCTCTGGCCAAATTTCTTCATTGATTATTGCCTCCATCGGGTTGCCTCTGATTCCAGCTCAGATCATTAGCACCTATGAACTGCCCATCGAAGAAATTGTCAGCAGTGGGCCTGACCGCCTCATTGTCTTTGAAGGTGCAGAAGAGCGACTCAATCAGCTCAGCGTTGGGGTCATGGAGCGCCTCGGACTGGGTGCGCCGCCCTGGGAAGATGAAGAAGACAGCTATATTCCGCCCCTGACCTCCACCAGCAACCAGTTGGGGTCTGGATTACGCACCCCCAACTATGCCCCCAATCAACAGGCGGCTCCCGCTAACGAAGCCTGGGAAGAAGAGGAGTGGGTTGAAGCCCGTCCCCAGCAGGTCTATCGTCCCCCAGCGGAGCCTATCTATGAAAACCAATGGGCTGAAGAAGAAGCCCGCCCGGTCTTCAAAGCCCAGGAGATGGTGCCCCCCGAGGAGCCTACCGAAGATGTATGGGCCGATGACTATCAACCTCAAGAACTCAAGATCCCAGAGCGGCAAAAAATTGCTGAGTATGAGCGAGAGCCGGACTATTAAGCAATGATCATCTAATTTGCAAGGCAAGGTGAGGCTCAAACCCTTGCCACTCTCTATAAGCTAGTAAATTACTGCCCGAAACTCATTGTTTGGTTCTAGCCTTTAAGGTTTGGTGCCAAACCAGTAGCCTTTGCCGTAGAGGGTATGGATCAACGGCGGTGGATATACCTCTATTTTGCGGCGCAGTAGCCGAATATGGGCAGCCAGAACGTTACTGCTGGGTTGTTCGCCCTGGGGCCAGAGGTGTTGATAGATTTGGTCATGGGTTAGGAGCTGCTGGGGATGGCGCATGAGAAAGGCCAACAGTTGGCTTTCTTTTTCAGAGAGGGCAACCATATGGCCGCTGCGGTAGGCAACTTGGGTGGTTAGATCCAGTTCTAGCCCCTCAATGTGTAAGCGGTGGGTCGAGGGGTCACTGCTGTTGGCTGCTGCTTGAGCCAAGCCTTCGCGTCGTCGCAGTAAAGCCCGCACTCGGGCTAGTAGTTCCCGCAGTTCAAAGGGCTTAACCAGGTAGTCATCGGCTCCAGCATCTAGCCCTTGGACGCGATCGTCTAGGGTGTCTTTGGCAGTCAAAAATAAAACGGGGGTGTTGTGGTGCTGCGATCGCAACCTTTGACACACTGCCACCCCCGACTGCCGGGGCAGCATCCAATCCAAAATCAGCAAATCATAAACCTGGCCTTGTTGGGCATAATCTTGCACCATCTCCAGAGCCGTTTCCCCATCTGCGGCCACATCCACCCCATAGCCTTCCCGTCGCAACAGGCGGCTGAGAGGGGTGGTCAGTTCCACTTCATCATCCACCAGTAAAATCTGCATAGATATTGAGCCTGAATTGCCTTCAGGGGCTGTGGGCATGTTGAAGTAAGTATTGGGTTGCTGCGACGAGATTTTCTTGAACCGTGGTGGGTTGCAAGTGCTCTAGGTAGGCTCGACTGCGAATCCCACAGGTTAGGGCAATAGCTGGAATATCAAGCGCTTGAGCAGCAAGCACATCTGCTTCAGTATCTCCAATCATCCAGACTTGATCTCGGGAAGAGAACTGCGTGTCTTCAGCAATTGCTGCTTGCAGCAGTTGGGCTTTCACAGCAGCATAGTTTTGGTAAGCCGCATACTCATCAGCGGTGCCGTGCACCTGATCAAACCACTGCAACAGCCGATATTGCTGGAGAAGCTGGACAGCCTGGGGCTGAGCGCGCAGCGTAATGACGGTGAGGCGGGCACCATGGGCATGTAGCCTGGAAATTGCGCTGGAGACACCGGGCTGCAACCGATCTTCTCCTAGAAGAATGGGCTGGTTGACAATGCGATGGACATGAGCCAAGAAAGCATCGATTTGATTGTGACGCAACCCTGAGCAATAGGCAATGTCAGTATCAGGTAGTCGCTCTTGCTTCATGTGCCAGAATTGAGGCTGGCTCAGCAATGTTAACTGGAGAGATCGCCCTCGGTTGCGAAAGTCGGCTTGGGTTTCTGCCACCGCCAACTGATAGGTTTTGTAGTAACGATGGGACACGTCAATGAGCGGCCCGTCTAAATCGCAAAAGATCATCAGGCGCGATCGCAACTCTCCATCCACGGTTGACCGGGGTGAAAGTACCATTGATGTCTGAGCTAGACCAGCCATAGGAAGTGCCTCACAAGAGGCTGTAACATTTCTTGACTTTAGCCTAACAGTTAGACTTAAAGTTGGGGGACAGAAAAACTGATACCAAAATTTAACATACCCTATTTCCCAGGACGTATCTTGAGGTCAAGAATGGACATGTCCATCGGGTTGTAGCAAGTGAACGAGAATGCGTAGCAGGTCTTCTAGGTCAGCAGGGACACGGTACAAACTTAGATCTTGAGTGACCTGCCGATCACTGCGATCAAACTGACCCAATTGCCAGATATTACCGGTCGAAATTGCACCATAGAGAATGGGTTGGTCGGACTCGATCCACTGGTCGAGGGCAATCAACTCGATCGCCAGTTGTAAAAAGCCGCGTTCTAAATCCTCATTTTTGGCTTCAACGACCAGAAAAGTTTGATGGTTTTGCAGTAGATAGTCCAAGGAGCCTTTGAGTTGATTGCTCACCGAGACGGGATATTCCACATTGAGGGTGGCCTGGGTGTAGTGCAGCACATCCGTCAAAACGGGAGCGATCAGGAACTCTCGGCGAGCCATTTCGCTGCTGAGACTGAGGCGAGGCAGACTTTCGGTAATGCGATTTTTGAGGTCGGCGAGGCGATCAAGGCCGCCACCATAATGCCCTAAGTTCAGGGTTTGGCGCTGAAGGGTGACGCCAAAGTAAGCCAGGATGTCTTGGGGGGCAAAGTTGAGCTTGAAGTAGTCCGCAAAGGTGTAGGACTGATCGGGCTGGATAATGGCGGCTCTAAGCATGGTGGGGGTTTCCTGGTCTGGGTTTAATCAGCGTCGTGATCGGTTTTTGTATTGATCTCAGTGTGAGTTCGACAGCTCTCGTCTGCCCTCACCCCAACCCCTCTCCCAACATTGGGAGAGGGGCTAAAACCTTGAATTTGTGCTCTGTTCCCCCTCTCCCAATGTTGGGAGAGGGGGCTAGGGGGTGAGGGCGGATAAGTCGTCGAACTCACGTTGATCTCAGCCTGACCATGGGGCTACTGGGCGCATTCAAGTCAGCAGATATGCTCTGAAGCTCGACCTTACATAGGATCTTACATAGGATCTCGGCTGGGCTTCAGAGCATGAGGTTCACACTTGGTGCGTTTTACAGTTGGGGAGCCTGATAAAAGTGAGTTGTCATGCCTGCCGGTGAGCTGCCCATTGGGACGGGTGCCTGGGCTAGAGACGGCACAGCTCCTCGCATTCGCAGCGTTAACTGGGCAGTTTTGGCATCGTAAATTTGGGTAATAATTTTGGGATATAGCCCAATGCCAATAATCGGAACCAGCAGACAGGCAATGATAAAGACCTCTCGGGGTTCAGCATCAATGAGGGCTTCATGGGAGGTCAAGTCTTTATTTTCGGCACCGTAGAAAATCTCACGCAGCATTGAAAGCAGGTAGATCGGGGTGAGAATCACGCCAACTGCGGCCAAGAAGACTACGATAATCCGAAAGGCTAAACTATAGGCATCACTGGTGGCAAAGCCCACGAAGACCATCAACTCTGCCACAAAGCCACTCATACCGGGCAAAGCCAGAGAAGCCATAGAGCAGGCCGTGAACATGGCAAAGATTTTGGGCATCTTTTGACCCACCCCGCCCATTTCTTCCAAGATTAGAGTGTGGGTGCGATCGTAGGTAGCCCCAACCAAGAAAAAGAGACTGGCCCCAATCAGTCCATGGGAGACCATTTGCAGCACCGCCCCGCTCAGCCCTAGGTCGGTAAAAGAGGCAATCCCGATCAGTACAAAGCCCATGTGGGAAATAGAAGAGTAGGCAATCTTGCGCTTAAGGTTGCGCTGGGCAAAAGAGGTCAGTGCGGCATAAATGATATTAACAACCCCTAAAATCACCAAGGCTGGGGCAAACAGGGCGTGAGCTTGGGGCAGCATTTCGGCATTCATCCGAATCAGGGCATACCCTCCCATTTTGAGCAGAATGCCTGCCAAGAGCATATGTACGGGAGCCGTCGCTTCACCGTGGGCATCTGGTAGCCAGGTATGCAGGGGGACTATGGGTAGTTTGACGGCATAGGCAATCAGTAGACCCCCGTAGACCAGTAACTCAAAAGATAGGGAGAACTCTTTTAAGCCCAGTGCCCGCATGTCAAAGGTGATGGTATCGCCGTAGAAAGCCATCGCCAGAGCGGCCACCAAAATAAAGAGAGAACTGCCAGCCGTATAGAGAATAAACTTGGTGGCTGCATACTGGCGCTTATAGCCTCCCCAAATGGCCAGCAGTAAGTAAACAGGCAGTAATTCTAACTCCCAGACCAAAAAGAAGACCAGCATGTCCTGAACCGCAAAGACGGCGATTTGGCCGCCGTACATGGCCAGAACTAAAAAATAAAACAGCCTGGGCTTGAGGGTCACGGGCCAAGCAGCCAAGATGGCCAGGGTGGTGACAAACCCAGTTAATAAGATCAATGGCATGGAGAGGCCATCGGCACCCAAAGACCACTGCAAGCCCAGTTGTGGAATCCAGTTGTAAACTTCTACCAACTGAAGCTCGGAACTAGACAGATCATACTGAGTGGAAAATGTATACACAATCAGGGCAAAATCAATTAGCCCAATGACCAGGGAATACCATCGAATGGGCCGCCCCTGACCCTTCGGATCAGGAATAAGTGGAATGGCGGCGGCAGCGACTAACGGAAATAAGATAATTGTCGTTAGCCATGGAAAGGTGGCTAGATCCATAAATCCGAAACCTTCTTAACTGGACGTCAGGATGTTCATGCTGAATGTGGGGTCTTGACTAGGCCGCAACGATGACAAATCCCAAAACTGCAAGGAAAATAATCAAGGCGTAAAACTGGGCGCGGCCATTTTCAAAATATTTCAGACCCTCGCCTGTCACGACAGCTAAAAAGCCGGTGAGATTGACCGCACCATCGACGACGTTATAGTCCACCTCTAGCACCTGTCTGGCTAGACGACGGCAGCCTTGGACAAAGACAGTGTCATAAATATCGTCAAAGTACCACTTGTTTAGAGACAGTTGATACAAGGGCTGGAGGCGAACTGCGATCGCAGCCGCATCAACTTTTCGGCTCAGGTACATCAATGAAGCCAGAGTGATGCCAATGAGCGCAATGCCAACAGAATTCCCCGCCATAATGGCAAACTCAGTCCAGTCAAACTCAGATGCCACCTCCATTACCTCAGGGTGTAACTCACCCGGCGGATAGATAAAGCCTTCAAAGTAATTGTTAAAGGGAGTCCCCAGCAGTCCAATCAGCACTGAAGGCACCGCCAAAACCAGCAAGGGCAACGTCATCGTCACTGGCGATTCATGGGGAGAATCACTGTGATAGCCATGGGCTTCAGCTCCATGCCCCAGCTCTTTTGGATCCATCGCCCCCGGCCCAAAGGCACCCACCACCTTGCCATCTTTCTCGCCCAACAGTTGGACTTGAATCTCCTTCTGATTGCCTCGGAATGCCCCCTCAAAAGTCGAGAAATACATCCGAAACATATAGAAGGCCGTCATCCCGGCAGTCAGCCAACCTACCCCCCACAGGGCTGGATTTGCCCCAAAGGCAGAGCCTAGAATTTCATCCTTCGACCAAAAGCCAGCAAAGGGAGGAATACCAGAAATGGCTAAGCAGCCCACCAAGAACGTGACCGATGTAACTGGCATATACTTACGCAGTCCACCCATCAAGCGCATATCTTGTGCCAGGGCTGGATCGTGGCCGACCACTGCTTCCATGCCATGAATTACCGAACCCGATCCCAAGAACAGCATCGCCTTGAAATAGGCATGGGTCATCAGGTGAAACAATCCCGCAGAATAGGCTCCCACGCCCATAGCCATAACCATATAGCCCAACTGAGAAATCGTCGAGTAAGCCAAGCCCTTTTTAATATCATTTTGGGTAATGGCAATCGTTGCCCCCAAAAATGCTGTAAATGCCCCCGTCCAGGCAATAATATTCATCACCACAGGGAGTCCCGCAAACACTGGGAACATGCGCGCAATTAAGAAAACCCCTGCGGCCACCATTGTCGCAGCGTGAATCAGGGCAGAGATGGGTGTAGGTCCCTCCATGGCATCGGGAAGCCACACATGTAGGGGGAACTGAGCCGACTTCGCCACCGGCCCCAGAAACACCAGCACCCCCAGGAGCACTGCCACCCCCATACTGAGAGCCCCCGACGCCACCAAGTCTTGCAGACGCTCACCGATGACCTCAAAGTCAAAACTGCCGGTAGCCCAGAACAGTCCCAAAATTCCCAAGAGCAGGCCAAAATCACCCACACGGTTGGTTACAAATGCCTTTTGGGCTGCTTCAGCTGCCGCTTTGCGATCAAACCAGAAGCCCACGAGCAGGTAGGAACACATCCCCACCAGCTCCCAAAAAACATAGATCTGTACCAAATTGGGGCTAACCACCAGCCCCAGCATAGATGAACTGAATAAACTTAAATAAGCATAAAATCGAACGTAACCTGGGTCATGAGCCATATACCCATCGGTGTAGATCATGACCAGAAAGGCCACTGTCGTCACCACCGCCAGCATTAACGCCGTGAGATGATCGATGGTGTAGCCCATCGTGAGGTGGAAACTTCCTGCTGACGCCCATTCAATGGTCTTGAGGTAGGGGGCGTGGCCATGGATTTGGCTCCACAAAATGGCAAAGGAGAGCACCATGGCCGCTCCCAGCAAGCTGACAATGAGTACCGCATTTGCCTGACGCAGCTTGTTTGTGCCTTGGTTAAAAGAAATCAGCCCTAACCCCACCAGCATGGCACCCACAAGGGGTAGTACTGGAATGAGCCAGGCGTACTGATATAGCAGTTCCATTGCTGACGCTTCCTCTGTTAATTCGCTCTTAATCCGCTCTGAAGCAGCAAAACAGTCTACATTGTGACATACCCAATCCCCTGGTTTTGCAACTCAACCTGCCAATGGGATGCCACAACCCTGACAGCTAGCCCGAAGCAGGGTGAAAGGTTACGGCAAATCAAGGCTCAGAGGCTGTCTTTAAAGTCTTCCCATGCTCTACATTTGCCCCCCAACCCCCCGGGGGCTTTGATCACGCTTAAGTTCCCCAGAATGGGGAATTTAGGGGGCGGGTGCCAGGCGTTAGCAACTTTTCAAACCGCCTCTCATTGGCAGGCAAGACCCACAGGGTTCTGTCCATTTTCTGGACAATGAAGTTTTTGCAGGCGTTTTGGCTGCATTCTCTGATGCAGTCGAAACGCTTTGCTCAGCTAGGGACTGAGAGCCGAAATCGGTGTACATCCTAGGGGCAGACTGGTGAGCAACGCTCTCACCCCTCAGCCTTTACAAAAGGGCAGGAATCCCTCGGTTCAGTTCACATTGAGGAATTTCAGTTACCAACTGCTCAAGGCTGTATCGAAGGTCATCACGGGTATTGAAGTGATCTAGGCGCTTGATAAGGTGGCCTTGGTGAAACAATAGCAGTGTGGGTAAATTGGTCAATCGGTACCGATTTGAAAGCCTCAAGTTTTCATCAGCATTAACCCGCACCAACTTGATGGGCAAATCCGAGTCAAGTTTCACCTGAGTCAAAATGGGATCAACAAGACGGCAAAGGCCGCACCAAGGAGCCCAAAAGCTGACAACAACTGGAACGTCAGCCTCTAGAACTTCTGTTGTAAACGTGCGTTCACAAGCGGATGGTAGCATTCTGGATGACCTAGATTATTTTTCTAAATGGTATATATAAGCTTTTTGCTTATGCTACCAGTGAATGCTCCCCGCTGCACGGATCATTTCCGGATGTCCCCACCAAAATAACAGCACAAAAACCGTAACTCCCACATAGGCTGGGCGCAGGAACTCCTTCAGGTTAAGAGACTGCCGACCCTGGACGATGGCTAAAAACGGGATCACGGAGGTTCGCTGTTGCAGCTCTGTAAAGGCTAAGCCATAGCGCTTACTTAGGCGTCGATCCCCATGCCAAACCGCAAACAGGTGATATCCGACTAACCCCAGTGAGGTGGCCAGGGTAAATGTAGTACCAATCCAAAGTGTGTGCGCCAGGCACCAGATCACTTGTCCAACCATTTGGGGGTGTCGGGTGATGCGGATGATGCCTGTTTCGTAGAGATGGACTTGGGGTTTGGTAATGGCAGCCACTTCTAGCAAGTTAAATGTTGCAGGGTAGAGAAACAAAAAAGAAATCGCTGAGCAGATCCAAACACAGGCTTGAACCCCTGGCATATTTTGGACTTGCCAAAGCTGAACGCCGTCGTAACGATGATTGAGAAAATAGACAATTAAAACCAGCGCCAAACTGAGGCTCACCAGTGCAAATGCAATGCGGTACAGACGGGCTCCAACCTGCTTTTCAGCCCAGAGTCGCAAAGCGGCTAGCCCACTGTGCGCCGTTGCAAAGACCAGAATCAGCCCCAGCATGATCAAAGGAGAGGGAGCAAACCAGGTATGGGTTGGCCAGACAGCAGTCCACGGAGAAACGGCCAATAGGGGGGTTAGGCAAAGCGTAAACATTCAGCGCGAGTTAAGCGAATTTGAGCCAGGGTAAAAATAATCGGAATAATTCGTCCATAGTTGCTGGCGATAGTTCGCCAGCCCAAGTCTGCCAAAAAGCCCATCCAGAGGGCTGACCCCAGCAGCACAAAGGCACTTCGAGCCATGCCAAAGCGAGCTGCATTGACGACCATTCCCTTCCTGGCTGTTGCTAAAAGCACCTGAGAAGAAAGATGGGATGCCTGACGCGCCATTTGATAGGCGGCAAAATGCAGCGCAAATTGCTGGGCAATTTGACGTAAGACCCAGGGGCTAACGAGGGCACTCACCGCTAGGGCGCTTCCGCCTTCAAGGAGAAGCCGTAGGGAGTCGGGTTGGCAGTGGAGCGGCAGTGGAGCGGTATGAGATTTTTCCAAGGATTGCCGGACTTGCTCTATGATTTGCTCTTGTTCTGAGCGAGGCAACTGCTTCCAGGTTCGCTGCATCAGAGACAGAAAAATTTCAGCTTCTAGATCTGTGGTAGACAAACTGGGGGAGGGTCGGATTTTGAGATGCCGCGCCACCTGAAATAAAATTTGGCGATAGCTGAGAACTTCTGCTTGTCCTTTCAAAACCGTAAGGCCATCGGCAGCCAAAAACCGAAATCGCCGCTCTAGGGTATCGAGCCAGTCATGACGACTTAAGCTGAGCACTGCAGCGGGATCAGGACTATACAGGTAGTCGATTGGGTTGAATTTACGCTGAAACAGGATTTCAGTGAGATCCTGAAGTTCGTCATCGGTGGCCAACTCCAGTGCCGACCTAAGCTCATCCATGTCGATAGACCTATAGAACTGAAATTCTGTGACAATACCCCTATCTTAACCATCTGCCAGGGTCAGGCTCTCTATTGAGGAGAGCTGATCTGCTGGAATAGGGCGATTAAACCCAACCCTTGGGTCAATTGTCGGCCAAAATTGTGTCAATGCCACTCTGACTCAGAAGTTGAATCATTTCGTCCGCTTTGGTGCGATCGCGAAAAGCTCCCACTTGCAACAAGGTTTGCCCCTGATAAGAGGCGCGAAACGCATCGGGCACTAGAGCTTTGACTTGAGCCTGCTGCTCTGGATTGGTGGCGTTGGCCAAAACCCGATACCGGGGCATTATCAGAGGAGGAGGGGGGGCAACATCTGAGGTGGGTGTGGTGTTGAGGGCAATGATGCCGTTGCCGTTATAAACATCGGGTTCGTTATCAGCTCGCCCTAGGGGAATCTCGGCACTGGGAACTGGCAGTAAGTTGGGAGACAGGACAGGCAAGTTATGGGTGCTTGACCCACTCGTTCCGCTTGGTGCCGGGGGGGGCGGCGGCTGAGGTGACAGCGGGGCGGCGGCAGCAGGTTTAGGCTCTGGCACCGGTATGGTAATCGGTCGTGAAAAGGGCTGTGAAGGGGGCGTTGAAGAGGTTGGCGCTGAAGAGGTTGGTGCTGAAGAAGTGGGCGCTGTAGAAGTCGGCTGTGAAGGAGATACTTGTGAAGTGGGTGAAGGGGATCGACGAAGGGCTGGGCTGGGCGGCTGGGGGGCAGCGGCTCCAGGAATTTCGGGGACGGGAATCTCAAAGGCTCCTGAGGGCAGCGGGACGGGGGCTGCATTGGTGGAGGTTGGCGGAGAACTTTCCGGCGCTACAGCCTCTAGTTCGTCTGAGGCAGTCGGGGAATCTGCTTTGATTTCAGGGACTGGAATTTCAATCGCAGCGGCAGATGCAGTGGCGTCTACAGCGTCGTTGTCTGCTAGGGGAGACTCGTCTTCTCGCCCCAGATCACTGTTGAGGTCTGGCTCTGAAGTGGCGGCAATCGTTTCTGGGTTTGGGGCTGAAGCGGCGGCAATCGTTTCTGGATCTGGGGTCGAGGCGAGGGTTGCTGGTAGGGGATCGGCGGCTGGGGGGTAGGTGTCTCGGGTCAAATAAATATGTCCCAGGGTTTTCCCTTGGTAGCTGCGTTTGGCAAACCGCCATTCAGAATTGAGTTCAATTTTGAGAAAGCCGCCGTGATCCTCACTCAGAGATTGGGTGCGACCAATTTCTAAAACTGGGGCGCTGCGATCGCGCACCGGGTTGCCCATCAAAGCCAGATGATCTCCCCGCCGTACCAGAGAAAATCGATAGGTAACCCCTAGATCTTCATCGCCAATGCGAATCGAGTACCCGTTGCTGTCGGTACTGCGGCCACAAATGCCAGAAAAGTCAAATTGCAACAGCAGGGGGTCAACCGCTCCCCCAGGTTGTTCTTCCCAGCAGGACTGTGTGGCTGAGATTTGCTCCAAGACCAGAAAGTTGTAGTGATTGCCTTGGGCTAAGGGCACGGCCACCGCAATAAACTGCTTCTGCTCAACTTCCTTGGCATCAAAGGTAAAGGCTTTTGCGACAGAACCAGGGGTAGACCACGCAGCCATGAAGCTAGCGATTGCCAGGACGGGTAACCAAGGTTGAGACTTCATAGGGTGACCATCATCAAGAGGGAATCAAGGGCAAACACAGGAACTAGGGAGCGGCAGGGGGCAAGCCCAGGGATAGGGTGTGCGCTGCTGTTGAGGGTGAATGAGTTGGTTTAAGAATTTACCTCAGTTTCTAGTCGATTGCGCAACGATATGCAAGTTTTTTATGTGTTTTTTTGTTGTGGGGTTAAGATACCCTGTTGGCATTAGCCCTTGAACAGTGCAGGGAAATTTCATCCTGTTACCCCCGAGTACGAGCCTGACTCTATCGGTTTTTACCTTGAAGTCCCCTATATGCAAGGGATTCAGGCATGAGGTTTCAACCGAAGCAGTCTAACGGGTGTGCTTTACCAGACATCCCTGACCCCGAGAGACGCACAGATGCCATCTGCCCACTAGGATGGAGACAGCACACCCTGACCCTAAAAATCCTCACTTGGCAATGACCGCTGATCAGTTAATTTTGTGCCGGATCTTAGACGCCAACTTAGATCGCGCTCGGGAAGGTTTGCGGGTGGTAGAGGAGTGGTGCCGCTTTGGGCTTAATCATGGCGGGGCGACTGAGCAGTGCAAGTCTCTGCGCCAAGCTCTGGGACAATGGCACCGTCCTGAATTTCGCCAGGCTCGGAATACCCCCGCTGATCTCGGAACCCAATTAACCCATGACCAGGAACATGCCCGCCTAGATTTAACGGATGTGTTGCAGGTCAACTTGGCTCGTGTTCAAGAAGCTTTGCGGGTTTTAGAAGAGTACGGCAAGCTTTATAATGTCACCATGGCTGCCGAGGTTAAGCAAATGCGGTACCAGGTGTACGCCCTAGAAAGCCAGCTCTTGCGCTCACCTCGTCAGCAAAAGCTGCTCAATGCCCGACTCTATTTGGTGACTTCCCCCCGTGAAAATCTGCTCGAAACGGTGGAAGCTGCACTGCAAGGTGGACTGATGCTAGTGCAGTACCGCGATAAGGAGGCAGCCGATCAGCAGCGGTTAGCCTTGGCTCAGCAATTACGGCAGTTGTGTCGTCAATATGGTGCCCTATTCATTGTCAATGACCGCGTAGATATTGCCTTGGCCGTGGATGCCGATGGGGTTCATTTGGGGCAACAGGATATTTCCATTGCCCTGGCTCGACAGGTTTTGGGACCCCAGCGTTTGGTGGGTCGCTCTACCACCAATGCGGCAGAGCTAGCGGGGGCAATCGCCCAGGGAGCCGACTACGTTGGGGTGGGGCCGGTCTACGCAACTCCCACCAAAGCAGGTAGAGCCCCGGCGGGATTAGACTATGTTCGGTACGCAGCCCAACAAGCCCCCATGCCCTGGTACGCCATTGGTGGGATTGATGCCCAAAACCTAGGAGAGGTGATGGCGGCAGGAGCACAGCGGGTGGCGGTGGTTCGCGCCCTGATGAACGCCTCTGATCCCCAAGGGACCACGCAGCAATTATTGTCCCAAGTGCAGTCGTCTAGCCAGCAAGCTGTCGCCATCCCAGGGATTTAGCGGCGGCGGAGACCCCCATGACTCAAACCTCTGATCAAATTTCAATTCAAGTGAATGGCGAACTCTGTCGCTGTGATGCTGCGATCGCACTTCCCGATCTGCTCGCCCACCTGAAGCTCAATCCACGATTGGTGGTGGTCGAGTACAACGGCGAGATCCTGCATCGCCAGTTCTGGGCGCAGACTCAAGTGCACTCAGGAGATCGCCTCGAAATCGTCACCATTGTCGGGGGTGGCTAGTTAGACCGGGAAGTCTTTAACCTCTCTGCGTCCGCTTTGAACTCATTACAGGCACAAGCTATGGCTCGAAAAAGATTCATTATTGAAATGGGGATGGGCATTGATCAGCATGGTCAAGACCCAACGGTTGCGGCAGCCCGAGCCGTTCGTGATGCCATCGCCCACAATGCCCTCCCAGGCATTTGGGAAGTCGCTGGTTTGTCCCATCCCAATGACATGATTGTCGAAGTACAAGTTGCGGTACCCGATCCGGAGCAAGTGAAGCCCGAAACCGTGCTAGCGGTTTTGCCCTTTGGCCAAAAAACACTCAAGGTGGAAAAGGGAGGGATGGTTGTTGCGGGTCGGGCAATTCCAGAGCTGGGCGATCGCAATGATGACATGCTGATTGCCCTAGCCGCTGTCACGGTTTGGGTTGAGCAACCTGTGCCGCCAGGAAAATTTTAAGGGGTCGCAAGATCTGTGCAATTTTTGAAGAAATGGGGCATTCTATAAATTAAGAAGCAGGTAGCCAAATGGATTTACCACTTCTCCTTGAGTTTTCAAACCCCCATGGCAACTTTGGGGGTTCTTTTTGTCTGAAATTGGGTGTGGACTGCCCATAAAACGTGAGTTCGACAGCTCTCGTCGATAAAAGCCACTGGTCAGGGTGCTTGAGACGCTTGAGCCAGCTCTTCGGCCAGGAGCGACTGGTAAATTTCCTCTAAAAACGGGGTCATCACATTGTCTTCAATGCCATACCCCAAACTCGTCCAAGTTCCTGATAGCCGCTCTAAGACCTCCGGAAGCTGACCCGCTTCTAGGCGTTCAGCAATATCGGTATTCCAAGCTTGTGGGTCTTGCAGCCAGCCGTAGACAACTTTGTCTTGATACTCTGGGCTAAAACTATACTGCCGCCACCACCACCACCCGGAAGGATTGGGATGATATTGCTGGGCTTTTTCTTCCCAAGTGGTGGTGAGAAACTGGTAGCGACCCGCGGCAGTGGTGCAGAGTCCCTGATTGGGGCCAGCCACAATCTCCAGACAAATATCAGGATGGTCGCTCAAATCCTGAATCCGCTCACCCCCATAGAGCAACGTGTAGGGGTTGGGGTCGTTGGCTTCACTGGCCGAGATGGTGCGCATCAGCGCCCGGATATAGGGGTTGCCCCCCGACATGGCTAGGGGGGCAATCTCGGCGCTAGGGTCGGGCTGAAACCAAGTGCGAAAAGACTCAGTTTTTGGCCAGAGGGAGAACAAAGCCCCCATGAGCCCTAAGGTGAGGAGTAGACGACGCCAGGGAAAGGGCGATCGAGAGCGGGTGTGTTTAGCAGCGGTTTGCGAACTCAAGGGTAATGTCCAAAGGGTGCTTTTGTTGAGAAGGTCTGTGAGTGAATCAGGTTCCGGATCAGGTCTGGGGTCGGATACCAGTCCCCTAGGCTTGGGCAAAGCATTCAGCTAGGGGTCGCTCAGGAGCTTCAGGCTTGGCAACAATCTCGACAATTTTTTGCCGCGCTTTAGGCTCAAAGAGCGCCTCAATACAGACCTGGGCTACTTTACTGCGGGGAATGCTGCCCTCAAAGAGGGTATCAGCCCCAGCCATGACAATGGCGTCTGGGCTGTCGTCATTCTTCAGACCTCCAGGCCGGACAATGGTGTAGGTTAATCCGCTAGCCTCTAGATAGGCTTCAGCCTGACGCTTCCACACTAAAATCAGCCAAAACAAGTTCAACGGATGAAACAGTTGGGATACACATAGCGAAGAGACCAACACAAAATGCTGAATCCCTTGTGCTTTAGCCGTATCCACCAGATTTTTAGTGCCCAGGTAATCGACTTGCAAAGGCCCCAGGGGATTCAAACTAGGAGCCGCACCCGTGGCACAAATGAGTACAGTGCAGTCTGCTAGGGCAGCTTGGAGCGATCCAGGATTCATGACATCGCCAACGGCTCGTTCCACTTTCGGTGGAAATAGGGTTTGAGCTCGATTTAGATCTCGGACAAGGGCACGCACCGAAATTTGGCGAGCTACCAATTGCTGAACAATGCGACGACCTGTTTGCCCCGTGGCACCAGCAACTAAAACTTTCATGGCATTAAGTCAGGGAGATCAACCTCTTCAGTGTGCCGAATTCGCCCCAAGACTGGCAATCTGCTGTTGGGTCTAGGCAGGGGTTGGGATCGGCTCAGAACGCTGCCAGGTGTCTTTGCGCACCAGGGTGTGAACCTGCCAGTGTGGATCCACCTGGGGATAGTCACGACGATAGTGCCCCCCTCGACTTTCGGTGCGAAAGTGGGCACTGGTCAGAATCAAGTATCCAATATCCAGTAGATTTTGCGTTTCGGCCCAGAGCCGAATCTCCGCCTCGGCCTGGGTGTGGGAGAACTCCATGGCAGCGGTGGGCTGACGCTGAGCTAAATATTGACTGAGGGGGATCTGTTCAAATTGATGTCGCCAGCTCTGGACTTGCGCGATCGCAGCTTCTAAAGTTGCCCCATCCCGGCAAATACCAGCACTTTGCCACACCAGTTGGGGAAGTTTTTGTCGGAGTTCCAGAACAGGGGAAGATTGCCCTGGCCAGGAATTCACCCTCAGAGAAGCGGAGGGCTTTGCAGCCATGGGGGTTTTGGACGAGTTAGCGGTCACCTCAGCCGCAACCTGAGACGCAAACACCAGACATTCCAACAGCGAATTGCTGGCCAATCGATTCGCACCATGGACACCCGTGCTGGCCACCTCCCCAACCGCATATAGCCTAGGAATCGAGGTCTGGCCTTGTAAATCCGTGGCAATTCCCCCCATCCAGTAATGAGCCGCTGGCAAGACCGGAATAGGCTGAGAAAAGACATCAATGCCCCATCGCCGACACACCTGAATAATCTTGGGAAAGCGTCGTCGAATCTGAGCCGGAGCAATGGGACTGAGATCTAACCAAACCGCCTCTGTGGCCTCTGCCTCACCCCTAGTGCAGCAGTTCTCTAGGTGGGTAAAAATTCCCCGACTGACCACATCTCGGGGAGCCAACTCCCCCAGAGGATGGTAATCAAACATAAAGCGATGCCCATGGGCATCTAAAAGGTGCGCGCCCTCTCCGCGCACGGCTTCGCTAATTAAAAATCGGGGGGCACCGGGTCGGGTGAGGGCAGTCGGGTGAAACTGGACAAATTCTAAGTCTCGCAACTGTGCCCCGACTCGCCAAGCCATGGCGATGCCATCTCCGGTACTCAGGGCTGGGTTTGTAGTCTGAGCAAACACCTGCCCCCCACCCCCAGTGGCTAAAATAACGCTGTGGGCGGGCACCCAGGTGAGGGTGTTTTGGGTCACCAAGCTCACCCCCTGACATTCCCCGTGCTCCAGCCATAGATCAAGCGTAAAGGTGGCAGCTATGACCTCAATATTGGCTCGCTGCAGCACCTGATGGGTCAAGGTTTTGATCAAAGCCTTGCCCGTGGCATCCGCTGCATGGAGAACTCGGGGGCGAGAGTGGGCTGCTTCGAGGGTAAAGGCCAAGTGTTGTTCATGGCGGTCAAAGGCAATGCCCATCTCCAGGAGAGACTGGACTTGCTGAGACGCCTGCCGCACCAATAGGTCAACAGCATCGGGATCACAGAGTCCAGCCCCGGCACTGAGGGTATCTTGGGCATGTAACTGGGGTGAATCTTCTGTGTTGATTGCCGCAGCAATGCCCCCCTGAGCCCAGTCACTTGCGGATGCAGACAGTGCTTCCTTGGTGATCAGACCCACCTGTAAATCTGACGGCAATGACAGCGCTGTATATAGACCCGCTGCCCCTCCCCCAATAATTAAGACATCAAACATTGGGCAGGCGCACCTGAGCAATCACATGACGAGTCTTGGTAGTTTAGCCCAACCCCAGCCACCGACCAAGCCCCTGGGTTGCGCCCAAGAGAGGCTGTCATCAAAAGACCCTTCGCTGAGGCCAGATCCCTGAGAGGCTGTCTTTAGAGTCTTGCTCTACATTCGCCCCCCCAGCCCCCTAGGGGGCTTTGACGCTCTTAAGTCCCCCAGAATGGGGGATTTAGGGGGCGGGTGCAAGGCGTTAGAAACTTTTCAAACCGCCTCTGAGGCAGATCATTTTCAACAAAGGGCTAGGGGTTGAACAATCAGAATTGGCTTGGGTGCATCCCAGTTTTGCAAGTTGTCCCTCATCCCCCAGCCCCTTCTCCCAAAAAGGGAGAAGGAGAGCCGAATTGAAAGTCCCTCTCCCGCTCTGGGAGAGGATTTAGGGTGAGGGTTACGAAAGTGGGATGCACCCGAATGGCTTCGAGGCATTGCCCCTATTTATAGACCCCATTGTTAAAGCGATCAGATCCTTCAACTAATGCGGCCTCAACGGGTGTCACCGTGAAGTTATCTAGGTTTGCTTTCAAAATGGATTTCTGGCTATCGGTAAGACCGGGTAAGGCCAAAATATCCCCTACATCGTCATAGGGCGCATTTTGAACAATGGTTCCTGCCAAGGTTGGGTAAAGCCCACGATACTTAGCGAAGGCCATCACATTGGTGTTGTTCAGATCAATTTTTTTGCCGAAGCCGCCACTGAGTTTCGCATCAACAGCATTTTGAGACGCTTCAGTGAATGCCAAGATGGGCATTGATGGTTCAGATACTCCCAGGGCGAAAGCGGGTTGAAACCAACTGGTAAAGCTTAGACAACCCAACACCAAGAGACTGAGCAGACTCAAGCGTCGAACAAGGGATCGCATATTGGTCGGTACCTCCCAATTTTGAAGTGTAAACACAGCACTAAATAGAGCGTATCATTTACGACCCCCTCCCACTGAGCAGATTCAAGATTGCGAGGGGCTGCTGTCTAGGAGGATGAGATAGATTGAGGGCTGAGTAGCTGTTTTAGCTCAACAAAAGAGCAGGCATAGGCCGGGGTAGGGGCATCGTAGCCTTTCAACTGTAAAAGATGTTGCTGAAAGGGCAGGGGGCCAGGACAACACTGGTGCAAATACTGATAGGTTTGCAGCCCGATGGCGACATCTTGCTGTAATTGCTTGGTGCTGCTTTCGAGCCTGAAGGCGGCGTTGACCGTATCCCCGAGGGCTGTGTAGTCTGGACGATCGCCGCTGCCCGTGTTGCCGACCATGGCGTAACCGGTATTGATCCCAGCCCCGATGCGCAGGGGAAAGGGCAGGGGGAAGTTGAGATGCAACTGCTGAGTCATATCATTGAGGGCTGTGACGGCTTTGAGGAGTCGCTGCACCTCAGTGATCCCCACTTCTTGGGTGCCGTGGATCCAGACGGCCATGACTGCATCGCCAATATACTTATCGACCCAACTGCCAGACTCACGAATGATTTCCCCAGCAAAGCGGAACCAGGTTCCCACGACTTCAGAGAGGATTTGTTCATCTAGATTGCGGGTGAGTACTGTGAAGTTACGAATATCAACCACCAATACGGAGATCAGCCGTCGGACGTGCAGCAGGGCAGTGGCTGGACTCTCTAAATCTGAGAGGTGGCTAATGTCGGGGGTGGTTTCCAGGCCAGATTTTTGGGGTGGGGCATGAAAGCTAAAGCTGGTTTGGCCAAAGGTGATCATGTCTGCGTCATTGAGTAGCACCGGGATGTTGACCCGGCGGCCATTGAGAAAGGAGCCGTTGCGGCTACCCAGGTCAATCAGGTAAAACTCGCCCATGCCGGTCGCCTGAATCATGGCGTGGGTGCGCGACATCCAGCGATCGTTGAGCACAATTAAGTTGTCTTCACCCCGACCAATCATCCAGCAGCTCTTGCTGGTGAGGGGAATATAGCGCTCTCCTGAGGTCTCTCCGATGCCTAGGAGATAGGGGTTTAAGGGACCAGGGGGGGTTGGTAAAACCAGGGTGGATTGACTCGCCTGGATGCATGGGTCTAGGGGAAGGGGTGGGTTGGGGTGGGTCACCCGCAGGTGCTGCAACTGGGATTGGAGGCGCTCTATGAGTTGTTGTTGTTGTTGGATAATTTCCAGCAGGGCTTCATAGGATGGCTCGTGCTGGGGATGAAAGGCCCTTAGGGGTGGGTTAGTGCTCATAGCAGTAGGCCATTGTCCAGGCTGAAGGGGTAAGGCAGACTGCGCCACGGCGACGGGGTGACCTAAAAACGTGACATCCTCAAATGCTGCTTTCCTAGGATGACCTGTTTGGCTCTGAAACTTTCAGGTCTGGGTAGGGCAACCCATTCCCTGGTGGGTCACTCAACTCCTAGGGGTCTGTCAAGAATTATTTTGTGGGCTGAGATACAGCCGCAACTTCTGGGATCGCATATCTTAGAAGTGCTATCCTAGTAGCCCACGCTTTTGTTCCTGTCGAGTTTATATCCCTGACTTTATGCCGTCCAACGAGCAGGCCGACGAGCCTCCTGAACGTAGTTCCAATTATTTGGCGACTTTGGTGGGGGCTGCCATCGCAGTCCTAACCTTAACCATCCCCCTTTATTTCATTGCCTCCTATTCCTCAGGCAGTTTCTCTGGGAACCCCTCACCCCAGTTTCAGGCACTCCCCCCCCGACCCGTGAGATAAGGGTTTCTCAGTCCACTTCCACGGTTAGGGTTTGGCCGAAGACGCTCACTTGGTCTCCTGGCTGCAATTGACGCCCTCGACGGGTTTCCACAATACCGTTTACTTCAACGGCACCCCCTTGGATCAAGACTTTGGCATGACCACCCGTCATGGCTAGACCCTGGAACTTCAAAAACTGATCGAGTTTCATGGCACTTAGCTGTCACGAGCGAGTTGAATGCGATAGCGTTCCTTTTTGGTGATCATGACTTCGCCCACCGTCAGACGACCCTTGCCCCGGATGGCCACCAAATCCCCCGACTTAAGGCTGTAGCTGGGTTGGGTGATTTCCTTCCAGTTGACCCGCACATCGCCCCCTGCAATCAGCCCTGTCATCTTGCTGCGAGACATGCCAAATCCAGCAGATGCGATCGCATCTAAGCGCAGCGAAGCCTCCACCGTCGTTATCTCCTTGCGGTGGGGTTCGCGCACCTTCAGCTCTGCGAAGGGAATCACCGTAGTCTTCACCGGCACCGTCCGTACCTGGGTTAGATGCTGCTGTAAAAAGTCTGCCAGCTCCGGCACCACAATGGCCTGAGCCCCACGTTCTCCGAGCACCACAATATCGCCAACCTTTGAGCGCACCAAGCCCGTGCCCAACAGCGCGCCTAAAAAATCTCGATGACTGGCGGGGTCAAACAAAAAATTTCCTGCAATGGCCAATGCCACCAGATCGACCTGACTAGCCTCTAGGGGTAACTCCGCCCGGGCAATGGCCAGCCGTTGACGCTCTGCCTGGGGGTACCCCCCCCCACGCACCCAGTGCAGCTCCGTCAGTTGCGCCAAAACTTGCTCCACCGCCATCGCCTCCGGCGGCGACAGGAAATCAGATTGCACAACTTCCCAGGTTTTAAGAGCCTGCTCCCCTTGGTCTAAAACCCGCGTCACACAGTCTGTGTGCTCCGTTCCTTTGAGTAAATCCGCCTTTGGCAGCATCAAATCAATATCCCCTCAACCCAGGGCATCGCCCCGACCTGCTAAGCTTCCGTAACGTTCTGTTGTCGCCAAGCGACCTGTAAAGATACACTTTCCCTGAGTCTACAGAACATTTCAATTAAATTGATCGCCCTCGCACGAATGCAACATTGGGAGTTCCGTCATGCGACAAGTCAACTTTGGGTTAATTTTTGTCATCAGCTTAGCGCTGGTGTTGTTTGGCATCGAGAATACCGAACTGGTCACCATTAAAGTCATTGAGGGTATCCTTGAGTTTCAGGCTCCCCTGTCCATTGAATTAATTATTGCCATGGGGATTGGAGCCGTCTTGGCCTGGGTCTTTAGCGTCTGGGTTAGCTTCCAGTCTGCTATCGATACCCGCACTGTCGTAGAAGAGCGCGATGTTCAGATTGAAATGCTCCAGGAAGACCTAGAGCGCTATAAGGCTGAATTAGAAGAGCAACAGCGTCTTCTGCCCAGCGCCAACCCATCCGTTGAGTCTGCTTGAGCTGAGCCAATACCGTCATGCCAGAGTCCTTTGCTGATAATGCCATCGCCCTGCTGATTGACCTCGCCCAGCGGGGCGAAGTTGATCCTTGGGATGTCAATGTGATTGACGTATTTGACCGGTTTTTGAATGAACTCACTTGGCAAGATTCCCAGGAATTATCCACCTCTGGGCAGGCATTTCTGTATGCGTCTATGCTGGTGTTGCTCAAAGCCGAGAGCTTGGCAGAGACCCAATCTGAGCCTGATCTTGATTCAGAGGATTTGGAACTAGACCTTTTAGAAGACGAATTGGGGCTGGCCGCTCTACCCACGCGCCTAGAGCAACACCTGCATCGTCGTCCCGTCGCCCCACCGCCCTCTCGTCGCCGGGTCACCTTGGGAGACTTAATTCAGCAGCTTGAGATGATGGCGACGGCAGTCGAGCGCCAGTCTCAACGCGGTCGTCCTGTCAAAGTACGGCGCATCTCTAAAACCCATGCGGCCAAGGCCATTGCTCAGCTAGCCCATCCCGAAAATCTTTCGGAGGTGGCGGCAGAACTGGAGGCGTTGCTCATGCCGTTGCGAACCTCCCAGGAATGGTTAGACTTAGAAGCCCTCTTGAAGCTCAAAAATGATCGAGTCGGCGTTTTTTGGGCTTTGTTGCTGCTTTGTGCCCAGTCCAAAGTTGAGCTCGATCAGTCTGAGTTTTATCATGATTTGCGCCTGCGCCCAATTTCAGAGGTGGTTCACTCCCCCGCGCTGGGTGCTTGACCCCGCACCGTAATTTTTCCCCAGGGGAACCGTTATGGATCTGCCGCCGTTGCTCTCTCTTAGAAGTCTCAGGGCTGTGTGGGACTCAGCTCAAGTTGGAAATTACCGAAAGTGTCCTGATTGAGAATACCCAACTGGCCACCAGCCTTCTGCTCGAAATTAAGCAGCATCAAATTCAACTGTGTCTGGATGATTTTGGCACTGGCTATTCTTCACTGAGCTATTTACACCAGTTTCCCATCGACGTCTTAAAAATTGATCGCTCCTTTGTTGCCCAGCTCGAAGCAGACAACGACAAACGTGAAATCGTTAAGGCCATTACCAACCTAGGAACCACCTTAGGACTCACAGTGGTGGCAGAAGGGGTAGAAACAGCCGGTCAAGCAACTTTCTTGCAAAGTATTGGTTGTCTGGGTGCCCAGGGGTACTATTTTTCGCCCCCCGTACCCGAACCGGAGGTGCAGAAGTTTTTCTATCGAGTTCCTTCGCAGTACTCCAGCCATAGCTGAAAGCTTGGCTGGGGGTGTAGCGGAGCGCGACCGGAGGAAGCAATCTACAATATTTGTGCTACAATCGACTCGAAATCAACACTAGTACCCGTGGGCAACGGGGAATTAAAAATGCCTGTGGAGTCGATGCGGCGGGGGCTGGGGTAACTCAGTCTAGCTGGCTGGCTGTGAAGCAGGAAATCTTTGGGGCGACCCAGGGAATCTCCCTGCATACCCGATAGGGTTGCTGGGAGAGGATGTCAAGAGCCAAGGTTTCAGTTGCCCCTTTATGGCGCATCTTGAAGGGGCGGCGTGCTGCCTAGCTTCGGTTCATGGCCAGTGAACAGACGCTGAATATTGCTGCGGTGCCGGATGACAACATACAGTCCCCCCAAGATGGAAAACCCCAGATATGGCCAGGGCTGCTCAAAGAGATACATCCACAGGGGCAAGCTCAGAGCTGCCACCAGAGAGCTGAGAGAGACAATCCGCGACAACGCTAACACCAGAATAAATACGACCAAGGTCGCCAAGGCAACTTGCCAATTCATCATCACCAAAATGCCCAAGCTGGTGGCGACGGATTTGCCCCCCTCAAACTGGAGCCAGATGGGTTTGCTGTGACCCAAAATTGCCGCAAAACCAGCGAGTACCGTCATGCTAGGCAGCCAGTCTGAGGCCACAGGTGCCAATTGAGAAGCCCACAGGGCATAGCAATACTGAACCAGTGCGATGGCTAGGGCTCCCTTCAGAATGTCTAGGAGCAACACCACAAGGCCGGGGCCTTTTCCCAACACTCGCAGGACATTAGTTGCCCCCGTTGAACCCGAGCCATGCTCACGAATGTCAATACCCTTGAGCCACTTGCCCAGACAATAGCCCGTCGGGATCGATCCCAACAGGTAAGTGGCTCCCAGCAGACCTGCGTTATTGACGTACCAAATACCTGCCATAACGATTCTTGAGTTCCATACTCCATATTGTGTCACGGTTGGGATCGCAGGGAAACTAAAGGGCTATATCAGCCATCGGGGGTAGCGGGGTGTTGCGACTGAAATGCCTCTATGACCCCACTCAAGGTGGGGTAAACTCGCTCTGGGCCGATAGCGTCTAACAGACCTGAATGCTGCAACTGGCCATAAAGCTCTTGTTTCACCCGGGTCAGGGCAAAGGTGATGCCCTGGTCGCTGACTTCTTCATATAGATCTGCCAGTGCATCGGCAGCGGTGATATCGACCTCTGAGATGGCCTCGGTACTCAAGACAAACCAGTGGACGGGGGCAACTTCATCGGCAATCGCCTGAAGTGCCCGCCGCTTAAAGTTCTCGACGTTGGCAAAGCAGAGGGGGGCATCATAGCGATAGAGGACTAACCCCGGTAGGGTGGTGGCTCCTTCCCAATCGGCAATGTCATGGAGTCCAGAAAGCCCTGGAACTTTACCTAGGACTGCGTCATGGGGGCGCGCTAGGCGGGCAAACAAATCAATCACCGAAAGACTGATGGCCACTGCCACGCCAATCAAAATATCGGTAGCCAGAACACCCAGGGTTGTCACCAGAGCCAGGGCCAGTTCACTGGTGCGGAACTGGGATAGGCGTCGAAATTCCGCTAGGTCGATCAAGCGAGTGGCTGCATAGACCACGATGGCTCCCAGTGCTGCTGTGGGAAAGAGCGCTAGGAGTGGCCTCAGGAATAATAAAACACTCATTACTACCCCGAAGGCTACTAGTGAGAAGACCTGAGATCGACTGCCTAGGGCATCCCCAATGACAGTGCGGCTGCCGCTGCTGCTGATGGGAAAGCCTTGGAGCAGCCCATTGCCCAGATTGGCAATTCCCAGAGCCAATAGTTCTTGGTTGGCGTCAATGGGATAGCGGTGGCGGGTGGCAAAAATGCGTGCCGTCAGGACATTGTCGGAGTAGCCGACGATGGCGATGCCAATGGCAGAAGCTCCTAGGGTCAACCAATCTTGTTTGGGAATGAAAGGCAGGGTGAACTGGGGCAACCCGGCGGGAATGGTGCCCACCACGGCAACTCCCTGTTGATTGAGATGCAGTAGGGTTGAGGTCAGGGTTGCTAACAAGACGGCCAAAAGTGGGCCAGGGGCAGTGGGAAAACGGGATTGAATGGATCCCAAAAAAACCAAAACGAGCAGTCCCAGGAGGAGGGTGGGGCCATGAATTTGATCGAGGTGGCGGATAAAGGCCAACCCTTGTCCGATGACGGTCTGAGCTGAGATGTTGATGCCGCTGATCTTGCCTAGTTGCCCCGCAATCATAATTAGGGCGACACCGGCCATATACCCCACCAGAATTGGTTTGGAGAGCAAGTTGGCCAAGAACCCCAGTCGAAGCATATAGCCCAGCAGACAGACTAGTCCTACCCCAAAGGCTAGGGCTGCTGCCAGGGGGGCGTAGTTACTGCCGTTGGCAAGGGGGGCAATGGCTACTGCGGTCATGACCGCAGTGGTTGACTCTGGCCCAACCGAAAGCTGGGGTGAAGAGCCCAAAAAAGCATAGATCAGCAGGGGGGGCAAAATCGCCCAAAGCCCCACGATCGGATCGACGCCTGCCAGTTCGCCATAGGCCATGCATTGGGGGATTAAGTAGGCCGCCACAGTCACCCCAGCTAGGACATCGTTCGGTAGCCAAGATCGCTGATAGTGGCGGAGTTGGTGGATGCCAGGGAACTGGGGCAACCAAGCCAGTTTGGGGGTGATGGCAGACACCGGGGGCATTCTGTCTTAGGGCTGAGAATGTTGGGTGATAATCTGCTGAATGATGGTTGCGATCGCACCTGGCTTCTCGATCATGGCCATGTGCCCACACTCCGACAGCTCTACCACATTAACCTGTCCCTGCTGAAATAACCGATGAAAGCTGGCCAGATGGTACACATACTTGAGAGCCATAATTTGATCCTGCTGACCCGCCAAAAAATAGGCCGGTTGTTGCAGACCCGCCACAACCTGCGGTAGCCGATGGACTTCCTCCGGGCAGGTCGAGTCTAGCAGAGAGCGGCGTGCCGCCTCTAGATCGGCTTCTACAAAATCAATCACCCGCTGCCGTCCCCAGCACATCTCTACGGGATAGACGACATTGGCACGGCTAAACAGAAGATGCAAAAGTGGCATCGAAGCCAGCCAACGGGGGCGAAACCGCAACATTTGCTCCCCCGCCGCGCGAAACTTCTCAAAGTCTTCTTTGAGGTAAATGCCGCCCCCAGCATTAATGCAGATCACACCCTGCACCTGATGGGGGGCAAGATGCGCCGCCCACAGGGCAATACTACCCCCGAGGGAGTGGCCGACGAGCCAAACCCGCTCTAGACCGAGGTGCTTTAATAACACCAGTAAATCCTGGGCATAGGCTGCCAACCCGTAGTCAGATACAGAGCCAGCCATCGGGGTCTGTACCTGCGAAGCAACATCGGCTCTTGCCGACGGAGCCGCCACCAAGGAAAGGGCAGAAAGATGCTGGGGCAAAGGGGTACGCGACCCTGCCGCCGAATTCCCAAACCCTCGCAAATCATAGGTTAGACAAGAATAATTGGGCGTTAATTTCTGAACTAGCGGTGCCCAGTACTGTCGGCTCAACAACCAACCATGTACAAACACCAAGCTAAGCCCCGGCAGACGAGGTTGGGTGAGTTCGTAGGTGTGGGGAACCCCTAAAACATCAATGGTTGCCATGCTTTTATCCTAAGCTTTGGCTGCCCCTTGATCCAAGCCGTTACTGGAGTACCCCAGCCTCTCAGAGAAACTGTTGATCCCACCAGCAGCTTAGGCTAGGACACAGAAATGGCGACCACAATTAAGCCCAAGATCAGAAACAGGGCGGCTAGACCCATGATCCAATAGTTGCGCTTCTGCTTGGCTGTGGGGGGCTCAGCCTGATACATCTTGGGCTCAACTGCAAAGTTATTTAAACGACCGCCATCTTCGGTGGTATAGGGCATAACCAAAAAACAACTATTAAGGTTTGTTAACAATATTCAAGAATTTATTATACCGCCATAGTGCCCGAGCTTCACGGTTCAGAGGATGCTCGGCCATAGCGGTCAAGAATTGGATTATTTGGCGTTTTGAGCCCCTGAGGTGAGCGTACCTGTCAGGGGAGAGCTGGCACTGGCATACGCTTTGATGGGAATTCTGCCTGCTTGGTAGGCCAACCGCCCGGCATGGGTGGCCAGCCCCATGGCTTGAGCCATGACTATTGGATTTTGAGCCTGGGCAATCGCCGTATTGATTAAGAGGGCATCAGCCCCCAATTCCATAGCGGCTGCCGCCTCACTGGGGGTGCCAATGCCCGCATCCACCACAACGGGGACTTGGGCATTTTCCACGATGATTTGAATGTTAGCCGCATTGCGAAGCCCTTGCCCAGAGCCAATGGGAGAGCCCAGGGGCATCACCGTGGCACAGCCCACCTCTTCGAGCCGCTTAGCCAGGATCGGATCGGCATTGATATAGGGCAAGACCGCAAACCCTTCAGCCACCAGTTTTTCGGCAGCCTCTAGGGTGCCAATGGGATCTGGAAGCAAATACTTGGCATCGGGGATGACTTCGAGCTTCACAAAGTTATTGTCTTCTTGTCCCAAAAGTTTGGCCATTTCTCGTCCCAGACGGGCTACCCGCATGGCCTCATCCGCCGTTTGGCAGCCAGCGGTGTTGGGCAACATCCAGAGCTGAGTCCAGTCTAGGGCTTCTGCTAGCCCCTCATGGCCAGGGGCTTGGGTTTGAACTCGACGCACTGCCACGGTCACGATTTCACAACCACTGGCGGTGATGCTCTGGCGCATCTGCTCAAGGGTTCGATATTTGCCGGTGCCGGTCATCAGCCGCGAGTGAAAAGTGCGGCCAGCAATGATGAGGGGGTGGGGGTCAGCAAAAACGACAGTCTCGGTGGCCGAGGCAAGAGAATCAAGGAGAGGCATATCGACTTCAACAGAGTTGAGGGAGAATCATCTGTGATCATTTTCCACCTTAGCCCCTTTTGGCTGAGCTGTAGTGGGGCTCCGAGGCCAAGACTGTGGATGAGCAGGGGGGAGGGAACTTGCACGGGTTTGGGTGCGTCAGAGAGGGCAGGTGTATTATGGTCTTTCCATTCATGACATCCAGTCTTCCTGTATCTTGGTCAAGGGTCAACGTTACAGTCTCGCCTGTGCAAATTCCCGCATCCAAACTTGCCAATCCTGATTTGGTGATGGCGTGCCAGCAAGGTCTGCGCCCCGATCGTACTGCCTTTTCTGAGCTACTGCGGCGGTATCAGTCCCATGTGGAACGAGTGCTCTATCACTTGGCTCCGGATTGGGAGGATCGGGCTGACTTGGCTCAAGAGGTGTGGATTCGGGTCTACCGCAATATCAATCGCCTCCAAGAACCCGCTAAGTTTCGGGGCTGGCTGAGTCGCATTGCCACCAATTTGTTCTATGACGAACTGCGTAAGCGGAAGCGCTATCAGAGTCCTCTCTCTTTAGATACGCCGCTGATGATGGATGATGGCGAACTCAACTGGGAGATTGCCTCCGACGACCCCGGCCCTGAGGATATGCTCTCGACACGAGAGTTTTATCTTCAGCTCCGGTCTGCGATCGCAGACCTGCCAGAAGTATTTCGCACCACCATTGTCCTGCGAGAAATCGAAGGTCTAGCCTATGAAGAAATTGCCGAAATGACAGGCGTTTCCCTGGGCACAGTCAAATCTCGCATTGCCCGTGCCCGTCAGCGCCTCCAGCAAGAGCTCCAGCAATACCTCTAAAGCGGTGCCAACGCTGTTATGAAGCTCGCCTTTGGGCTTGGTTTTCCCCGATAAATTCGATACCTTGAAGATAAAAGTCAAACTAGAACTCACTCTTTCCAAGTTTGGGGCACTCTATACATCTAGGGGAGCTTTTAGACCCTAGCCCCTCTAGGCTTACCTGGCCTTGGAAGATGGGAACTGGTTTTACTCCTCTTCTGAACCTCCCACTCAGACTAGTGAGATGCTGCTATGGACGATATGGATGTATTAAACCGAGATCGTTTTGAACTCCTGAGTGCCTACCTCGATGGGGAAGTTTCAGCCCCAGAGCGCCAGCAGGTAGAAACTTGGCTGCAAACCGACTCCGAATTTCAGGCTCTTTATCAACAACTCCTGACCTTGCAGCAGGGGTGGCAACGAATGCCGCTGCCTGCTGCAACTGCGGTTGAGCAAACCCTAGAGCAAGTGATGGCGCGCTTAGATCGACGTTCGCGGTTGGTCTCTCCCTGGCTAGGACTCGGTGCCATCGCTGCGGCTGCCATTGTGGGACTGGTCAGTGGCCTGATTCCGGGCTCAAACCTCTGGTCGCCGCAAATGGCTCAGACCTCCTCCCCCGAAGAGGCTGAATCACCAGCCGTGTTGACTGAAGTGGGTTTGATGGAGCCTTCTGCCTTGATGGTGGCTCTAGAGCGACCCCCCATTGACATTCCCCTTACACCTGTCTCGTTCCCCCAAGAGGATGGGCAGCCTTAGTGCTTGGGACAGAAGCCATGTTTCCCTCCCGTTGTGATCTACCGTGTACACACAAGTCTTGAAAAATTCAAAATCTTTGCACTCGCCCCCCTAGCCCCCCAATTCTGGGGGGAACTAATTCTAACTTTCGGATTTCTCCCCCCAATTTTGGGGGGTCGGGGGGGCTAATGCAGCGTGGAACACGGAGAACTAGAGATGTGTGTACACCGTAGCCCGCTGTGATGCAGGCTAGAAAAGGTCATGATCCTGATACAGTAGGGGGCATCTTCTGGTTCCTGTGATTATGCACGCCTACACGTTGTTGGCTCCCGCTAAGATCAATTTGCTCTTGGAAATCTTGGGCGATCGCACCGATGGATTTCACGAGTTGGTGATGGTATTACAAAGCGTTGATCTGGCGGATCTAGTCGAGCTACGCCCTTTGGGGGGAGAGCGGATTCAAATCCACTGTGATCACCCAGAGGTGCCGACCCATGAGTCCAATCTCGCCTTCAAAGCGGCCCGGCTGATGCAACAAAAGTTTCCGGGGCGGGGTGGCGTATCGGCGACGATTCATAAACAGATTCCAGTGGGTGCAGGTTTGGCTGGAGGGTCAACCAATGCGGCTGCTGTGCTGGTGGGCTTAGATCTGATGTGGAATCTGGGGTTGACCCAAGGTGAACTGCAAGGGCTGGGGGCAGCCCTGGGCTCAGATGTGCCGTTTTGTATTTCCGGAGGCACGGCTTTGGCGCTGGGACGAGGGGAAGTGCTGTCACCCCTGCTTGATTTAGATCAGTTGTATGTGGTGCTGGCGAAGTATCGCAGTTTGGCCATTTCCACTTCTTGGGCTTACCAGACCTATCGACAGCAGTTCGGTCACACCTACCCCCAAACCCCAACCGCCCTAGAGCAGAGCCGTCGCCAAGGACCATCGGTGCCCATGGTGGCGGCTATTAACCACCGCGATCTAACCCAGATTGGGTCATTGCTCTACAACGATCTGGAGCGTGTGGTGTTGCCCCAGCATCCTCAAGTGCAAAAGTTGCGCGATCAGTTTTTACAGTTTGAGGCTAAAGGAGCTTTGATGTCTGGCTCAGGCTCGACTGTTTTTGGCCTGACGGAAACTCGGAGTCAGGCGGAGACGCTGGCGGAGCAGATGCGATCGGTCTTCCCAGACCCAGACTTGGATCTATGGGTGACGAAGTTGATCAGCAGTGGCATCCAGGTTGCTTAGAGATTGCCACTGCGAAGGCTGTCAACGTAGGTTTTGGCAGCCGCTAGACTCATCTGGGAGTGGGTGCGTAGGTGTTTGATCGCTTCTAGGTGTTGCCCCTGGGCAAGCAACTGCTGCACTTCGGCCACTAGCTTAGGGTCAAGGGGCGCAGATCTCCCCGAGGGGGCAGCCCCATCAGCTAGTGCTGCCACATAGGCCTTGGCTGCTGTCAAGCTCAGATCGGAGACCCGTCGCACCCGTTTGATGGCTTCAATTTTGTGTCCCTGGCTGACTAATTGGCGAACCTCCGCTTCGATCTCTGCCAGGGAGCGCTGCGGTGAACGAGACGGTAGGGCATTGCTCGCACGGGTGCCTTGTTGAGGGCGCGTCAACAGCACCAACCCGCAAACGATGATCAGCGCGATCGCAACTAACCCAATCAGCTCCATGGGACTTCAACTGCTCCATACCAATAATTGAGACAAATGATTTGGACAAAACCAGGCATGACCTATATCTAACGTGAATTCAATCGCTTTCGCCTGCCCTCACCCCAACCCCTCTCCCAAGCTGGGCTACGGTGTACACACAAATCTAAGAAGATGATTTAAAAGCCTCTAACATC
>NZ_WVIC01000009.1:0-85233 GCF_009939295.1 Petrachloros mirabilis ULC683
TGCGGCCTCTCAGAAATATTATTTGCTCTGCTAACTAACCTGCTGAATGTGGGTTGGTGCGGACGGTACAGAGATTGTCGGTGGGAGTTCAAGTTTATCTGCAGCCGCACAACTTCACCGCGTGCGGTTCGTTCATCCTAAGTGAGTAGCGATACCCAGGGACGGATGGCGAGGATAGAACCTCGACAACTGAATCACCGTGAGGGTGAAAGTCCCTCTCTATAGGCGCAAGTAGTAACAGCATCACCCCTACGGTGGCGACTGGTTCTCAATCTGTAAAGCGGGGTAATGTCTTTGCACCCGACCGCTTAGAGCCTTTTCATTGAGATCGAGAGGTTATTTGCGGTGGGTGAAGCGGGTCGTTAAGATTGATCTTTTGTTGAACTGGGTTTGTTAAGGTACTGATGGGGAATGCTAAGGGACAAGCTTAACTGCTCTTAGTCTGAAAATCTAGCATACTCAGTCCGTCGCATTTGAGGGATTAAATCGCTATTGTGTACGCTTGCCGCCGCCCCAGGACAGCTTGCCAGGATCAAAGTGGAGTTGATAGGCTACAGGGAAGCTAAAGCAATCCCTCAGGGTCTGGCATTTCTGGGGTCGTCATCCTTTTATTTACCCAATCAATTCAATGCTTGTTGGACAACCTGAATTTGTTGACAATCCCGAAAATCGTTGCCCAGTTATCCTTCTGGTGGACACCTCGGGGTCTATGGCCGGTCAGCCGATTGAAGCACTCAATAGTGGGCTTTCGGCTTTTAAGGACGCTGTTCTCAAAGATGAGCAAGCTGCCCTCAGGGTGGATGTGGCCATTGTCAGCTTTGGCCCGGTGCAGTTGGAGCAAGACTTTGTTACTGTGGATCAGTTTACGCCCCCCTCACTCCAAGCCTATGGGCTTACCCCCATGGGGGAAGCCATTGAATTTGCCCTGGATTTATTGGAAACGCGCAAACAAACCTATCGCAGTAACGGCATTCAGTATTACCGCCCCTGGGTCTTTTTAATTACGGATGGAGCGCCCAATCCAGATTCCCCTTGGCAGCAAGCCTCACAACGGTTGCAAGATGCTGAAACCCAGCGGAAGCTATCGTTCTTTGCGGTGGGGGTACAGGGGGCAGATATGAATACGTTGCGTCAAATTTCTCCGTCAGAGCGGCCACCGCTTCTGCTCAAAGGACTCGATTTTCAATCGATGTTTCTTTGGTTAAGTGACTCTATGGTGCGGGTGTCGAGCAGCACGGTGGGGGGAGATATGGTGGCTTTGCCTCCGGTGGGATGGGGACAAATTACCACCTAGGTGCTATCGGACAGTTGAGTGGGGGTGCTCATGCCAATGAGAGTAAAGCTATGGTCTGGAAAGCAGTTGTAGAGTCTACCATTGGAACCCGGCATTGCCAAAACCAGGTTCCGTGCCAGGACTATGGTGCGGTTCGGGTGTTGCATCCGGCGGTGGTCGGAGCCCTATCGGATGGGGCTGGTAGTGCCCAACATGCGGAAGTGGGGGCTCAAGTGGCGGTGGAGGTGTTTATTCAAGAACTCACGGAGCAACTGCCTGAGTGGTTGTCTCTTCAAGAAGCGGATCTTGCTAGTCAGGCAGAAGCCTTTTTTGTCGAAGGGATTAAGACGGTGGTTCAATCTCTGGAAACAGAGGCGGCGCGCTTGGGCTGTTCTGTGCAAGATCTGCACTGTACTTTGTTAGGGTTTGTGAGCACCCCCTATTGGATCGCTGCTATGCAAATTGGGGATGGGTTTATTGTGGTACGCCCTGAAGCTGATGCTTCCTATGAACTGCTGTTCCAGCCAGTCAAGGGGGAGTATATTAACGAGACGGTCTTTGTGACTTCGACTGAAGCCTTGAGCGCTATGCAGGTGGGGGTGCGTGCGGGTCAATATCCTTTTATTTGCGCCGCGACGGATGGCCTAGAGAAGGTGGCGATTCGGCTTCAGGGGTGGCTGCCCCATGCGCCCTTTTTTCAGCCTTTTCAAGATTGTTTGTCGCTGTACGATGCCCAGCAGCAACAGGACTATGTGCAATCTTTTTTGAGTTCAGAGGCGCTCAATGCTCGCACTGATGATGATAAAACGCTATTGGCTTGTCTCTATCAACCCGAGGAGGCCCCATGCGAGTCTTGACCCGTCGTTTTGCAGGCTGCTCTCTGACCCTGACCCAACAAATTGCGAACAGCGGTGAAGGTACAGTCTGGGAGACGAGCGAGGCTGGCTATCTGGCCAAGATTTACCATCAACCTACTCCCGATCGCATCCAAAAGTTGATGGTGATGGTTGCCCATCCTCCTGCTGATTCGCGATCGCACCTATCTCCGGTGACTTTTGCCTGGCCTCAGGATTTGCTGGATGATGTCCGGGGGCAATGCGTGGGCTTTTTGATGCCCAAAATTGCTGAAAGTGTCCGGCTTTCGGTCATTTATAATCCTCGGTTGCGCAACCGCCAAGCTCCGCAGTTCAACTGGCAGTATCTACACACCACGGCGTTGAATGTGGCTTTGGCGATTGAGGAGCTGCACCAGAGCGGCTATGTATTGGGCGACATCAAGCCCCAGAATTTGTTGGTGAACAACGAGGCGCTCGTCTCAATTATTGATACTGACTCGTTTCAAGTTCGCAATCCCCAGAATGGTGCGCTACACCGTTGTTTGGTGGGGTCGGAGGGTTTTACGCCCGTTGAACTCCTGGGCCAAGATCTGGCTATGGTGGATCAAAGCGAAGTTCACGATCGCTTCCGCTTGGGCGTCATTATTTATCTACTCTTGTTTGGAGATCAACCCTTCAAGGGCAAATGGTTGGGATCGGGGGAGTCGCCCCAGCCCACCACCTTGATTCAAAAGGGCTATTGGCCCTTTGCCCCCCAAAGTTTGATTCGACCGGGCCCCACGACGATTCCCTTGGCGATTGTGCATCCCCAGGTGCAGGCATGTTTTCAGGCTTGTTTTACCCAGGGACATACCCAGCCCAATGCCCGACCTTCAGCGGCTCAGTGGGTGCAGGCACTGCGAGTGGCGATCGCAGCTTTGCGTTCTTGTCCTTTTGAGCGTAATCATCACTTCAGTACCCATCAAAGCCACTGCTATTGGTGCGATCGCAAACGCCAACTGGGTCTTGATATCTTCAGTCCTAAAGCAGCCCCCACCAAGGGTGCCGTCTCTCGACAGCACCTAGCCCGCTCAAGGCTGCCACGCCCTTCTACTCGGGGGCTCAAGTCAGCCCCGTTGCCCCAGCCCCAACTGTTGACCCAGGTGCTCAGAATAGCGCCCAATTCCATTCAAAGCCCCATAAAGTCTTCATGGCGTTTCTCTCCCCCGTCAAAAACGGTGATTGGTGGCACCCTATGCACCCTGAGTTTGGTGGGGCTAGGACTGCTGCTGTTGCCGGAGTTGGAGAGCCGCAACCAGAGCCGTAGTCGTCAAACTCTAGGGCGTAACCTTACCGCCTTGGTGACCGCTTTTCAAGAGCATCTTCCCTGGACGGAGCGGCTGATACCAACCGTCGTAGAGGAGCCTGCTTCTGCAGTTGTGGTTGCAACCTCAGCTTCAGAGGCTTTACCAGAGCATAGCCATTGGGATGCCATAACCAGTTTAGCCCTTAGCCCGGATAACCATACCCTGGTCAGTGGCAGTCGAGATCTCACCCTGAAGGTTTGGGACTTTACCACTGGAGAGCTGCTGGCAACACTCTTAGATCACTATGAACCCATCGTTTCTGTAGACATTAGTAAAGACGGGCAAACCCTGGTAAGCGTGAGCGCCAGCGGTAAAGTTTTTATTTGGGATCTGCCGACCCGTAAACTGCTCCGCACCTTGGTGAGTCAGTCTCTATGGGTGACAGATGGAGCCGTGCGAGCCACGGCTATAAATGCTCAGGGCACCTTGCTGGCGAGTAGCATTTCTGGGGGTGCCCTCCTGTTGCAGAGTCTGCAAACCAATAAGCAAATCCGAATTCCATCCCAGTCCATTGCCTCAGAGCAAGCCATTGCCATGACCCCTGCTCCCCATAAGCTGGTTAGCAGCTCTAGTACGGGGAATCTGAACCTCTGGGATGCTCAAACAGGGGATTTGTTGCTGAGTTTTCCGGGCACCACCCAGAATTTACCCCTCGAATTTATTCGCACCCTGGCGTTGAGTCCCAATGGCAATGTCTTGGCCAGTGGCAGTTGGAGTGGCTCCATTCGGTTATGGAATCCGCAAACTGGCCAGGTGGTGGGAACTCTCTCTGGACACGAGGATTCTATTTCTGCGCTCCAAGTTAGTCCAGATAATCAGTTGTTGATCAGTGCGGGGCATTCCCAAATCAAAATATGGCATTTAGCCACTCGCAGGCTGCTCAGAACTATCTTGACCGACCAGATTGAGATCAAAACCCTGACGTTGAGTTCAGATGGTCGCTATGTGATTGGTGGGGGTGAAAACCCCATCATCAAGGTGTGGGATCTCTCAACTGGAGACTTGGTGCGTACCTTTCCGCCCCATCCTTAAATAGCTTTGCAACTGGTGTTCCAATCCTCGCCCGACCCGGAGGCCGGACGCTACTTAAGTTCATTGCTAACAATGGTCTGACTACAATTAGTTCCAATCCTCGCCCGACCCGGAGGCCGGACGCTACGGTAATAGTATCAAACCCTTGCACCAAAAGCACTTCGAGCTTAGGTAACGCAAACCTCTCAGAGTTTGGGGAAAATTAAACTGCGATCGCAGCCCCAATCCACTCCAAAGCCTTGATCTGGCTTGATCGCGATCCCCCCTACCCTTTGAGCCGCACTCCAGGTTCGCGGAATTATATTGGCTAGAGAATGAGGGGTTCATCAAAATCTGTATAGTGATCAACACCAAACTGTTCAAAATATTGTTCCCGAGGAGAAGGAAGGCGATAAAACCGGAGATTATCGGTTTTAGTATCGATGATGCCAACCAGTTGAGCACGTAAGGTTTCATACTGAGCCTGACTTACCCGACACTCAAATACCGAAAACTGCACCCGTTGACCAAAATTTTTACAGACCGTAGCCACCTTACGCAGCCGCCGCTTCCCTGCTTTAGTCTCTGTATTCACATCGTAGGCCACCAACACATCCATGAACTTGCGTTTTCCTTTAACGCTGAATAAACGGCTGATAGGTCGGCACCTCTCCCCTTAAATGACGAGCCAACAACCTTGCCTGAATATGCCCCATCAAACCAAACGGTACCTTTGTTCCGATTACCGTATGAGAAATTTCTTCTTGTTTGCGCTTTTGATAGGCCGTCAGCAAAATTTTGCGAGCATCCTCTGTCAAAAAGATGGCTCCACCAGGACGTTCTATAAAATCGTCGGGCTTGAGCTGATTGCGGTTGATCAGAGTTAAAATAAGCCGACCAGCCAAGGGCGATCGCAGTTCCTCCATCAGATCCAGCGCTAGAGCAGGTCGTCCTGGCCTAACGGCGTGGAGAAACCCTACTTGGGGATCCAGCCCGACACCTTCACAAGCAGCAATGCATTCCCCCGCTAGCAAAGTGTAAACAAAAGACAACAAAGCATTGATGGGATCGCGGGGTGGGCGGCGCGATCGCTCCGTGAGGGCAAAAGCCTCTCGATTGAGACGCAGCATTGCTGTGAATGCAGAAAAATATGCCTTAGCCGCATAGCCTTCAATCCCCCGCAGTTTGTCTAGATCTGCTGCGCGCTCTGCATGGTGAATTGCTTCAGCATGAACTTTGCCAGCTTCTTTTAGCGTCGATTGGTCGGTTAGGGCTTTTGCCTCACGGGCAGCGCGCATGAGCACACTTCTGGCATTTTGCAGCTTCCCAGCTACCACATAGCGAGCAATTGACAGCACTCGATGGGGATCACGAACTGCATCGTGCTGAGCCTGCCGCAGCAATACATTTCCAGTGGTTTCCCCAGACAGCCGCGCTCTAAACCGACCATGCTCAGACAACCAGACCAAACTACGTCCATCTTGGGCACAACGATGAACCAAAAAGGGACTGATCAGCACATTGCCAAACGCAACAATGCCGCCCAGATGATGCAGCGGGATTTGGAAAGTGGTTTTTCGCTCCAGTTCTAGCTTCAAGGTGTCGTGATCAAGGCGAAGATAGCTACCCTGGGTTTGGACATAGAGGGTATTGAGAATCTGCTTCACGGCTCATCCTGCACCACAAAAGGATTATTGAGTTGGGCTGCTCGATCAAAACCACTCAGAGCCTGGGGCAAACAGGCATCAATGAGCGAACAGTCTTGACAACGGGCGTCATTCACAGGTGGCGGTAAGGTTTGGCCTGTGAGTAAACGTCTAACGGCTTGTATCGTCTCTAGCACCTGATCTCGCAGGGCTTGTGTCAACTCCACCTCTCGTCGCCGCTTGGAAGCATTGTGAAAGATCGCACCTTTGGGAACAGGGCAATTGAGCATTTCTTCTAAGCACAGGGCTTGAGCACAGAGTTGAATATCATCAGCCAGACGGCGCTTGCGGGCACCGGATTTATATTCCACAGGATATGGGGTACCGTCGCTGCTAAATTCCACCACGTCTGCAATACCGGTAAGTCCGAGTTGATGAGACCACAGAGGCATGGCTCGCTCTACCCGGATTCCTTCAATTAGCTCGTATTCTGGGACATTCACTTTTTCATGTACCCGCTGTCCTCGCAAAGTATAGAGGTTTTCATCCCAGACTTGCTCAATATGAATTAAGGCACATTGCCGAGGACAAAATGCATGGTGCTGTAACGCACTGAGCATAATATAATCTTCAGTAATCACTGTAATACTACAGCCCTAGGTGAGCTATAACTTCCTCAGAAGAATGGGTAAGAGTTTCGCCACGGGCTTCTCGAATTTTTGTAAGTGTCTCCTTAAATTCAGGCTTAAGAAGCCGACCCTCATCAGGATCGATCAACATTTCTTGGAGAACCTCTTCCATAGTTTTATGAATTAAGGACTTGAATTCGTCGATTGTTAAATCTTTCACTTTTTCCATGCTCTGCACCCCCTAGAACTGAATCAGCAATGCTCATCTGGAAAATAATCTTGGTTGAGGCTGTTATTGAGTGAGTAGGGACAAACTGACGGGAAAGTATCAAGATGGAGTCCTGTTTCATCTGCTGCTAGATTACGAGCTGCAACATAGCATTGGGGCATCACTGCCTCAAAATAAGGCTTTAAACTAGGACTTTCTACCAGTAAATCTTGAATCCTGAGCCGTTGCTCGCGGACAGTAGCTCGCCAACTGTTACTCCGCTGCTTGGGCTGATACTGCCACTTAAGGAGGTGCATCAGCAGGATTTCCAGGCGACTTTTCAATGCCCGTTTTTCAGACCGCCCCAAGCTTTCGATCTCCTCAGCAATATTGTTAATATCAAGTTCATGCCACTTGCCGGCCCGCAAGGCAACAGCCATTTTTTGAGTCCATTGGTAGAAATCTTGATCGTAGGGTGTAGTTATCATGATGAGTCTTTGTTGCGAATAGGAAGAATTCGTAGCCGAGATCGGCCCTCATCCACTGTGACCAAAGCTCCAGCTTCCAGAGCTGATTCAGACTGATACAAAGCCAGAATAACGAGATCTCCTACGGCACCTGGCAAAACATCTTTAGTTCTAAGTTGAATCACGCTTGGGCTATTGACCTGGGTCACCGATAAAAGGGTGCCGAAGTCCATGTCATGGGTGAATACAACATAATCATTTTCAGCAGCCCAGGCCATGATCTCTTGATCGGAGGCGTTCATAGCACCAATTATTGACCAGTGAACGGCATCAACTCCTTTTGAGGCTAAGAAACTGACCCAGATTGGCGACAAATTCATGTCAATCAACAGTTTCATGCAGTTTGCAATGGCACTTCAATTTCTTCAACGCGCCAAGCTGCATAGGCCAACGCTGCGTAGATATCATCTTGCTCAAGATAAGGATAGGCGGCAAGAATCTCTTTCATACTGTGCCCTGAAGCCAACAGACCCAGGATTGTGCCGACTGTGACTCTTATGCCCCGAATGCAAGGCTTCCCACCCATTATCTCTGGATTAAACGTAATTCGGTTCAAATTTTCCATAGATTAGCTCACTTTAGATCAGGCTGGACAAACTAATATCAGTGGGCCGAGCCGCTTCATTTACGGTAACGTCATAGTCGCTAAAGGTGCGGGGGCTGGTGATGGTGGCTTTTTTCTGGACTTGGATGCGCTCAAAGAGTTTATGGGCTGGGGCTTTGCCAATTTTATTATCGTGAGTGAAGATATAGAGTCCTCGGGGAGCCATCAACCCTCGACTGGCAGATCGATCCAAGTCCCACATGTTGATCAGGGCATCCCAAAAGAGGTTTAAATCGGCTTCTGTTACACCCGTTTGGGCTGCCAAATAAGGAGAATAGAACCCGTGAGCTTGGTAAAGGCCATAGGGAATAAAGGTCTTGCGGCCAATGGTTTGGAGCTTTTCTCGATCTTTTTCGTCAGTGACGGCGACTCGCGTGACGGCTAGATCTTGGGGCAAGACGGGGTCAAAAGACCGGGAAAAGGTAAGCTGCATGGGGCCACGCACTTGACCAGCATTCAAGCCGGTACTCATGACTGCGCCAAACATGCGCACGTCGTAGAAGTTTTGACACATCCAGGCTTGAGCTTTTTCTGCATTTTTACGGTTCTTGTCAGGTTTACCAGCCTTTTCATCTAGAAGTTCGGCTTTGACAGGATCGGTTGCTGGCTTCCCAGTGGGAATATTCTGCTCTACGTAGGCGCGGCGAATTTGATTGTTGAGGACGCCGTGATGCTCCACAAAGATTTTAAGGCGCGCCGCTTCTGCTTCAGAAGCTTCGTATTCGGCGTAGGTGGCTACATAGTTCCGGACTTTGCGTTTGAGGGCGACATCGGTGACTAAGCCCTGAAGAGTTTCAGGATCGGTGCGGGGCATGTTGCCGCCATCGGGATCGCCGTTGGGGTTGCCGTCAGTGACATCGAAGAGCAACACAAAGTCGTGGCGGTAGGCAGGATTGAGATAGGCAGTCATAGCGTTACTCCTGAGTGGATTTGGCTTGTTTGGTGGCTTTGGCCTCGGCTCGGTTGTGGGCGCGCTGGTGGTAGTAGCCCAGGGCGAACAGGCTTTGCTGGTGCATGGAGAGGGTGGGGGGAAACTCGCAGAGTTCGGCCATGATGCTCTCTAAACGTTCTTCTAGGGCGTAGCAGGTGCCAGGGGTGTTTTTGCGGAGCTTGGATAGGTGCGATCGCACCCCCCGCAGCAGAGGCGAAAAAGCAGTGGCTGGGGTACTGGAAGCGGCACCGTAGTAGCGATCGGTGAGGGAGGCATTCAGATTGCCAATGGCAGCTCGTTGAATCATTCATGCTAATTTTTGGCGATTTTCCCAACCATGATTCAGGGTAATAAACTCTCTTTCACCTCAGATTATTTCGCTAAAGGTCAGGCCATTGTAGCGGTTCATTGCTGCTTCAACCCCCTGCTTCAGGCTTAGCTCAATAGCAGCAAGACTCTGCTGCTGCACTTCTGACATCACCTTGATTTCATCGGGTGAAAATCGACTCAACACATGGCTAACCGTGTCCCGAGCTTGAGCTGTGGTGCGAGGGTCGCCAATGCCCAGGCGTAAGCGCGGAAAAGCTGAGGTGCCTAGATGGGAAACTATTGATTTCATGCCGTTGTGGGTGCCTGCGGAGCCAGAAAGCCGCAGCCGCAACTTGCCCACAGGTAAATCCATGTCGTCGTAGATGACTAAAATCTCTGGGGGAGAAAGCTTATACCAATCTGCGATCGCACGTACCGACTGCCCCGACCGATTCATAAACGTCAGGGGCTTGAGTAACCGCACCTTGCGACCTGCCATCGCCAAACCCTCACCCAATTCCCCTTGAAACCGACGCTGCTCAGACAGGGAAATTTGCCAGCGCTGCGCCAGTGCCTCCACCACGTCAAAGCCCACATTATGGCGGGTATGGGCATATTTGGCACCCGGATTGCCCAGCCCCACAATAACGCTGGGCAACACCAGTTCAGACCTTGCCTCTGCCATAAGCCCATTAAACGTTAGATGTAGGAGAGGCTTCCGAAGATTGAGCAACCTCAGCAGGTTCAGACTGAGGTTCATCGGCAGCCTGAGACAGTTGGGGTCGCTCACTCGGAGAGGGGGTTTCTAGCTCAGCCTCCATGGCATCTTCTAGGGTACGACTGGCTTTCTCAGCTTCGCGCTTAAATTCACTCTCAAACTCCTTGGTAGCATCTTGAAAGCTCCGCAGCCCCTTGCCAAGACTTCGGCCAATTTCAGGGAGTTTCTTGGGACCAAAGACCAGCAACGCCACCACCAAAATTAAGATCATCTCGGGCAAGCCGATGCCAAACACATTCATGGAAGTACCTCTAGATGCATTGCTCTGTTCTATCTTGCCGCAAAGCGATTCCCCTCAGCGACAAAAAACCCCGGTGAGGCCGGGGCATGTCAAACTCTCTTATCGTCAAAAACCTAATCAACTGACCGAATCGACGCCGCTGGCTAATTGGCGAAGCGAGTCCAGTTGACGTTGACGCCATCTAGCAATAGTTCAGAGTTGTATATTTGCAGAATAATCAGTAGGAAGACAAGGAAAAGTCCCATAAATACCGCCATGAGAGGCGTTGTGCCCCAACCTGGGACTACTTTGCCATATTCTGAATTTAAGGGTCTCAGCACATTGCCTAACCAGGTCTGTCTTGCCATAGGTCACCTGTAAACCGCGATCAATAGTAATTCTTTAACGTTCCGTAATATTATAGGGGATAGGTTACTCATATAACGATGGAACAGTTAGACCCTGCAACAGTTCTTAGCATTACGATTGCGGTCGTATTTGTCGCCATCACCGGCGTCTCGATTTACACGGCTTTTGGGCCACCCGCCAAGGATCTTGACGATCCCTTTGAGGATCACGAGGACTAGACCACTGGCTCGGCATGAGCCGTCGTTCGGGAGTTGATCTCCTCAGCGCTCCCTGTGTCTAATCCATTTGTTTCTCGGTGAGCCCACTCCGGTAGACTCATTGAGCTTTGTGATGGCAACATCCAGTCACAAATGCCAGTCGTACAGGATTAGGGCTGAATTTAGATGTAATCGATTTCAGGGGACAATCCAAACATCCTCTGAGCTTTGATATCAAGTGCAGGATGAAGATTCTGTTTGCCCAGTCACGCATCTAGAGGGGATAGAGGCAGTTGAACAGGAGGACTCATGGGCATTGAAACCATCTGGTGGGGGCTAAGCCTGCTGTCATTGGCTATTTGGATGGTCTTATTGATTTTCTGGGGTCAGTTTTGGCGTGCGGATCAACGCCTGACTAAGCAGGTTACCCAGGAACCCCAGCACTGGCCAACCGTTTACGCCATTGTGCCCGCGCGCAATGAAGCTGATGTGCTGCCTATGTCCCTGCGATCGCTGCTCTCCCAAAACTATCCAGGAAAGCTGCGGGTGGTGTTGGTTGATGATCAAAGTACCGATGGCACCGCAGCCGTGGCTGAGTCTGTTGCCCAACAGCTTCAGAAAACAGGACTTCTAAATGGCACGCTAACGGTGATCACCACCGAGCCACTGCCCCCCGGTTGGTCAGGCAAAATGTGGGCGGTGCATCAAGGGGTCGAATCTGTGCTGGCCTCTGAGCCTTCCACGCAGCCCGAGTATTTGCTGCTCACCGATGCTGATATTTTTCACGATGCTGAAAACCTGAAAACCCTGACCAGTAAAGCTGTCCAAGATCAACTAGATCTCGTTTCCCTCATGGTGCTGCTGCGCTGTCAGAGCCGCTGGGAGCGTTTTCTGATTCCAGCTTTTGTCTTTTTCTTTCAAAAGCTATACCCGTTCCCCTGGGTGAATAGCCCCCATCGATCCACTGCCGCAGCAGCAGGTGGCTGTATTTTGCTGCGCCGAGATGCCCTGGTTGAAGCGGGGGGAATGGCCGCGATCAAAGATGCCTTGATTGATGACTGTGCCTTGGCAGCGGTGATTAAGTCTCGCAGTCAACAGGCTCCACACAAGGGTCGCATTTGGTTGGGGCTTGACACTAAAACGAGAAGCCTACGTCCTTACGATTCCTTGAGTACAATTTGGGATATGGTGGCGCGCACCGCCTTTACGCAATTGAACTACTCGACTGGACTGCTGGCGGTGGCGTTGGCGGGCATGATTTTGATCTATTTGATTCCCCCAATCAGCGTTGGTGTGGGGCTATGGAGTCAAAATTGGCCCCTGATCATTGAGGGAGCTGTCACTTGGCTACTCATGGCGCTGGCCTATTGGCCAACAGTCAGTCTCTATCGACTATCGTTTGGATGGGCACTGACCATGCCTGCGATCGCAGTGCTTTATACCCTCATGACCTTAGATGGTGCCCTACGCCACTGGCAAGGACGAGGCGGTGCCTGGAAAGGCCGAGTCTATCCAGCCCGCTAGTTACCACAACCCCTATGATCGACACCGTAAAGCAACCTCAAGAGGTTCCGAGAACCGCCACCGTGACCGTGACCCAGTGGATTTTTATTGGCTTGCTTTTGTTTGTGCCTGTGTCTATTGCCGCCCACTTTTGCGAGTGGGGAGAGTTGGTCATCTTTTGCACTGCTGGCCTGGCCATTGTGCCCCTGGCCGCCTGGATGGGCAGAGCCACAGAAGAGATCGCCGTCGTGGCAGGGCCAGCCATTGGTGGGTTGCTGAATGCCACCTTCGGTAATGCCACGGAACTGATTATTGCCCTGATTGCCTTACGGGCTGGCTTGGTTGATGTGGTCAAGGCCAGCTTGACCGGCTCGATTGTGGGCAACCTGTTACTGGTGATGGGCTTATCCATGCTTTTAGGAGGGTTGCGGTTTAAGGAGCAAGCCTTTCAGCCCGTGGTGGCTCGCATGAATGCCTCAGCTATGAACTTGGCTGTGATTGCGCTGTTGTTGCCCACTGCCATCCATGTCACCTCCGAGGGACTCGATTTAGCCGAGATCCAGCACTTGTCGATGTCCGTAGCCGTGGTACTGATTGTGGTCTATGGCCTGACCCTACTGTTTGCCATGAAGACCCATAGCTACCTCTACGACGTGGGCATCGCTGAGTTTGAACCAGAGCCTCAAGCGTTTTCTGAGTCTGCTGAAGTCAGCTCTGCTCCCACGGGGAAATCTTCCCCACCCCGATTACTCTTCTGGATCGGCATTCTCCTCATGGCCACCCTAGCCGTCGCCGTCGAGTCTGAATTGTTGGTGGATAGCCTCGAAGCTGCAACCAACCAACTGGGACTGACACCGCTCTTTACAGGGGTAATTTTGCTACCCATTATCGGTAATGCCGCCGAACATGCGACTGCGGTCACGGTTGCCATGAAAGACAAAATGGATCTTTCAGTTTCGGTGGCCATGGGGTCTAGTCTGCAAATTGCCTTGTTTGTAGCACCAGTGCTGGTATTGGTGGGTTGGCTCATGGGTCAACCCATGGATTTAGACTTTAACCCCTTTGAACTGGTGGCCGTCGCGGTGTCTGTATTAATTGCCAACTCCATTAGCTCCGATGGTCAATCTAATTGGTTGGAAGGCACGCTCCTGCTGGCAGCTTACGCCCTGATTGCCCTGGCTTTTTTCTTTCACGCTCCTACTTGATACTTTATATAGCGGTTCTCACCTGAGTGAGGTACCTACGGGGTGTGGGGGCACTGCCCCCTGCACCCCATGTACTCCATTGATCTGTAAACTGCTGTAAGCCGACGATCCCTTCGGTTTTGATGGTGCAACCCGAATAGGTTTGACTCTGAGTTTGTGCTTAGTGTCTACCGTGTATACATAAGTCTGAGAAAAACGATTTCACCCTGCATTTGCCCCCTACATCCCCCATTCTGGGGGACTGTGAGATATTCAGAACCCCCCAAATTACGCCCTTCGGGCACGCTTCGCGAGGGGGGGCAGGGGGGCGAGTGTAAGGATGTTAGAGGCTTTTAAATCATCTTCTTAGATTTGTGTGTACACAGTAGGTGCTTAGCGTAGGGGGTATACTGAGAGCCTGTGATAGCGCCGCTAATGTGGTGATACTGGCTTGCCCTGGGAGAGAGCATGGAGGCATTACAAGGCCGCGATGTGCTGAGTTTGGCTGATTTAAATGCGGTAGAAATTTTGTCTGTGTTGGACTTTGCGGCACAGCTCAAGGCGGGCACAGTGCAAGCTTACTGTCCTCAAGTATTAGGTCTATTGTTTACCAAAGCCTCCACCCGAACTCGGGTCAGTTTCTCCGTGGCTATGTCCCGGCTGGGGGGGCAGGTGTTGGATCTGAGTCCGGGGCAAACCCAAATTGGACGGGGTGAACCCCTCAAAGATACGGCACGAGTGTTAGATCGCTACCTAGATGCGCTGGCTGTTCGCACCTTTGCGCAAGCTGACCTGGAGACGATTGCCAGCTATAGTCACATGCCCGTCATCAATGCCCTCACGGATCGAGAGCATCCTTGTCAAATTCTGGCAGATTTACTCACCATTCAAGAACAGTTTGGCACCTTGGCTGGGTTGACCTTGGCCTATTTGGGGGATGGTAACAATGTTGCCCATTCTCTTTTGTTAGGCTGTGCTTTGGTAGGCATGAATGTGGTGGTGGCCACCCCCACGGACTATGCCCCTTTGCCCGAAATTGTGGCGCAAGCGGGTGCGATCGCAGCGAACCGATCCCAAGTAAAACTCACCCAAGACCCCCAAGCTGCCGTCCAAGCTGCCCAAATCCTCTATACCGACGTGTGGGCCAGCATGGGACAAGAAGATGAAGCAAAGCAGCGTCTACCCATCTTTGCCCCCTATCAAATTAACGCCGAGCTGCTGACCTTAGCAGATCCAAACGCCATCGTGCTGCACTGCCTACCGGCTCATCGAGGAGAAGAAATCACCACCGAGGTTCTAGAAGGCACGCAGGCTCAGATCTGGAATCAAGCCGAGAACCGTCTGCATACCCAACAGGCACTCCTGGCCAGCCTGCTTGGGGCAACCTTGCGTTAAGGGTTTTGTCAAAGTACGGCCATCTTCTGGTTCCAGGGGACCAAAACCGAACCTTTCCATCTATCCAGGCTTGTTAAGCTAAAACTATCCGCTTTGCCCTCAAGTCGGTCAATGAGCCAAAAAAACACGCCAATTTAGAACCGATGACCCCTCAACATCGGGCAACTGCATCCTGAAATCGACCTGTAGGTTTGGGGTTAAACATTGCTCACATCAATTCTCCAAGGAGGAGAGCCTATGCCTAGCACCGACTATAAAGACTACTACAGCATTTTGGGCGTGAGTAAGACCGCCAGCGAGACTGAAATCAAGCAAGTCTTTCGCAAACTAGCCCGGCAGTATCACCCCGACATGAATCCTGGAGACAAAGCTGCTGAAGCTAAATTCAAGCAAATCAGTGAAGCCTATGAAGTCTTGTCTGATCCAGAAAAGCGGCAAAAATACGATCAATTTGGCCAATATTGGCAACAGACCGGCAGCGGGCAACCCCGACCTGGCAGTGGCGACATGGATTTTGACTTTGGTCGCTATGGCAGCTTTGACGAATTTATCAACGAATTGCTAGGACGCTTTGGCGGATTTGGGGGGGGCACCCCGAGCGGCAACTATACCTATCGCACCTCTACCCAAAGCCCTGGGAGTTCTAGTGGCTTTCAGGATTTTTCGGGGTTTGAAACCCCCAGCACCTCTACAGACGCAGAAGCAGAGTTGCAGCTCTCCTTTTCAGAAGCATTGCGGGGTACCGAAAAACGCCTCATCCTTGGGGGCACCGAAACCATTACCGTGCGCATTCCCCCTGGAGCCAAACCTGGCACTCGAATTCGCGTCCGTGGCAAGGGTCAGATCAACCCAATTACTCGCAGTCGGGGAGATCTATACCTGATTGTGAAACTTGATTCCCATCCCAGCTTTCAGTTTGAAGGCGAGCAATTGGTCTGCGAACTCCCGATCACCGCAGATGAGGCTGCCCTGGGAGCCAAAGTGGATGTGCCCACTCCCGAAGGCACCGTCACCGTCAATATCCCCGCAGGCATTAAATCCGGTCAAGCACTGAGACTGCGAGGAAAAGGCTGGCCACAACCCAAAGGGGGGCGAGGCGATCAAATTGTGAAAGTGCAAATTGTGGTGCCCAAACCCCTCAGTTCGGCAGAGCAAGACCTATACGAGAAATTGGCCGCCAACCGTAGCTTTAATCCTCGGGCACATCTGCACGCGCTATAGGCAGATCGCTCAAATTCCCATAAAGGATAGTAAACAACACTGGAAAACATGTTAGATTTTTATCTATAGTTTGGCCACCTGGGAGCATTGCGCTTTGAAGCAGGTTACCTTCCATCAACTCAAGGTTTTCGAAGTGACCGCTCGACGGGGAAGCTTTACCCGTGCTGCTGAAGAGCTGTTTCTCACCCAACCCACCGTGTCTATTCAGATGAAGCAATTGACCAAAGCGGTGGGGCTACCCTTATTTGAGCAGGTAGGCAAGCGTCTCTTTTTAACCGATGCTGGACAAGAGTTGCTGGCAACCTGCCAGGATATTTTTGAGCGTCTGGATCAGTTTGACATGACCATTGCTGATCTCCAGGGACTCAAAAAAGGGCAGTTACGCCTGTGCGTCATCAGTACCGCCAAGTACGTAATTCCGCGACTTTTGGGGCCATTTTGTCGCCAGTATCCCGGCATCGAGGTTTCTTTGAGCGTCACCAATCACGAGCAAGTCTTAGAGCGTTTGCGAGAAAATCTAGATGATCTCTATATCCCCAGCCAAGCCCCCGAGCATCTGGATGTGAATTGCTTTGCCTTCATGGATAACCCATTAGTGGTGCTAGCCTCTCGCCAACATCCCCTAGCTCAGAAAGTCAACATTCCCATTGCCCAACTCAATGGTGAAGATTTTATTATGCGAGAGTCGGGTTCTGGAACTCGTCAGGCGGTTGAGCAGTTGTTTGAACGTCACAACGTTGCCGTCAATATGCGTTTAGAACTGGGCAGTAACGAGGCCATTAAACAAGCGGTGGCTGGAGGGTTAGGGATTTCGGTACTCTCTCGCCATTGTCTGGCTCTAGAAGGGTTCTCTGGACAAGTGATCACTTTAGATGTGGAAGAATTTCCCATTCGGCGTCACTGGCATGTGGTGTATCCCAAGGGTAAGCAGCTTTCGGTGGTGGCGCAGACTTTTTTTGAGTACCTACAAACCCAAGGCAAGCAAGTTCTGGCAGAGACAGCAAACCAGGATTATTTAGCTTAGCGGCAGCGTCGTAGCGATATATAAGTGACCAAGAGCGGTTACTGCACGGGTCTTCCAAGAGCGTGCTTTGCACACGTTTCGCAAACGCTCTTGAGATTTCCTGCTTCGTTGCCAGCTAAAAATGGTCAAAAAATAAATAAAAGTCCCTTCGGCGTCTGTAGCACCCATACCCATGATTGGCTTAGGATCTACGATTTGCGTCTTACACTTTCGTCGTAAGTAGCCGTTTCGAGGACTTGTCGAGCTATACGGGGGGATCGATAGCCCATCTAAGGCTGTAGTATAAACTGCTTTTTGCGGAAAGCAACAGTCTTTTGTGGATTCAAGAAAAATTTTCCTTAATAAAAATTTTCTTTAAGGAAATAGATTTTTTTGCAGGCGGACAGTCGTCTAGTTTTACCCCATGGGGAGAAATCTGTGCCTCAGAGGGTTCAAGGTTAAGACCTATGGCAATTGCATAATCTCAGCAATTTTCTCCAGGTTGGCAGGCACCCCAGGGTGAAAGTGATCTGAGCCTTGCTGAATGGCGGTGTCAGGATCTTTAAGACCGTTACCTGTAAGAACACAAACAACTGTGGCTGCTTCGGGAACTTGATCTTTACACTTCAAAAGACCAGCTACTGATGCAGCACTGGCGGGCTCACAAAAAATGCCTTCTTGACTGGCTAACTTTTGATACGCCCTTAGAATTTCAGCATCGGTTACAGCACTGAAGCTGCCTTGGCTGGCATGTTGAACTGCGATCGCACGCTCCCAGTTAGCCGGATTGCCAATCCGAATAGCCGTCGCCACTGTTTCTGGGTGCGACACCACGTGACCCTGCACCAACGGAGACGCCCCCGCCGCTTGAAAACCCATCATCCGAGGCAAGCGATCGCAGCGCCCTTCCTGGTGATACTGACAAAAGCCCATCCAGTACGCGGTAATATTACCAGCATTGCCCACCGGAATGCATAACCAATCCGGCGCATTGCCCAAAGCATCCACCACCTCAAAAGCCGCCGTCTTTTGCCCTTCTAGACGGTAGGGGTTCACCGAATTAACCAAGGTAACAGGATACATCTCAGACAGATCCCGGACAATCTCTAGCGCTTGGTCAAAGTTGCCCTGAATCGCAATCACCTCAGCGCCATAGAGAAGCGCTTGAGCCAGTTTGCCCATTGCCACATAACCATCGGGAATAATAACGTAAGCTTTCAACCCCCCCCGTCGAGCATAAGCTGCCGCTGCCGCCGACGTATTTCCAGTACTGGCACAGATCACTGCCTGAGCCCCTGCCTCTTTGGCCTTGGTGACAGCCAAGGTCATCCCTCTATCTTTAAAACTTCCCGTCGGATTGAGGCCATCGTATTTAACAAACACCTGCACCCCTCGCCCCATCTCAGCCGCAATCGTCGGCACCGGAATCAAGGGCGTATTGCCCTCATGGAGCGTGATCACAGGAGTCTCTGGAGTTACAGGGAGATAAGGACGATAGGCTTCAATCAGTCCGGGCCAAGCACGGACAGCAAAAACAGGAACAACAGGACTTGAAATCACGGCAGTTGGAATGAACAGTGGTGTCCCTCAAGTGCTCAAAATAGCAACATAGCAGGGTTCCCTTAGTGTACCCTGAAGCGCTCGGGAGCGATGGAGCTGATTTGCCAACAGCCAATTCACCCCCCAGGAGCCACCCTCGCACAGCGTTCATGCAGAGTTCGCTAGCATAAAAGTATGACCCATCCCATCTCCAGGAGCTGTCTAGGCATGGCTGCACAAGAACAGGTCAAACAGTTTGTCGCCAGTTGGATGCAACTGGGCAAGCCTATTTGGATCCATGGAGGGCAAACCGCAGTCAAACCTAAAGTCATTCTCCAAGGCAATCAGTACAGTCGGGAATTTGAAGCCTGCTGGGTGATGATGCAATCCCCCGAAGCTGGTGACTGCTACTTGGAGGGGACGAACTACACCATTGCCAATTTGCTCAGCTCCGATTGGGAGATTTTATCCTGCGCTCGTTGCACCATGCCTATCCCTCTGCAATCTTTGGGGCAAAATGCAGTGCAATGCCCCTGCCACGATCTGGCCATGTGGCCCAACACTGAGCTGCCGCTGCCTCGTGCTCCCGTAGACAGCACCCACCATCTGCAACAGCTTCAACGGATGCTGCGATCGCGCGATGCCGAATCAGAACTCTAACTTCCTATCACTACGGGCGACGTGACCTGTGGGGGAGCGGATCCGCAGAATCCCCACTCACCTGCCATAGAATTTTGGCCATCGCCACCAGCAAAACCCCTACTCCGACCGCAAACGCTAGAATGACCCCCACAGGCAGGGGAACCGAACGCCATAGCAAAAATCGCACGGACACAGCCGTAGCATTCTGCACCGAAAGAACCGCAATGGCAACTACCCAAGCGCCCAATATCACCGAGACCATTCCGTGCATAGCTTTCCTCAGGGGGCTGAGTATCTATTTTCTCACGGCGGCTGATCCAATAGTCGTCCAACGTTACTAGGAGTGGCCATCCCACCTCAGCATGCAGGTCACTCGGGAACCAGCGGGGGAAACCTGTGCCCCGTGGCACATCGTCCCCACCTTGTTGCATAGTACGGTTAACAACCCAATGATCGAGAGACACTCGAAACGCGCTCATGGCTAAACAATTGAACTTTCTGGCAACCGGTAAGGTGATTTCCACCGCCCTGCACACCGAGATGGAGCAGTCTTACCTGGAATATGCCATGAGTGTGATTGTCGGGCGTGCCCTTCCCGACGTGCGAGATGGGCTAAAACCCGTGCATCGTCGTATTCTCTATGCCATGCATGAATTGGGGCTGACCCCAGATCGCCCCTATCGTAAATGCGCCCGTGTGGTCGGGGATGTCCTCGGCAAATATCACCCCCATGGAGATCAGGCCGTTTACGATGCCTTAGTGCGCTTAGTCCAGTCGTTTTCTAGCCGCTATCCCCTACTCAGCGGCCATGGCAACTTTGGTTCAGTAGACAATGACCCCCCCGCCGCCATGCGTTATACCGAGACTCGCCTATCGGGGCTCGGCAATGCCGTATTGCTAAGTGAAGTTGGGGAAGAAACCGTTGAATTTATTGGCAACTTTGACAACTCCCAGCAAGAACCCACCGTTTTACCGGCACAGTTGCCAATTCTGCTCCTGAATGGTTGCTCTGGAATTGCCGTAGGCATGGCCACCAATATTCCACCCCACAACCTAGGGGAAGTCGTGGATGCCTTGATTGCCTTGATTGATCGACCCGATCTCTCCTTAGAAAACTTGCTGAGGCTCATACCTGGCCCTGACTTTCCCACTGGCGGTGAAATCATTGGCACCGACGGCATTCATGACGCTTACACCACGGGACGGGGCAGTATCACCCTGCGCGGTGTCACGCACATTGATGAACAACAGCCCGGTCGCGGACGGCATCGACGCCCTATCTTGGTGATTACCGAGCTGCCATTTCAAGTCAATAAAGCAGGGCTAATCGAGAAAATGGCCGCTCTTATTAACCAGAAGAAGCTCGAAGGGATTGCTGACCTCCGGGATGAGAGCGATCGTGACGGCATGCGCATTGTGATTGAGCTAAAGCGAGATGTTCGCCCCGAGGACGTTTTAGAGCAACTCTATCGCCAAACCCCCCTGCAAACCAATTTCGGGGTAATCACCCTAGCTCTGGTCAACGGACAGCCTCGGGAACTGCCCCTCAAAACTCTGCTTCTGGAATTTTTAGATTTTCGTGAGCACACCCTACAGCGTCGCTATCAAAATGAACTCACCCAAGTCCAGCAACGACTTCATCTGGTGCAGGGCTTAGTACAGGCTCTCACCAACCTAGATGGGGTCATCGAGCTGCTGCGGCAGGCCACCGACGGCACCCACGCCAAACAGCAGCTTCAGCAGTCTCTCAATCTGAGTGAGCGCCAGGCCGATGCTATTTTAGCCATGCCCCTGCGTCGCTTGACCAGCCTAGAGCAGCAAAATTTACGCACAGAAGTCTCTGAGCTAGAGCAGCGAATTCAGCGCTTAGAGCAGTTGCTCACTGATCGCCACGAACTTTTGAAAGAATTGAAAAAAGACCTGCGGGCACTCAAGCGCCAGCATCAAGATGCCCGTCGCACCCAGATTCGCAATGAAGGCGAGGTCACCCTCGCCCTCGAACCGGTGGAAGATAACCAGCCTCGACGGTTAGAACTCTCCCAGAAGGGCTATGTGCGCTGCCTCTCCTTAGCCAAGCGCAATCGTTCTCCAGAGGCGGCTCCATCGGCTCAGTTGACCGAAGACTCCCGAGATTTGCCGACTTACTCCGAAGTTGTAGAGTCCAGGGATAACCTGGTGGTGTTTACCAGCAGCGGCAAAGCTTACCCTGTCAGCATTAGCGAGATGCCGATGACGACCGCCAAAGGCAGAGGCGTCCCCTTAGTAACCCTGCTGCCAGAGTCTGCCCGTAGCGAAACCCTGGTCAGTCAAATTCTGGTCAGCCAGCTAGCCTCAGCCCATCATCTAGTGCTTCTCACCCGCCAGGGCAAAATTAAGAAGGTTGAGGCGGCAGAATTTCAAGAACTTACCGCCAGAGGGCTAAATGCTATTAAACTGAAGCCCACAGATGAGCTCGGTTGGGTTTGTGCCCTGAGCCAAGAGACTGAAGTGGTGGTGGCTACGTCCGGAGGGCGTCTCCTGCGAACTGCCGTGACCAATCTTCCTGAAATGGGACGGGTCGCCCAGGGAAATCAAGCACTCAAGCTGCGCCAAGAGCAGTTAATTGGACTGGTGGCTCTACGACCCGACCAGGATTTAGTATTGGTGACACAAAAAGGCTATGGCAAACGGATTCCGCAAGATTTAGTCCGACCCGGCCAGTTAGGGGGGTTGGGTATACCCACGATGCAGTTCAAAACTAAATCAGATCAAGTGATGGCCTTGTTGCCAGCAGTGCCCCAAGCTCAGATCGTCTTAACAACCAATCAAGACCGAGTGGCTCACCTAGAGATGGCTGCTTTAGATCTATGGGGTAAGGATGGAGCCGGCAGCCTATGGGTCAAGTTGCGACGAGACGAAAAACTGATCATGACCTGGCTCAAAAACCCTCAAGCCACCGATCTGGTCGCAGATCAAGGCTGAAGCGACTGCGATCGCACAAAGCTATGCAGCCGCCTCTTAGACTTGAGGTTCATCGTCAGTTGAGTAACTTCTGCCTAGCCTATTGTGAGACAGGAACTATCTTTTCGGATCTTCCCAATGGCAGACGTCACCGTAGCCATGGAGAATTGTCAAGCAGTCTTGCCTGTTCAGCTAAATTCTACCCTAGGATAGATGACATTTACAATAACTTTCTTCCCATTTTTTGAATGATGGCGGCACGACCCGCCACCATTGCCCTTTGGGGCTGAAGCAAGACAAAGATTCGCCCCGTCAACCACCCAGAAAACCCAGGTCGGCGATAGATGTAGGAATCGGGGGGACGATCTGTTTGGGCGGCCATGGCCGCCTGATCCAGCTCAAAGCCCAATTCTGTTAAGGCACGTTCAAGCTGAGTTTGAAAGCGGCGTCGATTTTGATAAGCCACTGAAAAATGAGTGGTGCGATTAAAGAGTGTACCGAGAGTGCCGGCCATTGCCCCTGTAGCGACGGCAGGCATAAATAGGTGAGGGGAAGCAGGGTGCAGGTGTAAAGCCAAGGAGCCCACCAAGGCAGCAATCAAGGTCATGAGGCTGAAGTAGTACAAAAACGTCTGCACTGCACCTGGCCCAGTAAGAGACATATCAGTCTGAGGGTCGAGGTCAGAGTTGGGATCGCTCATATTTGTGGGAAAAAACTGATAGAAGGTTATGCAGCAGGCGGAGCCAACAGGGTCTGATAGCGCCCTAGTGCCGTCAGGGGAAAATGCTGTTGATACAAATGGTATTTCAGGTAAAAGTGGCAGGGGAAGCCAGTGCCCGTAAAGTACGCTTCGTTCCAGGTGCCATCTTCCTGTTGGGTGTTAAGAAGATACTGAACCCCGCGATCTAGAGCTTCGCTGGCATAGGTGCCTGTAGCCTCTGCGGCGGCCAGGAGTCCAATCAAGGCCCAGGCGGTCTGAGAGGCGGTGCTGGTGCCCTGTCCTTTCAGCGTGGGGTCGTTGTAGCTAAAGCAGGTTTCCCCCCAGCCGCCATCGTGGTTTTGGCAGCTCACCAGCCAGTCGGCACCCCCTTGAATTTGGGTGCGGTAGTCTTGGGGGGCGATTAGAGCTAGTGCGGCCAGAACCCCACTGGTGCCGTAGATGTAGTTGACGCCCCAACGTCCAAACCAGCAGCCTTCTCGCTCTTGTTCGCCCTTGAGGTAGTGCAGTGCCCGCTGAATACTGCGGGTACCTGTACTGACATCACAGCGGCTCACCATTTCTAGCACCCGCGCCGTCACGTCGGCGGTGTTGGGGTCAATCATGGCTTTGAGGTCACCGTAGGGCAACTGGTTCAGCCAGTCTTGGTCGTTGTCAAGATCAAAGGCGGCCCAGCCTCCAGGTCTACATTGCATCGTGGCAATCCACTGCACGGCTCGGTCGATGGCGGCCTGCTTGGCGGCTTCATCGGGGAGTTGGGCTCCATGGAGTGCCATGACTACGACGGCGGTGTCGTCTACATCGGGATAAAACTTGTTGTCAAATTCAAAGGCCCAGCCGCCAGGTTCACCCTGGCGATTTTTGACCCCCCAGTCGCCGTAGTCGAGAATTTGCTTTTGCAGCAGCCATTCGCCGCCTTTCACGAGGGCGGGATGGTCACGCTCTAAACCCGATTCGGCCAGGGCGCGCATAACCAGGGCGGTGTCCCAGACCGGGGAAATACAGGGCTGAATCCAGTAGGCACTGTCGGTTTCTAGGACAAAGTTATCGACCGCCTGAAGCCCCCGTGCGATGATGGGGTCGTGGACGTCATAGCCGAGAGTGCGCAGAGCCAATAGGGAATTGAGCATGGCGGGAATGATGCCTCCCCAGTCGCCAGTCACTTCCTGACGCTCTAGCACCCAGCGCTCAGCCGCCTTGATGCCTTCTTCGCGCAAGGGCACTAAGCTCAAATCTTCGGCCAGCTTAAAGAGGCTATCTAGCCCTAAAAAGAGGTCGCGCCAGTCATTGCTGCGGGGCAGCTCAAAGGTGGCGCGATCGCGTCCCTCCAGATACAGCTCGTCCAAGTTAATCACCGGATCTACCCGATACACGGGCTTGCGATCCATGACAATCAGCAGCGGCACCGTGCTGCCCCGTGCCCAACTCGACATTTCATAGATAGTAAAGGGGCTGCCTTCGGGTAAAAGCATTACCCAGGCCGGCAGTGAGGGGATGCCGCGCCACTCGTAACAGCCAATCAGAGCTAGGTGCAACTTGGTAAAGACCCGAGTTTTGCTGATCCCCCCTTTAGATAAAATAAAGTCTCGGGCATGGGTCAAGGTCGGGTCTTGAGCCGGAACGCCCAGCAACCGCAGAGCCATATAGGCTTCAACAGAGGTGCTGAGGTCGCCACCATCGCCATAGAACAGTTCCCAACCGCCATGGTCTCGCTGCTGCGATCGCAGATACCCCTCTACCTTGGCCATGGGACGGGCAGCATCCGTGCCCCAAATCTTATGGAGCAGCACCCCTTCAGCCGTAATCGTGACATTGGACTCCAGTTCAGCCCACCAGTATCCAGCTTCCTGTTGCTGGGAGAGGAGATAGCGCTGGCTAGCTGCGATCGCAGCTAGCAACTTTGTGGGATTAATTCCAGATTGAACTTGCATGATTTAGTGCCTTGAGATGTGCCCAACAATCCGTGAGGAGGATGAGGATACAGATGTGGGGAACAAAAAAAGTCGTCAAGCCGCCATTGTAAACCCCAACGCCATCGTCAGGTCAAGGCAATCCCTCCTGTCCTTACACTCGCCCCCCTGCCCCCCTCGCGAAGCGTGCCCGAAGGGCGTAATTTGGGGGGTTCTGAATACCTCACAGTCCCCCAGAATGGAGGATGTAGGGGGCAAATGCAGGGTGAAATCGTTTTTCTGAGACTTGTGTGTACACCGTAGCGATGGCACCCCATTCCCGGTGAGTATTAAGGATTGTTGCTTTGTTTTTCATAAATGAGACGAGCGTCCCCCTGCTCTTTTAAGGTCGAAATTGTCTTGTCTAAGGACAAGTTCTGTCCTGATAATCAACCAAGGAGAGCTCAATGCTTGACGCTTTTTCTAAAGCTGTGGTTACCGCAGATGCCAGCACTGCTTGTGTCAGTGATATCAACGCCCTCAAAAAATTTGTCTCAGAAGGCAACAGACGGCTAGACGCTGTGAATGCCATTGCCAGCAACGCTAGCTGCATGGTCTCTGACGCAGTCGCTGGCATGATCTGCGAAAACCAGGGTTTGATTCAAGCCGGTGGCAACTGCTATCCCAACCGTCGCATGGCTGCTTGCCTGCGTGATGCTGAAATCATCCTGCGCTATGTCTCCTATGCGCTACTCGCTGGCGATGCTTCCGTTCTCGACGATCGCTGCTTAAACGGCCTCAAAGAAACCTACGCTGCCCTGGGCGTGCCCACCACCTCAACCGTGCGTGCTGTGCAAATCATGAAGGCTCAGGCCGTCGCTCACATCCAAGACAACCCCAGTGAAGCCCTAGCCGGTGCCAAACTGCGCAAAATGGGAACCCCTGTGGTGGCTGATCGTTGTGCCAGCTTGGTGTCTGAAGCCAGCAGCTACTTCGATCGCGTGATTGCGGCTCTGAGCTAGTTCAAAGCCTGCGTATTGATCGCTGCAAACTTTTGAAATCAGACCCCAATCAGAATCTATTTGAGAGAGGATAAAAAATGAAATCCGTTGTTACTACTGTAATTGCTTCGGCTGATGCCGCCGGTCGTTTCCCCAGCACCTCTGATCTAGAATCAGTTCAGGGCAGCATTCAGCGGGCTGCGGCTCGGTTGGAAGCAGCTGAGAAGCTAGCTGGCAATCTGGATGCCGTGGCCAAAGAAGCCTATGATGCTTGCATCAAAAAGTATCCCTACCTCAACAATGCTGGGGAAGCCAATTCCACCGACACCTTCAAAACCAAGTGTCAGCGTGACATCAAGCACTACCTGCGCTTGATTCAGTACTGCCTGGTTGTGGGTGGCACCGGCCCTCTGGATGAGTGGGGCATTGCTGGCCAGCGCGAAGTCTATCGCGCCCTGGGTCTGCCTACCGCTCCCTATGTAGAAGCGCTGAGCTTTGCCCGCAATCGTGGCTGTGCCCCCCGCGACATGTCTGCTCAAGCATTGGTTGAGTACAATGCGCTGCTTGACTACGCCATCAACTCTCTGTCGTAGTCGGGTAATGAACCCCATGGGCGATTCTCTGTGAAGATTGCCTCTGCACTAAACTGAGAACGACCCATTCTCTGCAAGCCCAGGTGCTCTTGGTGATTGACTCAACTCTTTGGTTGAGTGGTTGCAAGGAGCCTCTGGGCTTGTTGCACGCGGCAGATAGGGGTGAACACCTCTGGGGGACTAAACCCCTCATACCAATTCCCTGAACATAAGCTACACATCATCTCCCTGAGGCAGCCTGAATCCGTTATGGATTTACAGACCTGGCACTACCCCCCTGTTCCCCTTAGTTCTAGCGCAGCGGCGCGAAGCGCGAGGGACGGCGGCAGGCGGGGGTGATGCAGAGCGTTTGATTCACAACTGGCTGACTCAATCTAAACTGGGTAGCTTCAAATTCAAGAATTGGTATCACCCAGAAGACAAACCTATGGATAAGCGCTTTTTTAACTTTTTTAACCTGAGCGAAACCGAGGCAATTGACCTCCTTGATACCCCCCAAAGCCAGATTGGGCCGGAGGACTCCCGCTACATTGCCGCTGCTCATCTGGTTAACTTTCCCACGGCACTGGCGATTCAAGCCTTGATCCGCGCGGTTGACAACACTGACCCAGGCTTAGATAACCGCATCGTGCGCCGTAAGTCCATCGAGACCCTAGGACGCCTGCGGGCCACTCAGGCGTTGCCCACCATTCACGCTTGCCTGGCCGATCCAGACCCCTATACCGTTGAAAATGCAGTTTGGGCCCTTGGAGAAATTGGATCTCGGGATCCAGCGTTGCTGGAGGACGTAGCTCAACTGCTGGAGCGCCCTAAGCAACTGTATCGGGCCATTATTCACACCCTCAGCAAGCTTGGGTATCAGCCAGCGCTGGCACGTATCCAACGATTTACAGAGGCCGAAGATTCCCCGGTGCGGAGTGCGGCAATCACGGCTGTTTGCCGCCTGACCCAGGACTATACCGCCATGGTGAAGGTGGTGGGGTTGCTCCAACATCGAGAGGTGTTTACCCGACGGCTGTGTATCCAGGACTTGATGGATGCCCAATACTATCCGGCACTTAACCCCATTGCCCGCTGCCCGGTTTCGTTGGTCTTTCGCCTGCGCGCCATTCGGCATTTGAGCGATCAAGGTCTTGCCGCTGGGGCACTTACCTTTGCAGAGATCCAACCCGCCCTGGAACAAACTCTGCGCGATCACCCCCAGGATCTAGATCTAGTGCATCGCTATGATACTCTTCCGTCCCTGGGCGTTTTGATCCAAACCCTCTACGAAACTGATTTTGGCCGCTGCTATCTGGCCGCCCACACGATTCTGGCGCATTATTCTGAGGCCGCCCCTGAGGCGTTGTTTGCTACCTATGAAGAAGAAGCTTACTGTGATTATGGCGCTCATTTTCATGTGGTGAAGTTGATGGGCTGGCTCAAACATGCCCCTGCCTACGATCTGCTCATTGAAGCCCTGCATCATCCACAGCCCCAGTTTCAAAAATCGCGGGCGGCAGCGGCCATTGCCCTGGGTGAGTTGGGAGATCAACGCGCAATTCCGCATCTTTTACCCTGCCTGGAGGCTGGCAACTGGGAACTCCGATATGCTGCCATAATGGCGCTGGAACAACTGGGCGATCGCAGCGGTGTTCAGTTGCTTCACGACCCAGATTGGCTGATCCAAGCCAAAGCGCGCGACCTTGCCCAACACTCGTAACCCTCCTATGTCAATTGATGCTCTCTTTGCACAACTCAAACACCCCAACCCTCACCTACGGGAGCAAGCCCTGTGGGAACTGGCAGAGCAGGATGATAAAACCACGATTCCCCGGTTGATGGAAATCCTGGACGAAGAAGATGTGGTATTTCGACGCTCAGCAGTGAAAGCCCTGGGTGCCATTGGTGCTGGTGCCGTGCCTGCCATTGTGGCGGCCTTACTGCACAGCGACAATGTGACCGTGCGAGGCAGTTGTGCCAAAGCCTTGGCTCAGATTGCCGTGAATCATCCAGATATCACCTTTCCAACCGAGGGATTGCAGGGCTTGAAGCAAGCCCTTGGAGATGCCAACCCGGTGGTGCACATTGCGGCGGCGATGGCGCTGGGTGAAATTGGCGTCCCGGCTTTGGAGGCTCTAATTGAGGTGCTGCACACTACGGATAACCCAGCTCTGGCGGTGTCTGTGGTGAATGCGATCGCAGCCATTGGTGACCCACGCGGCGCTGAAGTCCTGAGTGCCCTGACCCAGGATGACACCATCGACGCCTACGTCCGGGAAACGGCGGTGAGCGCCCTATCCCGAATTGAGCAGGTTAACTACTTTAAATCCAAGTCTCGTCCTTGAGCTTTTCCGAAGCTAAACAATCAATGGAGTACATGGGGTGCAGGGGGCGCTGCCCCCTGCGTGGGGCTACCGTGTACACACAAATCTTGCCAAGATTCAAAATCTTTGCGCTCGCCCCCCTAGCCCCCCAATTCTGGGGGGAAATAGTCCAGTTATTGTTGATCTCCCCCCAAACTTGGGGGGTCGGGGGGGCTAATGCAGAATGGAATGGGTTTATCCAGAGATGTGTGTACACCTTAGCTGCGTGGGGGTTCCACCCCCATACCCCGTACCTCACTCAGGTGAAAACCGCTATAGAGCATAATTCGGAGCTTTAGGGATAAAGAAACTCAAAAAGTCTTTGAGCGTAAACGTTCACGAAAACTGCCGTCAGATATTCAGCAAGTAGCGTTGCGAAAATTGCGAATGCTGAACCGCGCAGAAACCCTTCAAGATCTTCGGGTTCCGCCTGCTAATCGCCTAGAGCGGCTGGCAGGGAATCGTGAAGGTCAGTATAGTATTCGGGTTAACAACCAATGGCGGATTTGTTTTGTATGGCAAGATGGTGACGCTTTAGATGTAGAAATTGTTGATTATCATTGAGGCAAATCAATGAGTGAAGCCAAGCTGACGCCTATTCATCCTGGTGAAGTGCTTTTAGAAGAATTTCTAAAGCCAATGAACATCAGTCAAAACCAAATTGCTTTGGCTCTTCGAGTTCCCCCACGGCGTATCAATGAAATTATTCACGGAAAGCGACGTGTTACAGCAGATACCGCTCTTCGATTAGCACATTATTTTAATATGTCACCACGATTTTGGCTGGGGTTACAAATGGATTACGATCTGGATGTAGCCGAGGATGAAATTGGAGCACAACTGAAGCGGGATGTGGCAGTGATGACAGCCAAGGGGAATCATTAGCGCAATTGTTTCACCTTAAGCTTGCCGCCGCTCAATCTGACCCATGGCCAGTTTGGCCAGCACTCGAATTGACTCCATAGGATCCTCAAGCATCGACTGCAACGGTGCCAGGGTTGTAGCGTCTCCCACTTTTCCCAGAGTGGTGACCGCCGCTTGGCGCACCTCGCTATCGGCATCGCGGAGTGCCAGAATCAGATGGGGCAAGGCCGGGGCGTAGTTGAGTTGTCCCAGGGCTGCTGCTGCCTCAGTCCGAATCACTGCTGCGGCATCTGTGAGAGCTGATACTAGCTGCTCACAGGCTCGAACATCGTTTTTTTCCTGAGCAACCTGGGCGATCGCACCCACTGCTGCACATCGGACATCCACCGAGTCTGACTCCAGAGCCGGGTATAACAACTCAGCCGCTTCTGCTCCAATAAACGCCAGTGCCCAGGCAGCATGACCCTTGGTGCTTTCCGGGTGTTCAGAAGCAGCCAAAATCTCCAAGAGCGCAGGAACCGCCGTTTCACCCGTGCGAGCCAAAGCCCCCGCCGCCGAACCCTGCACCACCGTATCTTCATCGTAGAGAAAGGCTTTCAGAAGGGTGGGCACGGCAGTCGGATCGGCAATTAAGGTCAGCGTCTTGGCCGCTGCCCGGCGCACCACTACATCGGCATGATTGGCCAGAGCCTTGACCAGAAAGGGAGTTGCTGGCTCTCCGATGTCCCCCAGAGTTTCAGCCGCACGCAGCCGCACCAGACCCCGTGTATCACCCAATCCCTCTTCAACCAAGCGCTGGAGTGACTCAGCATCGTTGGGGTCAAAGGTGCCCAAGGTAATTTGCTCGTTCACTTGGTGCAAAAAGGCATCCGTTCTGGCTTGAGCTGCCAAAGTCTCGTTATTAGGGTCTAGGGTTTCCGGGTGAGGCGCATTACTCATGGAGAGGTTCCTTTTGGGGGTTTAGTTTTGGTTTGTTAGGGTTGCCTGCCGATTGCGCAGTTCCTGAAGCATGGTATCTATCCTGGCCAGATCCGGCTCCAGGTTAGACATCACAGTTGTCCGCAAAACTTTAGCCCGCTGTGCCATGGCCAGGGTGTCATTCACCAAGCGTTCTCGATATTGTTCGAGTTCGGTAATCATTTCTGCCACTTCTTCCGCCGTGGCCTGATCTAAAGGGAGAGGTTCTGGACTGTCCGACATCATCTTGATTCCTGAAGCTAAAATTTCTCAATTGGGGTGATATTCTGATGCGCTTTGATCTTCTCAGATTGTGACGCTGCCATCAAATCTATGTGTGATCAAACAGGATCAATATCGACACACTGCTGATGTTGGTATCTGACCTCACCAATGCTGCCTAATGCCCAAGTTCAGAGGCATTGATCACGTAATCAGTCAAACGAACTCCTATTCAGGTTGCCAGGGGAGCCAGTTTTCATCTAGGGCTTGTTCTAGGGTAAAGTCGGGTTCTTCAGGAATGAGGCTGGCATTTAGCTCACTTGCATTGAGAAAAAGCTTTCTGCCATTTTTATATTGCCTAACAAAACCATCCTTTATAAACGACTTCAAACTAGGGCTGGTCTCCAATGCTTCTTGAATTTGCAATCTAAAGTTGATGACCTCGCGTTTCCAGCCCCGTAGGCACAGCTCTCGTTCAGATTCCCAATACTTAATCTTGAGAAGATGTTCACACAGCCGCATTAGGTAACTCAAAATTGCATGTTTTTCACTTCTACCCAAGCTTTCAATTTCCTCAATCAAGTTTTCTAGGTCAAGCTTGCTAAAGTCTTGTGCTTTTAACTGAGCAGCGATTTCTTCCAACCAAAGTTGGTAGTCTGTGTCGTATAACAACGCAGGTTTGGTTTTAACTTGAGGTTCCATGACTGAATGCCTCCATAGATGCCTTCATTGTATCGGGGGAAATTGTCAAATTTCTTGCAACAGTGATCCCAACCCCACTTGTCAGGTCAAATCAGTCGATTTCTAAGGTCATTTCTGGAGTGGCAACTGTTACGATAGGGGACAGACTCTACAGCAGATGCTCATGAGCGAGGATGGGTTAATTGTCGTTCTAGATCAAATAAAAATCCATGGATATATTCTTCTGTCCATTCCGGCCCATAGAAGCGGGTAAACATGCCACGAGCAGGGTCTTTTTCGGCTCGATAGCGTAAGTATCTTAGCTGTGCTTGCTCAATAGCAGCGAGGGATTGGGGTTCGAGGATGGGTTCGGCCTGCTCTACAAAGTCAAGATATTGGTGGAGATAGGCAAGAAATGCTTCAAAAACGTGGGTTTCAACCACTTCGGTTTTTTCGGGGCGCGTCCACAGAAAGGCCGGTGAGAAAAAGGGCTGTGCTTCTGCGGGAAAGTCGCCGCCCCAGGGGAGATGCTGGCGAAAATGCTCAAAAGTCGGTAGCAGAGGCTGGGTGTATTTGGCCTGATACTGGGGGTCGTCTCGAAATAGGGGCTGCATGTCCAGGGCAATGAGGTGTCCTCCCGGTAAGGTTACTAGGTCAGCACCAAAGAAGGGCAGATCGTACTGAAGCTGCGGAAAAATAACGAAGTTCAAGACCTGCAAAGATTTGCCACCCTGAACATGGGCTGCCCGAATCTGACGCAGTTTGGGGGTCTGGAAGGCAACACTGGTGGTCACGACAGTTTCTTGATGCTTGCCCTTGCCCACTAGGGCAGATTTGGACTCAAACCCGGCTGGAATGGGATAGGGCTGGAGAGGCAGTCGCTCTTGGAGGCATGCGATCGCAGCACCTAAAAAAGGTTGATAGAGCGTCATGAGCAATGAGTTTATGAGACAGCAGGCACCTCAAGGGGCACCGCATCCTCAAACAAAAATTCGTAGAGAAACCGCTCTGCCCACTCGTGTCCAAAATAGCTGCTAAACAGACCCGAAGCAGGATCTCGATCAGCACTGTACTGATCATAATCTTTTTGAGCCTGCACAATTCGTTGAATATCGACGGGCTCGGTAAACGGCTTAGCCGTCTCTAACATCTGCCAGTAGAGATCGAGGTAGTCCTTAAAGGCGGCAAACACTCGGGTTTCTACCGTTTGGGCATCTGTTTTGGCAAAGAGCAAATACTGGGAGAAGTATTGATTGGCATCGTAGAACTTCATTTCCAAGTTTTGAGCTAGATCGGGGTAGCGATCGCGCAGTTGCTTGAGCGGGTAAATATACTTTCTCAAGTAGTCTTCATCTTGAAATAGAGGTTGGAAGTCCATCACAATCAGGTTTTTGACCTGACCAAAAGACAAAAAATCAATCCCCAGTAGTGGCAGTTCGTAGGCAGGATGGGGATATATCACACTGTTCAAGATTTGAGCACTGCTGCCAGCGTCAATATAGGTGTAGCGAATTTTGCGAAGTTCCGGACACTGATAGCACCAACTGCGAATGGTGGCGGGATTTTTGCCTCGACTGCTGACCTGACACTCCAATCCTGTTGGGATCAGGCGACTGCGCAAGTCGAAGCGTTGAAATAGAGACTGTTCCAGATGATTTAAAAACGGCTTATACATGAGTGATGGCAGAACAGATCCATAGCGGACACATAGTTTTTGAGAATACGGGATGCTCAAGCAGGCAAGCTGCATTTTGAGAATAATGCAATATTACTTAACAAAGGAATTAATTAATGTAAACTAACTCTCCAGAACAGAAGCGGCTCCTACAGAAGAGCCTTGTGTTAAGCGGAGGGGGCAATGGCTCGTAGCTGGTTATTTTGGAGCAGTTCGGTCATTTGAAGCGGGGTGATGCAGCGACGCTCCGAACAGTAGGTCATCAGGTAGACGCCATTAAGCATCCGAACCGTGCTAACTCGCACACGAAAATCTTCGGTAATAAACCAGCAGCGCTCCTGGCCCTGGTTCTGGTCGTAGTCCGTATCAATGGTCAAAATGCCATCCTGACCAAACCAGTAGCGGCTGACCACCGGAATTTTCTCCACATAGCCCTGGTTGCGTAACAGCCGACCCGCTTGGCCGCTGGCATCGACGGGAACATCAACTAAGATGGCAGCCTGATCGGGGTTCGGTGCTTGTTCGTCATGATTAGCCTGCCACATAAAGCTAGCGCCCCCTTTGGCCAGAGCCGGATCAATGCCCTGCTGCTCGCAAATGCGCTGAACCCGGGGATCTTCGGAGGAGAGAACGGTGATATGAAGATTGGACTCCCCAGATTCATCGGCCACGGTATCAAAGTGATGAACGGTTCGCTGGGTATACCAAACCCCTTCGCTCTGGCGGAAAAAGTTCATCATAGTTGTGGGGACAGAGAAAGGCATGAGTGAACACTCCATTCTTCAGGGGCTATAGGGTTCCAGGTGCTGACATTCCCTATAGTAGGGGGGTGCATCCCACTTTCGTAGCCCTTACCCTAAATTCCCTCCCAGAACGGGCTACGGTGTATACACATCTCTAGTTCTCCGTGTTCCACGCTGCATTAGCCCCCCCAACCCCCCAAAATTGGGGGGAGAAATCCGAAAGTTAGAACTAGTTCCCCCCAGAATTGGGGGGCTAGGGGGGCGAGTGCAAAGATTTTGAATTTTTCATGACTTGTGTGTACACGGTAGCCCAGAGCGGGAGAGGGGCTTTGAATCCGGCTCCCCTTCTTCTCTTTTGGGAGAAGGAGCTGGGGAATGAGGAAAAACTTGCAAAACTGAGATGCACCCTAGTAGGGCGCTGTTGCCATCCAGACACGATCCTATAAGGGTGTTCTTGCACCGTACAATACTTCTGTTTCCAGGCGTGGGGAACTGAGGGCAAGCGGATCAAGATGTGTGTATATGGTAGCCAGAATAGGGGGCTAAACTCGTGCGTAGCCATTTCGGTGCGTTAGATAGAACAACCCAGCTAGCCGCCCTTAAAGCGGGTCAGGCGCAACAGCTCGATTTATACCAGTGCGATTTGCAGGGGTGTGAGTTGGTGGGGGTCGATTTCCGTCAGGCTCAGTTGCTGCGTGCCAATTTCCAGGGAGCAAATCTGAGCCAAGCCCAGTTTGAGGAGGCTGATTTGCGGGGGGCAAACTTCCAGGATGCCAACTTGCAGGGAGCCAATTTGCAGGGGGCTTGCCTCTATCGGGTGGTGTTGCGGGGAGCCAATTTGACGGATGCCGATCTGGCTGAGGCAAAATTGGCAGCAGCTCTCTACGATGGAGACACGATCTGGCCCCAGGGGTTTGCCTATCAGTCTTCGGGGGCAATTGGGCCAGGAGCCAATCTGAATGGGGCGAAGCTCAATACCGCCCATCTGCGTGGGATAAACTTACAGAATGCAAGGCTCCTGGGAGCCTATCTGGGTGGCGCAAACTTAAAGGGTGCCAATCTCCGGGGTGCCCGACTGAGCAATGCCGATCTTCGTCGCGCTTTTTTGGCGGGAGCCTCGCTGCGGGGAGCAGGCTTAAATGGAGCCAACTTCCAGGGGGCAGATCTGCGTGCGGTTGACTTCACCCATGCTGAGTTTGATCATCTCGAAAATATTGCCGGGGCTGACTTTACGGCGGTGCAGGGGCTAACTCAGGGGCAGCGATCGCACCTGCTCAGCCACCCAGAGACCGATCTAGACACCTGGAATGCCTACACCCGCAAAACCACCCGTGAGAGCCTTATGACCCTGTAGGGTTCAAGAACGAACCGCCTCCCAGCCTTGATTCAGCAGCGCCAGAAAAGTCGCGTACCCCTGGGAAAACTCGGGGGGATCGGGGCGCACATATTGGGGAAATTCCTGATAGAAGCGCCAGGGTTCTGAGGGATGATGCCGCAGGTGCAGTGCCGTGTCACTCGCGCCTGGCAGTTTCCAAATCATTTGGCCGGGATGAGATGAAGGCGTCATAGAGGTTTTCTCCTTGATGGGTCAAATCCGAGCCAGTCTGAGCCAGATCAGCCACCCCAGATTGCGCTGGCAAACCGTAAAGTTCTGTCAAGATTGTTACGATAGCATTTCCCACATTCCTACCATCCGCATCATCGCAGGCAAGGAGGTATGACGCAGCACCTCAGCGACTACCAGAATCGATCTATCCGCCTTAGCAAAGAACGACTCGCCCACATTCTGGAACATCCAGAAATGGTTGAGTTAGCATCTCAGATTGCCAAGGTTCTTCAAGAACCACAAGTGGTGCGACAATCCAGCAGCGATAGGAGAGTTCAGCTTTACTATTGCTACTACGAACAATCGATGGTGGGGGCAAAATGGTTGTGTGTCGTTGTGAAACATTTACCCGATGATGCCCTCATCATTACCGCCTATCTCACAGACAAAATTAAACAAGGAGTAGACCTATGGCAAAATCAGTAACTGTTTGGTTTGACCCCGAAGCTGACTTTCTTGAGGTCAAATTTTCGGATGCTCCTGGTTATATGCGTGAAACTAACAACGATGCCATTATGGAGCGGGTGGATATAGAAGGAAATGGGATCGGTTTTTCTATTCTCAACGTTAGCCAACTGGCGAAAGGACACCCTTTGGTTGCTCAATTGACAGGTGCCTCTGGCTTCGAGCAGAGTGCTGTGGGAGAATGCCAACTGTGACAGACCCAAGGCGCGCATCAATTTACTATGACCCAGCTCCCCCTCAGTGAAAAAGCACGGACGCTCATTCCCAAAGCCCGCATTGTCAGCTTTGTTACCTGGCAAGATACCCACCCGCCAGAACTGCTGCAACGGTTTCAGGCTGCTGACGACGAGGGTCGCTATCTCAGCGATGCGGACGGTGAAGCCATACAAGCCCTGGCTGCGGAGACCGGGACTTGGCTGCCGGTGGTGAAACAACTCCGCGATCGCGCCCCCGATATTGTGGCCAAGGCCAGAGCCCAGGTGCTAGCTCAGTTCCCCAACATTACCGAACCTGGGGGCGGGCTTTATCCCCCTGAACGGGCTGATGCCTGCTGGCGAGACTTCTGGCACTTTCTGCGCTGCATCACCTACGGCATTGCCGGACAGCACACCGACTACACCAGCCCAGCAGGGCTGCAAGCCATGGAAGAACTCTACCAGGAGCTTCAAGTGCCCCTAGAGGCCATGGTTATGGGCTTAGAGGCGATCAAAACAGCTAGCCTTGAGGAAATGGAGGCTCAGTCTCAATCTGCCCTGTCTCCCTACTTTGACCATCTGATTGCCCAATTGCGGCAGTTTCGGGCTCCATGACAGATTCCTCACTTCAGGATTGGGAAGCCTGGCTGCACGGCGGGTCTCTAGATCAATGCAAGGCGGCTCTGGATGCCCTGGCCAAGTACCCGGCGCATGAGGCGGTGCCGATCTTGCAGCGATTGCTCACCCACCCCGATGTGGTGCGGCGTCGCTTTGCGGTCATGGGCTTGGGCAACCACCCCACCGCCGCATCCTGGCAGATTCTGACCACCTTGATCACCCAAGAGCAAGACGACAATATTTTGGCCGAGGCGGCCAACACCCTCTGTGACTTTGGCGAAGCCGCTGTGCCCCTGTTGGTGCAGTTATTTGAGCGATGTCCCCACTGGTTGACTCGTCAAACCATTCTGGCGATCTTGATGGATACCCAGCCCAACAATATTCTGCTCTCCGTCGTTCGCATGGGGCTGTTAGACAAAACCCTTACGGTGCGAGAAACGGCCATTCTGGCCCTGGGCAGCCTTCTGGATGGGGTCTGTCATGGGGAGGCGATGGTGCTGCTGACGGAGCTATCGGGCTCGTCAGTTTGGCGCGATCGCTGGCAAGCTGCGATCGCCCTTAGGCGTTCCCAAACCCCAGAGGCCAGAAAGCGTCTGGCGGCTTTGCGCCAGGACGATCATCCCTGGGTGGTCGCCGCAGCCCTGGAAGCCACCTTGCAATCGAGTTGATTGGGAAATCTCGCTCTTCAAACTAAAACATTAAGTTTTACAAATCTTTATGAGAGCGCACCCAAGGTATATCAATATGGATCGTAACCTAGCGCAAGAAATGTTCTCACCATTGACTGCGCCCAAACGCGTAAATTCTCAGTGAGAGTTTGCGGTTTGCTCAGAGGCAGTTTGAGAAGTTGCTTAGACCTTGCACTTGCCCCCCTAGCCCCCCAATTCTGGGGGGAAATGAGCAGAGTTTTTGGCTTTCTCCCCCCAATTTTGGGGGGTTGGGGGGGCTAATGCAGGGATGAATGAGACTTTTCAGACGGCCTCTCAGCTAACAAGGTCACCTCAAACTGCCCGTGCATTGGGGGGTGTGACCCAAGTTAGTTTCCCCTAGGGGAAAAATCAGCTTAGTTAATCCGTCGTTAACCAGGGAGAAACTGTTAATGGCTTTTGGACCAGCTTCACGCTTAGGTGTTAGCCTATTTGACGAAACCCCGCCTACTGAGTGGATTCCCGGTCAGTCTGCTTCAGATGCTGAAACGGTGATTCGTGCAGTCTATCGGCAAGTTCTCGGTAACGCATACGTCATGGAAAGTGAGCGTCTCAGCGTTCCGGAATCTCAATTCAAACGGGGTGAACTTAGTGTCCGGGAGTTTGTGCGACAAGTCGCCAAATCTGATTTGTACCGCTCTCGCTTTTTTACGAGCTGTGCTCGCTACCGAGCCATTGAACTGAATTTCAGGCACCTCTTGGGTCGTCCCCCCTTGGATCTAGAGGAGATGCGCACCCACAGCACCATTCTCGATACCGAAGGGTTTGAGGCCGAAATCGACTCTTACCTAGACAGTGATGAGTATCAAAACACCTTTGGCGAAAACTTTGTCCCCTACGTGCGGGGCTACAAAACTGAAGCCTGCCAGAGCATGGTGCAGTTTACTCATACCTTTGAGTTGGTGCGTGGTGCTTCGAGCAGCAGCCTCAAGGGCAACATTGCCGGCAAGCGCCCCCGTCTCAATTCTTTGGTGATTCAGAAAGTTCCGACGCCAGTGGTTTCGCCCGCCAGTGACGGTGCGACTTTCCAACATCCGCCAGGAACAGCGAGAACTCGCTTTGGTTCTAGCATCGGTGATGATGGAAAAATGTATCGCATTGAAGTTACAGGATACCGATCAAAGGTGGTCAACCCGGTGTCTAAGTTCCGTCGTAGCAACCAGGTGTATTACGTCCCCTTTGAGAAGCTTTCTCAAGAGTATCAGCGGATTCACCGGCAGGGTGGGGTAATTGCCAGTATCACACCGGTCTAGGGTTTTGTCAGGACAATTTTGACGGGTCGTAGACCTTCAAAATTTAACCCTACTCAACTTTTCGGTACTCAGTTACCTGTCAAATTAAATTTGGCAGATCAGCAGATCACTAGAAAGCTTTCACGATTGGCGTCGATGGGGTGATGGTTTGTGGCATTCAGGGCAGGCTATGGCTGCCTGCCCAAGACAAGTCATGCCGGTGGTGTGGCTGCCCCGTCACTCTATCCCGTTGATCGCTTAACCCTCAATCAAAAGCAAACCTGTTTAGACGTGACTTTAGGAGACTGAATTTCACAATGGCTGTATCTACCCAGTTTGAATTGTGGCCCACCAGCGGCCTGGATGAAGTCCAGACCATTATTCGTGCGGTTTATAGGCAGGTGTTGGGCAATCCCCATGTCATGGAAAGTGAGCGCCTCGTGGCCGCTGAGTCCCAACTGTGCGATCGCGCCATTTCCGTGCGGGAATTTGTCCGGGCTGTAGCCAAATCCGCTCTATATCGCACCCGCTACTTTGAGTCCTGCGCCCCCTACCGCTTTGTCGAAGTCAACTTCAAGCATCTCCTCGGTCGCGCCCCCCAAGATCAACGAGAAGTATCTGAGCATATCATTCGCTGCGTTGCCGAGGGCTACGAAGCAGAAATTGACTCCTACATCGATAGCGATGAGTACCAGGCCGCCTTTGGTGAAAATGTAGTGCCCTACTATCGAGGGCAAGACAGTGCTGCCAACTCGAAGCAAGTCGGCTATATTCACAGCTTTGCCCTTGACCGGGGTCCAGCGCAGATCGACAGTGCCACCAAGGCGTCGCAACTCGTCTATGCAGTCGCCACCAATACGGTTCCCGCCGTCAAACCCTCTACCAGCCGGGGGGGGGCTTCTTCCGTGGCCGAAAAAACCTTCAAGATTTTGGTGTCTGGTTCCAAATTCGATAGTCCTCGGCGCACCAGCAATACCGAGTACATTGTGTCTGGCAGCAAAATGACCCCTCAAATTCAGCGCATTCATCGTGCTGGGGGCAAAATCGTCAAGATTACAGAAGTCATCTAGGCGGATGGGTATGGGCACAGCCTCCTCAGGATCTGCCCATACCTTTTTAACTTAGATGGCATTTGCAAGCTTCCATTTCGGTTCCTTCATCAATTTTTCCTGGGGATGCTTGAGCTTAAGGCTTATAGGGTTTTCAGTCCGTCTCACAACCTGTTTGCAAGGTCTAAGCAACTTTTCAAACAGGCTTTTTTATCACAGAATTTCAGCTCAGGAACTTAAATGGATATTACCGAGTTCATTGCCCGGTCGATTGGGCACTGGCGATCGCAGCGAAGTGTCCATCACTTAGCCTTTGGTCACTTTGAAGCCGTACAGTCTGAAATTGAGATTGTGTCTCTTCGCCCAGAAGACTCATCCGTCCTGGATCTGTGCCAAACCCATAGCATCGATCCGCAAACAGTGAGTTCCCCCTTTCGCATGACCTGGGAAGGTCAATCAGACTGGGATGAAACAGAAGTGCTAGCCGGAAGCTGCATCCTGGTTCCAGTCCCCGATCCGCAAACGCCCAACAGAGGTCAACTCATACGCGACCAAGGCTATGCAGAAACCATGGCCGCCGTGGGAGACTATCGCATTACTGAAGACAATGCCTTTATTCTAGTAACAGCTTACGACCGAGCCGCTGCGGAAGAAAAAATTTGGTTCATTAACCCGAACCTTCGCTGTCGAGTCTCCTGTATTAAAACCAGCGCGGGGACGGGAGTGGTCACTGCTTCCTTTTCCACAGAAATTCGCCAAGAGACCTAAATCACGCCCCCATGATGACACCGTCTCCCACTGAGCAACTCATGACTCTGGCCCATTGGATGGCCGGAGATTTTAGCAATGCTCAGCAAGTGTTTGCCAATCCTAAGGATTACGCCCATATCCATGTCTTGTTCCGACCCCTCCCCTACAGCTTCTTTGCTGGTATTGGCTTTTACTCAGAGCAGGTCTATGACTATGATTTGTGGCGACCCTACCGCCAAGGAATTCATCGGCTAATCGATCAAGGCGATTACATTTACATTGAAAACTACAGCCTCAAAGAGGCGCATCTTTATGCTGGGGCGGCTCGTCATCCTGATATTCTGCAAACCATTACCTCTGAGGCTATTGAGCGGCGATACCACTGCTCCATGATTTTCAGACGTCAGGGTGATTTGTATGTAGGTGGCGTTGAACCCGGTAATCGCTGCATCCTGGAGCGCAATGGTTGCCAAACCTACCTCGTCAGCGATGTGGAAATTTCAGAGAAGACCTGGGTCAGCCTGGATCGAGGACTGGATGTCAACACCCATGAACAAGTCTGGGGATCAACCCATGGCCCCCTGCGATTTGAAAAGCAAGAGAGTTTTGCCCATGAACTCCCAGCTCTCCCATAAAGTTTCCGGTGCCAGCGTCGATCTGGAGCAGTCCCAGACTAAGCTGCTGCCCCCAGAAGCTCAAAAAAAGATGAAAGGCTGGATTCGCAGCCGCCATCTGATTTGCTCTGGCAACTTTTTTATTTTTGAAACGGTTGATTATAGTGCCATCGAGCGCTTCTTTGAATGCGTTGCTGGCCTGGGCGGCACGGTCATCGCCGTAGACACCATTGACAAGGTTTGGATTGGCGATCATCGACAAGTCTTTCTCTACCAGGCCAAGGCCAGCCTGCATACCCCCTGTCACGACCTCAAGCAATACTGGCTCAAATACGGCAGCTTTCGTACCCGGTTTGACGGGCAAGCCTGACCACCCACTTGTGTGGCTAGATTCTCACCGAAGAGATCGGTACTATGGACATGGACAAGAAAGCAGAGGTGCCTGGTTGTCCTTAACCCAGGCTGTCAAATCTCATTCCCCTCAAACGCCGATTCTTCAGATGCGAAGGAACCTACTGACTGATGCCTACCATTGAAACCAGAACCGAACCCATGGTGATCAACATGGGGCCACACCACCCGTCAATGCACGGAGTGCTGCGACTCGTGGTCACTCTGGATGGCGAAAACGTGGTCGATTGTGAACCCGTGATCGGCTATCTCCATCGCGGCATGGAAAAAATTGCCGAAAACCGCACCAACATCATGTTTGTGCCCTACGTCAGCCGCTGGGACTATGCCGCAGGCATGTTCAATGAGGCGGTCACGGTCAACGCCCCCGAGCGCCTAGCCGACATTAAGGTGCCCAAGCGAGCCAGCTATATCCGGGTGATCATGCTGGAGCTGAACCGGATTGCCAATCACCTGCTCTGGTTAGGCCCCTTCCTGGCTGATGTTGGTGCCCAAACGCCTTTTTTCTACATCTTTCGCGAGCGGGAGCTGATCTACGATTTGTTTGAGGCCGCCACGGGGATGCGGTTTATCAACAACAACTACTTTCGCATGGGCGGTGTGGCGGCTGATCTCACCTACGGGTGGGTGTCCAAGTGTCTGGACTTCTGCGACTACTTTTTGCCTAAGGTAGATGAGTACGAGCGCCTAATTACCAACAACCCCATTTTTGTCCGCCGCTTGGAAGGAATTGGCACAATCAGCCGCGAAGAGGCCATTAACTGGGGTCTATCTGGCCCGATGCTGCGTGGTTCGGGGGTGAACTGGGATCTGCGTCGGGTGGATCACTATGAGTGCTACGACGACTTTGACTGGGAAGTTCAGTGGGAAACCGATGGCGACTGTCTGGCTCGCTACGCGGTGCGGATTCGGGAAATGCGCGAGTCAGTCAAAATTATCCGGCAGGCACTCAAAGGATTGCCCGGTGGCCCCTACGAAAACCTGGAAGCCAAGCGCATGGCTGAAGGACGCAAATCCCAGTGGAATGAATTTGACTATCAATTCCTGGGTAAAAAACTGGCTCCCACGTTTAAGATTCCGGAAGGGGAACTCTATGCACGGGTGGAAACGGGCAAAGGTGAACTAGGGATTTATCTAATTGGAAAAGATAATGGCTTCCCCTGGCGCTGGAAGATTCGTCCACCGGATTTCAATAATTTACAAGTATTGCCCCAATTGCTTAAAGGCATGAAGGTGGCTGATATTGTCGCCATTCTGGGGAGTATTGATGTGATTATGGGATCGGTTGATCGCTAAGTTCGCAGGGTACTAGTATTCAGAGGCAGAAATAAGCCACCTATTTGAAAAAGCTCAAGCCTTTGCATGGCCTGAAATCCCCCTTTTACCTTCTTATTTCTGCCTTGTTGGACTAGTTTCTGGTGAGCGCAATCGTTATCGAAATAGTGATAAAAAGATGCCTATGCAGAGTACAGTTGTGAACAATTAGTTTTGGCTGATGATATTTTACAACGAGTTCGAGAAGCAGCAGACAAACGATTGTTGTTTCTACCTCATACGATTAGGCAGATGGCGCGCCCAGATCGCATGATTGCAACGACTGAGGTTGAAGCAGTAGTCATCACAGGTGAGGTAATCGAGGATTACCCAGAAGACGCAAGAGGGCACAGTTGCCTCATTTTGGGATATGGGCGTGACGACCGAGCAATCCATGTGGTTTGCGCACCGAAAGATGAATATTTAGCTATCCTTACAGCATATCTGCCTAATCCCAACCAATGGACATTAGATTTTAAAGGAAGACTTTAAGGATGGAATGCCTTTGCTGTAAAGCCCAAATGCGACGTGGAACTGCCCCATTCTCTATTGATCGAAATGGCTATCGAGTGTTTTGGGATAACATTCCGGCATGGGTTTGCGATCAATGTGGCGAGGCACTTTTTGAAGCCCGCGAGGTTGATTTGATCCAGGAAGCATTAGTCGGTTTGGATCGAGAGACGGCCACGTTAGTTGGTCATTCATCGCAGTAGCCACATAACGTTCTAGTTGGAGCAAATTGATAAAGTTGGTTGTTGTTGCCCAAAAGATAATGGCAGCGGCTCAAGCAGAATGTTATTAGGAGTTGGTGGTGGGCTTGGGTGTATTGGTGGTTGTTTTTGTGGTGGCCATCCAAAATGCTGTGGGCGATTTTGGCTTTGGGTGGCGGCAATTGGAGCGATGACCCTAGGCTAGTCTTTGACCCTCGCAGCCCGCCTTAAGCTTCTCTTAAAAAAAATGCTTTAAGGTCAGGTGTCGTTGTTACGATTTAAATCGAAGCCCTGATGCGCCTGACTTTGACTGCTTGCCTTTTGGCTACTCTTAGCTTTTTACCCGTTGCTGCTTCTGCCGTTGAGCCCCATGTATTGACAACCGAGGGGGCAGCTATTCGCCTAACGGTACTGGGCCAGTACCAATCTGGCGTTTATCTCCAAAGTGCAGCCGAAATTGTCACCTATGACCCTTCCACTCAGCGGGGTTTTGTCATTAATGCTGCTTCGGGAGAAGTGGATGTGCTAGATCTGTCGAACCCCGCCACCCCCACCCTTGCCTTTACCATCGATGTTTCCGATTTGGGGGCAGATGCCAACAGCGTGGCGGTCAAAAACGGGGTGGTAGCGGTGGCAGTCGAGGCCAAAAACCGAGCTGATAATGGGTTGGTGGCTCTTTACGACACCAATGGTACGCGGCTGTCTGTTGTGGAAGTGGGGGCACTGCCCGATGCGCTGACTTTTTCCCCCAATGGACGCTGGGTGCTGGTTGCCAATGAGGGGGAGCCTGTGGAAGACTATGCTCGTGATCCGGAAGGCTCAGTTAGCATTATCGATCTGTCAGTGGGGGCAGCTAACGTTACCCAGGCCAATGTCCGGACTGCGGACTTCCGAGCATTTAATGGGCGAGAGGATGAGCTGCGATCGCAGGGCATTCGCATTTTTGGGCCAGGGGCCAGCGCCGCCCAGGATTTTGAGCCTGAGTGGGTGGAGGTGGCCGCCGACAACCGCACCGCCTATGTCAGTTTGCAGGAAAACAACGCCATTGGCGTTATTGATATTGAAAGCGCTCGGGTTACTGCGATTCATCCCCTGGGGTTCAAAGACTGGTCTGAGAAGGGTCAGTGGGCGGGTAATGGTTTTGATGCCAGTCGGCAAGGGGAAGTGAATATCCGTCACTGGCCCGTGTTTGGTATCTTCCAGCCCGATACTATTCGCATTTTTGAGACTGGGGGTGAGACTTACATCCTCACCGCTAACGAAGGGGATGCCCGTGACTATGACCAGGATCAGTGGTGGTCTGAGGAGTTTCAACTGAGCCGTCTGCGTCTGGATCCAGCGGCTTTTCCCAATGCCGAGATCCTGCAAGCACCAGATCAGCTCGGTCAGCTCATGGTGACTTCGACGATGGGGGTTGCCAACGACTGCAATCCTTCCCTGACGACGGCTGAGGCCAAAGCTGCGGGTTATGAGAACGTGCGAGCTTACGTGGAAGCCGAGTGCGTCTACGATGCCATCTACACCTTTGGGGGGCGCTCTTTTGCCCTATTCCAGGTGACTCGCACCGGGTTAGAGCTGGTGTGGGATTCCGGAAGCCAGATGGAAGAAACCGTGCTGGCCCTGACGCCGGAGTTTTTCAACGCCGATCACCGGCACCGCGAGGTGCAACTGAAGCGCCGCTCCCCCAATAAGGGGCCAGAACCAGAAGGCATCGCCGTGGGGACGATTGGCGATCGCACCTATGCCTTCGTGGGGCTAGAGCGGGTGGGGGGGATCATGGTCTATGACATCACCAACCCGGCTGAGACGACCTTGGTGAAGTACATCAACAACCGGAACTTTAGCCTGGCCACCAGCCCTGAAGGAGGCACGACCACCGATCTGGGCGCAGAAGGGCTGCATTTCATCCCCGCTGCCGATAGTCCCGATCCCCAGGGTCGCCCCGTGCTGATGGTGGGCAACGAAGTCTCCGGCACCACCACCCTGTTTGCGATTGACCAACTGGACTAGTGGTCTGTCAAGAATTATTTTGGGGGTGAAACCCCCAAAATAATAACCCCTTCTCTATCCCAGACTCATAAATTCAAGGCTGACAAAACACTAGGATAAGAGACTAGCAGGTTGGAGATAAAGGGGTGGGAATGGACAACTTCCAGGTCGAGCATGAATATCCCAGGGTCTATGAATATCCCCCCCTTTTGGCTGGGCACCTGATCAAACGCTACCAGCGCTTTTTCGCAGACATTGAACTAGAGACTGGGGAGATAATCACGGCACATTGCCCCAACACGGGGCCCATGACCGGAGTTTGCTTGGCGGGCAGTCCCGTCCAGGTCTCCGTCCATGACAACCCCAAACGCAAGCTGAAATATACCTGGGAAATGATTTGGGTTGACGAAACCTGGGTCGGTATCAATACAGGTCTGCCCAATCGGGTGACCCAACGGCTACTGGAGTTGCGCTGTATCCCAGCCTTGGCAGATTATGAACGTCTCCGACGAGAAGTTGTCTATGGTCAGGAGAACAGTCGAGTTGATTTTGTACTGACTACAGCAGCCGGGGAATCCCTCTATGTAGAAGTTAAGAATACCACCTGGTGCCAGGGTTCCCTGGGGCTGTTTCCCGATACGGTGACGACGCGGGGGCAAAAGCATTTGCGAGAGCTGAAAGCAATGCTACCCCAGACACGGGCCAGCATGTTGTACTTCATTAACCGAGGAGACTGTTCTGAGTTTGCCCCCGGTGATGAGGCAGATCCGGAGTATGGGCGGTTGCTTCGGGAAGCGGTTCAGGCAGGGTTAGAGGTTTATCCTTGCCGGTTTGAGGTTACGCCGACCCAGGTTTTGTACTTGGGATGTGCGTCTCTGGTGCTCTAGTCTGAGTTTGCCGTTTCTGCCGTCGTTTCAAAGAACTCAGCAGGAATCACGGATACAGTTAGATCAATGGTACGGCTCAGTTCGCTAGCTAAAAACTGCCGCACCAGCTCCACCTGCGTTTCAGTAATTGTCCCCGGCTGGGCGGTGACTTGCATTTCAACGTAGAGGCGGTGGCGGCGAGGCCGAACTTGCAAAGACTCAATTTGAGTCCGCGAAAAGGTTAAGGTTTCGCGCTGTAACAGGCGCTCAATTTGGTTGCGGACGTTCTCGCGCAGCAAAATATTCCGCAAAGAGATGCCCAGGGGAATGACCAGCAGGATCAGACCTAAAACCCCTGCCAACAGACCCGATTTGGCTTTCTCTACGGAGCCATAACGCTGGAGCAAAAATACCAGGGCACCGCTAAAAATAATCCCGATCAGATTGGTGGCAAACAGAATCAACGATCCAACGCCGACCTCTTGACTGCCATAGGCAAGGCCAATTCCCACCACGCTTAGGGGGGGGACAAGGGCAACTGCGATCGCAACCCCTGGTAAAGCATCTGACACTTCACTGCGCGACTTGGCATAGGCACCTGCAACCCCGGCGGCCAAAGCAACCCCCAGATCCAACAGAGAAGGACGAATGCGACCGACAATTTCAGGATTCAGAGTTCGTAGTCCCAGAATTTGAGTCAAGAGCATGGCAATCAGAATGTTCATAGCCACCCCCAAAGCCAGGGTCATACTGGCTCGTCTAAGGAGGCGACGGTTGGCCACCACAATGGCCAGGGCAATGCTAATAATCGGCCCCATCATCGGCGCAATAATCATAGCCCCAATAATGGTGGCGGCACTGCCTGCCAGCAAGCCTAAGGTGGCAATGACGCTGGACAAGCCCAAAAGAATAAAAAAACCAGCCGAGGGCACCGCCACTCGCCACAGATTACGGGTGAGATCCACCAGGGTGAGGGGTTCATCTTCTAGCCATTTCCATTCACCGCTGTTTTGATGCCAAAAATTCCAAATCGCTCGTTTCCAGCGTGCCAAGATGCGCAACACAAATATTTTGGATGGTGGCTTTGGGGGAATTTGGGCAGGTGTCTCAGGTTCGGGCATAAACTCTGACGTAAAGTTTACTCTCAGGCTTAACATAAAACTGTTAAATCTCAGAATATCTTTGCCCTAGCTGCCAAAGCCACCTGAACATACCCATTGCTGATCTATAGCGGTTTACAGATCAATGGAGTACATGGGGTGCAGGGGGCAGTGCCCCCTGCGTGGGGGTTCCACCCCCACACCCCGTATTTCACTCAGGTGAGAACCGCTATAAACGGTATGTCTTATGAAAAATCAGCCGCAGTTTCCTGGTGCTGATTCTGAAGAACTCTGGCGTGAGTCGCAAAATCTAGTTGGTTTGAGGAGATTCAACCGGCGAGTCTGCTGGACTTTCGGGTGTGGTAGGTTCTGGATCTGCGATCGGTGGGACAGGATCGCTCGGCGTCACACTTTCTGCCGGAGGACTGGTTTCCCCAGTTGTGGCTGGAGGACTAGCCGGAGGCACATTAATCTCTGTGTTGATGTCTGGGGCAGGTTGCTGCGGAGATGGACTAGGGGGAACGGTGATGTTGATATTAGGTGGTTGCTGCCCCTCAGGTGTGGTCGGCTGCTCAGGAATCACCACTGGATCCGGGGCTGTCGGCTCTGGGCGTGTGAGTAGGTACCAAAATAAAACACCAAGACCCAGTACAGCAGTGACAATCACCCCAACTAAAACCCCTCGGGAGGCATTTTCAGTATCGCGATCGCGCAGAGCCTTCTCGACTCGCAATTGTCGTTCTTGTTCGACGAGGGCTGCTTCTGCCCGCTCTGCCCGCAACTTGTCGCGGTGGGTTTGCAGTGCTGGGTCAAGCCTTGGGTCAACCAAAGTCTCTTCAGGATCCTCAAAGACAGAATCAGATTGAGGATTGGGGAAATTAGACATTGCTTTAAACTCCTGAACCCATGAGGCAGACTAATTGACAAATGAATGCGTAGTAAAAATCTCGAAAGAGATTAGTTATTTGAACCTGAGGGAGCTGAATCAGCAGGGCTATCCTCTTGAGGAGATGTTTGTGTTCCCTCGGGCAAATTTATTTCTGGGATGGTTACTTCTGGAGGAGAAACTTCTGGAATTTCAATATTAATTTCAGGTGGTTCTGAGTTTGACTCGGGGATATTAATAATGTTTGGCTGCTGCTCAGTTGTCGCAGTATCTTGCCGGAGAAATACCCAAACGCCCAACCCAGCAACAATTACAAGCACCGCTCCCAACAAGACTCCTAGGGTTAAATTGGCGCTACTTTGACGAGACTGACCATCGACGTAGCCTTTTTTGTAATCAACTGGATTAGGTTCTTCTCTGTTGTAGCGAGTTGACATTTCTAAAACTCTCCAAAGCCTTAATGAAAGGGATCAGATGCTATTCAATTAGCATCCATATAGATGCTTCCTGAATTTGGTTTGAATTTCAAAACCGAATTACTTTTTACATGTTTGATACTTTACAAGTATGACGGATAGAGACACTCACTCCATCTACCCGAAGCCGTAAGTTAGCTTCCAAAGACTCTATCTAGAGAAATAAACCCCAACTCGGAACACCAGCGCCCTAGCAGTCAAGGAATAGCTGCGCCTGGTGTGCCTGACGTTTCACCAGGAAGATTTTGATGGGTCGGAGATCCTCAAGTTCCACCCCCACACCCCGTACCTCACTCAGGTGAGAACCGCCATAATTGATGGAATAACTGTGTCTAGCCAATCCTAGGCATTCAAAATCGCATCCACTGAAATATCTATACTTGGAAATGCCAGGGGCTGAATGATGCCACCCGTAAAGGTCTGTTTCGATAGATACTCGCCTTTTTTAGGATGACGAAACATCATAAGCTGTAGTCCTTTCAAATTCACCACCCAATATTCAGGAATATTGACTTCTGCATAAATCTTGGTTTTGATGTCAAGATCTGTCATCAAGCTGGAGTTGGCATATTCAACAATCCAGAAAATATTTTCGGGATAGGGATGATGCGATCGATACTCACGTCCTAGCCGTTGCACAATCGCTAGATCGGGTTCTGGCTCTGAATCGTTGGGTAGTGTGATCGGCTTTGCTTGACGAACTTTAGCGCGATCACCTAATAACTTCGCCAAATATTCCCCAGCCTCATCGCTACAGTAGGCGTGAGGTTCACCCTCTGGAGCCATTTCAACAATTTCTCCTTTGAGCAACTCTACCCGACGATCTTTTAAGATCTCTGCTTCGATCATCTGGTGGTAGTCTGCCACCGTCCATTTTGCAAGGGTAATTGTCATGGCGATCGCATCTCAAGTGATACAGCAATCCTAAATCAATTGTGAATTAACCCGTGAGGTTAGGTTTTTTTTCAAAACGGTTTTCAATGCCCTCATCTTTGGAACCCATCACTGGAAGCCTCGCCAAAGAGGACTATCGAGCATTCCAGATCCCGCATCACTTGGGTGGCCACATCACTCACAGCTAGTCCTGCCACAGTTCGCCGCCGCAGCGATCGCAGGATTACCAGGTCAAAGGTGTCTGCCATTCGCAAAATCACCTGAGCTACGTCATCATGAGCCACCATCTTTAGCTTAAACAATCCGGGCTTTTCTGCCATCTCTAGCAGCGCCATCAGTTGCGACTTAAACTCAAGGCGAATTTCTCCAGGGGTTTGGGGTGCATAAACATGTAGCAGCGTCACTGTGGCTTGATTTGTCTCCGCTAAAAATTGGGCGAACCGAGCAACCCGTAACGCAGACGGCGTTAAATCTCGTAGGGGCACCAAAATATGTTGAATGGCTGTTGGGGGTTGCAGCAGCCGCATCACGGCGACTGGACAATGGGATGACCAAAACACTTGATTGGCCAAATTGCCAAACAACCGAGCCCGTAGGCTGGTCATTTCGCCATAGCCCATCACGATTAGATTGGCTTTGGTCTCTTTGGCTGACCGGTTAATGCCTTGGGCAATATCACTGTCAATGCGCAGGGTGGGGCGAACTTCAATCTTAAGCTGCTGCCCTAAGTCTGTTGCTCGATTGAGGAGACGCTGGTTTTGTGCGATCGCAGCATCTAACTCCGGTTCATCCATAAAAACTGAAGCTTTCACCACCACCAACGGCACAATCACCCCCTGCTCATGATGCGCTAGAAGGGCTGCCAGCTCAATTAAGTAATCTTCGGTCTCAGGGTTATGAATAGGAATGACCACCGTAAAGGGGCCAGGAGTAACTTCTGTCCCTGGTATATGGGCGAGCGTTAGCACCTGCCCCATCCCGGGCAAAGGACGAGGGGCGGGCACCTGGATCATGGAGAGGCGACTGGCAAACCGAGCCGTCAACACTGGCCCCACCAAGGAGGTCACCAGCATCAGCACAATCACACTGTTAAAGATCGCCTCCGAAAGGAGCCCCACTTGAAATCCCACCAATGCCGCTGCCAGAGTCGCCGCAACCTGAGGGATTGACAGCGACCACATGGTTAGCATCTCCATGCGGCTGTAGCCAAACAGAAGTTTGGTGATTAGCGCAGCCACAAACTTGCTGCCTACCAGCCCCCCGACAATGGCAACCACCATCAACACATTGGTCGTCAGCGTCTCCATAAAGACTGGGATATTCAGCAGCAGCCCCATATCTACAAAGAAAAAGGGAATGAACAGCACACTCCCCACAAATTCCACCTTGTCTTTGACCGGACTACCCCGCAGGACATCATTGACCGCCAGCCCTGCCAAGAATGCCCCTACGATATTTTCTACCCGAATCACCTGGGCACCCGCCGCCGCCAAAAAGACCGCCAACAGAATAAACAAAAACTGGTTGCCCTCCTCATCACTGCTGCGGCGAAAATAAATCTTGCCAGCCCAGTCAAATCCAAATAGCACCACGGCTGCATAGGCCAGTAGCGCCCCCAATTGCAGCCCCAGATTTAACCAGGAAAACTCGCCTGCATCAATAGAAACACAAACCGCCAGCACCAATAGTGCCCCAATATCGGTAAAAATAGTGGCTCCCACTGTTACCATTACCGACTCAGTTTTGACAATGCCCAAACGCCGCACAATGGGATAAGCCAAAAGCGTATGGGACGCCAATAAGGAGCCAATCAGCACCGCTGAGTTAGTACCAAACCCAAAAGCCAGACCAATCAGGGTGCCGGTCATCAACGGCACTGCAAAGGTTGCCAGGCCAAAGCTAAATGATCGGTTCCGAGTTTTGCGAAACTCTCCGAGGTCAATTTCTAGCCCCGCCACAAACATCAGGTACAGTTTGCCAATGTCAGAGAGCAGCTTCATGGTTTCTGATTCATGGGTGAGCAGCGCTAGGGCATAGGGTCCTAGCGCCACCCCAGCCACCAGCAGCCCTACCAGCCCCGGCATCCGCAGCCGCTCAAAAATTGGGGGAATGGTCAAGCTCACCAACAGCAGCAACGTAAAGATAAAGATGGGCGAGGCCAGCACCACCTCAGACAACTGTTCCATGAAGACTCGCTCAAATCCTTAGCTTAACCGGCAGATCCGCTTCAGGCAGCATACTGAGCGACATTGCTCAGTTCAGCTTTTGAGCCTAGCGAATGCCGGTGCCGTAGGCAATCACTTCCAGCGCCACTAGACCACTCTGTCCGGATTGATCGCCAAGGCTGGCGGTTTCCAGGCGCACATTAATGACTTGAGTGGCTCCCCAGGCAATGGCCTCTTCTTTCATGCGCAGTAAGGCTTCTCGACGGCCTCGCTCTAGGAGGGTTTCGTAAGATTCAATTCGTCCTCCCATCAGGTTAAACAGCAGTGCCAGAAAGGTCTTAAAGTAATCGCTGGAAATCACCACACTGCCCATAAAGAGTTGGGCTGCCTGGGCTGGAGGCAAGGGTGGCTTGGCACCTATATTCAGCAACATGACCCCTTGAGTCTGTTGCTCTCGCTGGGCTAAGTCTTCAAAGTGACGACGCTCTAGGAGGCTGCCAACGCTGTAGCCTATGGCCAGTAGACCCAAGAAAATCAGAAGCTCTATCATGGCTAATCGACCCGCACGGCAGTGCCGTAGGCAAAGAGTTCCGCTGCGCCTTGGGCAACCGAAGAAGTTGCAAAGCGAATATTGACCACAGCATTGGCTCCCAACTGTTGCGCTTCGCTCGTCATTCGATCCAGGGCTTCTTCACGAGCCTCTTGCAGCAGTTCGGTATAGCCGCGCAGTTCACCGCCAACCAGATTCTTGAAGCCTGCCGCAATGTCTCGGCCAATATGCTTGGCTCGCACAGTACTGCCTTGAACCAAGCCTAAATGCTGAATAATAGTCTTGCCCGGCACCCCTTCTAAAGTAGTCAAAATTAGGGCTGCGCGAGAGAAAACAGGAGGACGATTCACGATAAGGCAGATCCTTGAGGTTAGATGAAGGTTAATTCAATGGTCTGCTCAAATTTTACTTCGTTTCAAGGGCATAGATGGCAATAGTTTTCCTGACCCGGATAGGCAATATTCCCATCAGTCAGTCTCTAGCTTGAGCTGGATCACCCATTCTCCGTATTTTTGCGAAGGTTTTGGCGATGCCAGGGAGATAGGTTCGGTAATTGCACTGTTGAAGATTTCGGATTCAGTGGCGGACACTACGAACTGACACTCCTCAAGCGCTACACGGGTTGCTTCTATGGCCACTTCTGCTCAAGACCTCCTCATTGAATTTTTGCAAACGGATCTGGGGCTCTCCGCTGAGGTCATTGCGATCGCAACTCGCAAGCAGGAAACCCTGATCAGCCAAATTCACATCACCCTTTGGCAATATGGTCTGATTTCGCTCCAGCAGTTGAACCGAATTTTTGACTGGCTAGAGCATGTAGGGGTAGCCCCCGACCTGGGATAAGCCCGCTCTAAATGGTCAAAGTCCCCCAGAATGGGGGATTTAGAGGGCTAGACAGGCTGGATAACAAAACCAAGGACTTGTGTGTACACCGTAGCTCCTCATGCAGATTCGTCGCTCAAGGCTGCATATCCTCATGTTAAGGTAAGAAACTAAGTAGATATTTACGAATCTACACAATCCCAATGATGTAGATAGACAAAAATCTATAAAAATACAGGATCCGACCTGACCGGATTCCTCAGACTTGCTAGCACTGAGTCTTAGAGTTGGGTCAGGTTTGCTGTGTTGGCTTCTTCTATACTTCTTGCCAAACGTTGGGTGATTAAGCAATGGCTCCCCTGGTTGCAAACTACTACTTGACCTATCGATGCAACGCCCGTTGCCACTTTTGTGATATTTGGGCCTTAGATCCAGGTCAAGAAGCAAGCTTGGAAACAATTCAAAAAAACCTACAAGACCTGAAGCGACTCGGAGTGAAATATGTAGACTTCACTGGAGGCGAACCCCTACTGCGAGCCGATGTAGCCGAAATCTACCAAGAAGCGAAACGGCTGGGGTTCTATACCAGCATGACCACCAACACCATTTTGTATCCCAAGAAAGCGCGTGAAATCCAGGGGCTAATTGATTTTCTCAACTTCTCCCTCGATGGCCCCGATGCCGATACCCATGATCAGTCTCGTGGGGTGCAAATCTTTGACACCCTCGTCGAATCAGTGAAGCTTGCCCAGGAACTCGGGGAATATCCCGTTTTGAACCACACGGTCACGGCTCAAAACCATCAACGGATTGATGAGGTAGCAGCCCTGGGGCAAGAACTGGGCGTTCGGGTTTGGTTAAACCCAGCCTTTACCGCGCACAGCAACTATAACCACCGCAAAAATCCAACTCCGGAACTGGTTGAATCCATTGAAACCAGTGCCCGCCAGTATCCCAATGTAGGGTACAACAAAGCGGCATTGGAGCTGATTCGAGATGGGGGCAACGACACCCAAAATCCCCGCTGTAAAGCTGTTGATGCTGTTATTGCCATCTCGCCCAATGATGAGTTGCTGTTGCCCTGCTATCACTTTGCCCAGCAGGGGGTGCCGATTCAGGGACGACTGTATGAGCTGTATCGGGAGTCTGAGGTGGTTGACCAATATCGCCAATCTCAGGGCAAACTATCAGTGTGCGAGGGATGTACGGTATGGTGTTACCTGATTCCGAGCTTTTTCAAAGGTTTTGATAAGTATTGGTGGTTGAACCAAGTGAGCTATGCCGGAGAATTCCTGGCCCGAAAACGATTCTTACAACGTGCCTGATTCCCTGCATGACTTGCTGATGGAGGTTTCAGAGTTGTCTGACTCTGAAGTTGTACCGCTTTACCCGAGCGGAGAACATCGGCGGCGCAAGGCGGCACTGGTGCTGGCGCTCATCTGGAGCAGCACCCTGGCTCTACATGTCTATGTCGGTGGATTTTGGCTGATTCTGGGGTTGACGATGGTGATGGGGGTGCATTCCCTGCGATTATTAATCGCCCGTCCACCGAAGCTGCCCGCATCCCTGTCTTGGCAACATCCCGACCCAGATGTTCCTAGGGTGTCTTTGTTGGTGGCAGCCAAAAACGAGGCGGCAGTCATCGGAGCACTGGTGAAAGCGCTTTGTGAGCTAGATTACCCGCGCGATCGCTATGAGCTGTGGCTAATTGATGACAACAGTAGCGATCAGACCCCCACAATTTTGGATGACTTGGCCAAGCAATATTCCCAACTGCGGGTGCTGCACCGCACTGCCAAAGACCAAGGCGGTAAGTCTGGTGCCTTAAATCAAGTGCTGCCATTGACCCAGGGGGACATTATTGGGGTTTTTGATGCCGACGCCCAGGTGCCTCCAGATTTACTGCGACGGGTGGTGCCCTTCTTTAGTGAGGCACAACTGGGTGCGGTTCAAGTTCGCAAAGCGATTACCAATTACCGCACCAATTTCTGGACTCAAGGCCAAGCAACTGAAATGGCGCTGGATACCTTTTTTCAGCAGCAGCGCATTGCCATTGGGGGTATCGGCGAGCTGCGAGGCAATGGTCAGTTTGTGCGGCGACAAGCCCTAGAAGCTTGTGGCGGATGGAATGAAGCCACCATCACGGACGATCTAGATTTAACCCTGCGTCTGCACCTCAATCAGTGGGACATTGACTTTTTGCCTTTGCCCCCAGTTCAGGAAGAAGGAGTCACCTACTTCAGCGCTTTGTGGCATCAGCGCAATCGCTGGGCCGAGGGAGGCTATCAGCGCTATCTCGATTACTGGCCGCTGATGGCTCGCAATCGGCTTGGCCCCCAGAAAACGTTTGATCTAGTGATGTTTTGGATTACTCAGTATGGTTTACCCACGGCTGCGGTTCCTGATCTGCTCCTGGCCTTGGTGCGACAACAAGTGCCGCTGCTAGCACCAGTCACTAGCTTGACCCTGGCACTTTCGTTTTTAGGCATGTTGGCTGGGCTCAACCGCATCCGCCGCAGTCAAAAGTTGCCGTTCCGTCCCCTGAGCTTGGTGATTCAAGCCTTGCAGGGTACGGTGTATATGATGCATTGGTTTTTAGTGGTGGCCAGCATGACCACTCGGGTTGCCATCCGGCCTAAGCGCTTGAAGTGGGTGAAAACGATGCATCAAGGGGAACAAGATGCCCAGTGGTTAGCTGAGTAAGGCTTCCTGGCATGAACGTGAGGCTTGACTGAGGATGCTCTGATTAGCCTGCTCTGGTTTGGGGTGCGTAGAATGTAAATAGGTGCTGCAAATTAAGGGAAAATTCAGCCGTTCTCGCCTATTTATTTTGCTCTACTGTGCCCTTTTGGATTCGGAAATTATGACTGGAACTGCGATCGCAGCCAATCCCCTACTTCAGGGTAAAGGACTGCCCCCCTTTGATCAAATGCAACCGGAACATGTGGTTCCGGCCATGACCCAACTCCTTCAGGAGCTCGAACAAGCCCTGAACGAACTAGAAACCCAGGTCACCCCCACCTGGGACGGCCTCGTGGAACCCCTGGAACACCTAGGAGAACGCCTGCGCTGGAGTTGGGGCGTCGTCGGCCACCTCATGGGGGTAAAAAACAGTCCCGAACTGCGGCAAGCCTATGAAGCCGTTCAGCCCCAAGTGGTGGAATTTAGCAATCGCCTCAGCCAAAGCCGCCCCCTCTATGAAGCCTTTAAGGCCATGGCTGCCAGTGACCAGTGGGCTCAGTTTCAACCCGCCCAGCAACGCATTATTGAAACCGCCATTCTGGACGCGGAACTGTCCGGTGTGGGGCTAACGGGTGAAGCCAAAGAGCGCTTCAATGCCATTCAGTTAGAATTGGCAAACCTCTCCACCACCTTTTCGAACCATGTGCTAGACGCCACCAACGCCTTTAGCCTCACCCTCACCGAAACGGCTGAAGTCGAGGGACTCCCCCCCAGTTTATTGAGCTTCGCAGCTCAAAGTGCCCGTGAGGCGGGTCATGAAGATGCCACCACCGAGAGCGGCCCCTGGCGCATCACCCTAGACTTTCCCAGCTTTGGCCCCTTTTTGCAGCACAGTCGCCGTCGGGATCTGCGGGAAAAGGTCTATCGCGCCTATATCAGCCGTGCCTCCGCCGGGGAGTATGACAACACGCCTCTAATTGAGCGCATCTTGGCACTGCGCCAGGAAGAAGCACAGCTCTTGGGCTATGACAGCTATGCCGAAGTCAGCCTAGCCGCCAAGATGGCACCCAGTGTGGATGCGGTTGAAAAGCTGATGGAAGATTTACGTCAGGCCAGTTATGATGCCGCAGTGCAGGACTTAGACACCCTCAAAGCCTTTGCCGCCAGCAAAGGGGCACCCGAAGCCACAGATCTCAAACATTGGGACATCAGTTTTTGGGCAGAGCGGCAGCGGGAAGAAAAGTTTACCCTCACCGATGAACAGTTACGACCTTACTTTCCCTTACCCCAGGTGCTAGAGGGACTGTTTACCTTAGTACATCGCCTCTTTGGGGTCACGGTCACCGCAGCCGATGGCGCAGCCCCGGTGTGGCATCCCGATGTCCGCTATTTCCAAATTGCGGACGAGCGGGATACTGTCATTGCCCACTTTTATCTCGACCCCTATAGCCGTCCGGCTGAGAAACGGGGCGGGGCTTGGATGGATGAGTGCCTCGGTCGTGGCCAGTGGCACCAGCCCGATGGCTCGACCAAAATCCAATTGCCTGTGGCTTATTTGGTGTGTAATCAAACTCCACCCGTAGAGGGTAAGCCCAGCCTCATGACTTTTCGAGAGGTGGAAACTCTCTTTCATGAGTTTGGTCATGGTCTACACCACATGCTCACCCAGGTTGACTTTGCTGGGGCTGCTGGCATCAACAATGTGGAGTGGGATGCCGTTGAGTTACCCAGTCAGTTCATGGAAAACTGGTGCTACGACCATGCCACCCTCATGGGCATGGCTCGCCACTATGAAACGGGTGAACCACTGCCTGAGGAATACTATGAGCGCCTGGTGGCCGCCCGCACCTATATGAGCGGCACTGCCACCTTACGCCAGTTGCATTTTAGCTGGGTGGATCTAGAGCTGCACGATCGCTATGGATCTGATGGGGATGAAACCATTAGCCAGGTGCGTCATCGCCTTGCCAAAACCACCACGGTATTGCCCCCCCTGCCTGAGGATGCGTTTTTGTGCTCCTTTGGGCATATTTTTGCGGGTGGCTACGCTGCGGGCTACTACAGCTACAAGTGGGCAGAAGTGCTCAGTGCCGATGCCTTTGCCGCCTTTGAAGAAGCCGGCCTAGAAGATGAAGCTGCGATCGCAACCACAGGCCGCCGCTTCCGAGAAACCGTGTTAGCCCTTGGCGGCAGTCAGCCCCCCATGGAGATTTTCAAAGCCTTTCGAGGTCGTGAACCCAGCACTGAAGCCCTGCTGCGCCATAGTGGTCTTGTTGCCGCCTAGGCATTCAACAAGGGTCAACTCCTGTTAGGGGTTGACCGCAGACCATCATTGACCTCCTGGGTCAACATTCCATGGCTCACCATGTCAAAAACCTTGCCTTTCCGGGTCATTCTAGAGAATAATCATGGCAATCTGTTGCCCTTCGGTTATCGCCCTGAGGGTCGTACAGATTTCTGGAAAGACCCTGACCTTCATCCTGTTCGATCTCCATGGATATTGCGGATTGCTATCGGCTGCTTGAATTAAAGTCAACTGCCAACTTGGAAGAGGTGAAATCTTCCTATCGGCGGCTGGCACGGCGTTGGCATCCAGATGTCAATCCGGGTAATCAAAATGCCCAGGAGATGTTTATTCGGATTACCCAAGCCTATGAGCGACTGGTGAATCTAGTGCCAACAGTGACTCCTCCTAGACCCACAGATTCAAGCCCATCCTCGGCTTGGCAGCCGTCTCCATCCATTAAAGTTTCGGTTCAGAACAGCCCGCCAGAACCGGTCAAAACACCGAATCGTGACGTTGCTGAGCCTCCCCCTTCCCCAGCCTCTGCTTCCCCAGACCCCCAATCTCCTGCTCCTCTAGACTCAGACACACCTGAGCCGCCGCCGCTCAGTCTCGCAGATCAAGAGCTCAAGCACAATGCCTATCAGCAACTCCAGGAATTCATTAAACATAAGCGCTTTCCCCGTGCGATCGCATTACTCGAAGCCCTCAACCACCGTCTGCCCCACGATCCAGAAGTACGCCAATGGCAGGCCATCATCTACCAGCGCTGGGGGCGGCAATTAATTTTGGATCGGAAGCTCAATCAAGCACGCGCCTATCTGAGAAAAGCTCTCAATACTGATCCCCATAACAAATCCCTGTGGGCAGAAGTCGAACAGGATTTTCGCTCCATGGAAAAAATCTTTTGATTGATCGGTGGGATCCTCTTTTCGAGCGTTGTTGATTGCCTGCTGCCTAAACCTTGCAAGATTGCCGAGCGCTTTGCGGTAAAATGATTTCACTTGCATCGTTCACATGGTTGCCACTGATGATGGGTCAATTATGTTGAGCAATAAACCGGTTGGGAGAAGGTCATGGGTTTTATTAAAAATTTATTCAATGGAATTCTAGGGTTTCTGAAGAGCTTGCTAAGCTTTGGCGGCAAAAAAAAGTCTAAACCGTTGAGTTCGGTAGCCGACGACATCGTCGCGGAAGTGAAGCAAGCCATGAATGGCAGCGAGTCGCCCTCACCCTCAGACTCCAGTGCTGAAAAGACTCCTGAAGCGGCACCGGCCAAGCCTGCAAAGGTCAAGTCTGCAAAGGCCAAACAGAAAGCCACTGCTGTTTTTCTAGATGCAGATGAGGCTCGGGGCTACGGGTCAAGCTCTGACTCCTCAGCGGCTGCACCTGCCCAGGCTTTGAATCTACCCAAGCCAAAAGTGACAGCCTCGAACAGCAAACCTCAAGCCTCACAAAACACTGACTCTGATTATTCCCAGTTTGGGGCTCGCCGTCGTCCAGGTTCTAACATGAAATCATTCCTGGATATGGCCAAAACGGTTAAATCTTAATCCATCTGGGAATTCTTTTGCAAAACATGGCAGTGAGGTTCAGCACGGCCATGTTTTGTCGATCGCAAAAATAACTCAGTACTCCGTCAGCAAAATTTTGCAGGGTCACTGACCCTCAAAATTTAACCCCCATAAACTTTTCGGCACTCAGCTATTCCTCAAGACAAAGTTCACAGACTACTCAGGAGGTTTAAGGCTGTGGCTGACGCTCAGGGCAACTTGGTAACATACAGTCCAGCCTTGACCTTAGTGCCCACTTACGAATGTTTTAACCGCTGTACCTATTGCAATTTTCGCCAAGATCCTGGACAAGACACCTGGCTGGGCTTAGATGCGGCTGCTACTCAGTTGGCCGCTGTGCAGGCTCAAGGGTCTCACGAGGAGCCAGGAGTAGTTGAAATTTTGCTACTGAGCGGAGAGGTCCATCCTCAGAGCCCCAGGCGTCAGGCTTGGGTTCAACACCTCTATGACTTGGCGGCTCTAGCGTTGCGCCTGGGTTTTTTGCCCCATACCAATGCTGGCCCTTTAAGTCTAGAGGAGTGGAAATTCCTGAAAGCAGTCAATGTGTCCATGGGGTTGATGCTCGAACAGGTGACCCCTAAGTTGTTAGAGCAGGTTCATCGTCATGCCCCCAGTAAGGTGCCCCGCCTGCGCTTACAGCAGATGCACTGGGCCGGAGAGCTGGGAATTCCCTTTACGACAGGGCTGCTGTTGGGCTTGGGGGAAACAGAGTTGGATTGGCGAGATACCCTGATGGCCATTGCTCAAAGCCACCAGCAATGGGGTCATATCCAAGAGGTGATTGTTCAGCCTTACCAACCTGGGCATCAGGATCGGCTCCAAGGGCAGTCCGTTACTCCAGAGCAGATGATTGGGGCTGTGTCCCTGGCTAGAGACATTTTGCCCCAGGATATTACCATTCAAATTCCACCGAACCTGATGTCTCCAGAGCTGCTGTTGGCCTGTTTAGAGGCTGGAGCCCGTGATCTGGGCGGCATTGGCCCGCGAGATCATGTCAACCCCGATTATCCCTTTCAGCGATTGTGGGTTCTCCAAGATCTGCTCAGGCAGGTGGGCTGGCAATTACAGCCCCGCTTGCCGGTCTATGCACGGTTTGTGCCGGGATTGCCAAGACATCTTCAGGAGGCCATTGGCCGCTGGCAGGTGAGTCTGACTTCGGCCTAGACTGGGGCGGCAGGATAAAATATCTCGCCTGTGAAAACCCTTGAGTTTTGGAGTGATGACGTTCTCATGTCTGTGCCCCCTAATCCCTGGGAAACTCCTCCTGTGGAGCTAGATCCAACTCTGGTTGAAATGTCTGCGCAATTGATGGCCAAGTCTGAGCCAACTGAGGTTGTGGAGGTGACAGAACCAGAGGGGTTGGATCTCCAGACCCAAGCCCTCCAGGAACTCCATCAAAAACTGGGGTATCTGCTCCAGCGTAATGGCCAGCTCGTCGCTGAAAATGCCCAATTAAAAGCGGCGAATCAGCGGCTCTTAGATCAACTTGTCCAGACTCGGCAGGCTCACTCCTGGCAGGCTCACTCCTGGATTCTCCAGGCTTGGCGGCGCTTAACGCAGGGAAAACCGACGCACGGCTAAGAGGCTGCCAGATAAGCCCACTAAGCTCCCAAAGGTCAAAAGAATTATGGGTAGTAAGAGTGCTTGGCCGGGTTGTAGTTGTAGCCCATGGGCTAGGGTCTGTAAAAAGTTTGGCTGGCGAGTGAGTAAATGCTGGGCGAACTGGCGGGTTGCCACTAAAAACACCCAGGCGAGGGCAGCACCCCCCAAGCCAAAGGCTAACCCCTGGAGCAGAAAGGGCAGGTAAATCCAGGTGTGGGTGGCACCGACTAACTGCATGACTTCGATTTCCTGGTGGCGGGCAATCACGATGAGGCGAATGGTGGTGGTGATGACTGCGATCGCAGTGAGTGTGAGCAGACTCACCACAGCCCAGCTTACCCGGCTCAGCCCCTGGTTGAGATCCGCCAAATGTTGCAGGGCCTCATCCAAATAGCTGACTGAATCCACCCCAGGCACCCTCGCCAGACTAGAGACCAACTGAGGCACTGCCCCCACCGAGCGAGCGCGAACCACAAGTTCATCTACCAGGGGGTTTTCTCCTAGCCCTTCTGTGACGCCTTCAATATCAGCGGCACCTAGATCTGCCAGCAGCCCCTGCCAGGCTTGCTCTTTTGGCACTATCTCAACATTGGCCACGCCTGGAAATTGGCCAACTGTGCCTTGGACAACTTCACCATCTGCCTCCGGAATCAGGTATAGGGAAATCTGCACATTAGAGCCCATCTGCTGCAAGAGGCCACTCACCTGCCACGAGGTCTGCAAACTGATGCCAAACAAAAACAGCAGCACCGTCACCGTACTGATAGCAGCCCAGTTCATCCAGCCTCCCCGTTGCAGACCCCGCAGGGTTTCTTGCCCGAGGTATTCTACTTGCGTCCAGGCCAGTTTGGCAGAGCCGCGTAGGGGCATTCTTACGGTTCGCATGGCGTTACCTGCTCTGAAGACAACACTTCTAGCCGACCTTGGTTGAGGTGAGCAACTCGGGCTTGACCCCGCTCAATTAAATACAGGTCATGGGTCGTAATCATGACTGTAATTCCTAACTCGTTGAGCTTTTTCAAAATGCCGAGAACTTGCATGGCATTGTCGTGATCCAAGTTCCCCGTAGGTTCATCAGCCAACAGCAATCGGGGAGACCCTACAATGGCGCGGGCAATGCTAGCGCGCTGTTGCTCTCCCCCTGAAAGTTGACAGGGTAGGCAATTGGCCTTATTGCCGAGCCCTACTAGCCGCAGGGTTGGCTGTAGCCGACGTTCGACCTCATCCCGAGGAATTCCCTGCGATCGCAGCACAAAGCTGACATTTTCAGCCACCGTCCACCGGGAAATGAGCTTGTAGTCTTGAAACACAACGCCTAGACGGCGGCGCAGCATTGATAACCGATTGCCGCGCAACCCCCCCACATTTTGACCTTCAACCCGTACTTCGCCTTGGTCGGCTCTCTCCTCCCCATAAATGAGCTTGAGCAAGGTTGACTTCCCCGAGCCAGAGGGCCCCGTGATGAATAAAAACTCTCCTTGCCTCACATTGAGGTGAATATTTTGCAGCCGAAATTGAGTTTGGAGAAAGACCTTGTTCACCCCGCGCAACTGCACCGAATAGGCATGCTCTTTTGTGGGGGACGTCGGTGTCTGAGACTCCTGCAAAATAGTCTCAATCACAGATTGGCGCAATGGAGCTTGAGTCATTGTTTTATCCGAATTTAGCCATCAGTGCCCGCCAGGCAAATTGAGGGAGTGCCAGCATCCGTCGCCACCGCCAAGGCTCTTGATAGAGCCGGTAGACCCACTCCAGGTTGTTATTTCGCAGCCACTTGGGGGCTCGGGTCTTGCGTTTAGCCCAAATATCAAAGCTACCGCCGACACCAATCCAAAGAGCATGGGGGCAGAGATAACGATGTTGAGCAATCCAGTATTCCTGGCGGGGCACCCCTAAACCCACAAAAATAATTTGAGGTTGGCGGGTGCTGAGGGTCTCTAAGAAGGCAGGTGTGTCCTCTGATTTAAGATACCCATGTTGAGTTCCGACCAGTGCAAGCTTAGGCAATCTTTGCTGCCATTGCTCCGCAGCCGCACTCACAACCTCAGGAGCGCCCCCAAAAAAGAACACTGACCAGGGTTGGGGTTGTGCAGCCGCACACCGCAGCAGCGCCTCTGACAGTTCAATGCCGGGACAACGGGGAATCTGCTCCCCATACAACCTCAAGTACAGAACAATGCCAGCACCATCGGGAATTACCAACTCTGCCGCTTCAATAATTTCAGCCAGAAGCGGATCAACCTCCGTCTGCATAGTCATTTCGGCATTGAGCGTGACCACATGGGTGCCCAGACCCTGAATAATCCGTTGGGTCAACCACTGAAGGTAGTCAGGCAACAAATCAACCGAAACGCCCAAGATCGAAAACTGGCGGGGTGCCTCAGGCACAAACGTAGATTGCATAAGTATTGCTGACCTCGTGAGGCACAACGACTACCAATAAAATTAAGACTCGTGTTAAATACCCCTCATTTTAGCTGCCAGCCTCCAGATCTGAATTATCCCTTGAAGAGCCGAATAAAATGCCCAAGACCTTAAGCCAAACACAGCAAGCCTACCAGGATTAATCCGGTCATGGCTAGCCCCAACCACACAAATCCATTGTCAAGACTATCCGTTACGAGGGGAGATCCTTCTGGTTCGGGTGCTCGCCAGCGAGGGGGGGCGGCAGAAGCTGCACCACTGCCTTTGCCCCAACCCGGATCTTGTACCTGACTCAGATCAGGAATTTCAGTCAGCCACTCGGGGCGCAGTTCTAGTTTCGGAGCTTCCAAAATATATAGCAGACGTTTGCTTTGTTTGCGGGTTTGCCAGTCTGGGTGTGCCCCTAGAGTTCGACACAAAGCCAACGCCTCTTGGCGCTGCCCCGCTGCTTCGTAGGCAGTGACCAACCACATTTGGATGTCACCGCCCAGGCGAGAATTAGGGTTGGCCGAGGATCTAGCCTGGGTGAGGGCGGCAATAGCATCTTGATACTGGCCGCGCTCAAACCAGTTCTGAGCCTGAGCAAAGGCAGTTAGCACTTGTTGTTGGGGGTCTAGCTGTTCGGTTTCGAGAGACATAAATTAAGCAATCAACGGCAAGCAGGTGTCCTGCGGATTCGTTCAGGAGATGAGTGTAAGGTGAGACGCATAATGGTGAAGTTCAACGGCGGCAGACAACTTTTGCGTCACCGACCAGATCTTCACTCCGTCCGTTGCAGCACAATGTTGGGTTGCTGGCTGCAATTGAAAACTTCAAGTTGTCATTTGCATTTACTACCACACAGTTGTGTAGCTATTTAAGCCACGATCTCTGGCAGCACTGGTGCATAAGTACTTGCCAACTAACTGAAATGCACTGCCAAGTTTGAAGTACGTCCAATTGTATGTTGTTGGGTTCATAAGCCTTTCATACCCGTATCGGTCAATCTCAAACCAGGGGACTAAATCACGGTAAGCTTTTCTGCCGCAATCAATTTGAATGTGCGGATAGCGAGAGCTTGATGGTTAAGATGCGTCAATTTTTCAAGATTGGGGGCGAAAAGGTGCAAGGTGTGACCGGACAGATTGAATTTGAGCCAGAAACAGGAAATCGCATTGATCCGCCCACAGAAATTGTGACGGTGAGAACTGACCCTGAAGCCAATCAATCCTGGAAATGGTTTCATCTTCGGTCTATGCAGTCATTGTAATGGACTGACAAAACTTGCAAGTAAAATCTCCAAAAATTTACTCGCAGAGTGGGCAAAAGACCTGTGCAAGTTAACTAGATACAAGGGGCTAATCTCTCATGCACTCTGTTCAGTTAGCCAATCAGGCAGTATCCCTTTACAAGAGTAGATTTCCAGCATTGCTGAATGCATACATTAGGTGGTTAAACCTTTTTGTATAGTGTTGTAACTGAAGGATTCCAGAGTTACCATGCTCAAAGTTTTTGCGGATCGCGGTGGCACCTTTACCGATTTGGTTGCCGTGAGCGATCAATCTGATATTATTCACCGATTGTCTACCTTGCCGGAGCGGTTTCAACTGGTCGCCCTCCCCCATCAGAGCTGGGTAATTGTCTACAAGTTGCTCTCAGAACAACCGGATCAGTATCCAGATGCGGTGATTCAGGGGAAGTGAGGGTGGGCCGGTACTGGTTGGGCTGGATGGCCAAGCCAGCTTCGGCGAACCCAACCTTGATGTACCTATATAGCGGGTGGCGTCAGATCGAGCAAGTGTCCGAAACCTATGGAGAAAGCAGTCTTGAGAGAGTCGATGACTGCGCCAAAGAAGTCCTCAAAGCCGTCAATTCAGGGTATTGGTCTGCGGCTCAGCAATCAATTCCCCTGATCCTCAAAGAAGCACAGAAAGCAGGACTGACACCCAACCAAATCGCCTACGTCCTAGCCACCGCCCAGCACGAATCCGGGATGGAGAAATTCATGCACCTGATGGGAGACCGCAGTAGCTGGGGCCGATACTACGCCCGTGGCTTTGTGGGTCTGACAGAAGCCGTCAACGAACCGAGGAGTATGTCAGCGCCAAAGGCCAGCAGCTCAATCAAAGAGTGCAGAGCGTCAAACAGCAAGAGAGCCACAAAATTGATACGGGTAAACAGGCCATCCGTTCCGGGATGCAGGACGCCGCCGCCAAGTGGTTGCAGGTAACCGTTGTCTCTGCCGCCGCAGCCTTGCTGAAACATCTAGGGGCGAAACAGGCCGATGGAACCCTGAGCTTTTCGACCCAGGAATACACCCTCCAGCAGACCAAAGAGGGGACTCGATCCTCCGTAAATCCGATGGTCAAGCCCTGAATAGCAGCAACCTGACCCCCCGGGACAAAGATGTGATGGGGTAGGAGGCCGAGAAAGTGGAAGACATCAAAGAAAAAGCAAAAGTGGAGCGAGAGAAACCTGCGCAGCAGGAGCAGCCCCCCAAGATGCGACCGAAGCGGTGATGCCTCACGAGGCTGGCCTTTTCATTGGGGTTCTTCTCCTTGTTGCTACCACTTCAGCTTCAGCCATTGTGAAAAATGCTTTGATAGAACCTGCCGCCGAAAAGTAAGAGGCAGTTTACCATGGCATGAGCTAGCCCCTAACCCTCAAAGATCAAGAAATAGAGCAGGATCAGTATGGAAAAAATCGCCTAGCGCTTTCGCCTGAACCTTGCTAATAGCCCTTTTCCCATTGAGGACTTCTGACGCAACACCTTGAGAGCCAAAAAGATGAACAAGGTCTTTTTGTTTTAACTCCCTCTGTGCCATGAGTTCCTCTAAGACATCGAGGGGAGAAGCTGGACGTAATTGGTAGTGCTGGTCTTCAAACTGCTCAATCAGGAAAACGAGTAAATTCATCAACTGAAGCTGTTCAGGAGTTAAGTCTTCCCCAACCGCCATGAGCTTATCAACTTCAGCTAAGAACAATTCATTTTCTTCTTCTGATTCAATAACCTTGGGCTGAACTTGACCAAGAAGAGAGGCATAGATTTGCCTGTCAAGAGTGGTTGTCATGATTTCCAATTCCCCTTGTCGTAGTCTGCATGAGTGAGAATGTGCCTGACAAAAACAGTACCACTGCGGTAGTTAATTTCTGCGATTAAGCGATAGTGATTGCCCTTAATATTGAAGACAGTGAAGCGACCCACCAAGTCAGCAGCAGGAAAAATCAGCTTGAGTTCTGAAAGATTTCTCCATCGTGCTGCTTTGGTTGCTCTATACCAAATATCGAGAGGGGTTTCAGCATCGGCATGGATGGCAGAAAAAAGACGCAAGCTTTTACGGCTGATAATATGCATTGAAAGCCAGCATCCTGAAGACATAGGCTCATTATCTCATTATGAGATTCTAGGTGCAAAGCTTTTCAACCAAGATACGGGGGTTCAGCCGCTTAGTTGGGCATTAACCTTCCAAGTCGTGGACTCAAAAGCTATCAGCGAGGAAAGGATCAACCATCAACTCAGGTTCTGGGACAGCATCGCCGAGGATCCAACACAGCTTCTGATCCGCAAAAAAAGCCCGTAATTCTGCTTCATAGGGTTCCGGGTGCCAAGCCAGGAACTCGCGATATTCAGCCAGTCTTGCCCGCCCTTCCGGGCCACATTCGAGAATATCGACCCACTGGTCAGCAATCAACATGCTGTCGAACAGGTCGATGGTCTCGCAGGTTTTCTGTGTAGACCAACCATCGTCCTTGCCGTAGACCGTCGAGAGCAGGGCCAGGTGATGGCGAGTGCAGCGATACTGGCTAGAACTTCCACCTAGCAATCCTTTCAGAAGTTGACGTGAAAAGTCAGCTCTATAATTGACTCTTCTATTCTCATTTTTCTCTCGCTAAATGTTGACGCACTCCCAGTTGATTCTTCTGTTCATTGGAGTTATCGGCAATATAGAAAGAGTTCAACTACATATTTCTGACATGAGGGGAACGTAGGCAATGATGCCCTATGCAGGACTGCCCCTCCTTTTGTCAGTCAACCAGGGGCTGCCCTGTATCTACTCAGCTCTCTGGGGAAGTACCTTTAACCACTTTAGCGGATCTCGCTTAATAAACTAACTACCTGCTGGTAATCCTCCATCTGATTTTGCCTGAGGTATAGATCTGCAGCTTTCTGCAAATCAGCAATAGCCCGCTGTCGATCGCCCATCTGATTTCGGATCGATCCTCGATGTCTGAAAGCGGTTGCATTGTTAGGGTTAAGGCGAATGGCTTGATTGAGATCTTTAATGCCACCCTCATGATCCCCTAATCGACTACGACTATAGCCTCGAATGGAGAAAACATATGCATTCTTGGAGTTGAGACGAATTGATTGATTGTAGTTTTCAATGGCACCTTTAAGATCTCCTAGCACACCACGAGCAGTACCTCGAGCAAAGAAAGTAAATGCATTTCTGGGGTCAAGCCGAATAGCTTGGTCGTAGTCTTCAATGGCACCTTTGTAATCGCTCAATCTACGACGGGCATGGGCTCGATTATTGAAAGCAATTGCAAGACTAGGATCAAGACGAATAGCTTGATTTAAGTCCTCAATAGCATTTTTGTAATCTCCTAATTTATTGCGGACATCGCCTCGATTGTTGAAAGCAATTGCAAAACCAGGGTTAAGGCGAATGGCTTGGTTTAAGTCCTCAATGGCACCCTTGTGATCCCCTAATCGACCACGGACAATGCCTCGATTGTTAAAAGCACTTGCATAGCTAGGATCAAGGCGAATGGCTTGAGTATAGTCTTCAATGGCATCCTTTAAGTTGCCTTGTCGAGATTTTTTTTCAGCTCGAATATGTAGATCTTTTGCGGTCAGTGGCCTTATTTGATAGGCAGGATTAGGATAGTTCTGAGGAGCAGGATTAGGCCGACATTTAAATTGAGTTGTCGATCCTAATGATGATGTTCCAGTAATATAATCATACTGATAAGTGTTCACAACTTCATTGTCACAAATTTGATTAGACTGCGCTATCAAAAGATTTTGTTTTGCAAATGCAATCTGACTTGTCGAAAAAGAAAATAAAAGAGTGTACCCAAAAATAATAAAACCTTGTGTTTTATTTTTCATGGTAGTATAAAATAAACTTGTTATTGATAATAGCAAAAGAAAAACTTGCTGTAAACAGAAGGATCTCTGAACTTCGATGTCACCAGGTTCATTTCATTCTAGGTTTAGGCAACAAGTTTAGGTGATTTCAGACACAGAGTCTTCAAATGCTTGATGTCTGCAAGGGCGTGTTTCCGTAGACGCATAAAGTGTCAAAACCTAGACTACAACAGTCCTAGTGCTTTACCAGTTTACTTCTACAATACAGGCAAAGCTCTCTTTTTCTCGCTAGTCTTCAAAACTGTCCAGGGTATTGTTTATTGATTTTGAGGGCTCAACTGCAATTCAGGAAACATCAGCATCGAGCCATTGTCACTCATGACCTGGGGTAGCTTCCCATCCCATTTTTTAATCCGCTCCATTTCCACCAGTAGCGGGGTGAGTGTGGTCATTTGCAATTGCTGTGCCCGTGCTAAACCTTCAGCCTCGGCAATGCGGGCTTGAGCCTGAAGTTCTGCTTGCTGCACTTCTGCCCTAGCCTGTTCAGCCCGTTGTTGAGCCACCAACTTGGCTTCGACAGCCTCAGTAAAGCTCTGACTAAAGCCAATATTGGCAATGGAAAGCTGCTCTGCGCTCACACCATACTGAGCAAGGCGATTGTTAACCAACTCCCGTACCCGCTGGGCAATATCGCTTCTGTTCTCCAGGATTTGTTCAGCATTATATTGGGCAATCACCGATTTCATCACCTCTTCGGCAATGGGTTTGATTAGCTCCACCTGAATTGCATCTAGACGGCCAAGGCGGGAATAGATTTCCCCAACTTTTGTCTCTTCGAGGCGATAGTTGAGGACAAGCGTGACATCAATAGCCTGGGTGTCGCGAGTCCCTGCAACCGTGCTGATTTCATAGGCTTGCAAGCGCACTGAAATGGGGACGATCTGGTCAAGCACAGGCGTTTTCAGCCTCCAACCTTCCCCCACAATCGTATTGGTAACCCGCCCCCCTCGAACTAAAACACCCCGGCTCCCAACTGGAACCCGAGCGGTTGCTTGCGACAGAAACAAAATCGCAATGATACTTAACCCACCGTATAAATAGGAGTGTTTCATGGATTTTTATTACTTCAAGAATTAGAAATATGGCGGTTTACAGATCAATGGAGTACATGGGGTGCAGGGGGCACTGCCCCCTGTGTGGGGGTTCCACCCCCACACCCCGTACCTCACTCAGATGAGAACCGCTGTAAGTATTAGACGGGGTGTTGTTGAGTGGTGAAAGCAAAAGCAGCTCTAGGCTGCTTTTTGTCTAATCATCAAGCTTCAACTTGGGAATGAGTCAGCAAGTATCGATTTTTGCCGAGTACACCAGAACATCAAGTTGTCATTTGTATTTTCTACCACACAGTTGTGTACCTATTTAAGCCACGATCTCTGGCAGCACTGGTGCATAAGTACTTGCCAATCAACTTAAATGCGCTGCCAAGTTTGAAGTAAGTCCAATTATATGTTGTTGGGTTCATAAGCCTTTCATACCCGTATCGGTCAATCTCAAACCAGGGGACTAAATCACGGTAAGCTTTTCTGCCGCAGTCAATTTGAATATAGGTTCCCAAAGTATAATTTCTGTCTTGTTGAATCAGAGCACTGCTGATGAAAAGATTGCCGTCAGTTGTTACCTGTGAATAATAGGGATCAGCGAAATAAAATCTAGTCCCTTCCGTACTAGATATGATGTAATTTAGATTGTCAAATCTGTTTATTCTAGGGGGAATTGGCGCGGGAGAATAATAGATTTGGGCTATTGCGTGACCAGAAGCAACTGTAATAAAAGATAAAAAACTGACAGCGTACTTGAGAGTCGAACGTGCTAAGCGATTCATTTTACTGAGCTCCTGCGCTAAATGAACGATTTTAGTAGCAAAAAGTTTTCACGTCTCGCTGCTTTAAATTTCTATGTATACAAGTTTTAAATTGTTACTTTCTAAATCAAAATAGAACGGTTTTACTATTTTGTAGATTATAAAAATATTAAGAAAGTAAAACATCCTTATCCATCAAATCACTCACGAACATGTGGCCAGGTGCGTGGGTAATTGCTAATTCAGTTTTTGCTTGTAGGAGTGCAGTTTGAGCCGTCACACCACAGGCCCAAAAGACTGGCACCTCACCCTCACGGATCGTCACGGCATCTCCATAGTCAGGGCATGCTAAGTCATGAATCCCAATTGCGGCTGGATCACCAATGTGAATTGGAGCGCCATGTGCCCGGTAGTAGGCACGGGTGACTTCCACTGATTGCAAGACCTGATGGGCAGGTAACGGGCGCATTGAGACAACCATTGGGCCTGAAAATATCCCAGATGGTACGGTTGCAATCGTTGTCTTATACATCGGGACATTCTTTTCCTCTTCTATATGGCGCACCGTTAGACCCGCATTGAGCATGGCCGCTTCAAAGGAGAAAGAACACCCAATCAAAAATGCAACCAGATCACCCTGCCAGTGGGCGCTAATATTCTTGGTCTCTTCTACCCATTCACCTTTCCGAAAAACTTGATAACGGGGTAAGTCGGTTCTAATATCGGCATTCGGAGCGATGCGTTTAGGTTCAGGGTTCCCTCTATCCGTGACATCCAACAGAGGGCAGGGTTTAGGGTTGAGCTGGCAGAACAGCAAGAAGTCGTAGGCATAGCTTTGAGGCAGTACAACCAGATTGGCTTGGACATAACCGGGTGCCAGACCAGGCGTTGGAGTATCCAGGGTGCCATCGCGGCAAGCCTGACGAATTTCGGAGGGTAGCGTATTCCACATAGAAATTTCCTTCCAGTGTTACTAGATATAAGTTGAGAGCGTCATGCCGAAGTATCAATGATATGAATATCATGGAATCTTAGTGTAGGTGTATGTACGTCTGTGGATTTTTGGGTGATCCTTGTAGGAGACAAATCAACGGAGATTAATTATTCTTGGATCATGTGACTTACTCCGAATCAACGGATCAGGATGTATTTGTATGGATGAAAGCCAAGAACAAGTCATTCAGATATTGAGGATTGATATTGAACAATTCTTTCAGGATTTGGAATCAGGTTTCTGTCGCAGCCTGCTAAGTTCTGAAGATAAACGCATCATCTGTCTATTTCTGTTGGGCAATCGGCGTGAAGCGGTTGCTGAGGTTCTTCCAATGACAAGCGTGGCCTTGGGAAATCGGCTAAGTGAGAGAATTTATCCCCGAATTGCAGAGCTTTTAGGAACAGATCAAAGCAAAATTGCTAACAACTGGACATTGATTCTAAATCATTTGTTACATCCCGATAACAGTTACAGAATTGACCCCCCCCAACTGAACAGCGACAACTTCCAGGGCAGTTTTGGTCGTCAAGTTTTTCTTGGTTCTCCTAATCCGATGATTGTTCAGATGCAAATTTCTGGCACCCAACGCTACCAGAAAGGACTTTATTATCAAGCTCTACAGCTCTTTATTCAAGCCTGGAATGCTGAATATAATCTCCATGGAAGAGTTAACCCAGAAATTGCGATTTATATAAATAACTGTTTAATTGAATGTAGGACAAGACTGGGAATTCAGAATGAAAATATCAAGGCTTATACAATAGCTGTTGTAGTTCCTTTTCATCATAATCAAGGGAAAATTGCTTCCGAAATTTTAAGGGGAGTCGCTCAAATTCAATCTCAAGTTAATTTACGAAATTTTAATGAATCCTCTCAAAATCTGGAAAGAGAATTTTGTAGTCGTCCAACTATCGAAGAATCTGATCCTCAGCCTAATTTTTTCTCTATCTTTGATTGTAACGACAATTTTTTTATTCCTTCAAATATTGCATTAAAAGTGATGGTTGTGAATGACCCAAACAATGTCTATGACCCCTATAATCAGACGGCAGAACGATTGGCTAATACCGCTTCTGAATATAACTTAATAGCAGTGATTGGCCATTACTCCAGCGAAATGACGAGAACTGCAATAAAGTTTTATTCTGATCATGGAATTCCCTTAGTAAATGCATCTAGTACCTCCGATCAACTATTCCAACCGGAAGATGAAACCATAAATTTTTACCGACTAACTACACACGATAGTGTCAGTGCAAGAAATATTATTGACTACCTAGCAGAACATTTTACTAATCTTGAAATTCAAAGAGTGGCGATTGTCTACAACGAAAATAGTAACTATAGTCAATCATATCATGCTGCACTTAAATGCAGCTTAGAACATTACCCAGACCAATTTCAACTTTGTTCTGAGTGGGGTGCTATTGGGGGGCAATTCCATGAAATACAAGACTATCTCTCTAGCCTTCAACAAGAGAATATTGATGTTATTTTCTTGATTCCCGATGGTGGGATTGAACCAAACTCCTTGAGTAATACTGGGTTTATCAGCCGCCTGAATTTGCAAAACTGTGTAATTGCTGGTCCAGCAACCCTCTATCAGGAGAACATTTTGTATTGGATGCATGAGCGCAGTCGGCGTCATCAACAAGAGGGAGAAGGTCAGTTAATTGCCTGCATTCCCTGGCACTGGCAGAGCACAGTAAATGGTTGTAGTAGCCAAAACCCCCTTGCTCGTCGATTTTGCCAGTTAGGCGACCGCTTGTGGGGAGCAGATAATGTTACTTGGCGAACTGCGACTGCATTTGACTCTGTGCTGTTGATTCTCCGAGTCCTTGAGAATGATGAATGTGCGGATAGCGAGAGCTTGATGGTTAAGATGCGTCGATTTTTCAAGATTGGGGGCAAAAAAGTGCAAGGTGTGACCGGACAGATTGAATTTGAGCCAGAAACAGGAAACCGTATTGATCCGCCCACAGAAATTGTGACGGTGAAGACTGATCCTGAAGCCAATCAATCCTGGAAATGGTTTCATCTTCGGTCTATGCAGTCATTGTAATGGACTGACAAAACTTGCAAGTAAAATCTCCAAAAATTTACTCGCAGAGTGGGCAAAAGACCTGTGCAAGTTAACTAGATACAAGGGGCTAATCTCTCATGCACTCTGTTCAGTTAGCCAATCAGGCAGTATCCCTTTACAAGAGTAGATTTCCAGCATTGCTGAATGCATACATTAGGTGGTTAAACCTTTTTGTATAGTGTTGTAACTGAAGGATTCCAGAGTTACCATGCTCAAAGTTTTTGCGGATCGCGGTGGCACCTTTACCGATTTGGTTGCCGTGAGCGATCAATCTGATATTATTCACCGATTGTCTACCTTGCCGGAGCGGTTTCAACTGGTCGCCCTCCCCCATCAGAGCTGGGTAATTGTCTACAAGTTGCTCTCAGAACAACCGGATCAGTATCCAGATGCGGTGATTCAGGGGATTCGGGATATTTTGGGACTTGCGCCTACCGACCCCATTCCCGCTGAGCAAATTGAAGTCATCAAAATGGGAACGACGGTGGCGACTAATGCCTTGCTGGAACGAAAGGGCGATCGCACCGTTTTGCTGATCACCAAGGGCTTTGGGGATGCGTTGCAGATTGGCTATCAAAACCGTCCCCAGATCTTTGCCCGTCATATTGTTCTGCCAGAGATGGTGTACGAGCAAGTGATTGAGGTCAAGGAGCGCTATACAGCTCAGGGCGAAGAACGAGTTGCCATCACCCCCCAGGAAACGGAGCGCTTAAGGGCGGCCTTGCAAGTGGCCTATGATGCTGGGATTCGGGCTTGTGCGATCGCACTGCTCCATGGCTACCGCTATCCCGACCACGAACAACAGGTTGCCGAGATGGCCCGTGCCATCGGATTTCCCCAAATTTCGGTATCCCATCGGGTTAGTCCACTGATGAAACTGGTCAGTCGGGGCGATACCACGGTCGTGGATGCCTACCTATCGCCGATTTTGCGCCGCTATGTGGAACAGGTGGCTCAAGCCCTGGACGGAACATCTCCCCAGGGAAGGGACTCCGACCCGCCGACCGGTAGAGCGGGGCGGACACCCCCAGCAATCAAACTGGAGTTCATGAAATCCGATGGAGGCTTAACCGATGCCCGTCTGTTTCAGGGCAAAGACAGTATTCTATCGGGGCCAGCAGGGGGAATTGTGGGGGCTGTGAAAACCAGCACTGCGGCTGGATTCCATCAGGTGATTGGCTTCGATATGGGCGGCACTTCAACGGATGTCTCCCACTTTAATGGCACCTACGAGCGCACCTTTGAAACCGAAGTGGCAGGGGTGAGGCTGCGTGCCCCGATGCTGTCGATTCACACCGTTGCTGCTGGGGGTGGCTCCATCCTTAGGTTTGATGGGGCGCGCTACCGGGTCGGCCCAGACTCTGCGGGAGCCTATCCTGGCCCCGCTTGCTATCGCAAAGGGGGGCCACTGACCGTAACCGATAGCAATGTCATGGTGGGCAAAATCCAACCAGCGTTTTTTCCCCATGTCTTTGGTGCCGATGGCCATCAACCCCTGGATCGCACCATCGTCCAGGAAAAATTTGCCGCTTTAGCTGCCGAAATTCAAGCCCAAACCGGGAATCAGCGTACCCCTGAACAAGTGGCCGCCGGGTTCCTGGCGATCGCAGTTGAAAAAATGGCCAGCGCCATCAAAAAGATCTCGATTCAACGCGGCTATGATGTCACAGAATACACCCTCTGCTGCTTCGGTGGTGCCGGTGGCCAACATGCCTGTCTGATTGCCGAAGCCCTGGGCATTCCTCAAATTTTTATTCATCCCTTTGCGGGAGTGCTTTCCGCCTATGGCATGGGGCTGGCAGATTTGCGCTCCCTCCAGGAACAAGCGGTGGAACGTCGCCTCAGGGATGAGGTTCTTCCCGCTCTGCAACAGGCTTTGGACACCCTGGTGGCTCAGGGAAAATCAGAAATTCTGGCTCAGGGCGTTACCGACGATTGCATCCAAGTCTTGAGCAAAGCCCATCTCCGCTACGAAGGCACTGACGTGGCGTTGATTGTGGACTTTGGGGATGTCCAGGCGATGCAAACCCAGTTTGAGCAGCTATACCAGCAGCGTTACGGCTTCACCATGCCCCACAAACCGCTGATCGTAGAAGCCATTGCCGTGGAAGTGGTGGGACAGTCCCCTCCCCTTCCAGAACCCCAGTTGCCCCTAGGCAGAACAACGCCCCTGGAACCCATCACCACCACAAAGATCTACACCCAAGGCAACTGGCACACGACCCCAATCTACCCGCGCCAGGCATTGAAACCCGGCGATCGCATTCCTGGCACCGCCCTGATTGTCGAACCCACGGGCACCAACGTCATCGAGCCTGGCTGGACGGCTGAACTCACTTCTCAAAACCATTTATTGCTCCGCCGCGATTCTAAACCCTCGGAACCCCGCACTCCCCTCCCTCTCTCGCCCAGCCCTCCCTCTCCCACGGCTGCGGATCCCGTCCTGTTGGAAATTTTCAACAACCTCTTCGGTGCGATCGCAGAAGAAATGGGTATTACCCTGCAAAACACCAGCTACTCCGTCAACATTAAAGAGCGGCTGGACTTCTCCTGCGCCATTTTTGACTGCCAAGGGCAACTGGTTGCCAACGCCCCCCATATTCCCGTCCACCTGGGCTCCATGGGTGAAAGCGTCCGCAGTCTGATTCAGGCCAAAGGCAAGCTGCTCAAACCCGGGGATGTCTATGTGTCCAACGACCCCTACAACGGCGGCACCCACCTGCCCGACATTACCGTCATCACCCCCGTCTTCCCAGAGACCTCAACGTCTCCCTCTGTTGCTCCCCTTTTCTACGTTGCCTCTCGGGGACACCATGCCGATATTGGGGGAATTACGCCCGGCTCCATGCCCCCTAACAGCACCACCTTGGCACAAGAAGGCGTTCTATTAGACAACGTCCTGCTGGTTGATCGCGGCCAGTTTCGGGAAGCAGACCTCTCTGAACGCCTGAGCGCTGGCCCCTATCCCGTGCGCAATCTGGCTCAAAATATCGCTGATTTACAAGCCCAAATTGCAGCCAATGCCCGGGGTGTGCAGGAACTGCTGCGGATGGTGCATCATTATAGTCTGGCCACCGTGCAAACCTATATGCAGCACGTTCAGGACAATGCCGAAGAATCCGTGCGTCGAGTGATTGATGTGCTAAAGGACGGCCATTTCCGGTATGCGATGGATGCTGGTTCTGAAATTCACGTCACCCTCACCATTGATCGCCAAACCCGAACCGCCCACATTGACTTTACGGGCACCTCCCCCCAGCAGCCCACCAATTTCAACGCCCCCATAGCCATTGGCAAAGCCGTTGTCTTATACGTGTTTCGCACCTTGGTCAAGGATGACATTCCCCTGAATGGGGGGTGTCTCAAACCCCTCAAGCTCACCATTCCAGCAGGATCTCTACTCAATCCCCACTATCCCGCCGCTGTCGTTGCCGGGAATGTGGAAACCTCGCAAGCGATCGCCAATGCCCTCTATGGGGCTTTGGGGGTCATGGCCGCCTCCCAGGGCACCATGAACAACTTTACCTTTGGCAATCAGTGCTACCAGTATTACGAAACCATTTGCGGGGGCGCGGGCGCGGGTGCTGACTTCGATGGCACTGATGCCGTCCAAACCCACATGACCAACTCTCGCCTCACCGACCCGGAGGTACTGGAATGGCGATTTCCAGTTCTAGTCGAAGCATTTGCCATTCGTCCCCACAGTGGCGGCCAGGGTCAACATTCCGGCGGTAACGGGGTGATTCGCTGCCTGCGATTTCGCGAGGAAATGAGTGCAGCAATTCTGTCCAGCCACCGGGTAGTGCCACCCTTTGGCCTCGCGGGAGGGGCTCCCGGTGCAGTCGGACGAAATTTTGTCGAGCGAGTGGACGGGACAATCGAGCCGCTGGGCAGCAATGCCGAAGTCCAAATGCAGCCCGGAGATGTATTTGTGATTGAAACGCCTGGAGGCGGAGGCTTCGGTTCGCCGCTGGAGGATGAAGCTTTTTAGTTTTAACGGCTTGCCGTTATTTTGGTGGTTGCTGCAATTTCATTCGGTAACCCTGCGTTTGAATTTGGTAATCTCACCGGAGCCGCATCTGGTTTAGCCTTTAAGCCGCAGAGCAGGCTAGAATATTGGACACTTTCCTAAAGAAATCTGATGAATGCGCATAGTATGTGGCTAGCCACGGTGTGGCTGTTGAGTTCTGCTTCTATGATTCAGGCACAAAATCCAGCCCATCTGGACTTTGTTAAGAATACCGGGCGGTGTGCCTGCTGCAACCTGAGAGGAGCCCAGCTCAATAACCTGACCCTAGAGTCAGCCAGCATGTCGGGTTCAAACTTCACCCAGGCCAACCTTAGTAACACCAATTTGAGTAAAGCTACGTTGGTGGGCACCAACTTTGCCCAGGCGACCCTCACCCAAACCAATTTCCAAGCTGCGAACTTGAGTCGATCCAGTTTGGTGGGTGCCAACGCCCAAAGCAGCATCTTTGCCGAAACCCTGCTGCGCGAAGCTCGACTGGATGCAGCTCGACTGGATGGGGCGTCGTTTGTGAATGCCAATCTTGAGGGAGCCAACTTGAGTGGTGCCAGTCTGCGGGGAGCCAACTTCAGCGGCGCTAATCTGGAAGGTGCTAACCTCAGGGGTGCCAACCTTCAGGGTGCCAACCTTGAAGGGGCTAACTTGACCGGCACCCAACTCGACCAGGCAATTTTGCCTTAGGAGTTAGGTCTGGGCAACAGGGAAAAACTACCGTTAAGACTAAACAGATCCCGACTAAAATTTGCATGAACCTGAATAGAGGATAGTGGAGAGCGGTATTCTCAAGGTTTGATCAATCTTTTTGGCTCAGGGGGCAGATCAGTTCTTAAAATTGAGTCTGGGATGCCCGCTGCTTCAGCGGGACTCTCCATCATTCATTAACAGCGAGTCAGTGGCCATGGGGCGAATTGTTCAAAAGTATGGTGGCACTTCCGTGGGGACGGTGGAGCGCATTCAGGCAGTCGCCCAGCGCGTCTATCAAACGGCTCAGGCGGGGTACTCCGTAGTGGTGGTGGTCTCAGCCATGGGCAAGACCACCGATGGCCTGGTAAAACTGGCTCATGAGATTTCTACTCGCCCCTGTCGCCGCGAAATGGATGTGCTGCTCTCGACCGGGGAGCAAATTTCCATTGCCCTGCTGAGTATGGCGCTGCAAGAATTGGGGCAACCTGCTATTTCCCTGACCGGTGCCCAGGTGGGCATTGTTACGGAGGCTGCCCATACCCGCGCCCGGATTTTGCATATTGCCACCGATCGCTTGGATCGCCATCTGTCTGAAGGCAAGGTGGTGGTGGTGGCTGGATTTCAGGGCATCTCCAACACCCCGGATCGAGAAGTAACCACTCTGGGACGAGGCGGGTCGGATACCTCGGCAGTGGCACTGGCAGCAGCCCTGCGCGCTGACCTCTGCGAGATCTATACCGACGTGCCAGGAATTTTGACCACGGATCCACGGCTGATACCCAATGCCCAGTTGATGGCGGAAATTACCTGTGATGAGATGCTGGAGCTGGCCAGTTTGGGGGCCAAGGTGCTGCATCCGCGAGCGGTAGAAATTGCCCGTAACTACGGGGTACAGATGGTGGTGCGCTCTAGTTGGACGGATGAACCGGGAACGCGAGTGATGGCACCGGGCATTCCCCCCCGTTCCCTGCAAGACCTGGAGCTAGGACGGCCAGTGGATGCGGTGCACTTTGATCTAGATCAGGCCAAGGTGGCGCTGCTGCGGGTGGAAGACCGTCCCGGCATTGCTGCCTATCTGTTTGGGGAGCTGTCGAAGCAACGGGTCGATGTGGATTTGATCATTCAGTCTATTCATGACGGCAACACCAATGACATTGCTTTCACCGTGGCCAGGCAAACTGTGAATCGGGCCGAAGCGGTGGCGGCAGCCTACAGCCCCTTGCTTCAAAGTGCCGGGTCACTGGAGCAGCCTGAGGTGATGGTGGCGCGAGATGTGGCCAAGGTCAGCATTGTTGGGGCCGGGATTATTGGGCGACCCCAGGTGGCGGCCCAAATGTTTAAGACCCTCTCGGACTTGGGTATCAATATTCAGATGATTTCTACCTCAGAGGTGAATGTGAGTTGTACCATCCCGGCAGGAGAGTGCGATCGCGCCGTTGCTGCCCTCTGTGCTGCCTTTGAGGTCAACAATTCCCCCATCGCCAAAGCCCTAGCTAGTACCCCGGATGCCCCGCCCGTCAGAGGTGTAGCCCTGGACTTAAAACAGGCACGGCTGGCCATTCGCCATGTCCCCGATCGGCCTGGTATGGCCGCCCAGATTTTCCAGGCTCTGGCCGATCGCAATATCAGCGTGGATATGATTATTCAGTCCCAGCGATCGCGGCAAGTGAACGGCCTGATCACGCGGGACATTGCCTTTACGGTGGCCGAAGCTGACCTAGCTCTGTCCCAATCCACCTTACTTCAGGTGTCAGCCCAGCTCGGCTGTGGCGAGGTAACCACCGACGCCCAGGTGGCCAAGGTCAGCATTGTCGGGGTGGGGATGCTGGGGCGTCCTGGCGTGGCCGCCCATATGTTTGCGGCTCTAGCCCAAGAGCAAATCAACATTCAGATGATTGCCACCTCTGAAATTCGAGTTAGCTGCGTGGTCGCCGCCGATCAGGGGGTTGCGGCCCTGCAAGCGGTTCACGCGGCCTTTGGCCTCGGGCAGCGACATTCATAGGCGGTTGACTTCCCGGTTGAGAGAGGTGTCAATACCTTTGAGGAAGCCACGCATTTTTTTGAGGGGCAAGATCGGAATCAGCTCAATCCGATCTTCGTAGAGCAGGACTTGTATTTTTTGGCCGGGTTTGATGCCCAAAGACTGCCGAATGCTCAGGGGGATAACGACTTGAAACGTAGGGGAAATGGTGACAACTTCCATGATGATGTGTCCTGTTGATATCGATAGAGCAATCCTATGACGCACGCCATCTCTAGCCTATACTGCCCAAGAGGCTTGGGGATCAGTATGTATCTGCGAGGTTAAAATAGATAGAACCCTAAAACTATAGGAAAGTTTAGACCTATCGAGACGATTTACGGCAATCTCCAGGGCTTAAAGCCCAATCAAATCAAGCAGCTACGGCGACTCTACCACCAGAGAATCCCGGGCGATCGCATCACCACCCCGGAGCTGGCTCAGCGCCTAGGGGCCATTAGCACCGATCTGGGGCAGTCCGTCTGTGTCTATCTCAATCGTCGGGGTCAAGTCGTGCGCGTGGGCGTGGGCTCTCCCCGCCAAACCCAAATTTCACCACTGGAGCTACCCCGCTACGGGGCGGAACGGCTGAGCGGCCTGCGCTGTTTGGCTACTGATCTCAAGCATGAACCCCCCAGTGAAGACTCGCTGACGGTCATGGCGCTGCAGCGGCTGGATGCGCTTGTCATCTTAACCCTGACTGGGGAAGGCTTTGAGCGCCGTGGCGGCGGAGCCACGGGCTATGTGCAGTCTGTCTATTTGGCTCATTTGACCGCCGCTGCGGAAGCTCCATGGACAGTGTCGCTGCCCCTGGGTTTGGAGACTGTGGCTCAACAGAATTTGCTGGAGCTGGTTGAGACCCTAGAAAAAGACTTTCAGCGCACCACGGCCCAATTGCAGATGACCACTGGCCAGGAGGGGGTGCTGTTGGTGGGGGTGATGACCCAATCGCAAACCCCGGAGCAGTTTCAGACTGGGCTAGAGGAGCTGGCCTTGCTGGTCAGTAGTGCCGGGGGGGTGGTAGTGGAGACGCTCCAGCAGCGGCGATCGCGCCCCCATCCGCAAACGGTGGTGGGTCAGGGCAAGGTGCAAGAAATTGCCCTGCGGGCGCAGACTCTCGGCGTTACCTTGATTGTGTTTGACCGGGATCTGTCCCCAGCCCAGGTGCGCAACCTGGAAGCCCAAATTGGGGTGCGGATTGTGGATCGCACCGAGGTGATCTTAGATATTTTTGCCCAGCGCGCCCAGTCCCGCGCCGGGAAGCTGCAAGTGGAGCTAGCTCAACTGGAGTATCGGCTGCCACGCCTGGCCGGACGCGGCCAAGCCATGTCCCGATTGGGGGGCGGCATTGGCACCCGGGGGCCTGGGGAAACCAAGTTAGAAGTTGAACGCCGTGCCATTCAACGCCGGATTACCCACTTACAGCAGGATGTTACTCAACTTCAGGCTCATCGCGCCCGCATGCGGCAGCAACGACATCACCAGGGGGTGCCTGCGATCGCAGTGGTCGGTTACACCAACGCTGGTAAATCCACCCTGCTCAACGCCCTCACCAACGCCGATGTCTACACCGCCGATCAACTGTTTGCCACCCTAGATCCCACCACCCGGCGACTCATGGTCCTTGACCCCCACACCCATACCCCCATGCCGTTGCTGCTGACGGATACGGTGGGCTTTATCCATGAACTGCCGCCTGCCCTGGTGGATGCCTTTCGCGCCACCCTGGAAGAAGTGACCGAAGCCGATGCCCTGCTACTAGTAGTAGATTTATCGCACCCCGCTTGGCAAAGCCACATCCAGTCCGTGATGGCCATTCTCAAAGAGATGCCCCTAGAGCCTGGACCCAGTTTGGTTGCGTTCAATAAAATTGATCAAGCCGATAGCGGAGTCTTGACCCTAGCGCGCGAAACCTTTCCCCAAGCCACCTTTATCTCCGCTCAAGAGCGCTTAGGCTTAGAAACGCTAAGGCATCGGCTACTTCAGCTTGTGGACTATGCCGGTTTAGTATTGCCATAGTTGAGAGTCGATTGAGCAAAAGTGCTTAGAGCCTATGGGGCACAGCCATGCCAACATCACAGATTGTTGCAAAACCCTCGGAATTGTTGCAGACCCCTCGAAGGGATCAAAGACAGACGATAGGCTTTGATCTGAAGACTATAGATGAGCGTACCCACGAGAATCCTGGGTCGCTCTTGAACACAAACTGGGAGATCACCCGATGAAATTGGCTTACTGGATGTACGCTGGCCCCGCCCACATTGGTACCCTTCGCATTGCCAGCTCCTTTAAGCGGGTTCACGGCATTATGCACGCCCCCCTCGGAGACGACTACTTCAATGTCATGCGCTCCATGCTGGAACGAGAACGGGATTTTACCCCTGTCACCGCCAGTATTGTCGATCGCCATGTTTTAGCCCGGGGCTCACAAGAAAAGGTGGTGGATAACATCACCCGCAAAGATGGCGAAGAACACCCCGACTTGATTGTGCTCACCCCCACCTGCACCTCCAGCATTCTGCAAGAAGATTTAGAAAATTTTGTGGAGCGGGCCTCCATGACCACCCAAAGTGATGTGCTGCTGGCAGATGTCAATCACTATCGGGTCAATGAACTCCAAGCGGCGGATCGCACCCTCGATCAAATCGTGCAGTTTTACCTAGAGAAAGCCAAAGCAAAGGGCGAGCTGCCAGAGGGTAAAACGGCAAAGCCTTCGGTGAATATCATCGGCACCACCACCCTGGGCTTCCATAACCATCACGACTGCACCGAACTGAAGCGACTGATGGCAGATCTGGGCATTGAGGTCAACGAAGTCATTCCCGACGGAGCCTCGGTTCACAACCTCAAACGATTGCCCCAAGCCTGGTTTAATCTGGTGCCCTATCGTGAAATTGGGGGCATGACGGCTCGCTATCTAGAAGACGCCTTTGCTATGGCCACGGTGGATATTGCACCTATGGGAGTGGTGGAGACGGCGCGGTGCATTCGCCGGATTCAGCAGGTGCTGAATGCCCAAGGGGCTGATGTGAACTATGAGGACTTTATTGATCATCAGACTCGCCATGTCTCCCAGGCAGCTTGGTTCTCGCGCTCCATTGACTGCCAGAACTTGACCGGCAAAAAGGCCGTAGTCTTTGGGGACAACACCCACGCTGCGGCGATGACCAAAATTTTGGCGCGGGAGATGGGCATTCATGTGGTGTGGGCAGGCACCTACTGCAAGTATGATGCCGATTGGTTCCAAGAGCAGGTGAGTGAATACTGCGATGAGGTGATTATCACTGATGATCACACCGTGATTGGAGATGCGATCGCACGGGTTGAACCCTCGGCTATTTTTGGCACTCAAATGGAGCGTCACGTGGGCAAGCGCTTAGATATTCCCTGTGGCGTGATTGCTGCACCGATTCACATCCAGAACTTCCCCATTGGTTACAAGCCCTTTCTGGGCTACGAAGGTACCAATCAAGTGGCTGATTTGGTCTACAACTCCTTCACCCTGGGCATGGAAGATCACCTGCTAGAAATCTTTGGCGGCCACGACACCAAGGATGTGATTACCAAGGGAATCTCCGCTGACTCTGACTTGGCTTGGACCGCAGACGGTCTGGCCGAGCTGAATAAAATTCCCGGATTTGTGCGCGGCAAGGTGAAGCGCAATACCGAAAAATTTGCCCGCGATCGCGGCTTCACCGCCATCAATGTAGAAGTGCTCTATGCCGCCAAAGAGTCTGTGGGAGCCTAATCAGTACAACAGAATCCTTGGGGCGGAGGGATGCTGCTTACCTGCTAGAATCCCTCCATGTTTGATAACACCTGCAAATTTTTAGCAGAGAGCTTTTCCGAAGATTTCGCGGCTTGGCTATTGGGTGAGTCGATAACACTCACTCAGCTCAGTCCCGCCGAGCTTTCCCTCGAACCCATCCGAGCGGATGCCTTGATCTTACTGAAATCCGCAAATACGGTACTGCACCTCGAATTTCAAACGGAACCAGACCCGACGATGGCTTTTCGGATGGTAGACTATCGTTTGCGCGTGTTTCGACGGTTTCCAAAGACACAAATGCGGCAAGTGGTTATTTACTTGACTCGCTCAACATCTGAGTTGGTTTATCAGACCAGGTTTGAAATTCCAGGGACTTCTCACCGGTTTGAGGTAATTCGGCTTTGGGAACAACCCACTCAGCCCTTTCTGGAAGCATCAGGGTTACTGCCCTTGGCCATTCTCACCCAAACCACTGATGCGGCTCAAACCTTGCAACAGGTGGCTACCCGAATAGAAGCAATTCCAGAATTGAGGACACAAAGTAATGTAGCGGCATCCGCTGCAATTTTGGCGGGGTTACTATTGGAACAAGAGCTCATCAACCAAGTGCTGCGGAGAGAGATTATGCAACAGTCAGTCATTTACCAGGAGTGGCGGGAAGAATTTCTGCGAGAAGGACGACAAGAAGGACGACAAGAAGGACGACAAGAAGGACGACAAGAAGGACGACAAGAAGGA
>NZ_WVIC01000009.1:85333-106106 GCF_009939295.1 Petrachloros mirabilis ULC683
AGAAGGACGACAAGAAGGACGACAAGAAGGACGACAAGAAGGACGACAAGAAGGACGACAAGAAGAAGGGTTGAGCTTGATTTTGCGCCAACTTCGCTATCGGCTTGGGCAGATCCCACCTGAGGCTGAATCTCGAATTCAGATCCTGTCGCTGACGCAATTGGAAGATCTAGGTGAAGCGTTGCTCGATTTTGCCAGCTCTACTGATTTAGAGGCATGGCTGCGATCTCAGCAGCCTACTGCCCAAGAATAACCTTCTCAACAAAACCCATTGACTCTGGCATAAAGGGCTCAATGGAGTGCTCCAAGATAGGTGCGCCAACCTAGAATTCTGTCAGAGGTAACGAATGCGGCCTGGCCGATATGCCCATGCAGTGTAATTCCCTCTGGATGGGATTGGGCACCTGTTATTGTAGGAGTTGGGTAGGACTATAAGATTCGATGCAAAGCAACAGAGGGCGGCGTCTAGGTCGTTGGCTACCATTAATGCGACGATGTCGTAAGCGCCATCGTCTGTGGTGGCTCATAATCGCCGCCATAATTGTCGGGGTTATTACCTTAGCATGGGCTTTGGTTGGCCTGCCCCGGTCTGAGCAGATTGTCCTGCACATGGTTGTCCCCCAACAAGAAACCCGTGTCTGGCAACCACTGATTCAACAATTTGAAACCCTAAACCCAGAGATAAAAATTCAACTAGGCCGCCTTCGCGCTCAAGAGGCAATAGAAGGGAGCGATAATATTCGCCGCGAATATATCTTATCCTTTGAAGCGGACGAAACAGATCCTCTTCCGATCCATGACTTGGTTTATCTGGATGTGATTTGGTTACCAGAATTTGTGGAAAAGGGGTGGCTGCGAGATTTATCTAGAGACTTTTCTACTGAAGACTTAAAACGCAACTTTTTGGTTGGCGAAGTCCAGACAGGCACCTATCAAGACAAACTTTACCGGATTCCATTTCGAACTGATGCTGGGGTTCTGTACTATCGACAGGATTTGCTCAACCAGCTTGATCGATCCCCACCCACTACCTTTGATGAGCTACTTGAGTTAGCCCAGATCTTGCAATCTCAAGGCAAGGTGGGTTGGGGATATCTCTGGCAGGGGAGCCGCACTGAAGCACTCTCTGCGATGTTTGTGGAAGTGTTGAACGGTTACGGAGGCTTCTGGATTAGCCCCGAGGAAATCACAACCCATGGCCGCAGCGCCATTGGTCTCGAACAAGAAGCAGCCACTCGCGCCGTCGAGTTTTTACTTCAGACCCTACGGCAAAATATTTCGCCTTCTCGCTTGCTAACGTACCAAGAAGATCTAACCCGACGTCAGTTTGGCGGTGGGGATGCTGCCTTTATGCGCAATTGGCCCAGTGCTTGGGCTGAAATTAACCAGCCTACCGAAGCGGTCAGTGGCCAGGTCGGCATCATCTCGATGGTAGCCACAGCAGAGGGACAACGCAGCGCCACCCGAGGGGGTTGGGGCTTGGCGGTTGCTCATAACACACCCCACCCAGCCGCAGCAACAAAAGCGATCGAATTTTTTACTAGCGCAGCGGCACAGCGGCAATTTACCTTGGCCTATGGCTCGGTGCCCACTCGACGCACGTTATTTTTTGATCCGGCCATTGTTACCCGGTATCCTCACTATCCAGAACTGCTCAACATTCTGGATAAACATTGGGTGGATCGGCCTCGATTACCGGCCTATGCGGAAGCATCTTGTATTTTGCAGCAGCATCTTCACGAGCTGCTGAGTCTCCATTCAGTGTTAGAGGAGGCGGAGGTGACGGCAACCATTCGGGAGCAGATGACGCGAGCTGCGGAGGCAACCTTTCAACTGCTCACCACAGGACAATCGATGTGTCGGTAGAGTAGAGAGTAAGATTGGCTGACGTTCGCAAAGAAGCGTGCATGCCTCAGGGCTCAAGAGTCTCGCAGAATTTTGGCGCAGGCAAGATTCCCATGGGGAGAAAGTTGACACAGCTTGACCTTGCCACTCATGTTGGCGACCGCCAAGGTGACGGTTCCGTCGGCGGCCACTTGCGGATGAAAGGTTACATGGGTGAGTGGCACGCTCATTGCCCTACTGCCAACCTTGCTTAAGTCCTCTGTTTGCCAAACCTCAAGCCAGTTGTTGGTACTCACCGTGGCAATATACTTGCCGCCCTGGGGGCTAAATGCAAGGGCAGCCACATCTTGCTCAGAGGGTAACTGCTGTGCGGCTTGACCACCTGGATCTTGTCGCCACTTCCAAAGCTGGACTTGGGTAGACCGGAGAATCGCCAGGGTCTGGCCGTCGGGACTGAATTGGATAGATAGGGCGCGATCGCGCGGCTGAAACTGGGCGATCGCAGCCTCGGGGCGATTCACGTCCCACACCTGAACCGTCGAGTCTGCACTGAGGGTGGCCAGATTGGTCTCTTCTTGAGGACTAAATGTGGCACTGCTAACATTATCTTGGGGCAGCTCAATCGTTTCTTGAGATTGCCAGAGTCGAATTAAAGCCCGATTTTTGAGGCTGGTTGTCACCAAGTGACTGCCAGTGCGATTAAAACTGAGAGAGGTGACGTAGCCCCGATAGGCTGGCTTGAGGTCATCACTCTGGGTCGATGTATTTAAGTTCCAAATCGTTGTTCTACCTTCATTGGTGCCGGTTGCTAAGTATTGACTATCTGGGGAAAACTCAATGGTAATCACAAGCCAATTGGGTCGAAGGGGATTCAAGGCACGTAGAAGTCCCTCCGTTCTTGATAGCAAAGGCAATCGAGAGGAGTCATGATCGCTGTTCATGAGATAGGGATTGATCGTGCCATCTAGACTGGCTGAGGCCAGGCGTTGCCCATCAGGGCTAAACCGTAAGGCAGCAACACCATCTTCATGAGATGGATAGCGCTGACAGTTTAGAGAATCCAGTCTGTCTAGCTCAAAAACCGCATCGAGTTCTACGAACCACAGGCTGCCATCAGAGCTTCCCCAAGCCAAATATTGACCGTCTGGGTCAAAGGTCATCTCAGTAACATTGGGTGGCCACCCCTGGCAGGATTGAGATGTAACTGTGCGTGTCCCCTCTGACCCGGGCAACTGTTGCCAGGGTATCGCCATCCCAATTCCAATCCCGAAAGCGACCAATCCCACTCCAGCAACGATCAGCTTTGGTAAAGGCAATGCTGACGGCTCCACCGCTTTAATGTGATTGAGCTCTGCCAAAATAGCCCTAGCCTCAGGTGGACGATCTTCAACCCTCGGTTCCATCAGCCAATCCACACAATCAAGCAAGCGATGCACTTGACGAAGGGTTAAAGGATGAACTGATTTTTGCGTGAGGGTCTGCGGTAAGTTGTCTCGCCAAGATTGCCCTGACTGTTCGTCGATATCGGCAGGGTATCGACCCGTCAGTAAGTGCACAAATGTGCGACCCAAGGCAAAAAAATCAGACTGGGGATAAACTCGTCCGTGATATTGCTCGGGTGCCGCATAGCCAACTGTCACCACTGAGGTGACGGCTTGCTCGCCAATGACGGTTTCAGTCACCTGTCTGACTGCCCCAAAATCAATCAGGACGAGCTGACCACTCGGTTTCAGAATAATATTTGAGGGTTTGATATCTCGATGAATGAGTTGATGTTGATGGAGCTGTTCTAAAATCTTTGCGAGTTGCCTCAGCCAGTCTAGAGCAATCTGAAAAGGAACGCAGCCATCTTGGCTGACCCATCGCTCTAGATCTTGTCCCTTAATTTTTTCCATGACCAAGCAACGAAGGGGGGGCGTATAGTCCTGGAGCTGAATCGTAAAATATCCGTCTGTCTCGACACGAGGCACTCTGGAATCTCGAAGTTGAATCAAGGTTTGAGCCTCTCGACCCATGAGCTCAACAGACTTGGAATGCTGTACTTTAAGCACCTTCATCACCTTGAGCATGTCATCCTGGTGATCGTTGACCACAAAAACCTCTATATGGGGCGACTTGCCAAGATCTCGCAGGGGCTCAATCAGAGAATATCGATTTTTTACCAATAAGGGTGTCCCGCAAGCTAAGCAGTAATCGCCATGATCTGGATTTTGACGATGATTGCAATCAGGGTTTATACAGTAAGGCATATCGGTTAAGGACTATTCATTCGACACACAAGCTTGGAGGCTTGCTAAGAGGCTGTAAATATTTTCACTAGCATAACCTACTTCTAGAGATGATTTATTTTCTAGCCAATCTATAATTTGATTGAGGTGTTCATTTAAAGCTTTTTCATCTCTTATGTAAATTCTTAGACGATCTCTGAGAGGAATCAAAAATAACCTTTCTTGAATCCTTTTCACTTCTTCTTTTTCTTGAGAATTTATCAGAATATGATTTCTAATGATTTTGATGTTTTTAATAGATTTTTCTTTTGTTGAAGCACATATCTCATGATAGATTTTTTCGACTATGTAGCTATTCATATAATCCATGACAACAGGTTGAAGTTCAAACTTGTTGGGAGTATGTTTATTCTTTTCAACTAATGATCGCCGCCCTAAGGAACCCAGAGCTTGCATTAGTTCTGAAGAATCGATAGGGAGTAAAATGAGTTTATCGATTTGTGAAAAAGAGAGAGGATGCTGTGCGATCGCAAGCCAAATCATGATCTCTTTTTCTAGCTCAGACAGACGATTAAACTGATCATCGAGTAGCTCTCGAATATCTTGAACGATAAGGGTTGTCCGTTGACGTAAAAATTCTCGAACACTGCCGTCAAAAAGCTCTTGGATTGTAGCACCAATAATCTTCAGTGCGAGAGGATTGCCACCGTAGAGCTTAATCAAGATCTCCCATTGTTTGTGGTCAGCTTCATTTAAGTGCTTAGAACGTAAAATTTCTTGGGCAGCCTGTAAATCCAATCCAGACAATCGCAATGAACGAACCGGCATATCTTTACCTTCTAAAAAAGTAATTTCTCGGGGCTGCTCAAGACTGGTAAAAATAAGGCAGCTTTGGTGGGGTTCCTCACCGATGCGTTGGAGAAGCTCGCCATAGTCGCGGTACCCATCTCGATAGTGTCCGACAAAATCACCGCTGCGTAAAATGGTTTCACCATTATCAAGCACAATTAAGTAGCGATACTGGTGCAGTATTTGTAACAGAGCCGAGATTTTTTCTTGTGTACTGCGAAGTGCGTGAACTTCAGAACTCACTGGCAAGCGCAGGGTACTTGTGAGCAAGCTATCTAAGGTGGGGGCATGGCGTAAAGAACACCAAACAACGCCATCAAATTGGGCTTGAAATGTGCGCGCTAACTTAACTGCCAGAGTTGTTTTGCCAATCCCCTTCATGCCGAGAAGGGTGACTAACCGACACTGATCTTGAATCACCCATTTCTCTAAGGCTGCCATTTCCTGCTGACGGCCATAAAAAAACGGCACATCGGGAGCCTCTCCCCAATAGACGAACTGAGATGGCAAAGACTCAGTTACAGCCGTCTCTAGATCAGTGGTCGTCGCTGAGGCTCCTTGCAGTTGATACTTTTGAACTAAAATTTGTTGCAGTTTGGCCAACTTGACCGGGCCTTTGCCCTTGATTTGAAATTTTTGATACACCTCACTCAAGCGCTTACGCACTGCATCTTCACTAATGCCGAGCTGTGACGCGATGCCTTTCGTCGGCTGGCCAGCAACAACCGCCAAAGATAAGGCTGCTAACTCGGCAGATGTCAAGCCATACTCGAGTGCGATCGCATCCAAAAAAGATTGAGGAATAAGAGTTTGGGGAGTCACAATGACAAATTCCTATCATGTCTAACTTAGCTTAACTCATTCTAGTGAGCCTGAGCACTCACCTAGATCTGGCGACAATGCTCCAGATGGTCGGCCTGAAGCGATGAAGGGCAGTAGAGCATTGGCCTGAGTTGTAATCTTAGAAGCAATTCCATGCCTAGCGCCTATTTTGTTCTCTCTGATCCCTTGACAATCTCACATAACCATGTAAAAGTGAGTTATTCATGTGAGCAAAGAATGTTTGCCATCCCACAATCTCTTGGCTTAAAGCAATATGGAATAGCTATTTCAGAACTCCTGCCTTTGGTGGCGAAGTCGAAATGTAGTTCCTTGAGTCACAAGAGACTCTGACTCATACACATGAGGTAAGGTACCCGATTTCAAAGGTGAGTTTTATGTTTGTCCTTGTAAAAGATCAGTATCAAAACACAATCTATGCCTTTGCGCTAACCGCTATTGCCATATTTCCAAGCTGGGGGTGGTTAGCGCTAGGAGCAGAGCTAGAGGTTCAGTCCACTCAGTCTGAGCTTAGTGCTGAGCAGGATATTACCAAAAAGCTTAGAAGTTGTGTTGATGTCAAGGATCAAAAGATACCTAAAAATTGTGAATATAAATTTTCAGAAAACCTTATATTCAGTCCTAAAATCTTCGATTCAACTTCTATCTTTCTCAAACAGGATATGGAGAAAGATATGCAATTTGGTATATATGACGAACCAAATTTACAGGATATCAAGGATCGACTTAAAATTCGATCTAAATGAAAATTAATAGCTCAATGGGCATAAGATGAATTTATGTGGAATTATAGATTATGAACAACAAAAAAGAGTTTTCGAATTCATCAGAAATACTTGAAAATCATATAAATAATTTTCAAGAAGAAAAGAGAAAACTATGGCGTAAAAGTGCTAAAGTTTCCCTAATTTTTTTAGCTACTATTTCCATCACTGCTTGTACTCAGTATGAAAATGATCAAACAAGAATATATCGTAGCCAACAAGATTGTATTGAAGATTGGCAAGATCCGTCTCTTTGCAAGCCTTATAAAAAGGATTCGCGCACTAGTAACGATTACTATCAAAGTCCTCGTTATCGGATTCATGAGGGCACAATGTATGTCAGAGATGGCAATGACAGATATGCTCCGGCAGGTGCAGGAGTTAAACGTACTTTGAGTGGTAATTCTCGGAGTATTGGGAATGTCAACGTAAAAACTCCTGTTCCTAGAGGAGGTTTTGGCAAGGGAGCATCTGTACGTAGTTCAGGGAGTTAGTTTATGAAAAAAGAATTTTTACCAGTTAGGAAAAACTGGCAAAAATGGTGTGAAGAATTGGGGTTTACCTTTCATACTGATGAGCTTGGAGCATATTGGCAAGATGGGGCTTGTTATGTTTTTAGTGAAGCGGAGATTGAAGTTTTTGAAAGAATGACATTAGAACTTCATCAAATGTGTTTAGAAGCGGTTGATTTTGTGATTACACATAATCGCTTTTATGAGCTAGGTATCAATGAACCATTTGCTCAATTATGTCGCCGCAGTTGGCAAAAAAAAGAGCAAGGTATTTACGGAAGATTTGACTTTAGCTATGATGACAAATCCCCTCCAAAACTTCTTGAGTATAATGCTGATACCCCCACCAGTCTTTTAGAAGCCGCCGTTGTACAATGGGTTTTTTTAGAAGATCGATTTCCAGAAGATGATCAGTTCAATCGTATTCATGAAGCCTTAATTGAACAACTACAGACCCTTCCCTGCAAAACTCTTTACTGTGCTTGCGCTCGAGAAAGCCATGAAGATTTATGCACTACAGAATATATTCATGATTTAGCCCTACAGGCAGGGTTAGACTGTAAATTCATTTATGTCGATGATATTGGTTGGGATGGAGTTAACTTTGTCGATTTGCAAAACAAACCCATCAAGCAGTTATTTAAACTTTATCCTTGGGAGTGGATGTTTGAAGAAGAATTTGCTCCATATCTGTTGAGTGAGCCTTGGCAAGTTATTGAGCCGTCCTGGAAAGTATTATTATCTAGTAAAGGTATTTTACCTATATTGTGGGAGCTTTTTCCTGAACATCCTAATCTATTGCCTTCTTTTTTTAATCCTAAACAAATTCAAGGAAAGATTGTTCGTAAACCCTGTTTTTCCAGGGAAGGAGAAAATATAACCATTGAACATTTAGGTTTGAAAACTGAGGGAAGTTATGATGATTGCTCTAATTGGATTTACCAACAGTTTGCTCCTTTACCCAACTTTTACGGACGCTATCCTGTCATTGGTTCATGGGTAATCGGGGATGAGGCTGCCGGGATTAGTATTCGAGAAGATGAGAGTTTAATTACTCTCAACAGTAGTCATTTTGTGCCCCATCGTATTGACCTATAGCGGTTCTCACCTGAGTGAGATACGGGGTGTGAGGGTGAAACCCCCACGCAGGGGGCACTGCCGAAACGAGGTGAACGGTTGGCAGGTTAAGGGCGCTAGGGGGTAATCCAGAAGCCGAAGGAGTGCAGGCTGGCAAGGCGGAGTTGCAGGTTGAGGTAAGCACTCATCAAAGCCATTTACTGGATGGTGCCCTTGCCAAAGGGTTTGGGGGGTGATTTGAGGGTGTAGATTTGGGTTTCTTGGGCGATGCGATCGCGCACATATCGAGGCGTTTGCATCATCCCCAGCACCGTCGTGCCATCCATAAGCCGAAAGCCGCCCGTGGTTTGCTCAGCCAGCAGGCGATCGGTCTCGGCTGGCTCAGGAACCGTATTGAAAGGAGTCTGCCGCGCCAGGATAAACGAGAGCGGCACCCCATAGCTCATGGCATGACAGGTGCAGGTATTGGCATAGGGGAACACACTCTGCACCGTTTTGAAGAACCGAGCATGAATGTGGAGTTCTGGCAGCGTTAAATTGCCAGACTGCACCACGAGAAACCCCTCGGGCGTCAACACCGATCGCACCTGGGTGTAAAACTCCTGGGTAAACAGCGGAAAAGCTGGCCCGTCCTCAATGGGATCGCTGAGATCGGCAATCACCGCATCCCATTTTTCAGCAGTATTGGCCATAAAGGTCTGGGCATCTGCAATGACCAGCTCCACGCGGGGGTCGTCAAAGGCATTTTGGTGCATTTCCGGCAGCAGATCGCGGCAGGCTTGCACCACTTCGCCATCAATATCGACCATCACCACCCGCTCAATACTTTTCCAGCGCAAGACTTCGCGAATGGTGGCTCCCTCAGCCCCACCTAAAATCAACACTTGGCGCGGCTGTCCATGGAGCACCAGCGCCGGATGCACCAGCCCTTCGTGGTAGAGAAACTCATCTGCCGTCGCAGACTGCCATTTGCCGTCTAGCATCAGTGCCTTGCCATAGGAACCAGACTGGACAATATACATCTCTTGATATTGGGTTTTGCGATAGGCCAAGACACCCAAGGCTCCGTGGGCATAAATATCCCAGGGGGTAATTGTCTCATTAAGCCATAGGTCGGCTCCAACCGTTGCACCTGCCATGGGATCTCCTTCGTCAAGACATCAATTTTTTTGAGTTGGCTCTAGTCAACCCAGAGCCAACCCTGCACACATGATGGATCTGTACTAACCAGCAGGGTGGAGCAGCAATCTAGTGATCGCGGCGCGACGCTTCTCGTCAGTGAGCCTCTTGCCCGCAGCAGAGAGGCCAGAGTTTCTCATGTCCTGGTCATTGAGCACAGCCTGACCACAGTGATCCTCAGCAAGCTGCGCTATGCTTAATGCCATGCAGCATCCTGAAGATCGAGGGTGGCGCGCTCTGTTACTCGATTCCAGAAGCAACCATCTCGCGGGGACTCGGCGAACTGGCCTCTAGAGCATGAGCGGCGATGGTAAAAGAACTAGTCAGGGGGGTCTCAGACTGTCTTGGCAGTTTGCGCACGGCGTAGGTTCCGGCTTGCATGGCCCGCACCAGGTACAGGCACGCCATCTCTGGATCCGTATGCTGTCCACAGGTAAAGACATCAACTGCCGCGTAGCCATTTTCTGGCCAGGTGTGAATCGAAATATGCGATTCCGACAGGAGCGCTAGCGCTGTGATGCCTTGAGGCTCAAATTGGTGCATGACCTCATTGAGCAACGTCGCATTCGCCTTCTTGGCTGCTTCTCTCAAACTGTGTTTGATCAAGTCTGCATCATTGAGTTGAGCGGCAGGGCAGTCATACAGTTCGAGAATACAGTGGGTTCCTACGGGTGCGAGGAACCTATCCCCCAATTGGCCAGATAGTACATTGAGCATTTCACTATCCCCTTATTGGCCAGACTCGGCACAAAAATATACACAAGATTCGATGATAACTGATTAGAACCCGAATGTAATCAAGATCACGCTTCCTCATTTTTCCCAGTTTGATCAGCGCCTAAACACCTTGCTGGCCATTTTGCGGGAAAATCGTAAGTTGAGGTCGGCATCCTCGGCCCACTGTTGCAGTAAACGATAAAAAAGCTGCCGATCCTGGGTTTGGAGCACGGCCACTTGGTCGGCGGTTTCAATCACATAGGGGTAGCCGCCGCCAATAATCACTTCAGCCCGCACGCAGTTGAGCACAAATTCGAGCAAGCCCGCATCGTAAATCCAGCGGGGCATTTCCAGGCGAGCGGGGGGGCGATCGCAGGTCTTCAGATAGGTGAAAGCCACACACTGAGCCTGCTCTTGGTAGTCTTGCAAAATGCCCTGGGAACATCTCTCACCGGCGCGATCGCACCAAAACAAAGGGGTGCGATCGCCCCAGGCCATCTCTGCCCCCACCAGAGCCGCATCCTGGAGGCTGAGCGCTTCCGGCAGATCCTGGACATGCTGCAACACCTGCACCAAGTCACAGGCATGAGAGCTATCAATATAAGCCACCAGTGGCACCCGATAGCGCTCACTAGCCCGCAGCAACTCCACCAGCCAATGGGCATAAAAGGCACGGCAGTCGGCGTCAAACACCTCCGCAAACGTGGCCACTAGCGACCCGTCCAGAAAAACCAGACAATCTGAACATTGAGGATGGATTGCCATAAACTCAATCAGGCGCTCAATTTCCATGCGAAATCGGTGCATGTTCACCTGGCGGTCTAGGGGGCGCTGGGCACTGCACTGTTGCAACTCGCTGGGGGAAAGCACCTCCAGACGCACATCTTTTTCGTAGGTGCCTGTGGGCAAGTGGGGGTTTTCAAACCAGCCCACCTGCACCAGTGCCACTGGAATTGACACCTCTTTGCTGGGAAAGATCTGAGAGCCATCCACCGCAAAGGTGGTGATGCCCGTCAAGCGATCGCGCACCCATTGCAGGCTGTGCTCTCGACTGGGCCAGGTCAAATGGGCAGGAATCACCCAGTGGTCGCTGTCGCTCCATGGCTCTAGAGGATGAGCCCCAGGGCTACGGTAAGGCTTGAGCTGTTGAAACAGCGCCATCGCAGTTTGTCGAGACACTGCACCCAGCGCCTGCCGATAGCGCTGCCACAGCTCATAGGAAGTTTGATTAAAGTCTTGAAACTCAGCTTGCTTTTGCGTCAGGCAATAGAGGACTTCAGTGGGCTTTAGCGGCATTAGATATTTTTGATCTTTTGTTGGAACAACAGCCACAGAAAGGGCAAATCATTGACAAGATAGCGCTTCCAGAGCCGTCGGGGTTCCGACATCAGACGATAGAACCATTCAATGCCTAGATTGCTGACAATTCTAGGTGCCCGACTCACGACCCCCGCCTCAAAATCTAAAGTAGCACCAACCGCAAAAATAATTTGCACAGAAGTCAACTGATCTTTGTACTTATAAATCCACTCTTCTTGTTTCGGTGCCCCCACCCCTACAGCCAGAACAGTGGCCTTAGACTGGTTGATACGCTTGACAATCTGTAGACACTCTAGCTCAGAGGTCTCAAATCCAAATGATGGAGAGTAGGCATCTATGACAATTTCCCGTCCAGCCTTCATATTGATATTGGCTCTTGCCTGTGCCGCCACCCCGGAACCACCCCCCAACAGAAACATCGTAATCTCGGGGTTGTCTTTATGAAACATGTAAAAAGCTGGCAACAGATCTGAGCCTGAGATGCGCTCCTTAACCGGGGTTCCCAAAAATCGTGAGGCAAAAACTAAGATCTGACTATCACAAATCTTATAGTCTGCGGCATTATAAGCCTGAAAAAATCGCTGCCGCTTGCGGATATTCATCAGATGATCCACATTGGGCGTGAAGACAATGCCAGTTTTGAGCTCCTGAAGTAGTTCTTCCTGGGTGAGATTGTCAATGGGTACCCCCAGGAGATCAATTTTGCTGGTTAAGCAAATACTGCGGCTGGGTCGCTTCAGGTGATAGCCTTGAGCCGAATCAAAGGCTAGTCGCCCCATCCATCGAGACGGCATTAGAGAATCAATTGATTTAGCGACCGACGCTTGGCCCATAGCCTCACTGGCTTGAATAATTGATTTGGCCAACAAAGACTGCTGGGAATCATGGGGAACACTGCGAATCAGACGGCCATCCAGCTTCACAGAGTCGAGGGCTAGCCTTTCCCACTGCAAAAAGGTTAAGTACTGGTTGGCGTAATTGTCTAAAACGACAGCGAAGCCAAGCTCCTTGAGCACCTGAATAAACCGAGTGGCATCATGATAATGTCTGGCAATGGACTGCTCAGAAAGCTCAAAATTGAGCTGGTGGGGCTGAATCCGATAGGTCTGGGTTAACTCAAAAATGTAATCCAGAATGTCAAAATCCTGAAAAATTTCATTGGAGAGGTTAACAGAGAGAGTTGCCCGAGGGTTTTCCCGGAGCTTTTGCACCGATTTCTGAATCACCAGCCGATCGAGCCAGGGGTTAAGCGCCGCCTTGGAAACCAGGGGCATGAATTCTGCTGGCAGATGCACCTGCCCTAACTCATCTTGCCAGCGCAGCAACACTTCGTTGTGCGAGACCGTACCATGGGTCACATCATAAACGGGCTGAAACCACAGCTCGAATCCATCAATTCGGAGGTCGTAAGACAATGTCTTGGGAACGGTCTGCATTAGGATTCTGAGAAAGGTTAGGTCTGTATACTGAAAATCGAGAGCGCAACCCAATAGAACTACTCAACAGTCTTCTAATAAGGCACTATTTTCGCAACATATTCTAGTCCTATTTCCAGACTACCCATATCTTCCCTAGAGGGCATACGTAAATCTACGGAAATCTTTGCTGCTTTTAGGATTGCCAGGGGGCGAGATCACTCAGAGGGCATTTCCAGGGCTATGGAGCCCAAAAGCCCTTTGCGAAAGTCACTCAATAGTTGACGGGCAGCTCGTTCACGATCCCTTTGATAGCGGGCTGTGGCTAAGGTCGCCACATAAGTCTCTCCAGAGCAGTCCTTGGCATCCAGATGATACCGAGCGTTTAAGGGGTTGGGCGGCCCAAACCCCGCCACCTGAGCATTATAGTCAGGCAACTTCTGAAGTGTCTCTACTAAGGCGGCAGCAGCCAATTGGGTATCATAGCTAGCTTCCCCAATGTCATCGCAGATGGCCAGTCTGTAGGCTGCTGCTTGATCGAGTAGCTTGGCTGGCAGTACGCCAGGGGCATCCAGTAAGTCGAGTTGGTCAGAAATTCTCACCCAGCGCAAGGATCGAGTTACCCCAGGTCGGCGCGCACTGTCCACGATCCGTCGCTTTAAAAGTCGATTGATCAGTGCAGATTTGCCCACATTCGGAAACCCAATGACCACGGCTCGAACGGGACGAGGACGCATGCCGCGATCGCGCCGCCGCTGATTGATTTGTATCCCCACCTGTTGTGCCGCCCTCATCACCTCCGCCACCCCCTTGCCATGCTGCGCATCTGTAAAAATAGGATCTTTACCCCTAGCTTGAAGCCACAGCCGCCAAGCTGCTACAGCCTGTGGTGTTACTTGGTCAACCCGGTTGATAACCAACACCCGAGCCTTACTTCCCACCCAGTTAGATATCTCAGGATGGCAGCTTGCCTGGGGAATGCGCGCATCCCGCACCTCCAAAACCACATCCACCCGCTTGAGCTGCTCCAGCAGAGCCTTCTCCGCTTTGGCAATATGGCCGGGATACCATTGAATTTCAGGTGTTGCCATATTAAACCGTGCAGAATATCCCCCTAGTATACTGACTGAGACTCAACTGCCCAGAGTTCAGCCGATCTACCCCCAGATTCTCCCCAGAGTCCCAATACCATTTGCCAAACTAGAGAAAGTTGCTGTCTCGTTCCGGGGTACTCCATCATGAAAGGGAAGACCTGGCTTAGAAGTTTAGGCATCAAGACGCTGGCGACCCGATGGGCACTGATGACGCTATCAAGTCTTGGCCTGATTCTGCTCCTCCTCCATCTTTGCGCCCCCTCACCCCAAGAGCCCCTAGGCACCGATGTTCCCTCAAACCTTCCCACCATGACTCAGCCAACACCACCTCAAGTCAGCGCTGAGCGACTCATGCAGTCTGTTCAAGATCTGGCCTACGAACGGTTTGCCCCCAAAGATCGTCAGCGAGCCCGAGACTACCTCATCCAAAGCCTAACAACCTGGGGTTGGAATCCCACAGCGCAACCTTATGCATCAGGCGTCAATATCAAAGCATCTCGTTTGGGCACTGACCCTAGGGCTGGCAACATTTTGGTTGCAGCGCACTACGATACCGTTCCCAACACCCCAGGTGCCGATGACAACGGCAGCGGCGTTGCCGTTGTCCTAGAAGTTGCCCGGCTCCTTAAAGACATAGCAACGCCCCGCACCCTTCAAATTGCCCTCTTCGACGAAGAAGAGATGGGTTTGATCGGCAGCTACGCCTACGCAGATGAAGCCAGCAATCTCACCGACTTGCACGGAGCCATCGTCTTAGAGATGGTTGGGTACACTTGCCAAACTCCTGGCTGTCAGCGTCAGCCCGAAGGACTGCTTCAAGTGCGTCCCCCCAGCAACGTCGGAGACTTTCTGGCCGTGGTTGGCGATGCCGAGACCCCGGAACTGCTCCAAGCTTTTGAGAACGAGCAATCCCCTGAACACCCTTCCCTATTAGCCCTATCCATTCCCCTCAAAGGTGTGCTGACCCCAGTGGTCTTGCGCAGTGACCATGTTCCCTTTTGGTATAAAGACGTAGGAGCCGTAATGGTGACCGACACCGCCTTTTTGCGGAATCCTCACTACCACCAGCCCACCGATCGTCCTGAAACCCTAGATCCTGTCTTTTTGCAACAGTCCGCTCAGATGGTTGTCAATGCAACCCTGGCTTTGCTCAGTCCTTCTGCGGACAAGACTTAAGGCTCAGAAAATGCATCTTGACTCTTCTTAGATGGAGCTTCCAATGTCAATTGCGGAGCGGGAATACTGTCGCTGACGGGGCCAAGAGGGGTTGTAATCCGAAGGAACTCTTGTTCCATGCTCAGTAAAATATGCTCTCGATCCCAATGAGTAATCGCATACTGACGTGCAGCAGCGCCTAGGGTCATACGTTGCCAAGGGTTGTCGGCAAGGGTGCAAATGCCAACTGCCAGGGCTTTCGGATCATGAGGAGGCACAAGTAGGCCGTGACCCTGAACAGTTTGTCCCAAATGGGTGTCTGCAAAGGTGGTTGCAATGACCGGTCGGCCAGAGGCAAACATCGCTTGTAATTTTGAGGGCATCACCAAGTCAGAGGCTCCAGAAGACTGGGGCAGCAGGTGAAGATCAGCCAAATTGAGCAGGTCATTAAATTTTTCAGGCGGCACTAAGTCATAGCATTGTAGGTTAGGCAAGTGCTTTGCGCGGGCAGCCAATGTGTCAGCCATTGCCCCTTGCCCCACAATAATGATCAAAATATCCGATCGATGGCGAAGTTGTTCAGCAGCGTCGGCTAAGATCTCAAGATTGTGCTTCTGACCAAGGCTACCCGCATACAAGCAAACCACTTGAGAGCTTGGAATCCCCCAATTCTGTCGAAGAGAACTAGGCTGAGAGATCGGAAAAATCTGTTGATGGCTAACCCAGTTAGGAAAAAAGAGACATGGAGTGGGTGCAACTTGTTTATTTTGTAGATGTGCCAACATGGCTGCGCTGATGGTTGAAATGCCATCAGCACAGCGCATCAGTCTAGACTCAAGCGCCTGAATCCCAATGCGAACCCATGAAACCTTTGGCACCAGCCCCAAGGAAAAACCCGCATCAATCTCAAAGTCTTGAATGTGCAGCCAGAGCTTAATTGATCGCAATCTGGCCATCAGAATCGCAATGGGCAAGCAAAAAATAGGTGGCTCTATTACAAAAATCAGATCCGGACGGAATTTCCAGACTTGCCACAACATCATTGGCAAACTGCATAGTGCAAAAGAAAGTAGATGGAGCAGTCGCTTTAACCCTGATGGATGTTGTGGAACCCATAGGGGGCAGCGGTTAACAGCGACTTGGTTTAATGTGGAGGTGTGATACTGCCATGCCTTGAAAGGCTTGCGAACAGACCACTTAGGGTAGTAAGGAGGAGCACAAACAACGCTTACCTGATGTCCACAACTAACAAACCACTCGGCCATTTCGGTGTTATATTTGCCGATGCCAACGATTTCAGGAGCATAGTTAAGGCCATAAATAAGCAGTCGCATGGCGTTTAATCGGCTCTATATAATATGTGAAAAGCACTAAATAATTCTAGTTGTAGCAGTTGTTAATCTAATTGTGTTTTTTTTGCAAGAATTTCACAACCGATCTTTGTATCGCAAGAACTCAAGCAGATTATCATAGATTTTAAATGCTAACAAATTAATAGTTTATTTCACTATTATTCGAGAGTGTGCATCCGATCACACCCCAAGACGTTACCGGTTTTCCCTGGAGCTGTCAAGCCTATTACTGTATACACAGCAGTTGCAAAATTAGTAAGTATAAGAAGCTACCCATTATGTGAAGACTAACTGGATTGGGTAGTCCCCTGCTCAAAACATCGCCTCAGCGGTGGCGCGCTCGTCGGTATGGGCTACTAGGGTACACACTAGCAGAACTTCCCGAGAGCTTACTGACAGCTTGACCAAACGTGAGTTCGACAGCTCTCGTCTGCCCTCACCCCCTAGCCCCCTCTCCCAACATTGGGAGAGGGGGAACAGAGCACAAATTCAAGGTTTTAGCCCCTCTCCCAGGATTGGGAGAGGGGTTGGGGTGAGGGCGGATAAGTCGTCGAACTCACGTTGACCAAGGAATTGAGTCGGGGTCAGTCTGGTCGAGAGGGTGGATTCACAAGTTCGTCAACACTGGCAGAGGTGGAAGTAGGTGGTTTAACCCCAGGAACAGGATCATAGCCTCCAGGGGCAAAAGGATGACAGCGCAGAATCCGCCATAGAGCCAATCTGGATCCTCGAATAACCCCGAATTGCTCAATGGCTTCTAGGGCGTAAGCCGAGCAAGTGGGCTGGTAACGGCAGGTGGGAGGCAGCAGGGGTGAAATGAGCTGACGGTAAAGGTGAATGAGCCCTAAAATCAAAAATCGAACTGGATTCATTGCGCCTCGGTCTTGAGCAAGCTAGAGTTGTGCTTTTGCCTGGATATAGCGATCCTAAGTGATTTGCTAAGCTTACAGACCTCACCCTACCCGCTGTAGTCTCCCCTTGATCCTACCGTGTATACATAAGTCTTGAAAAATTCAAAATCTTTGCACTCGCCCCCCTAGCCCCCCCTCGCGCAGCGTGCCCGAAGGGCGTAATTCTGGGGGGAACTAGTTCTAACCTTCGGATTTCTCCCCCCAATTTTGGGGGGTTGGGGGGGCTAATGCAGCGTGGAACACGGAGAACTAGAGATGTGTGTACACCGTAGCCCCTGGGTCAAAGAGAACGGTGACAGCTAGAGGGTTATAGGAGGTGTCTTTATTCACAACGGATTGAGGATGGCGATAACCCCTAGGGGCTGTTTGCTTTTCAAGCCTGTTATCAGTAAAGGCGACAACCCCGTGTACAATGCTCTATGGGAGAAATCATAACGTTATCAAGTAATGTTGCCTATCAGCCAGCGTGTCGAAGCGATGGTATCAGTCAGCGTTTCAACCAAGGGCGGAAACTTTTCAGTCCAATGGGGCATTCGATGGGGCAACAGCGAACTCCTAACCGACAAGTCTTCCTTATTTGGGTGGCCATCCAGCGCTCAAGGGTAAGGCATCAACACAGGAGTGAGTTGAAATAACTTTGGATATAGAGGGTGAGCAATGAAATTTCGTGCTTTAATCGTTGCGTTTTTAGCTATATGTCTGGGGGTATTCTCTATCCATGATAGTGCGCTAGCCGCAAGTCAGCCCGGAATGACCTACGACGAAATTCTAGGGACTGGGTTGGCCAATAACTGCCCCAACCTGGGTGAAACAGCTCGAGGATCCTATGCAATTGAATCGGGGGAAGCCTACAAGCTGACAGATTTGTGTTTGCAACCACTCACATTTCTCGTGGAAGAGGAGTCTTCTAATCCCCGTAAGGTGGCTGAGTTTGTCAATACTAAGGTGATGACTCGATATACCACCTCACTAGAGTCAATTGAGGGTCCCTTGAAGCCCAACACCGAGGGAGGTCTAACGTTCTATGAAAAAGATGGAATTGACTTCCAAGCTATTACCGTTAAAATGCCTGGGGGTGAATTGGTGCCCCTCCTGTTTACAGTCAAAGAGTTGGTCGCTAGCACTCAACCTAGCTTGAAAGCGATTAATACCTCCACTGACTTTACGGGTGAGTATGTGGTGCCCTCTTATCGCACTTCCAACTTCCTAGATCCGAAGGGTCGGGGCTTAGCCAGCGGCTATGACAATGCAGTTGCCCGTCCGGCGGCGGCTGAAAAAGGTGAGAATGTTAAAAAGTTTGACCTGGGTAAGGGCAAAATTTCGCTCCAGGTGGCCAAAGTAGATGGCCAAACCGGAGAAATTGCCGGTACGTTTGAAACTGAGCAGCCCGCTGACTCTGACATGGGAGCCCATAAGCCTAAAAATGTCCTGATTCAAGGCATTTTCTATGGTCGGGTTTCTCCCCAAGCCTAGGAGATTGGCTGCTGCTTAAGAGCTACTCTCTTTACTGTTCATCTTTAGCCCCCCAGAGATGGTGCGATCGCATCCCCTCTGGGGGGCTGTCCTATGATTCGTCAGGGTGTCTTTGCCAGCCTAGTCCTTTAGACCTAAGTAAAATTAGTCCTTTAGTTTGAATCAAGTTGGGAGTCTCGATCCTAGTGGATGCCGTCTCAGTATCTCTAGGATTAAGGTGGTTCGATGTTGTTAGAATCGAACGCTCAATTGTGATTCGTGACGTAAAGGAACATGACTCCTATGAGATTACGCCCATTGGTTTTACTGGCTGCTGCTCCCATCGTACTGGGTGTGCCCGGATTGCTGGCGATGAATTCGGTCTCGCTGTTTGGGGATGCAGCAATTGCCTCTGACCAGTCTTTGACCATCGCCCAAAATGCCCAAGACTCTCCTCGACAAAAGCGGGGCAACTGGCAGGGAATGCGCCAGCAGCGCTTTGAAGCCCTGAATCTGACCTCAGAGCAATCCCAACAAATTGAAACCATTCAAGCCCAGGCTAAAGAAGCCTCTGAGCCCCAGCGGCAACAAATGCGGGAGGCCATGACCCAACTGCGATCGCTGATGGCTGGCAACGCCTCTGCCGACCAAATTCGTCAGCAACACCAGCAAATTCAAAGCCTGCGCCAACAATCGGCCAACCAGCGCTTTGAAACCATGCTAGCCATCGGGGAGGTGCTCACACCTGAGCAGCGGTCTCAGTTAAATGAAATGCAAATGGAACGAGGCCGACGAATGCGCGGTAACCCTGAAGGCTAGGGTGAGACTGGGGGGCGCTCTAGAATCCCCCCTCCCAACAGAACTTCACCGTCATACCAAACCGCGGCCTGACCCGGTGTAATCCCAAACTGAGGCTCATCAAAGATCAGCTTCACCCGTGCCCCTAGGCTGGCATCTGCCACTAGGGGCACCACTGTAACCCCCACAGGTTGCGAGCGATACCGCACCTGCACCTCTGCATGAATAGGGGCATTAGGTTCAGCAATAGAAACCCAGTTCACCCGCTGAACAGTGCATTCCGTCTGCTGGGCACTGTTGCGATCGCCCACAATGACACGATTCATCACTGCATCCAGACCAATCACGTAAAGCGGCTGAGCCGCTGCCACTCCCAAGCCCTTGCGTTGACCAATGGTATAGTGATGGACCCCTTCATGATGCCCCAGGATGTTGCCCTGCCGATCCACAATTTCACCCTGGCGAGGCTGAATATATTGATCTAAAAAGGTCTGCATCGATCCGTGAACTTCAATAAGGCACAGATCTTGACTTTCTGGCTTTTCGGCAGTGTGTAAGCCTAGCTCAGCCGCCATGCGGCGAGTTTCTGGTTTGGTCTGCTCTCCTAAGGGAAATAAGGTTGCAGCCAAAATGTCTTGATCTAAGTCATACAGAAAATAGGACTGATCTTTGTGGCGATCTACAGCACGGCAAAGCTGATATCGCTGCGTTGCCGAGTTAAAACGAATCCGAGCGTAGTGACCCGTAGCAATTTTATCGGCACCTAATTCTTGGCGTGCATAGCGTATCATAGGACTAAACTTAACGGTGCGATTGCACTGAGAGCAGGGGAGTGGGGTAATTCCTTGGGCATAGCCCGACACCAGGTAATCTACAATCTGCGTCTGAAATAAATCTCGCGTATCCACGACATGATGGGGAATGCCCATTTCATCACAGAGCTGCGCGGCATCCACCAAGCCTTCCGAGCAACATTGCCCTTTCCCTTTCATGAGCCAAAGGGTCAGCCCAATTACGTCGTAGCCTTGACGACGCAAGCTAGCAGCGGCTACCGAACTATCGACGCCCCCAGACAGCCCCACCACAACTTTACTGTTCATGTTTCTACGCAATTCCGGCAGATCAAGCCTACTGAATCTATCCTACCTAAGCCAACGTGAGTTCGACAGCCCTCGTCTGCCCTCACTCCCTAGCCACCTCTCCCAATGTTGGCTACCGTGTACACACAAGTCTTGAAAAATTCAAAATCTTTGCACTCGCCCCCC
>NZ_WVIC01000010.1 GCF_009939295.1 Petrachloros mirabilis ULC683
GCAAGTCTGGTAACTTAGCACATTTTCTTGATCTTTTTCTTGCGCTTACCCTGGGCTAGGGGGGCAAGTGCAGGGATGAATGAGGCTTTTCAGACGGCCTCTTAACAGCCTCAAGGCACCACCGCTCTGAGACAAATGCAATTTCAACATTTTTTTGATGCGAAAAACGCTGCTTTACCCTGGCATTTGTGAGCAGGGATACAATTTCCCCTAGCGATCTCTCCCTAGACTCAGGTAAATTTTTCGCCAGCTTTGCCCCCAGAGACTTTCAGTTTACTCGCTGATCAGCGGGTGACCTTGACATGCGAATAATTTGTTCCCTGTATTTTGTGTGAGGAGATCCATGAATTTATCTAGACCGCTCTGGCTTCGGCTTCTAGGAGCCACGCTGATCAGCCTCGCCCCTATCCCCATGGCAGTGGCTACGGAAACGACATTTGCCTCCTTCCCACCCGCACATCTAGAGAGGCAAACAGATCAGCCCTTCCTTAATGCTGCCGATCCCAGCTTGCATGACTTTGAGCTGATCGATGAACTTAGCCAGGTCACCTCTGTCTCGCAACTGTCGGATGTGCAACCCACCGACTGGGCTTTTCAAGCCTTGCAATCTCTAGTGGAGCGCTATGGCTGCATTGCAGGCTACCCCGATGCTACCTTTCGCGGCAATCGCGCCACCACTCGCTACGAACTGGCCGCTGCCCTCAACGCCTGCTTAGACAACATCAGCGATCGCTTTGCCACCCAGGAAGATCTCGAAGCCCTTCGCGCCCTCCAAGAAGAGTTTGCCGCTGAGTTGGCAACATTGCGGGGGCGCGTCGATGCTCTCGAAGCCCGCACCGCCACCCTCGAAGCCCAGCAGTTTTCTACCACCACCAAGCTCACCGGTGAAGCCCTTTTTGCCTTTGGCGGTCTTACCGGCAAAGTGGCCGACAATCTGCCAGGCCCCAATGCTGACATTAACGGTCGCGTTTCCTTTACCCAGCGCACCCGTCTCAACTTTCTCACCAGCTTTACCGGAAAAGATCGCCTGTTTGTGAGGCTACAAACCTCCAACCGCCCGGTCAACTTTCAGAATGCCGCAGGCACGACCATGACCCGGCTCTCGTTTGATACGGGTAACAATAACAACACTGTGGTGCTAGATCGCCTTGACTATATGTTTCCCATCGGGGATCGGGTCAGATTAACCGCCTTTGCCAATGCCGCTTTCCATCATTACTACGCCACCACGATTAATCCTTACTTTGAAGGGTTTGGGGGTTCTAGAGGCTCTATCTCTTTCTTCGGAGAGCGCAATCCCATCTATCGGATTGGCACGGCAGGCTATGCAGCCACCGCCGGGCTAGGTGCCACCGTTGATATTACCCCCCAAGTTCGGCTTGATGTTGGCTATCTGGCCGGACGAGCCGATCGCGCTGTTGCAGGGCCAGCCGTCAATCCTGCCGGTTTTCCCACAGTTGCCACCCAAACGGATGCGGGTCTTTTTTCTGGCAGTTACAGTGCCCTAGCACAACTCTCCTTTAAGCCCTATACCCAGGGACAAATTGGACTGACTTATGTACGAAACCATGCTCCGGACGGACATTTGCGACACTTTACAGGCAGTGGTGGAGCCAATGTACCCTTTGTGATCAACGGTGTGGCTCAGCCCCTCAACTCTGATTCTGTCGGACTAGAAGGCTCCTTTGGCATCACCGACCGATTTGCGGTGGGGGGCTGGGCGGGCTACACTCGCGCCAGCCAGTCCAACGGCAATGCCAACGCCGACATCTTAAACTTTGCGGTCAACCTGGCCTTTCCCGATTTGCTCAAGGAAGGAGCCCTGGGCGGACTGATTTTTGGCATGCCACCTAAAAAGTTTAATGACTCGCGCTGTGGGGGTGGCGGAGCCTGTCGATTTGAAGATCCAGACACGGGCTTTCACATTGAGGCACTGTATCAGTTCCCGGTAACTCGCAATATCACGATCACGCCAGGGATCATTTATTTGATCAATCCCAATCACAACAACAATAACGGCGATGTTTTTGTGGGAGTTGTGCGTACCACCTTTAGCTTTTAATGACAAATTTGACCCTCACCCCCAACCCCTCTCCCAGAGCGGGCTACCATGTACACACAAGTCTTGAAAAATTCAAAATCTTTGCACTCGCCCCCCCTAGCCCCCCCTCGCGCAGCGTGCCCGCAGGGCGTAATTCTGGGGGGAACTAGTTCTAACTTTCGGATTTCTCCCCCCAATTTTGGGGGGGTGGGGGGGTTAATGCAGCGTGGAACACGGAGAACTAGAGATGTGTGTACACCGTAGCCCAGTGCGGGAGAGGGGAACCGGAGTCTATATCCATTCTTGTTCTCCTTTTCCCACAGGGGAAGAAAGGGCTAGGGGATGAGTTTTGTCAGTCAGCCAGGGGAGGGGTTTAACATTCCCCCTCAATAGGAAAGAATAGGGAAAGGTTCCTCATTCTCCCGGTCACGCTCATGACTGCGTTAATTTTTTTGGCTGCTGTTGTCTTCCTTGGCTGGGGCTTCTATCGTTCTCGTGCCCTAGGAAAGCTAGGGATTCTGGCTTGGCTCCAGTCGGTGGTGCTGATGGCTCCTTGGCTGGGGCTGTTTGGCTTAATTGGTGTGGGCATTGTTCCCAACTTGGCCAGTATTCTTTTGATTTTGGTTCTATCGATTGCGGTCTACATTTTTCTGGGACGGCAACTCCGAGCTTTAGCAGCTCAAGACTCTGCGGGTCAGGGCATAGCATCAGTTCCTAGGGCGGCAACTGAGGAGATCAACTCACCCAAAGTTGAGTCTGACGCTGAGCCAGCAGTGACGGGGACACCCCCCCCGATCCCCGATGCAGAATTGAAAACGATTCAGGGACTTTTAGGAATTGATACTTTTTTTCCCACTGAGGTGATTCCTTATCAAGATGGGGTGATTTTTAAGGGGAACTTGCGGGGGGAAGCTGCTACAGTGCATGCCCATCTGAGCAAGAAACTGGCGGCTGCGCTAGGAGATGCTTACCGACTCTTTTTGGTGAACAATCTTGAGGGCAAGCCGGTGGTGATTGTCTTACCTAAGCGGAATGACCCCCAGCCTGCCACTCTGACCCAAAAGTTGTTTTCCTTAATTTTGGCTGTGGCCACCCTGGCTACTTGCCTGGAAACTGGGGGGCTGATGCTGGAGTTTGATCTGCTGCAAGCGCCCAATCGCTACCTGGAATCGCTTCCCCTGGGCTTAGGCATCTTTGGCATTCTGATTTTTCATGAGGTTGGGCATCAGGTCTTAGCCCGTCGCCATGGCGTCAAATTTAGCTTGCCTTTTTTGATACCGGCGTTGCAAATTGGGTCTTTTGGGGCTTTAAATCGATTTGAATCTTTGGTTCCTAATCGTAAGGTGTTGTTTGATGTGGCGCTGGCAGGGCCAGCAGTAGGAGGCATTGTCTCACTGGTGTTGCTTGTGTTCGGGCTATTGCTTTCTACCTCTGAGAGTTTGTTTCAGGTGCCCACCCTCTTTTTCCAGAGCTCTATTCTGGTGGGTACGTTATCTCGGGTGGTGTTAGGGGGGGCACTTCAGGAAGAGCTAGTCGCTGTTCATCCCCTGGTGGTGGTGGGTTGGCTGGGTCTGGTGATTACAGCTATTAATCTCATGCCTGCGGGTCAATTGGATGGTGGGCGAATTGTGCAGGCTATCTATGGTCGTAAGGTGGCCGGACGTACCACAATTTTTACGCTGATCTTTTTGGCGATCGCAGCTTTAGTCAACCCTCTGTCGCTCTATTGGGCGATTCTGATTTTGTTTCTTCAGCGGGACTTGGAGCGTCCCAGCCTGGAAGAAATTACCGAGCCTGATGATGCTCGGGCAGCCTTGGGACTGTTGGCTTTGTTTTTAATGGTGGCAGTTTTGATGCCTTTGACTCCCAGCTTGGCAGGACGTCTAGGCATCGGCTAGTTGATGAGGAAGCTTTTTTCTGATGGCAGCAACACCCGAAAAAACCTCTGGTTCATTTTGGCAAAGCACCCTAGGCTTTATCTTTAAGATTTTTCTATTCTCTACGGCAATTTCTGTTGCCATTAAGTTGGGGGGACCCTATATCCACGTTCCGGCAACTGATGGTGTGGTTCTGGGTCTGGTCTTAGCCCCCTCATTGTTCTTGGCGATTTTAGTGACATTCTCTCGACGCTCCCCTAACGGGAGAGCGCGGGCTTCCCAAGATCGCTCTTGAGTATTCCTGCACCACGCTACTTATCCAGGGTCATTTCATTCTAGGTTTAGGCAACGAGTTTAGGTAATTCCAGCCACAGATCGATCAAATTCCTGATACCTATAATGGCGTATTCTCGTAGAGGCATAAAGCTTCAGAATTTAGAATGAAACAGCCCTGTCTCATCAACTCTGCATTAGCTCCCCAACCCCCCAAATTTGAGGGGAGAAAGGCAAAAACTTTGACTCTATTTCCCCCCAAATTTGGGGGGCTAGGGGGGCGAGTGCAAAATCTAAGCACCCTGCCAAACACCCTCTAAGGTTAAACTGGCGGGTGCTAGGTTTGTTGAGAGAGATCACAGTGATAGGTTGGGGACGGGTACACATGCAGAGTCTGCTGCGTGGCTTTGTGGATTGTAGATCTAGCAATCTGACACGACGTTGGCACAGAGGGAACAGAAGTTGCTGGCAGGTATTCGAGGTTAACTATCCCTGCCCAACTTCACCGTGAGAAGGACAATTGTTTATGCTTTTTTTTCGTCGTTTTCGTCGTTTTCGTCGCCGTCGCCCGCCTATTTGGGGGGTACTGGTTTTGGTGGTGCTGTGGAGTGGTCTGCTGGGCTGGGGGTTAGCCCAAATCCAACCGGCGCACTCTGCCGACCAGATTACTCAGGCAAATCGCACCCTGCCAGTAGGCGATGAAATGCCCGCTAATGTAGACCTTGGACGCGATCTCTATTTGGAGTCTTGTGCCACCTGTCACCTGGCTGTGCCCCCGGAGGTGCTGCCTACGGAAACCTGGGGCATTTTACTCAGCGATTCCAATCACTATGGGGTGACTTTGAGCCCGTTGGTGAATCCAGAGCGGGCACTGATTTGGCGCTATATTCAGACCTTTTCTCGCTCCTTGAACCCAGACGAGCAAACCCCCTATCGCCTAGAGCGCTCGCGCTATTTTCGGATTTTGCATCCTGATGTGGACTTTACGGAGCCAATTCGTATGGGGTCTTGTGTGACCTGTCATCCTAGCGCCAGTAATTTTGATTTCCGCACGCTTTCAGCAGAGTGGCAAGACTAGTCGGGGTGCTCGTCAACTCCTTGCCAGCGCTGTAAGGGGACGCAATCAATCTCAAATTGATCCAGGGCGCGTGCAACCACAAAATCAACCAGGTCTTCTATGGTTTGGGGATGGTGGTACCAGGCGGGAATAGCTGGCACAATGCGCGCGCCAGCTTCTGCTAGGGCTGTGAGGTTGCGCAGATGAATGAGGCTGAAGGGCGTTTCGCGGGGCACCAGCACTAAGCGGCGGCCTTCTTTGAGCTGCACATCGGCTGAGCGCTCCAGCAAATCAGCACTCAATCCAGCGGCAACTTTGGCGACGGTGCTCATGCTGCACGGCATAATCAACATGCCCAAGGTGCGAAAGGAGCCGCTGGCGATGTTAGCCCCAACGTTGGAGGCAGGATGACAGATGAGCTGACCGCCATATTCATCGGCCTGTTCGCGCCAGAAGTGTTCTTGCTTAGCGGGTTCCGGCGGCATCCGGATGCCCTGCTCGGCTTGCCAGACTTGGTAGGTAGCTTTGGAGGCGACCAACTCAACGGCATAGTTGGCTCGGAGTAAAAATTTGAGGGCTCGGACGGCGTAGATGAGTCCAGAAGCACCGGAGACGCCCAAAATTAGGGGGCGAGAAGCATGAAGTTCAGGCAAGGGATCGGTTCAAGTGAGGGTGATTGGGCCGTTTTATTATAGCGAGAACACCCTCAGGGGCTATTTGAAGTGCCGAGACTCCGGGGCATGGGGCGCTAGCTTTTCAAGAGGGAGTGGCATCGACTACAGTGAAGGGCATTGCTGTTGCGATCGCACCCCCCTTGCCTGACTTGGCCACCCCGTTCGGAACCCTGTCTTTACCGCTGCAACTCTCTGTGGTGGGGGCTTGGCTGGGGTTAGTGGTGGTGGTTGCCGAAGGATTGAAGCGCTGGCAGCCTGAGATTACCGAAGCCCCCCGCAAAGTGGTGCATATTGGCGTGGGCAATGTGATTTTATTGGCCTGGTGGTTTCAAATGCCCGCAGCCCTGGGCATTGGAGCCTCAGTTCTATTTAGTATTTTGACCCTGGTGTCCTATCGCTACCCCATTTTGGCCAGCGTCAGCGAGGTAGGCCGCCAAAGTTTAGGAACTTTTTTCTATGCTGTGAGTATTGGAGTCCTGATCGCCATATTTTGGCTCCTAGGACTCCCTCAATACGCCGTGATTGGCATTTTGGTCATGACTTGGGGCGACGGCTTGGCAGCACTGGTCGGCCAAACTTGGGGTCGGCATCCCTTTTATGTGTGGGGCATGACCAAAAGCTGGGAAGGGTCTCTGGCTATGGCGGTGGTCAGTTTTCTGGTGATTGCGGGCGTGCTACTAGCAGTGCAGGGTTGGCAAGGGTCGGTGATCGGGGTTGCGATCGCCACAGCTCTGACGGCCACCGCCCTGGAGTCTTTTTCCAAGCTTGGCATTGATAACCTAACGGTTCCTCTCGGGAGTGCCGCCACCTGTTACCTGCTCAATGAATTGTGGTTTTAGGCATCAGAAGCTGGCCTTAGGCAACATTCAAATTTTGGACGCGCAAACGTAGCCTTTCTTTAAGCTCATTGCATCACGGCTTCCCACCAGCAGAGTAAAGGATGTTGGCGATGTGGCATGTAGCGCCCTCTGGTTCGTATGGCGGTAAGTGCAGATCGTAAAGTAGGAGCAGAAATATTCCCTATCTCTGACCAGTTTTTGACGATTGCTAAAGTTGACAGAATTTGTAAGTGCGGTGCTTCCCTTTGACAAAAGGAAATTGCCTTCTTATCATCGGTAGCAATAGCCCACTCTCGATGAACTGCGATCGCACAGGTTGCTGATTCACCATCATCTCCTAGCTCAAAAACATAATTTACGAATGTTTCCTCCTCATGTTCAGAATTGAAATCTACAAACGAGAGGAATCCCTTTTCAATAGCCACTTCAAACTGATTGACATCCTCGTTATGCTCGTCTGCCAAGCGTTGGAGAGTCAGTAACTCTCTTTCTCTAACAACTTCAGTAACGACAACTTGAGCAGGTATAGACTGCATAATCTCGATCAAATGCCCGGAAGCACAGAAGTTCAAGACACAACAGGCGTCAAGAATGACATGGGAGTGTTTTATTTCCATAGCCTATCTCCCCATGCCTTACGCCTGGCGCAAATCTAGATAAGCAGATTCTGCCAGCATCCCACTGGAGTGTTCGCGCAATGTTTCTGCGATGTGTCGAGCTTCTAGGCGATCAACACCCAGGAAATCTGCAAAGCGTCCTTCGGTGATTAGTCCTTGCTCCAAAGCTTCAATGGCAAGGTGCTGATAATGGATAGGGAGTCTGTCAACCCGCTGATCGATCTCTTCTAAACCCAGTTCTTGTTGTACCCTCTTAACCTTTAATCCTCGATCTCGCAAACGATCCCAAGTTCCTGACGGAAGAAGTTTCATATCTTCTAACCGATAAACAAGGGCTTCTATAGACACCCCATAATAATGAGCAAGAGTAAACAAATTCGTTGGCGTAAACTTTCCATGAGTCCGATACATATCGTTAAATCGACTCAGCAAGCCACTTGTGGGCATTAGAAAATACTTTGGAAAAGTTTCGGCTAATCGTTCACTCTCTGGAATTCTTTTGTATTGCCCCTCAAAATCCACAACGGGCTTTCGTCTATGAGCAAGAAAATGGAGATAGCCATGAGCCATAGACCAACGCCGCCGTTCCTCGTAGTGACTCAGGTTTATTGCTATACAGCCACCGAGTTGTTCATCATAGCTGTAAATTTCTGAATATTTTGCTGGCATATTTAGGTAAAACACCCTAATTCCTACACTTTGTTCCAAGATGTCTCGAAGCAGTGGAATTGGGCCATCTCCTAGTCCAAGCCGTTGACGCTCTGCGATCGCAATACTTTCTGCCGCTGCTTCTATCGGCATATTGTTCACGCTATATTCCTGAGGATAGTTACGAGCAATTGGAGCATCCATGATCTTCTCAAGCTCCAAGTAGTTTCGGCACAGTTCCTCAAGGCGCTGGATAATTGGGTTTATTTTTGCTTCTTCCTGTTCATTTCGTTGATAAGCAGCGCGAAACTGAACCTCAAATGGCTCAGTAATAGGGGTAGAGCGAACGAAATCGCTGATAGCTCGCCCGTAAGCACGAGCTAATTTGATTAGCTCATTTGGCTTGAGACGCCGCTCTCCCTTTTCAAGGGCAACAATGGTAGTTCGTGCAGCGTCGATGACTTTAGCAGCATCTGCTTGGGTCATCCCACTCTTCTTCCGTGCTTGCTGTAAAAGTTCTCCTAATTTTCGTAAATCAATAGTTTCAAGAATATTGGGAGCCATAGCATGTCCCTTTCACCCTGATTGAATGGCTTGCATGAGTTTCTCTAGCAGAGCCCGCGTACATTCATCACTACTTGCAGTGCCTTCGCAAAGCCACTTGTACGGTTTTTGATAACGCCGCCGCAGTCTGCTGTGGACAATATCCCCATCTGGCATAGCAACCTCCGCCTCTCGGAGTTCTTTGATATCCCAAGGCTAATCCACAATCCTGACATTGTCAACTTTTTTATGGTTTTTGTCACATAAATGTCAAATTGTGGCATCGATGAACGTCTGAACAGCTTAACTGGAAAGGAAGTAATACACGACTTGGAAGGTTGACAGAGTTGTCCAGCATGAGACAATAATGAAATGGTATTTGGAACATCCACCCTAATCTATTGGCCATTAGTAGGCATTGGCACAACTGTGCAACAATTTATGGCCGCGTACCGAAAGGTCTTCTGTCGAGATGCAGGGCTTGAGCATGTCAGCCGCTATATCAATGGGCTACTTTTGAGTGCGAATAAGAATCTACGCCCAAAAAATTATGTGGCCTGAAGGCAAGCAAGTGAGCCCTCGAACCATGCATGAATCAGTGTTTGAATCCGGATGGAGTCGCGATACCCTGATGCCATGTCACCGGCGAACGGTTGTAGCAAAACCGCATCGAGTGGATGGGGTTAGTGCGCCAATTCAAATCTGAAGTGCAACAGCCCAGCTACCCCAGGGCTGTTTCATTCTAAGTTCTGACACTTTATGCACATACAGAAATACGCTGTTACAGGCATCGAGGATTTGTCGCTCTGTGGCTGAAATCATCTAAGCTCGCCGCCTCAATCTAGAATGAAACAACCCTGGGTGATAACCAGTTTTCAACAGATGTTCGGGATGCAATTTGTGATCCAGACAATGAGGTTTATCTGAGCGCAATCTCAGTCTGGGAAGCAATTGTCAAGTACCAGTTGGGCAAGTCACCTCTGCCGGAGCATCCCGAAACCTATTTACCCAAACAGCACGATTTACATCAAATTGCCAGTCTTGTCCTTGATGAAATTAGTGTGGTTCAACTGGCTCAAATTGAGCTGACTGGCCTGATTGCGTTTTAGAAAGATTGTTGAGAGAGAGTAGTACCCTGACGCTGGGCTGCATACATCGCCCGCAATACCACAGCCGGATCCACTAGCTTGCCTTCGTAGCGAAGGGTCCAGTGTAGGTGTGGACCCGTGGTGCGTCCAGTCATTCCCACCCGGCCAATGCGCTGACCTGAGTCAATCGTTTGCCCCTGGCGAATTTGGAGACCGCTGCCTCGATCGTCAATGTAGGATCCCTGAGCATCGCGGGCGACCCGACCCCGCAGGTGACAGTAGATGTGGATCCAAGAGCCAGATTGAACCCGGACGGTAGTGCCACAGGCAGTGTGGTCAGACACTTCAATGACTCGGCCTGACCACCAACTGCGAATATAGCTGCCATCGGGAGCAGCAAAGTCGAGGCCGCTGTGAAATTCGGTGGTGTAGCCACCTGTGGGCGAAACCCGGTAGCCAAAGGGAGAGGTATAGCCTTGAAAGTTTTCGACGGGAAAAGAGCCATTTACCCAAATAGTGGCTGGCCCTGTGGCGACAACAGTCTGATCTTCAAAGGCTCTGCCGAGCTGTGGAGCTAAGCCCAGTACGAGCAAACTTGCACCCAGTAGGGTTGACCAATGGTTTATTTTCATCAATGGACTCCTCAACACACAGAGTTTAGGGACAGCGACCTCCCCAAAATTGAGACAGAGAGTGACGCAAATGATTCAGGAAACATGCACTTTCTTATAAACTTGTCAGTCTGCTTTGTCAATTGTTGTCAAGCGGTTGTGACAATTTCCGGCTGAGCGATAGAGAGTTTTACTCACTCAACGTGAGTTCGACAGAGTGGGTACCCAGACGTAACAGGGGTGCTTCGGGTTTCCGGCTAGGGGTATTTGGGGGAGGTTTGCCCCCCAAGGCATGGAATTGCCTCTAGTATGGGCCTGACAAGCCGTAGATAGATCAAGCGGGCTCCCAGATTTTAAGTGGGGGTGTAAGAAATGGGAGAAGATGGTCACGGTGACCCTGAAGGCAGAAATCCATGGCTAAGTTTTATCCCCAGATCACCGAGTCGCTCCAGTCCTTTATCCAACAGCAGCATCTTTTCTTTACGGCTACCGCACCGGTTCAAGGCCGGGTGAATCTGTCTCCTAAGGGGATGGATACGTTTCGTTGTCTTAGTCCCCAAGAAGTGGCCTATTTAGATTTGACCGGTAGCGGCAATGAAACCAGCGCCCATCTGGTTGAGAGTGGTCGGCTAACCATTATGTTTTGTAGCTTTACTGCTGAGCCACTGATTTTGCGGTTGTATGGTCAGGGGCAGGTGATTCGACCCCGCGATCGCACCTGGTCTCTCTATGCCCCCCACTTTGAGCTGCTGCCCGGCACCCGCCAAATTATTGCCATGGCCATAGACAGCGTCCAGACCTCCTGTGGGTATGCCGTCCCCCTCTATGAGTACCAAGGCGAACGGGACAAGCTAAAGCGCTGGGCCGAAGCCAAGGGTGACGTGGGGCTGGCGCAATACTGGCAGGACAAAAACCAAGTCAGCATTGATGGCCTGCCGACAGGACTTCTGGTGGACTAGGCATAACGGAAGGAAGAACAGATGGAAAGTCAACCGAAAATTATTGTCCTGGATGATGACCCCACCGGCTCGCAGACGGTTCATAGCTGTTTGCTGCTGACCCGCTGGGATGTAGACACCCTGGTCTTGGGTTTGCAGGATCAAAGCCCGATTTTTTTTGTGCTTACCAATACGCGATCGCTGCCCCCCGCCGAAGCTGAGAGCCGCACCCGGGAGGTGTGTCAAAACCTGAAGCAGGCCCTTGCCCAAGTGGGCGTCTCTGAGTTTTTAGTGGTCAGCCGCTCGGATTCCACCCTGCGGGGGCACTACCCCATCGAAACCGATGCCATCACCGCCGAACTTGGCCCTTTTGACGCCCATTTTCTAGTGCCCGCCTTTTTTGAAGGGGGGCGCTTCACCCGGGATAGCATTCACTACCTGGTGATTGAGGGTGAGCCAACGCCGGTTCACAAAACCGAGTTTGCTCAAGATTCAGTGTTTGGCTACCACCACAGCTACTTACCAGACTATGTGGCCGAAAAAACGGCGGGGCAGATTGGGGCTGACCAGGTGGAGCGGTTTGTCCTGGCCGATGTGCGGGGAGGCTGCCTGGAGAGGCTGCTGGGTTTGCAAGAGAACTGCTGTGGGGTTGTGGATGCTGAAACCCAAGCCGATCTCGATCACTTTGCCCAGGATGTGTTGAGTGCGGCCAGCCAAGGTAAACGGTTTTTGTTCCGCAGTGCCGCCAGTTTGCTCACCGCCCTAGCCAAGTTGCCCCCGCAACCTGTGGCGGCCACGGAGATGGGGCAGTACGTGCGCCAGGGTCAGTTGGGGGCATTTTTGGTGGGGTCTCATGTGCAAAAGACCACGACGCAGTTGGAGCCGCTGCTGACTGCTGAGGGCACCGCTGGCATTGAGGTGGTGCTGGCAGAGCTGGTGACGCAGCCAGAGGTCTACGGCGCGCTTCGAGATCAGGTTTTAGCGCAGGTGTACCAGGTCTATGAGGCGGGCAAAACGCCAGTGATCTATACCAGTCGCCAAGAGTTGACCTTTGCAGATACCGAGACGCGCCTTCAATTTGGGCTGACCGTTTCGGCGCTGCTGATGGAGATTGTCCAGGGGCTACCGCCGACCCTAGGGTATCTGGTCAGCAAGGGAGGGATTACCTCCAATGATGTGCTCAGTACGGGCTTAAATCTGAGGGCGGCGCGCCTGCTGGGGCAAATTTTGCCGGGCTGCTCGGTGGTGCGCACCCCTAGGAACCATCCCCGATTTCCGGATCTGCCGGTGGTGCTGTTTCCTGGCAATGTGGGCGATCGAGAGGCGTTGGTGATGACCTATCGGCGGTTGAGCGCTCTGCATTGACTAGAACCAACACATGTAGGTGTGGGTATGCAGTACCGTTAGAAAGGTTCATATCTTGTTGCTATGCCCCCTACGATTCCTGCTGAGGCTGATCTGACTGAAGCCCTGACCCAAATCCCCACCGATTTTACCTTGGAGCTCCCTGATCCGGAAGATGAGCAAATCTCCGAACCGGAGTTTCAGCACCAGATCGAGATGGCTTGGCAGGTCTGCGATCGCTTTGATCTGCAAACCGATATTTGGCGGGGGCGACTGATGCGCACGGTGCGCGATCGCGAGAAACGCAATGGAGAAGGCCGGGGGATGGGCTTCCTCAACTGGCTGCAAGAACATGACATCAGCAAGAGCCAAGCCTATAGCTGGATTGAGCTGGCCAACAGTGCCGATCAACTCCTCAGCTCCGGGCAACTCGAACCAGGCACCTTTGAGCAGTTTAGTAAACGCGCCTTTGTCGAAACCGCCCAGGCGGCTCCGGAAGTGCAGCAGTTGGTGAGCGAGGCCGCCCGTCAAGGGGAGCGCATTACCCGCAGAGAGGTGCGTCAGCTCTCCGATGAGTGGACGGCCATGTCCTCAGATTTGCTGCCAGAAGAAGTCAAAACCAAAGCGGCGGCCAACACGATTCCGCCTCGCTATCTAGCGCCCCTGGTGCGGGAACTAGAGAAGCTGCCGGAACCCCATCAGGCCATCCTGCACAAAGAAATGGTGGCCAGCCCCGAACTGGATACCCTCAAAGAGGTCACCAATGAAGCCCGACAGTTGGCCAAGTACCTCAATGCCACCACCCATGTGCAAGCCCTGGCCGATCAAAACTTGCATCTAGAGCAAGCCCTAGCCGAAGCCCTGCGCTTGGGCTGCTTGAACAGCGCTGCTGACCTGGTTAGCCAGGCGGCCCAACTAGAGCAAAGCATGGCCAAGCTGTTTGCCACCTGGAAGCGGCTGCGGCGGCTCTCAGAGCGGGTGTATCTAGAAAGCGGGGCCAGTACTCCCCACCTGCGATCGCTGCTGCAAGCCCTAGATAGCCTCTGCGGCGAAACCCTGCACCTGGAACTGGGTCAGGCTCAAGGCACCCCCCAGCAGGTGTCCGTGACCCTGGCCACGGAGCCTCATGACCCTTAAAGCCCCCGTTTCTCCCCCCTCCTGGGCTGATCCTGATCGGGTGTGCCTGCGCTGGGGGATCCTGGATCGGTATTTGCTCAAAGCCCTGGTGCCCCCCTTCTGCTTGGGGGTGATCACCTTTGCCACCATTGTCCTCAGTATTGGGGCGGTCTCAGACTTTCTGCGCCGGGTCACCGAGCAGGGGATCTCGGTTGCGATCGCACTCCAGATTATGGGGCTAGAGTTCCCCAGCTTTCTGGTGCTGACCCTGCCCATGGCCATCTTGCTAGCCTGTTTGATGGCCTACAGTCGTCTGGCTCACCATGGCGAAATCATCGCCCTCAACAACTGCGGTGTCAGCGCCTACCGGCTCGCCCTACCCGCCCTCTGCCTCAGCCTGGGGGTAACGCTGCTCACCTTTGTCTTGAGCGAATTTGTGGTGCCCACCGCCAACTCTGAGGCCAGCGTCCTCACCACCCAAGCTCGCCAGCAAGGGCATCCCCCCTTTCGAGAGCACAATATCTTCTATCACGAATTCCAAGATCAGCGGCTGTCTCGCATCTTTTATGCCCGCCAGTTTGACGGCGAATGGATGCGAGACTTAACCCTGCTGCGCTTCCAGGCTGGTACTCTACGGCACATTTTAGTTGCCGAGGCCGCCCGCTGGGATACCCAGCAGTCCAACTGGGAACTCCGCCAGGGCACCCTCTACGCCTTAGCCCCGGATCAAGTCACCTACGAGACTATTGAATCCTTTGCCTCTCAGCGCCTCGATTTACCCCGCGCTCCCCTAGATCTGGCTCTGGAAACCCGCGAGCCTGAGGCAATGAATATCCTGGAAACCCGACGGTATTTACAACTGCTCGTGGGCAGCGGCGATCGCCAGCAGATTCGCCATTGGCGGATACGACTCCAGGCCAAATATGCCTTTCCCTGGATTTGCACCGTTTTTGCCCTAGTGGGGACGGGGCTGGGGCTAAAAACCCGACAGCGAGCCACAGCCAAGGGGTTTGGGGTGAGCTTGGCCATTATCTTTGGCTATTACACCACCACCTTGGTGACCACCTCCCTGGGCGAAGCTGGCTTACTGTCTGCCTTGGTGGCTGCTTGGCTGCCAACTTTACTGGGACTGGGACTGGGGGGATGGCTGCTGTACCGCGCCAATGGATAAGGCCGCTGTGTCATCCCCTGGCTCGCTTCTGTACTCAAGAACAAGATTTCAGCGACGAGGTCAATTTTTTTCAAGACCAATCCCGTCAGCCAGGACTATGATTTTTCTGGTGTCGGCTCCGCGCTTCGTTGGCGGCGCAGTCACTACACCTGTGCAGATGGAGCAGAGAGGTTCTAAATGAAACTTTATCTACTGATGGGAACAGCACTTGCTGGACTGCTGGTTGCCTGTGCTCCACCCACAAACCAGGATGAACTAGCAGCGAACCCCTCCGCCAGTGAGGCTGAAGCCACACTGAACCGCATGGATGAAGGCACCGCCCATCATCAGATTTATCAGCCCGGAGAGATCGACTGGCAAGATGGGCCTGACTTTATTGAGCCAGGAGCTGATATGGCACTCCTAGCAGGTGATCCGGAAGCGGGGGCATTCACGGCTCGGCTGAGACTGCCACCAGGCTACGACATCCACTCCCACTATCACACCGGAGCCAAGTACCTGACGGTTGTGTCTGGAGCCATGCATATCGGCTTCGGAGATGCATTGGACAAAACCCAGGGCGTGGTGGTGCCAGCGGGGTCATTCGTCAAAGTTCCGGCGGGGCACAACCACTACGAGTGGTTCGAGGAAGAGACGGTTCTTCAGGTTCACGTCACCGATCCGTTCGAGGTCATCTATGTAGACTCGGCACTCGATCCCAGAAATCAGTAATGCAGTGACAAAGGAGCCCATTCGATGCGCATACAAGAGGGTGGCGAAAAGCTTCACAACAACAAGGGGATATGCATGAACAACCCAGTGGGCAAAGCGTCGATTGTCAACCCGTTCGGGGCACTCCCCAAAATGCTGCTGGGCAGTGTCACTTGGTTGATGGTTCTGTTGATGATCCTGTTGATGGCAGCGTGGCCCACGCAGGCTGCCCAGGCACTTGACCTGCTGCCCAGCGATGTCGCCCGGAATCGGGAGATTATCGCCGCGGCCGACACGCCGGAGGAAGCACTTAACCTGTTGACTGGCGATCCTGCCCGGGATGCCGAGATCGTCGAGAACCAGTTGCTGCGGGATGCGGGCACGGAGCCAGCCGTTGTGCCGGAGGGTGCCCAGATCCTACGCGTCGGCGGCGACAACGCCTGCGACTACAGCCGTGTCCAGGACGCCATCAACGACGCGCGGTCACTGCCAGCGACGGATGTGATCCGCATCGCCCGCAACGCCGAGTACACGAGCCAGGCGCTCCAGATCAATGATAAGAGCATGATTCTCGAAGGCGGGTACGCCAGTTGCGCGGCCAGCCAGCCAGATCCGTCGAACACTATCCTGGACGGGACTGGCGGCAGCAACCGTCCGGTGATCCGGATACGCAACGAGGACAACTCTCAGGTCATGCGGGTCGAGCTGCGTCGGTTGACCATTCAGGGCGGTACCACGAGCACGAGCCGCATCCTAAGGAGCGCATCCTTGCTCAACGGTGCTGGCCTCAACATCCGGGGTCGGGTTCAGGCAGACCTGACCAACACCTTGGTACGCAACAACGCCACCAGCAGCCGGAGAGCAAGCTTCCCCGCCAACAACGGTGGGGGCATCTACATCGATGGCGAAGGCTCTCCGGGGTCTTTCGTGCGGCTCAACGAGGGCAGCTTCGTGCTCAACAACGTGACCAACAACGGCCGGGTAAGAACCGCTGCTCATGGTTCTGGCGGTGGCATCTATTGCCAAGCAGGCACCGTCATCCTGTCCGCTCGCTCCGGCGTCCACAGGAATCGCACTCGCGGCGAGCGTCCGGGCAACGGTGGCGGCGTGTCCCTGAGTTCCGCCTGTACCCTCAACTCGCAAGCCAGCGTTATTAACTCGAACGAATCCGGAGCAAGCGGGGGTGGCATCTCTGCCGAGGGCTCGACAGTGTTTTTGCTTGACACGCGCATTCTAGGAAACCGAGCCCGAGGCGTAGGCGGGGGAATAAGTAGCATCAATTCGGAGTTACTGATGCGTCGATTGGACACTCCATGCGCCGGGCTACCGATCCACCTCTGTAGCCGGCTGGAGAACAATCATGCCGACGGCAACGGCGGTGCCCTTCACCTGTCAACGCGTGCGGAGGCCGGTAGAGCGGAACTCAGGCAAACCACCATCGCTGGTAACAGCTCCGGCCGCCTGGGCAGCGTCGCATTGGTCAGCGGTTCTGGCACCGAGTTGCTGATGGAAGGCGTCGCCGTCCACGGCAACCACGGCTCGTCCCGGCTGTTCCAGCTCCAGGATCAATCGCTCACGAGCCTGGACTGGAGCACCATTGCTGGCAACCAGAACTCAAATGATCCGCCGCTGCAAGTGTTCCGGCTCCTCAACGTCGATCGCAGTCCCCAAAACACCCGCCTGCGCGTCCGCGGCAGCATCGTGTGGGAGCCGGGAGCGACTATAGCGAACCGAACCGGCCGGACTTTCACCCCGAGCAACTGCACGATCGGCCATGCGAGACTCGAAGACAGTGGGCTGTCCGTCGGCAGCCAGTTCTACAGCCGGATCGACCCGCGCCTGAGGAATCTGGAAGACGCTGACCTGCGCTTGCAGCCGAACTCCCCGGCCATCGACTACTGCGATGACGGCGAGGTCGGCCTAACTCCTCGATTTGACGACCTGTTCGGCAACGCGCGGGGTGTGCGCCACAACCAGTCCACGATCACTCCACCGAACCCTGGATCCGGCGACTTCGATCTCGGCGTCCACGAGGTGACCTAGGGGACAGAATGGAGGAAGGCCGCCGTTTCGGCTCGGGTATGGAGATTTCCTCTGAGCCACTGGCCTTCAAGGCCCGTTGCAAACATAGCTTCTCAGGTCGTGAGCACTCCGAGCATTGCTGTACCTAGTACATAGAAGAGGCCAACTGAATGAACGGCAAGAGCCATTAAGTGATCGCTTTTGACAAGTTACCCATTAAGAGTTCAATGCCATGCACCACCTCACCTCACCCGCTCAGGTCACTGTTTCCTATGACCAGTGTGGCAGTGGCCCCGCTTTGGTTCTCGTCCATGGGAGCTTTAGCGACCACAAGACAAACTGGGCGCTCATCAAGCCGCTTTTGGAGCAGCAGTTCACTGTTTATGCGATCGCACGTCGCGGTAGGGGAGAATCAGACGCAACGCAGGGTCACAGCGTCACAGATGAAGGCCAGGATGTCGCGGCCTTGATCGAATCGATTCATGAGCCAGTTTTTCTACTGGGACACTCTTACGGGGCACAGGTAACCCTTGCTGCGGCGTCTGCAGTTCCCGAGCGAGTGCGGAAGCTGGTTCTCTACGAGCCGCCCTGGCCGCATATCATCCTCCAAGAGCAGATAGCGCGGTTCGAGGAGCTTGCGAGGGCTGAGGATTGGGAGGTCTTCACCACAGAATTTTTACAAGATATTATCGCTGTACAAGTCGAGGAACTTGAGACGCTCCAGGGCACGGAGCACTGGAATGAAATTGTCTTCAATGCTGAAACATCCCTGAGTGACCTTTGGGCTTTAAGCAAGTACACGTTCAATCCTGCCGATTTTCGGGAGCTTCGGATACCAGTGATGCTCCAGATCGGCACTGAAAGTCCTCGCGACCTCTACGTCACTGACGCACTTGCTGCTGTCCTTCCTGATGTTCGTATTGAAGCACTACCGGGTCAGGCGCACGAAGGCATGAATACAGCACCCAAGATGTATGCGGAGGCGGTGGCTCGCTTTTTTCTGGGATCGTGTGGGCTGTGAACCACCAAGCGCTGATGCTGCGTACCGCACAGACTGCCATTATCGCTGGGGAGTGCCGTAGATTGGATCCAATTCGGCCTGTTATGGAAGGTAGTCAATTCAATGAAAGACCGCAACCTTTTAAGCATTACCGCACAACAGCAGAAGATGTGGGCCACGGGAGACTTCAACCAGATTGGTGCCCGACAGAACGTTCGCATGGCCGAAGCCCTGTGCGAGACTGTCGATCCTCACGCGGGAGATCGGGTCTTGGATGTGGCCTGTGGGAGTGGAACCGCAGCCCTGATCGCAGCCCGGCGATACTGCGATGTCATCGGGATCGACTACGTACCCGCTTTGATCGAACGGGCTAAGATGCGAGCCACGGCTGAGGGGCTAGAGGTGGAGTTCAGGGTTGAGGACGCTCAAGATCTTTCGTTTCCCAATGCCAGCTTCGATGTCGTGCTCTCGGTATATGGCGTTCACTTTGCCCCTGACCAGGAGAAAGCTGCCCGTGAGATGATGCGGGTCTGCTGTCCGGGGGGAACGATCGCCCTGGCCAGCCCGATCCCGGAAGGCTGGAGTGGTGACTTTTTCGCCACGATTGGCAAGTACGTGCCCCGTCCGCCTGGTCTCCAAACGCCCCTGCGTTGGGGGACAGAGGCTGGTCTTGAGGCGCTACTCGGCTCTGGCACAGGTTCAATTACAAGCGAAAAGCGGAGGACATTGCTGTATTTTCGGTCTATTGAGCATGCTACAGACGTTTTCCTCTCGTATTTTGGTCCGGCAATTCGAGCATCTGAGCAAGGACACAGAGAAAGCCTCCAAAACGATCTCAAGGCTGTATTCAGCCGGTATAACCTTGCATCTGACGGCACAGCAGTGATTGAAAACATGTATCTCCTAACTGTTGCGATTCGAGCAGGCGAGCCAGGCTTAAAAATGAAACCCCCTGCGTAAGTCCTGTTTAGAGGCCGTCTAAAAAGCCTCATTCATCCCTGCATTAGCCCCCCCGACCCCCCAATTTTGGGGGGAGAAAGCCAAAAACTCTGCTCATTACCCCCAAAATTACGCCCTGCGGGCACGCTGCGCGAGGGGGGGCAAGTGCAAGGTCTAAGCAACGTCTCAAACAAGCTCTATCTCTCATTCTTAAGCATCACTTAGAGAAAATCATCGGAGAAAATTAATGGAAACTCAAGTACCTCAGATAGAAAACAAAAACAAAGTGACTAGAGTGGCTGCATTCATTTATGGTTTAGTGTGTTATGTCATCTTTTTTGCTACATTTTTGTATACAATTGGATTTGTGGGTAATCTAGTTGTGCCGAAATCAATTGATTCTGAACCCATCATTCCCTTAGGGCAAGCTATTCTAGTTAACGTTGTGTTGCTAGGAATTTTCGGCCTGCAACATAGCGGCATGGCACGACAGGGGTTCAAGAAGTGGTGGACTCAAATTGTTCCCAAATCGATCGAGCGCAGTACCTATGTTTTGTTTTCAAGCCTCTGCCTAATCACACTGTTCTACTTCTGGCAACCCCTCGGAATGACGGTTTGGAATTTAGAAAATCCCCTGGCTCGTGAGATTCTCTTTTCTTTGTTTGGAGTGGGTTGGCTACTGGTGTTAGTTAGCACTTTTTTGATCAATCACTTTGATCTGTTTGGATTACGCCAAGTTTATCTCCATCTACAGGGCAAAGAATATACTCCCCTTCCGTTTGCCACTCCTGCTCTTTACAATTATGTTCGTCATCCACTTTACGTTGGTTTTCTCATTGCATTCTGGGCAGCACCCACAATGACAATTGCTCATTTGCTGTTTGCTATTATCACGACTGTTTATATTCTGCTTGCCATTCAATTAGAAGAACGAGATCTCGTGAGTATTCATGGTCAAGCTTATGCAGACTATCGCCGTCGTGTACCCATGCTAATTCCATTTGGCCGTCGTTAATTCATCGGGGATGGGTCAGGACTAATTCACTCGGTTCACCAGGATAAAAGTGGCTATCTAAAATCTCGCTCAAGTGATAGGAACACTCAACCGGAAAGGTCTGCTCTGGCAGATCAGTTTCTCCCATTGCCAAGTCTTTAGCATTCTCATAGGCTTCTTGCTGGGCATCATCAAGGTAAGGTTGGAGGCTTGGGTTGTCTTTGAGTAGCCGCAATGTGTCTCGACGCTGAACGCGGATTGTCGCTAACCAACTACGACTACGGTGTTGAGGTTGATATTCCCATTTCAGCAAGTGCCCAATTAATACACTCAAACGGTTGCGCAGTTCTTGACGTTGCTGCCTCCCCAAAGATTCAAGCTCCTCAATCAAGTTGGGTAAGTCAATATGGCTCCATTGTTGGCTACGGAGCAACGTTGCTTGTTTCTGTGTCCAAGCATAGAAATCAGCTTCGTAGAGGTTTAGTGCAGACATTATCTATGCTGTATTTGGGGTTACTTTAGGCACATGCCTTAGGTTAATCTAACCCTAGTGTGTTCATTGTAAAACTATCCCTAGGGAATATGTGCCGTGGAGCGTATCGCAGTTCAAGCCATGCAGCATCTCACCTCACCCGCGCAAGTCACACTCTCCTATGACCAATATGGCAGTACCACTCATCATCTGCTACGCGATAGATAAATGCCTTCCCAGTTAAAATTAAGATTGGCAAGCAGAGACTTTCCCCAGTCCTTGCGCCTCAAGTTGGCTGCGATGTATTGATGGAGTTTTGCCTGTGGCACATACTGTTGAACTTTTAGCCCTGATTGAAGAGTTTTCCCACGCCTTTGCAGATCCTGAGGGGCAGCGTGAGGTGTTGCCGGAAGATCCCCTGCCGACTACAGAAACCACTCTATCCTTAATAACTCTGGCAGAGGAGTTTCCCGAGGCGTTTGCCGATCCCGAACTAGAGATGCCTCAAGAATCCCCAGAGAGTGTGTTGGAGCCAGTAGAGGCTGTTTCTGCGTCCCCGTCCCAAAGGCTTGCTCCTGGTTACACCCAAGCTTTGCATCGGCAAGTCTCTACTTTTGGCTGGGGACAGGTAGACTTTTATTTCACCTACGGCAGCACTGGCCTTGAATCTCTATGGATGAGCGTGGGTAAGTCTGGCACTGAGGCTCAGTCGTTGTGCGAAGCGATTGTGCGATTGGTCAATCTATTGCTAGCCCGTGGCGTTGCTCCAGTGGAGATTACCCGAGAAATTCGTGGCATTCGCGGGGCAGATTCAGAAGGGCTTGGCCCCCATAAGATTCTGGGGCTGGCGGATTTGATTGGCAAGGTTTTACAGGAGGCTCCTATGAGGCTGGTGGCGGGCGAGGTTCTGCTCTCGGTTGCCCCGGTGGCGGAAGCACCTGTTCCTGAAGTTGCGCCTGTTCCTGAAACAGCCAAAGATGAGGGCTGGGTGGCGCTCTCTGATCACGAGGCTTCCCTGTGCCCGGAATGTGGTGCTGAGTTGCAGCAGGTGAATGGGTGCTCTGGGGGAGCTTGTGTGGTCTGTGGGTATAGTAGCTGTAGCTAGGGATCCAAAGGGATCTCCCAATTTTGTAAAGGCGCATTAAGATAGCAGTAGGTTTTGTAAAGCTGCGATCGCACCCATGTTTTTTGACGAACTTTCCCCTCTACTCCAAGAACTGATCCGCAAGCCCGTTGCCTTTTTAGGTGGGTTTGCCTCTGGTGCCTTACGACTGAGCTTAAATGACGATCCGGTTAAAAGCTGGCTGGATCGAGAATTTGGTGCACCCAGTCCCACTACACCCTCAGTGGATGAGTCTAATAACGGCAATGGCCCCCAATCGATCATCATTGAGTAGCCATACCGAAAGGGTCGCCCCAGAGGGGCTTTATGGTTAGAAAACTCGGCTTTGCCACGCTCTGGCTGGGGTTTGTCCTCTACGCCTTTTGGCTGGCTCCCCCAGCGCAGCCTGACACCTGGGTCTTGATTCAGCAGCTTTCATCGGGAGACTGGGCTGGGATCAACCCGCTCGTGGTGGCACTGTTTAACCTGATGGGCATCTGGCCATTGATCTATGGTGCCGTTTTGTTTGTGGACGGCACAGGGCAGCAGCGCTTGCCAGCCTGGCCCTTTGCTATCGGATCTTTTGCAGTGGGTGCCTTTGCCCTCTTGCCTTACTTAGCCCTGCGAGACACCCACCCTACCTGCACGGGTGCTCAGTCCCTCTTCCTAAAAATCTGGGACTCACGCGCCCTAGGCATAGCACTCCTGCTGGGCAGCAGTGCCCTGATCATTTATGGGCTGGGCGGCGACGGGTCAGACTTGATTCAGCAGTGGCAAACCAGTCGCTTTATCCATGTCATGAGTCTCGACTTTTGTCTTTTGAGTCTGCTCTTTCCGGCTTTGCTAGGGGATGATATGTCTCGCCGTGATATGCCCCGATTTCCCTGGTTTTGGGTTGCCCTGATTCCCCTCATAGGGCCATTACTCTACCTGTCAGTGCGACCTCGGCTCCCCGAATCTCTGCCTGCGCTAGAAGCAACAGTCCTGTCTGATCAGGTTGGCCAAAAGTAACCTGTGGCGGTTGCAGGCGTGGTGTTGAGGGAGCACTACTCCTGCAACACATCAATTTCACTATAGGGACACAGGTTGGGGAACGCCTCTAGGGGCAAGCCGTTTTCGTCTGCGGCCTGTAACCGGGCCACAGTAAAGCACTGGGGCAGCACCACGGTGAGATCGCTTTTGAGACTGGGGCTATCTTCGAGAATATCTAAAATGCGACGGCGGTGCTCTCGAATCGTGGCGCGCCAACTCCCCGATCTCTTTTCAGGTTGATAATCCCATTTCAGCAAATGCATCATCAACACGCGCAAGTTGCTTTTGAGGGCTTGTCGCTGCCTTTTGCCCAAGTCCTCGATCTCCTCTGCTAGATGGACAATATCTACACAGTCAAACCGCCGCTCTCGGAGCAGTTTTGCGGTGTCTGTTGCCCACTGGGTGTAGTCTGTCTCGTGGGGGGTTGGCCTATTCATGGGGATGCCTTCAGTCCATCTGGCGCTACCGAGTTGATTAAAGATCGCTGCGATTGGGGTTGGACACCTGCTTACCCGATTGACTTTTGCGGGGGGTGCGTAAATCTTGCCAGGTGTGGCCTACCCCTTGCAAAATGCCGCTCCCAATCAGGCCAATTCCCCGACCGATGACTTGGGTGAGTAAATATACAACCCCCTGCCCTAAAAAGGTAAACGTGGCGCGGAGGGGGGGCGCGATCGCATCTCTGGCCTCCAGCGCCAGGGTGACCGCAAAGCCAATCCCTTGCAACGACTCTAACTCGCGATCGCGGGGGGCATAGATGGCCGATTGCTTCAGTCCAGACTCCGTAAACACCAACAGCCCAAACTGACTCTCAAAAATATCCTGTGGTTCTCCTACCAACCGCCGCAGGCGGTATTTCCAGGACAGAGCATTGCGAAAGCGCTCAATTTCACGGGTCGAGAGCAGCCGTCGATCAAAGAACGACTGCCGAATCACCTCCACCGTCGCAAAGTGGTTCAGCAGGGGTTGGAGGACGCCATTGCTCACCTGGACGACAATATTTTCTAATAGCGCTTCGGCACGACGCACGGCTTCGGGCGACCCCACCGCACAGGCCGCTTCATCTACCATCAGTGGCACCTGAAACAGCAAGTGCTCTAGCAACTCAGTCACCAGCGGAATTTTCGCCAGAATATCAGATGCCACCACGACGTGATCCTGGAGAAGCCGCTCCACCAGCTCCACCGATGCTGTGCCTGTTGCAGTATTTATTTCAACGGTGCGGTACTTGCCAAAGAAGTCGCAGGTTGTGCTTTCCCACAGGTCTAAAAGTAGGCGTGAGCGCTGCTGCTCTAGGTGCGATCGCGTCACCTCAGACAGCCGCAGTTCCTCCAACAAATCTTCAAAACGGCGCAGCACCGTCAAAAACAACTCCTGCTTCTTATCAGCCCTGAGAATATCGGTCTCCAAGGGTTGGCCCGTTTGATTTTGCAAACTAGTGGGCAGCTTCGCCACCACGCCCTCAAAAATCGCCGCTTTCAACATCTGAAATGACTCAACTGGCACTAGCGCCTCTAAATCAGGGGAACGTGGGATCAAGCGTCCCCCTGGCACCGGTGGGGGCGAGGCAGAGGAAACCGGCTCGGGAACTGCCCGTTCCACCGCAGGGGGCAAGAGTACCTCTACAAGCCGACGGGCGGCACGAATTTCTCGGCAGCGACCCTCCAACACCAGACGCTCTATAGGCGTGAGGGGCTGCTCTAACAGAGCTTCCAATTCTGCTAAGGTCTTGGCCATTTGCGCAAAGCCAGACTCCCGCAGCGACTGCCGCAAAAACCCCCAGAGGCTAAGGGGCTGCAAACCCCGAGTGACCACCGAGGTTGCACCCATCCCCCGGTCTGGGGATTGAGCAATCTGTTGCCAGTCGGGATGCCAGCATCGCTGGGCTGCTGCCACCTGTCGCAGAATGGGCAGCAATGCCGATAAGCTTGTCCCTTTTGGCCAGCAGCCTTCAATGCCCACTCGCCACCACTGCTCCAGATCGGCAGGATTCACCTGGGTGGCCAACACCAGTACCCCAAGGGTCGGATATTGAGCCTTGATCTGTGCTCCCACTGCCGGGGTTAAATCCTCTGAGCCGTTAACCCCCAAAACTACCACAGTTTGTTCTGATCGGGTCTCAGATAGGGGACTTTCCATATCCAGGGGTGGTTCAGGCTGGGGACTCCGATCTAGATTGGCCAATGTTTCCCATAGGGTAGCTGCCGTGGCCACCTCAGCAATGAGGCTGATTTGGGGCACCTGTGCCAGTCCTGTGCGCAGACCCAACCGAAAAATGGAGTCAGCATCCGCCAGGATCAGATTCAGCCTGGGGAACTCACTGGGGTTAGGCACAAACTCAGTCTGAAAAGACATGGTGCTCCAAATCTACGCTGGTCAAGATTCTAGCGGGGATTGACCGATACAGCATCAAATGTACCGCTGGCAACCCAGAATCTTCAGCAGGTAAGCCAGCCTCCCCAGGCTCAGACTCCTGTTGCTGCCAAAATCCATCTTGGGGATACGGACATTCATTTGGCCAGACGATAGGGTACGGTAAGGCTAATCCTTGAAACAGAGACAGGAAATACCGTGGTTCCGCTACGCGATAACAACCCCACCCGTACTACCCCCTACGTCACCTACGTCATTATTGCTCTTAATATTCTCGTCTTTCTGTATGAATTGACCCTTGGCCCTGACCTGGATGATTTTTTTCGCACCTGGGCCGTGGTTCCCAGTCAGCTCACCGCCAGCTTTCAGGGGGAACCCACCCCCTTGCCTTTCCCGGAATGGATTACCCTGTTCACCTCTCAGTTTTTACATGGAGGCTTTTTACATATTGCTGGGAATATGCTGTTTCTGTGGATTTTTGGCAATAATGTCGAAGATAAGCTGGGTCATATCAAGTTTGTAATCTTTTACTTGAGCTGTGGTGCTCTGGCGGCGTTGGCCCAGTGGTTTTTTAGTGCCTACTCCGATGTGCCGTCTCTGGGCGCGAGTGGTGCGATCGCAGGGGTTCTCGGCGCTTACATTTTGCGATTTCCCAAAGCCGAAGTGCTGACCGTTGTTCCCCTGGGCTTTTTGCTGCTGCCCTTGCGCCTGCCAGCCTTTTTCTTTCTCGGATTTTGGTTTCTCCAACAGGCACTCTATGGCGTTGCCAGCCTGAACACCCCCATGAATGTGGGGATGCAGGGAGGAGGAATCGCCTACTGGGCACATGCTGGAGGATTTGTGTTTGGCGCAATTCTAGGCCCCCTCATGGGTCTGTTTTCAGATGCCCCCTTCGACAATCGCTTGCCTTAGACCCCTCCCTACTGGTATTGAAACTGCCGATCCTGAGCAATGTCACGAATCAACGGGATGCGCACACTGATGTATTGATCTAAATCCTGAACCTCATGAGAGTTAACCATGCTACGACGAGCAAACTGCTGCACCAGCCACCGGACTAGGCTGGCATCATCAAGCTCTAAGAGGATATTGGTCTGGGTGGCCTCAATCAAGCACCAAAATTCTCGAATTATGTTCGGTGACATAGAGGTTGCCCTCTTAAGGTTTTCTTTATATTCCTAGCCTACACGTCATTATCTATGACAGATCAAGGTTGATGAAAGATGCAACAAAAGTTACAAAACTGATATTTACTTTTGTGTTCAACCTTGGCGAAAAATAAACTTTATGAGTTTTCAGCGGACAAAATTGAGAGGATAAACATAGTCAAAATCCTTTCCTGCAAAGCCTTTAAGCCTTTCTGAGAGATTCTGTTAACGCTGATACTGACAGGCTGCCTGCCATCTATGCTCATCTTAAATAATCAAAAACTTCGGATTTTGCAGTCATTGTCAATCCCTACATTAAGATCTTAACCATGAATGCAATTATCTTTGAAAAACCAGGAAGTCCCGAGGTACTCCGCTGGCAATCCTGGCCTCAGCCCCAAATCCAGCAAGAGTCCGAGGTGCTCGTAGACTTGCGAGCTGCCGGTGTCAACCCCATCGATGCCAAACTGCGGCAGCGGGGCACCTTCTACCCCGAGCAAATGCCCGCCGTATTGGGCTGTGACGGAGCTGGGGTGGTCACTGCTGTGGGGGCTGCCGTGCAATCCTTGCAGCCCGGAGATGAAGTGTATTTCTGCCAGGGGGGACTAGGACAAGAGCCAGGCACCTACGCCGAATACGCCGTTGTAGATGCGCGATTTGTAGCCCGAAAGCCCAAGTCTCTGAGCTTTGCAGAAGCAGCGGCAGCCCCCTTAGTGTTGATTACCGCTTGGGAAGCCCTTTATGATCGGGGTCGCCTACAGCCCGACCAAACCGTCTTAGTCCAGGCCGGAGCTGGCGGAGTTGGGCACGTCGCCATTCAACTCGCCAAGCTACGAGGGGCACGAGTCTGCACCACTGTCAGCTCAGAAGATCAAGCTCTTTTGGCCACCCAACTGGGTGCCGACCTAGCGATTCGTTACGACCAAACCGATCCCGTCACAGCCATTGCCGCCTGGACTCAAAACCTGGGAGTGGATGTGGCCTTCGATACGGTCGGCAAAAGGGTACTCTCCCAATGCTTAGCGGCGACTCGCATCTACGGCGATGTAGTCACCCTTCTGGCTGCTGACGCCGCAACCGACTGGAGCACAGCCCGCACCCGAAACCTACGCGTCAGCTTCGAGTTGATGCTGACCCCAATGCTGCAAGGACTGGTGGAAGCACGGCTTCATCACGCCAAAATCCTGCGTCAGTGTGCCCAATGGCTCGATGCCGGACAGATCAAAATCCACCTTGCCCAGACCTTTCCACTTTCCGAAGCAGCAGCAGCCCATCGCTGGCTCGAAACCAAGGGCAGGTTGGGCAAAGTGGCTTTGACGCCCTAGCTGGTAAAATCTACTTAGTTATTGCCATGTTATTGCCATGGTTGCGGGGGACGGTTCCCATGACCCCTGAACAGCTTACCCATCTGCTCCAAACTGCTTTAGAAGCAGGCATCAAACAATGTGACGCCCTGGGGCAGCCGATCAGTGAAACCCAGCGCCAAGTGCTGCGTCAAGTGGCAACCAGTCGTCTGCTAGTCGGATTGAGCAACCCCACTGCCCCGGAACCGACCTCCAATCCCCTAGCAGCCCTCACCCCTGACCAACAGCAAAGCCTGTTTGACTATATCGCCGCCTGCGATGCAGCGGGAGAAAACTGGAAAACCCAGCTCCTCAATGACTGGCTCTACAATCGCAACTCCGGAGCAGTCCAATTTATTCGGGATCGTTTTGGAGCTGACTGGCTTCAGCAGGTGCAATCTCAACATCTAGCCGCGTACATTGACATCCCCTCCGCCCAACTGCAAGTTGGAGACCGCATTGAACTGGCCAATCGCTTGTGGGAATGGGTGCCCAGTGAAGGAGCCGAATTAGAATGGCATCCTGGCACAGTGATTCGCCTCTTTGAGATCACGGCTGCGGGCAATCCCCTGCTCAGTAGCACCATCCGCATGGACAATGGCTGGGAATTTGATCTCCATGGACTCTATGATTGGAACCGTCCCAACTGGCGCTGGCCCCAACACCGCGACATCAACGCTTCATCTTAGGGAGGGGGTGCTCTTAACCCTTGCCCCCACAGCCAGACTGGTCAAATCTTGCTACTCTGTAAAGAGCCAACAGCAGCACTCTCAAGGCTCGGTTGGTGTTATCCTGCCCCGTAAACCCGTAGAATCCTAACCCCAAGACTATGAGCTTTGCCACCCAAGAACCCCAAGGGCAAATCATTAATCCCATCGCCAAGCCCGAAGTGCCTCAAGAATTGGCGGAGAATGTGATTCTTTCCTCTATCAACGATCTCTACGATTGGGCACGACTCTCCAGCCTGTGGCCACTCTTGTATGGCACTGCCTGCTGCTTTATTGAGATTGCAGCTATGATTGGCTCTCGATTTGATTTTGACCGGTTTGGCTTGGTGCCTCGCTCTAGCCCTCGACAGGCCGATCTCATTATTACGGCTGGCACCGTCACCATGAAAATGGCTCCAGCTTTAGTTCGTCTCTACGAGCAAATGCCCGATCCTAAATATGTCATTGCCATGGGTGCCTGCACCATTACCGGGGGCATGTTCAGTAGTGATTCTTACTCCGCAGTGCGGGGGGTTGATAAGTTGATCCCCGTGGATGTGTATTTGCCCGGTTGTCCGCCTCGCCCAGAAGCGGTGATGGATGCCATCATCAAACTGCGCAAGAAAATCTCTAACGAAGATATGCGAGAACGGGGCAACATGGCTCAAACCCATCGCTACTACAGCACCACCCACCAAATGAAAATGGTGCCGCCCATTTTGACCGGTGAATACCTACAGGCAGACACTCGCCAGGCACCGCCCAAATCTCTCGTTGAGGCCATGGGCATGCCGGTACCACCAGCCCTAAAAGTTTCGGAGCCCGAAGAAGCCTAAGCGATGGAGCCAGCCCTCACTCAAATTGGCGTGCAGATGTCCCAACTGACTGGGGTGCGCGCCATCATGAAGGACATCATTGCCACCCTGGAAGCTCATCAAGGTGCGACCTTTATTAACTTGAGTGCCGGCAATCCTGTAATTTTGCCCGAGATTGAGCAGCTCTGGCGAGATTGCACCCTGGATTTGCTCCACAGCTCTGAGTATGGCCAAGTGGTCTGTCGGTATGGCATCAGCCAGGGCTATGAGCCGCTGATTGAGGCGGTGATCACAGATTTTGGCCATCGCTATGGTGTTCAGCTCTCTGGGCGACAAGTCTTAATTACCCCTGGCAGTCAAGCCCTTTACTTTTTGGCGGCCAATGTGTTTGGAGGCTACACCCACGCAGGCCAGCTCAAGGAAATTGTGCTGCCCCTAAGCCCAGACTATACCGGCTATGGCGGCATTTGCTTGGCTCCCGAAGCCCTAAGAGCCTGCAAACCCTATCTCGAAGTTGACGAGGCTGGCCATCGCTTTAAGTATCGCCCAGACTTTAGCCAGCTTCAGATTGACGCGGGGACTGGATGTTTGATTTTTTCGCGCCCCTGTAACCCCACGGGAAATGTCCTCTGCGAAGCTGAGGTTCAGAAAATCACTGATTTGGCCACCCCTTTTTCCATACCCATCTTCGTGGATGCAGCCTATGGCCCTCCCTATCCAGCTCTCAACTACACCCCGGCAACTCCTTTGTGGGGAGACAACTTGATTCATTGTCTGAGCCTATCCAAGGCGGGCTTGCCCGGTGAGCGCATTGGCATTGCCATTGGCGACGAACGCGTGATTCAGGTTCTCGAAGCCTTTCAAACCAATGTCTGCATTCACTCTGGTCGCTATGGGCAGGCAATTGCTGCGCGAGCCATCCGCTCAGGTGCCCTGGCAACCCTCTCGGAGCAGGTGATTCGTCCCTACTATTTCAGGAAGCTGCAACTGCTAGAAACAACCTTGAGCGAGCATCTGCCCGATGACCTTCCCTGGTTTCTACATCGGGGTGAGGGTGCTATTTTTGCCTGGCTGTGGCTGCGAGATTTGCCCATCAGCGATTGGGAGCTGTATCAACGGCTGAAGCAAGTCGGGGTGATTGTGGTGCCCGGCCAGTCTTTCTTCCCAGGGCTGAAAATGGACTGGCCCCACAGCCGTCAATGCCTGCGCATCAGTCTAACGGCTTCGGATGCTGACATTGAAACAGGGATGGGGCGACTGGCGGCGACGGTCACCGAAATTTATCGAGCCTCCCCACCGGGGGAGGGCTGACGCATCAGTTTGGGGGAGAGCTACTGGCCATGTTGATGCGATCGCTAAGTTTCCGCAAGGTTTGGGCTAGTTCGGGATCGCTGCTTTCTAGGTCAGAAACCTTTTCACAACTGTACATGACTGTGGTGTGATCTTTGCCGCCAAAAGCTTCGCCAATTTTAGGCAAACTGAGGCTGGTGTGTTGCCGCATCAAATACATGCCGATCTGGCGAGCCATGCTAATTTCTCGTCGGCGCGAGTTGCTCATCAAATCTTCCACGGAGATACCAAAGGTTTCAGCAACAGCGGAAATGATGGTTTTTGGGGAAGCTGTCGCTTTGGGAGTGGTGGGAGTCAGCACAGGGGCAATATTCTCTACGGTCATGGGCAGCCCCGAAATCGAAATATAGGCAACGGCTCGAATGAGTGCGCCTTCTAGTTCACGAATGTTGGAGGTGTAGCTAGACGCAATATATTCAATCACTTCACGGGGTAAGCGAATCTGTTCGTACTCCGCCTTTTTTTGCAAAATGGCCATGCGGGTTTCTAAGTCTGGGGGCTGAATATCGGCGATCAGCCCCATAGAGAAGCGTGAGCAGAGTCGCTCTTGTAGTCGGGGGATTTGGCTGGGGGGACGGTCAGAGGCCAGAACGACTTGTTTGCCAGCTTCATGTAGGGTATTAAAGGTGTGAAAAAATTCTTCTTGGGTATATTCTTTGCCTTCAATGAATTGGATGTCATCTACTAACATTACATCTACGGCTCGATAATGCTCACGGAAACTCTGCATGCTGTCCTTGCGAATGGCAGCAATGAGATCATTGGTAAATTGCTCGGTAGAAACGTAGAAAATTTTCGAGTCTGGACGAATTTCTAGGCGGTAGTGGCCAATCGCCTGCATGAGGTGAGTTTTGCCTAATCCAACTCCACCACACAGAAACAAGGGATTAAACTCACGGCCTGGAGATTCGGCAACTGCCAAACAGGCCGCATGGGCCATGCGATTGTTTGGCCCTACCACGTAGCGAGAAAACACATATTTGGGGTTGAGGTCGCTGGGACGCTGACGCTGGGACTTGGACTGAAATTTTTCGGTTTCTAGAGACTCTTGGCCGTACAGCGGAAATGGTGAGAGCAAACCGCTACTGTCGCCACTGGCAGCGGAGAGATCGCCCTGGACAATTTCAATTTGAATGTCAACAGGTTTCCCCAAAACGTCATGAACCACTTCGGCAATGGTCTTGATGTAATATTTCTGTAGCCAATTGCGGGCAAAGGGGTTGGGCGTCCGGATCACCAGGCAATCGTTTTCTAAGCGCTCGGCACTGGCGGTTTTGATCCAGGTTTCATAGGTGGGGCGGCTTAGCTGTAGTTGCAAACGCTCTAGAACCTGGCTCCAGAGTGTTTCAAGAGAAGTGTCCACAGTTTACCTCAACAGCAAGCAGGTTAAAATCAATCAATGGCATCCTGTTGTCTCAGGTAGTCATTTGGGTGAATAGCACATCAGCTTAAGCCCCCATCAGTCATTCTGAGCCCTTGACACAAGTTAGGAAAGTGGAACTAGAATAAGGGCTTTGCCCAGCACTCGCAAGGGCTAGTGATAAGATTGTAGACGATGTTTTTCAATGACCTGCCTCGCTCGCCGTGCGGTCTTAGTATCCCGAGTACCCCCATAGAACCATGACAAAACGAACTTTAGAAGGAACCCTCCGCAAGCGTAAGCGCACCTCTGGCTTCCGGGTCAGAATGCGCACCCGGACAGGACAAAATGTGATTAAAGCCCGTCGCCGTAAAGGGCGCGCTCGGTTGGCTGTCTAGGCGTGACTCTGTAGGCTGGGGCTGTGCTTGCTGATTGCCATCGTCTTAAAAAGTCGCAAGACTTTGGGCGAGTTTACCAACAAGGTATCCGTAGACATCGAGACGCTCTCAGCTTGCGGGCTTATCGACCAAGTTTCTGGTCTGAGGAACCACACCCAACTCGGATTGGAATTTCTATCAGCCAAAAAGTGAGTAAGCGAGCGGTGATCCGAAATCGCATTAAACGGCAGATTCGGGCGGCTTGCTCTAAGTTGCTCCCTGACCTATCTCCGAGTTGGGATATTGTCATTGTGGTGCGGCCACCTGCTGTCCAGTGCGATTATCGTCAAATTCTGCAACAATTGAAACAGTTAATGGCAGAAGCGGAGATCCTGAATGGGCATACGAGAGGAAGTCTACTATGAGGGTGGACCTCACATTGGAGATTTAATTCTCAATGTTCTTTTGGCTTTCACGGTGATTTGTATTCCCCTGACTGTGGGGGCGATTGTCCGGGCGCTGTGGCTGCGTTATCGGATTACCAATCGTCGGATTACGGTTGAAGGCGGATGGTTGGGACGAGATCGTTCGGATGTCATCTACTCGGAAATTAAGCAGGTGGTGACGGTCGCTAGAGGCATTGGTCTCTGGGGCGATATGGTCATTACCCTCAAAGATGGAAATCGCTTGGAACTGAGGGCCGTCCCGAAGTTTAGGGATATTGCGGCCTATATCCAAGACAAGATTAAGCTGGCACCACAGGTCGCAAGTACAGCAGCGGACTAAAGCAACGAGCTTATCGCATTGGGTTTGGAGTAATGCCTCTAAGCCCAAGGCGGTGCTCGAAGTGTCCAGATGACTGGTGCTCGGGACGATTGGAGAATGCTTGCTCTGGCATTGAGGCCGCGATCGCAACTTATATGTGTGGATGAACTAAAAACTGATGGACTTTGGTATTGGCTTTCTCTCAGACAACGTCATGCTGCCGATCCTGGATTTTTTTTACGGGATTGTGCCGAGCTATGGTCTGGCGATTGTGGCGTTAACCCTGGTCATTCGTCTGGCGTTGTACCCACTCAATGCAGGTCAGATTCGCAACATGCGCAAAATGCGGGTCGTTCAGCCTCTGATGCAAAAGCGTCAGCAAGAAATCCGAGAACGCTATAAAAATGATCCGGCTAAATTGCAAGAAGAGCAGGCCAAGCTGATTCAAGAGTTTGGCAATCCCCTGGCCGGATGCTTGCCGTTGTTGATTCAGATGCCAATTCTCTTTGCCCTCTTTGCCACCCTGCGGGGATCGCCCTTTTCTGACATTAACTACTCCATCAATTTACAAATTCTGCCTCGTGACCAGATCGAGCAGATTCAACCTCAACCCTTTGCCAGCAAAGCCCAAAATATTTACGTTGCCGATGGCGTTCACTATCCCGTAGCGGCTCTGGCTCCAACGGGTACCCGTCTGGTGGTTGGGCAGAGCACTGATTTGGCCTTCCAAACTGCGGATGGCAAGCCCTTAGAGAAGCTGGTCACCGAGCAGGGCACACCCCCCGCTCAACTGCAACCTCGCTGGCGAGTCACCAAAGGGGCAGAGCGTGTTCAGGTCGATGCAGGACAGATTACGGCCTTACAGCCTGGAGATGTAACCCTCCAGGGCACTGTACCGGGAATTGCTGCTCAAAAAGGTTTCTTATTTATTAGCGCCCTAGGTCGTGTGGGCGTGGTGGATGATGATCTGATGAGCGCCGAAGGCAACGGCATTAACCTCAACGCCATCCATTGGGATATTTTGATCATGGTGTTGGGCTTCGGAATTAGCCTCTATGTCAACCAGTTGCTCTCAGGACAGGGGGGCGGCTCCAATGATCAGCAGCAAGCCATCAATAAGTTTTTGCCCATTATTTTTTCAGGGATGTTTCTGTTTTTCCCCCTGCCTGCCGGGGTGCTGCTCTACATGCTGATTGCCAATATTTTTCAAACAGCTCAGAGCTTCATTCTCTATAAAGAGCCCCTGCCAGAAAACCTGCAAAAAATTGTGGACACCGAGCAGAAAAAGACAAGCACCGATGGCCGCTCAACCTTGCCCTTTGAGCCCAAGCGCGCCAAGAAAAAAGCTTCCCCTAGCGAAAAATGAACGCTGAATCAATCCAACGTGCCCAGACTTGGCTCACGGATCTTCTGAGCCTGATGGGGTATCCTACAACCATTTCAGTTGAGCAACCTGCCTTTGCCCAAGAGCGACTCAATCACTTTGGGGGCTGTTGGCTCACGGTTGAGCCAGACAAGCTGAAGACAGCACAGATTAACGCGCTCACCACCGCCGATGGCGAAGCATTGGATGCCATTCAGTACTTGCTGAATGTCACCCTCAACTTGGGGCAGTCGGCGGAAACCCAAGAAGCCTATACCGTTGAGTTAAACCAGTGTCGTGAGCACCACTATAGCCGCCTCATCGATCTGGCCGAAGAAGCTGCGGCCACTGCCCGCCAAACTCAGTCAGAGTTTGAAATGCCTCCCCTCACGGCGGCTGAACGTCGCTTGGTGCATACGCTTCTGGTATCAGAGCCTAATCTCGAAACCTTTAGCCAAGGGGAGGGCGCACAGCGGCGACTGATTGTGCGCTATGTCTCTGGGCAGGACTCTTAGAGAAGGTACAGTCCCATGGAGCCAATCTACCTCCCCCAGCTTGCCAAAGCCTGGCAAAAAACTGAAACTCAAACCATCCAAACCTATTTGCCGACCCTAGCGACCTTGACCCCCGTACAAGGGGTCTTGAAGGCCGTTCACCAAGGCAATTACCTACAGGTTTCAACCGAGCTGGAGACGATTGTCACCTTGAGCTGCGATCGCTGCCTCCAGCAATACAATCAGCGCCTCAGCATTCAGCCCACCGAGTTAATTTGGCTGACCGAAGCTGAGGATTTACTGCCGGAACCAAACACCTGCGAAGACAGCGATTTGCTAGAAGCGCTCCCCAGCCATGGTTATTTTGACCCCGAGGACTGGGTTTACCAGCAGCTTTGTCTGGCACTCCCCCAGCAGCAGATCTGTATGGAAACCTGTACTGGAATAGCCCCTCAGTACGCTACAGACCCCTCTAGTAGCCTGGATCGGCGTTGGGCTGCCCTAGCCGATCTACGCCATCAGTTGGAGTCTTAGGAGCCTGTCAGCTTTGATTTGAGGCATAGGCTCTCCAACATTTTCCGGAGGGAACACTAGCTTTTTTCCAGGGTGAATCGGCCACCCTACTTGGATCAATATGGCATTTTTTTGCCATGAATGTGGGTTTCATACTAGAATTAATGATTGTGTTCAATCTGAGCTTAGCCATGCCCAAACTTAAAACTCGGCGCTCTGCTGCCAAGCGATTCCAAAAAAGTGGCAGTGGCAAATTTATGCGGCGCAAAGCCTTTAAAAATCACCTGCTAGAGCATAAATCCACCAGTCGCAAAAGCCGTCTTTCCCAAAAAACAACGGCCAGTGAAGCCAACGCGGATAATATTCGCCTGATGCTTCCCTACGCATAAGTATAAGTAGACAAGGACTCCAACCTATGACTCGTGTCAAGCGCGGTAATGTTGCCCGCAAACGCCGCAAAAAAGTTCTCAAACTCGCCCAGGGCTTCCGAGGATCTCACTCACGCCTGTTTCGCATCGCCAATCAACAGGTGATGAAGGCATTGCGGAATGCCTACCGCGATCGCAGGAAGCGCAAGCGTGACTTCCGGCGTCTCTGGATTGCCAGAATTAATGCCGCAGCTCGACAACAGGGCATGAGTTATAGCCAACTGATTGGAGCGCTCAAAAAAGCAAACATCCAACTCAACCGCAAAATGCTGGCTCAATTGGCCTTCATGGATCCTGATGCCTTTGGGGAAGTGGTCACTCTGGCAAGTCAAGCCAAATCTGCGTAGTGGCACCAGCCTCGGGGGAGACGAGGGTCTGTTGCGAAGTAAAAGTAAAACCATTGATGACCCAGCCCAAACTGATTCTCAGCAGTCTTGCCAAGAGTCTGGGTTGGGTCTTTTGGTGAGACGCAATAGGAGTTGCCACACTGCCAAGGAGATTTTGCGGGGATTGGCGTCCTAGGATACTATATCTGGATAAGTCACTCTATCGTCTGTTTGCAACTTCCTTTTGCTCGCCCAACGACAAGTTCCCAGAGCCGTGCTGAGGGGCAATGTAGGGGTAAACCTTAGTTGGGGATGAGCCGGGTTTTCCCGACTCAATTGTGGGCAAGGGTTCTCTCAATTTTGAACCCATTTTGGGGTTTTTCCTCATGACTGGAGAAAAAATAACCGACGGCGGCTCCTCGGCCATTGAGCCTCAGCAGATCCCCGAGACACCAGATGTCCAGAGTGCTGAATCTCAGCCAGCTCCAAAACAGCGGTGGTTTCAGCGGGTAACGGGACGCGGGGGGGCATGGCTATTGCCCCTCGCCTTGTCGGGTGTCACTGGCTGGGCAGCCTTGCAGTGGGTTGCGGGGCTACCGCCGTTGCCCGAGTGTCAAAATCCTGTGCAACTTACTGATGCCTCCCGCTTATATTGTGCAGATCGCTCCGCCCAAAGTGGCGAATCAGATGACTTGATCGCTGCTCTAGCCTTGGTCTCTGATTGGGGGGAAAGTCATCCACTCCATGGTCAGACCCAACGGCTAATGGATGGGTGGTCTCAGTCCTTGCTGGGCAATGCCCGAGCTGAGGTTGAGTCGGGGAACTTAGAATCGGCCATTGAATTGGCGGAGCAGGTGCCCGAGGGCAGTAGCTTTTACCCAGAGGCTCAAGAGTTTATTCAGGACTGGCAGCAGAACTGGGATAAGGGGGCAGATATTGTTCAGGCTGGGCGCGATGCCATTGCAGCTCAAGATTGGGGAACCGCTCATACCCACGTGCGGGAACTGGTGGAGCTAGGCAGCGATCACTGGCAGGAGCAGGCCAATCGACTCACGGCTGAGATTACCGTGGAGCAAGCCGCCTTTCGAGAGCTTAATGCCGCAGGAGACATTGCCGCCTATGGGAGGGTTGAGGACTTGACGGAAGCCATTTATCGTGCCAATAAAATTGCTCCGGAGCGGTTGGCGCGTCAGGCCGTTGAGCGCCGAATTGATGAGTGGAGTCAAGAACTGCTGGAGATCGCTGAGTATTTTCAGGCAATTGGGGAACAAAACCGTGCGATCGCAGCTGCTGAGCAGATTCCCCCAGATACTTCAGTCTATGCCAAAGCCCAAGCCTATGTGCAGCATAGCCGCGCCCAATCTGCTGCTGAACCAGGACAATTCTGGTCCTACGTGCAAGCCTGGGCCTTAGCGTCACAAGTTGAAGCAGAATCAACCCTGAAGCCAGAGGCGCAAACCCAGGTTCAAGAATGGCAGCAGGCCATTCAAAATTTAGGTCAAATTCAACTGGCTAAATGGTTTGCTGGATTTGACCAAATCTTTGCCTATCGGTTAGCCATGGATCATGTGGCCCTAGTCACCCCAGAGCAGCCCCGTCGAATTGAAGCTCAAACCTTGCTGGCCAATTGGCGCAACCAAGTGGATGCCTTTACCGATCGCCAATTCATTGCCCGAGGTCAACAGTTTGCCTCAATGAATACCCTGGCAGGTCTAAAAGCAGCCCTGATCGAAGTGAGCAAAATTGCTCAAGGTCGTCCACTGAGATCCCAGGCTCGCAATCTCTTGGCTGAGTGGCAAGCCGCCATTGAGCGCATTGAAGATCAGCCCATTTTAGATCAGGCCAGACGCCTAGCAGAATCTGGAGACCTCGATGCAGCCATTCAGGTGGCCGAGCGTATTTCCTTTGGACGGTCACTCTATGGAGATGCCCAAGCCGAGATTGGCGGCTGGGTGGCTCAAATTCAAACCGTCACCGATCGACCCCTATTGCAGGAAGCTGATGCTCTAGCCAATCAAGGACGCTTATCTGAAGCCATTGCGGTCGCCTCCGAAATTTCCTTTGGTCGTGCCCTTTACTTTGATGCCCAGGATCGGATTGCCCAGTGGGCCTCGGAGCGCGATCGCATCCTAGCAGCCCAACGCCCAGAACCAGAAACCACCCAGCCCAGCACCCTGGAGGTCGAGACTGAACCCACTTTCAGTGAAGTCTTGCCCCCAGAACCGCCCAGCACCAGTGAGTCCCTTCCGACAGAGCCCCCATTGGAAAATAGCACCAGCCCTGGGTCCGAAGCCGAAAACTTCTAACCCCCTGCGTGATAGGATCAACTCCTAGGTTTATTGCCTGTCGCGGGTTGGCGGGGGCCAATCTCTTTGACGTACCCTCACTTCACAGGATGACTTGGGCTTTAGCCTTCACAGGATGGCTAGGTTTTTCGTTGGCACTAAATGTACGTCTATGCAGTTTTCTAAAATTCTGATTGCCAATCGTGGCGAAATTGCCCTGAGAATCCTGCGAACCTGTGAAGAAATGGGCATTGCCACCGTTGCAGTTCACTCCACAGTGGATCGCCACGCCCTCCATGTGCAATTGGCAGATGAAGCCGTCTGCATTGGTGAAGCCATTAGCAGTAAGAGCTATCTGAATATTCCCAACATCATTGCCGCAGCATTAACCCGTAATGCCACAGCGATTCATCCTGGCTATGGATTTTTGGCTGAAAATGCCCGCTTTGCCGAGATCTGTGCCGATCATAAAATTCACTTCATTGGTCCGACCCCCGCAGCCATGCTGGCCATGGGGGACAAATCCACGGCCAAGGCGACCATGCAGCAAGCTGGCGTACCGACTATCCCCGGCAGCAAGGGTCTGGTCACTGACGAAGCCGAAGCCCAGCAAATAGCCAATCGGATTGGCTACCCTGTGATGATTAAAGCCACGGCGGGGGGAGGTGGCCGGGGAATGCGCTTGGTGAGAAATCCAGATGACCTAGGTAAGCTCTTTTGGGCAGCCCAAGGAGAAGCCGAGGCCGCCTTTGGCAACCCAGGGGTGTATTTAGAAAAATTTGTCGATCAGCCCCGACACATTGAGTTTCAGATTTTAGCCGATGCCCACGGCCAAGTCATTCACCTGGGAGAGCGGGACTGCTCCATTCAACGCCGTCACCAAAAGCTTTTGGAAGAAGCCCCAAGCATGGCGCTGAATCCGATACTCCGCCAGCAAATGGGTGAGGCAGCGGTGCGGGCAGCTCAATCGATTCACTATGTGGGGGCAGGCACCGTTGAGTTTCTGCTGGCTCCCTCCGGGGACTTCTACTTTATGGAGATGAATACCCGGATCCAGGTTGAGCATCCGGTCACGGAAATGATTACGGGCTTAGATCTGATTGCGGAACAAATTCGAGTCGCCCAAGGCGAGAAACTGAGCCTCAGCCAAGATCAGGTCAGCCTCCAAGGTCATGCCATTGAGTGCCGCATTAATGCCGAAGATCCAGAGCATAATTTTCGACCCCATCCCGGTCGCATCAGCGCCTATTTACCGCCTGGCGGGCCAGGGGTGCGGATTGACTCCCATGTCTATACAGACTACGAGATCCCCCCTTACTACGATTCGTTGATTGGCAAGCTCATTGTCTGGGGGCCAGATCGCGACGCCGCCATCAAGCGCATGAAACGTGCCCTCCGCGAATGTGCGATTACCGGACTGCCAACCACGATCAGCTTTCACCAGAAAATTTTGGAAAACTCGGCCTTTCTTGACGGCAAGGTTTACACCGATTTCGTGGAAAAAATGATGCAGCCTAAACCGCAAGACCCTTAAGGAGTCTCTTCACTTTGTCTGGAGCGATGGCTGAGTCCCCAGAAGTGGATGGGGGTTAAATTCTCAGGGTCTGCGCCCCCTCAAAATTTTCCTGACGGAACCCTGAGTGCCCTTTCGCTTTATTCCTTCACCTGCAAGGTCTGCTGGGTGGCTGTCACAACCCCTAGGGGATCTGGGGGGGTGTCTTGACTTGGTTCCATGTGCAGCCATAGCAAAAACTCCAAATTGCCTGCTGGCCCAGCCAGGGGAGAACCCGTTAACCCCCGAAGGTGCCAGCCCTGCACTGTGGCGGCTGCTAGGACGGTTGCGATCGCATCAACTTGAGCCTGAGGATCGCGCACGACCCCTTTTTTGCCAATTCGGTCTTTGCCCACTTCAAACTGGGGCTTGACCAGCAGCACCGCTTCCCGAGGCGGCTGAAGCAGGTGCCAAAAGGAACTGAGCACCTTGGTTAAGGAAATAAACGACACATCCATGACCCCCAAGTCTGGCCAGGGGACATCGGGTGGATACAGGTCTTCTGGGGTGAGATAGCGTAAATTGGTGCGCTCTCGCAGCGCCACGCGGGGGTCAGTTCGTAGACTCCAGGCCACCTGCCCATAGCCTACATCGACGCCATAAACCTGACGGGCTCCCGCTTGCAGCAGACAGTCTGTAAACCCACCTGTAGAAATGCCACCATCTAGGCAGATGCGATCGCGCACCCCAATCGGAAAAGTTGTCAGAGCTTTGGCCAGCTTTTCGCCCCCCCGGGACACATAGGGGGACTTCGCCTTGACCTGGATGGTGGCTGCCGTAGACACCTCAGTGCCGGGTTTATCCACCACCTGCTGATTGACCTGCACCTCACCAGCGCGAATCACACGTTGTGCCTGCTGCCGAGAAGGACAGAGACTCCGTTCCACCAATAGAAGATCCAAGCGCTGCTTGCTCAAAACTTTACAGGCATGTAAGAGCTGGTTTAAAAACTTTCTAACGCCTTGCTCCGCCCCCTAAATCCCCCATTTTGGGGGACTTAAGAGTGATCAAAGCCCCCCAGAATGGGGGGTTGGGGGGCGAATGTAGAGCATGGGAGGATTTTAAAGACAGCCTCTAAACACCCCACTAGGAGGGCTGATCACTATTATGCCTCAGTACCTAGCGGCACAGGCTCCGGGGCACAATACTGCTGCACCCTTTGAATCAGCTCAGCCGTCGAGAACCCTTTGTTCAAGTAATCATTGGCACCCAGGCGTTTAGCCTCATGACCCCACTCTTCAGAGAGCCGCGAAGACACCACCAGAATCGGCATGGTGAATTGCGCCTGACGACAGCGATCAATCAGGGTGAAGCCATCCATATTCGGCATCTCCACATCTGTAATCACCAGATCTGGCATCCGATTAGACTGAAGCCATTGCCATGCCTCTGCCCCATCTTGACAGGCATGGGTAGTAAAGCCATAGGTATTAAGGCTGCTTTCGAGACGACGGCGCATCAGTGCAGCGTCATCCACGACCAGAATGGTAATAGTATTAGACCCTACAGCCGATTCAGGTTCATCCGGGCGGTGGGTGAGCGCAGGGGTTTGCTGAATCACCTGCACCAGTGCTTCTGGATCCAAAACAGAAATGAGCCGACCATCTGCCTGCAAACTCACCCCCATCATGCCAGCAGGAGGCACCAGCGGACTCGGAAGCGGTTGAATGAGCAGTTCTGCCTGCTCTAGCAGATCATCGGCAATCAGCCAATAGTCTGCACCGCCAACGCGAGTGCGCAGTCCAATGGCTGTCTCGGGCCAAAGGTGATCACCGGGCTGCCAATAGGAGAGTAATTCAAAGCCAGGTGCTGTACCGCGCTCGGTGGTCACCGTCCACGAACACGCAGTGGCAGAAGCATTATTGCGCTTGACCTGGACGCTGCTGAGCAACACGGTTTCTTGAATATCTTCAGTGGGAACAGCCACCGTCCGATCATTGACTTGCAGCAAAATGCAGGGCACTAGCAACTGGGGTGCCGGAATTTCGATCTGGAACGTGGTGCCCCGTCCGGGCTGGGTGGTGAGGCTGAGGCGTCCTCCCATGCGGGCAATTTGGGCAGCCACCACATCCATGCCAACCCCGCGCCCCGAGACTTCACTCACGGCAGCGCGAGAGCTAAAGCCAGGTTGGCACAGCACCGCTAACAGATTAGCAGGGGTAGAGGTTTGGGTGAGTGGAAACCCTCCGGCCTCGGCAAGGCGTTGTACAGTTTCGGCATCAATGCCACGGCCATCATCTTGCAGGCTCAACCGGTAGAGATTGCCCCGTCGCTGCACACTTAAGTGCACCAGTCCTTGGACGGGTTTCCCTTGATTCAGGCGCTCATCCACCGCTTCTAGGCCATGGTCATAGGCGTTACGCAACAGATGCAGCAGGGCGGGTTCCAGTTGCTGGACGACCCCAGCATCCAGTTCCACCTGCTCGCCTTCGACCACTAGCTGCGCTGGTTTGCCATAGCGGTTGGTCAGGTCGCGGACAATGGCACGGGCGCGCAAACTCAGGTTGCGGAAAGGAACCAGGCGGCTCGATTCAATGCCATCCTTGAGGCGGATAATGTCTCGATCCAGTTGGCTAAATCCATGCACGGCTTGCTGAGTCATGCCTTCGAGTTCACTGCCCAACTCGGACATGCGCAGAATATTTTCCAGCAGACGGTTAATGGTGGCGTATCCCTGGCGATAGCGCTCTAGGGTCAGACCGTTGGGGGCTTCTTGTTCATCGCTGAGGCTGCGGAGTAGGGCATAGTCGTCTTGGAGTTGACGCAGGTGGGTAATGGACTGGGCACTCTCGCGGGTCAGTGTGGTCATCTGAGCCATGTGTGCTTGGAGTGTCCGGGATAGAGTCAAAGCAGAACGAGCCGTGAGCAAGGCTGCCACCATACGTTGAGAGGACTGATCTAACCGAGCCAGCGGCACCGGGATTTGAACGCCCGCCTTCTCACTTGACTTGGGCATGGACTGGGACGGAGCTGGCAAAAGAGGCTCTGCTGCCTCGGACTGGTGGGGAAACAGTCCCATCTCAGCGTCCATGGGGGTGGATGACGGAGCAGCCAGGGACTCAGGAAGCGAACGGCTTTCTGGAAGGGTCAGCTCCTCCGGTGCGGATGTCAGATCCTGAGCTAGGGTAGCGGGCAAATCGAAATCAAAGTCGCGGGTTAGCCCTTCGCTGAGGCTAGCCAGGGCAGAGGCTTCCATCTCCTCAGCCCCATTGAGGTGGGTTTGAGGATGATTCATCTCCAGATTGAGGTCGGCCAGCCCAAAGGCATCGAGGAAGGAGGGGGTGCTGTCTAGATCTGGGGAGATGGCAAGGGCGTCTAGATCAAGCGAGAAGTCTGGTTCCAAATTGAAATCAAAGGAGCTGGCCATCTCAGTGTCTAGCTCAGCACTTAAGCCTGGCATCCAGTCCTCGTCTGCTGCCGGGATAGCCAGATCAGCCAATTCCAGCTCCAATGCCATGGGGTCTGGACGCTCAAGCGTGGGCAACGATATGCCCTCTGAAGGGGAGGCGATCTCGGGCACATACTCTGGGGGCAACGCTGACTCTAGGGCTGGGGTTAAATGCCCACCACCCTTAGCGCAGTCTTTGAGCACCTGAAGATAGATGGGCCACTGCTGTTGCCACGGTGCCCCCTGGGATGCGCCCAAAAGAGATTCACTGCGGGCAATCAAAGCAGTCCACCCTGAGGCAAGCTGAAGATCTTGGCCGATGCTGCGCAGATGAGCTAAGGTTTGATGGGCTGTGGCTTGGGCTTCTTGGGGAATGGGGGCTGAAGCTGTAAGGCTGCTCAGAGCCATTTCTAGCTCTAGAACCACTAAGTCAAAGCCCTGTTCGGCAAATTCTTGATGAACTTGGGACAGTTCGCTCCAATTGGGCAGATACCGCTGGCGGATCAACTCATGGAGGGTTTTGACGCGCTCGACAGTGGGCTGCACCTGTGCGATCGCAGCCTCCCCTCCATCGGTAATTTCTAAACTGCTGCCCAAGAGTTCGCCCGCCTCCATGAGCATCTGGATAAGATGGCCATCTGCCAGGGGAGGGGCAGGATCTTGATAGCGCAGATCAGAAAGTAAGTCTTCTAGCACCATGGCAGTTTGGAGCATGGCATCGGCCTCGACGGTAACCGCCCCCCCTTTTATCGTGTGCACTGCACGATAGATGTCTTGGATGTCCTCACGCCAGGTCTCAGCACTAAGTTGTTGCACCAAGGTGGCATAAGCCTGCAAATGTTGCTGAGTATCTACGGCAAACATAGCTTGCAGCTCTGCCTGAAGCTGAGCTTCTGCCGCCTCAATAGCAGCAGAATCGGAGGAAAAAGGAGGGACTGTCATAGGATCAGGAAGACGCAACGACGTAGATAAACAGCAGAGTATGCTTGCAGTTTGCCCTGATTACTAAGGGGCAACCGCTAAGGCGGGCTGAGAGGAATTGTCAGAAGGCGATGGGGCTGAGCTGTTGACGTGGAAAAATTCCACCATTTCCAATAAGGTGCGAGCCAAACTGCCCATGGCCTCTGCTTGTTGTTGGGTGATACTGGCTTTGGTGTCGGTATCTGCGGCCAACTGAGCAATTTCTTGGGTTGCGCCTAGGGTTTGTTGCACCACCGCCACAATGTCGTTACTAGAGTGACTCACCTGTTGCCCCACCTGTGCCAAGCGCCCGGTCACCGATTGGATGTTGTTAAAAGCCTGTCGAGATTTGCCCACCTCACCCGTGAATTTTTGCACCAGTTGACTGAGGTCAGACACATCCTGGTTTAGCCCAGAGGTCACAGTCTGAATTTGGTCGGTACGCTGCTGCAACTGCATCAGGCTTTGGTTGGTTTCTGCGGCGAGTCCATTCACCTGCCGCGCCACGGCTTCAAATTCGTGGGCAATGCTGGTGAACTGCTCGGGGTCTTGTTCTTTGAGGGCGCGCGAGGCCAGCATAGAGGCATTCAGCGCCAGCACCCGGGTGAGCGAGGCCACCCGCTTTTGATCCTTGGAGAACTGAGCCGCCAGTCCCACAAAGTCGTTGAGAAGCTGGGTTCGCTTCACCATTTGATCGGTGCCCTGCTCCAGGGTGGTAATGCCTTCACCCATGGCGGTCATTTCCTGTTGACCTTCTTGGATGGCAGTCGTGGCCTGTTGCACCGCCTCGTCAGTGGCTAGGGCTTGTTCGCGAGAATGAGCCGTGAGGGTATTGACAGTTTCCATCAGCGATCGCACCGCATTGACCGAGCGAGTCTGAGCCTGGGCTCGATCCGCTGTTTCCACGGCCAGACCTTCTAACTGCTCAGCATTGTCGGTGACTTGCTGTGCTGTGGAAATCACCACGGATACAATCCGGTTCAGTGACTCAATCAAGCGGTTTAAGGTATCAGACACCAGCCCAGTAGCCCGCTCGGTGACCTCAGCTTCAATGGTGAGGTTGCCCTCCTCCAGGGACGTCACCACATCCAAAATATGCGCTACGTCAGTTTGCAAAAGCTCACTTTCAGTGCGGATGCTTTCTTCTTGGGTGGCTCGCTGTTGAACTTCCTGCGTGAGTTGCTGGGTCAATGCCAACAGATTGGTTTGGGTCGCTTCCAAAGAAGTTTGAGCCTTGCGCCGGTCTTCAATGTAACGACGGACTGCAACCAGCACGATATACCAGGTAAGCGCCAACAGCACGAGGCTACCAACGGCAAAGGTCACAGACCAGGCTAACCGTTGTCGATAGCTGCTCAATTGATTGTCAACATTTGTCCGTAAGGTTTCCAGGGTGCCTTGAATCCCCTCGCTATAGATAGCCTTTTGTTGCTCATAGTCTGGCCCCAGCAAAAGCTGAAGGGCTTCATTGGCTCGACCGTTACGCACTTTTTCAAAGGCCTGGGTTTCGTAGTCTACTAAGAGTTGGTTGGCGGCGTTGGTCTGCTCTGGATTCAACTGCTCTGATATAGGGATTTCAGCCAACAGCGTCTCAATGGCCGCATCTAACTGGGGCACATAGTCGTTGTAGCGATCTTCCCAGCGGGTGTCTCCGGTACTGGCACCCATGCGGGCGGACATGGTTAGCACTTCATCTAGGTAAATGATGTCACTGCTCAGGTCTTGAATTTCAAACTGCTTGGCGACTGTTGTTTGCAGCCCTCGATAGATCCCCCAGATGTTCCAAGTCGAGGTTCCAGTCAGCGCCAGACTCAGGAGCACCGATGCCGAAATTGTCCCGACCAAATGTTTTTGCAGCCCTTGTTGGCAGCGCCCCAGCCAGGAGGTGGGCGTTGAGCTAGGGTCTAAGACTGGCGGCTGATCTCTAAGGGGAGCATCCCGCCAGCTCAGGTTTTCTAGAGAGGAAGCGACCACAGGGAGCTGCGGAGCAGAATTGTTATCAGCAGTTGGAAATGATCCAGAGGTCATCGTAATGTACCTAATGCGGGGTAAACAAATGTCAAAGTGAACCCAGGTCTCCTGGTGGTTCGTAGGATAGATTTGGGGGCTCCTCAAACCTACAAAACCCATTTTTAGGAGGTTCTGAAGGTTTTCAATCCATCAAAACTGACAGACTGCTAGACTTCCACAGCCAGTGCTGGCAGAGTAAAATTCTTGCCTGGATGCGCTTTTGGCGCATTGAGTTGTAAGGTCGTCAGTGTATCCGTGAAGCCTGAGGGCAATTGAAAGACCTGCACCTTCTGGAGCAAATGATCAGAGAGCTGGGTCATGGTGTCAGCGAGAAAGCGAGCTTCTTGGGCTTGCCCTGCAATTTGACTAGAGAGTTGAGCAATGGCCTGCATGGCACCAGCCGTCTCGGCAGCAGTTTGAACAATTTCTTGACTGGTGGCAGTGACGGTTTCACCAGCCGCCATGGCATCTCCGGTCACAGCCTGCACGGTTTGGAAGATCTCGCGGGTTTGTTTTACCCCCTGGGTAAAGCCCCCGACTAATCCCCCTAGGCGCTGAACGTCGGTATCGACATCCGACACCACGCGATGGATCTGGTTGTTGCGTTGCTCTAGAAGGGCTAAGCCTTCATTGGTCTGCTGAGCTAGGTGGCTCACTTGATTGGCGATGGATGCAAATTCTTGGGCCACAGCGGCAAATTGCTGTGGGTCTCGTTGCTCAGCAGCACGAGCGGCAACCAAGGAGGCATTGAGGGCTAGCATTTGGGTTTGCTCAGCGATGTCGCCTTGGTTGTGGACGAACTGGTCGGCTAGTCCGACAAACTCACCCAGGGTTTTCATGCGCTGGACGATGCGATCGCTCCCCTGCTGCAACACAGAAATCTCCTGGTCGAGGGTGTTCACCTCTAGCTGACCGTTAGCAACAGCCGCCTGTAGTTCTTGGAGGGAGTGATTGGTGTGGTCAAGTTGTTGGGCGGCACTGTGGGCAAATTGGCGCACCCGATCGGTGAGCTGAAGCACCTGATCAACGGCATTTACCTGCTGATCTGTGTCTTTGGCGACAGCAGCGGCGATGGTGCGCTGCTGTTTGCTGCTGGTGGAGACCTGTTGGCTGGTGGTTGACACCTGACAGACAATGCGGGCGAGTTCTTCGATCAGACGGTTGAGAGTGTCTCCCACCAGTCCGGTGGCTCGTTCATTGACGATGGCTTGGGTGGTGAGATCTCCCTGCTCGATGGAGCACACTACATCCAGAATATGATCTACATCCTCTAAAAGCTGCTCCCCTTCTTCTCGCACTTGATCTTCCTGGTGCTTCCGGGTTTCAATTTCGTGCTGGAGCTGGGTGTTGAGACCCATTAGGTTTTGCTGGGACTGTTGCAGCGAGTCTTGGGCAGTTTTGCGATCGCGGATATAGTCGCGCACGGCTGAGAGCACCAAAATCCAGGCTCCTAACAAGATTGGGAAGGTGGCAGCGGCAAATCCGATAGAGACCTGTAGCTGCTGGCGATAGGCTTGCAACTGTTGGGCAATCAAGACCTCAACTTGCTCTAGGACGCGGTTAATCCCTTGGGAATAGATGTCTTTTTGTTCAGTGTAGTCTGCGCCTAGCAACAGGTTGAGAGCGGCGTCAGCTTGACCGTTACGCACCAACTCAAAGGCTTGGGTTTCATACTCAATGAGGAGTTGATTGGCGGTGTCGGTTTGGCTGGCTTCGACGCGAATGGCATCGGTGACGCCATTTAGGGTTTGCTGAATAGCCTGATCGAGCTGGGGTTCAAATTGGTTGTAGCGTTCCTCCCAGGCTAGGTCGCCTGTGCTGGCAGCCATGCGAGCGGACATGGTCAACACTTCGTCTAGATGTACAATCTTGCCACTCAGCTTTTGCATCTCGAACTGGCGCGTCACTGTGGTACGGAAACCCCGATAGACATTCCAGGTATTCCACATGGAGCCCCCAAAGAGAATCAGGCTGCCCGCAATGGTGACGGAGATAGTCCCCACCAGATTTTCACGCACAAACTGTTGCAGCCGTGCCGCTAATGTCGGAGCGTCTGGAGTTGAGAGGGGCATTGACCGGGAAGATTGAATAGAGTTCATAACACAAACCAGTTTGAGGGAGCCAAATAAAACAAGGCAGCAGCAGCAAGCCTCCAGAGGATGAGTTGAGAACTAGGAGTTCAGTTACTCCTGGTTCTTAGGGTGAAACCTTGGCGTCCTCGGAAGGGTTGGGGGTCATAGTGCCCCATTGACGAGGCTGCCACATGTCTTGGGGCAACCAGTGCGGATGCAGTAAAACCTGAGTATGGGGTAGGGGAGGGGTGCCAACTGTGGGAGTCCAGGAGGTCATCGCACTTGGGGTGTTGGCAGTTCCCCCAAGGAGTTGATCCACTACGAGGCCGACATGAGCCAAGTTGGCGACGGTGGCATTGAGAGAAACGACGATAGAGGTTTCTCTGAGACCTGTTTCTGGCAATTGCAGAAGGCGATGCCCCGATACCAGGGGCAAAATAGCGCCGCTGTGGTGGATGACGCCCAGAAACAACGGCGAATAGAAGGGCAAATCTAAAAGCTGCGATCGCGACACCCGGATAATCTCAGCCACCCAGTCTGAGGGAATGCCCACATTGACGGCACCCACTCGGGTGAAAATCAATTGCTGCGAGGTAGAAGGCGGTCGCTCAGGAGAAAGCACCATGGACATACTGAGTTCCTTTAGGCTGCCACCCGCTCTAGGACTTGAGTTACATTTTCCTGGGTGACTGGCTTCACGAGATAATCATCGGCTCCAGCTCGTTTAATGCCATAGTTCACCTCCAGCGGTGTTTTCTTGCCAGAGTAGAGAACTACATATTGATTCGTGGTCTTGGGGTTAAGTCGCAGCGATCTCAGGAACTTGTATCCATCTTGTTCTGGCATCACCACATCTAAAAACACCAGGTCATAGCGGTCTGATTCTAGATGGGTGAGGGCATCTGCGGTATTGTCGCACTGTTCAACCTCATGCCCGAGCATGGTTAAGAGGCTGGCCAGGGAGTGTCGATCGACAGAGCTGTCATCAATAATAAGAAATCGCATCTTCTAAGAACTCCATTAAGGGTTGACAAAACTTATGCGCTGAGCTTCTGTGCTTCTCTGGGGGAATCGGGAGCCGTAATCAGGGTTTGAATCAGCTCTTGTAAATTGGTTTGAAACCGATCAATTTCACTCATGGCCATGGGCTTGGTCAAAAATTCACAACCACTCCACTGCGCCCGCCACTTATTCGATAATTTTTGCTCTCCCGTGAGGATGACTAGGGGTGTTCCTGAGAGCATGGGCTGCTGTCGTACCTGTTTGACCAGTTCAAATCCGGTAATGCCAGGCATGTTGATATCGACAAAGGCTACCGCAGGCTTGATCTGAGCCATCATAGCTAGGGCTTGCTCTGCCTGCTGACAGACCACGACGGGATACCCCAGTGCCGTCACCAAGCTTTGGAACTGAGACAGCACCAAGGCTGAATCATCAATGATCATGACGGTTGAGGGGGTTGCCTGAGTAGGCTGCTCAAGTGACACCAGCCCCGCATTGACTAATTTGGCGAAGAACTTGGCAATTTCTAAAGAGTCTTTGGCTAGAGCCGTTGCAATTTGATGCAAGGAGCTGCCGTTTTTCGATACGGTCTGAATCCATTGACGCTGGGCTTCAGGCAACTGACTGCGTTGGATGGCTTCAAGATTCAGCATCGGAACCATGCCCATGGAGGGCACATAGGGTTTGAGCTGTTGCCAGAGCATCTGCCGCTGCTGTGCCTCATACAATAGCTCTGAAACTTTATATCCCGCAATCGGCAGTTGGGCGGGCAAGTTAGGGTCGTCGATAAAAACGGCTTCCCCTTCACCCAGGAGCAGGTAAATATCAAAATTGTTGAGCACTTTGAGACGTAACGCCTCTTGGACTTGGGATAAAGTGACAATCCCCATTGCCTGCATTTGCGCAATTAATGTGGCAGGAGCAACGGCCTGAGATTTGATGCTCTGTTGTTGCCGTGCAAAATAAGGCTTAATGGATTCATGGCGCGTCTGGGGAATATAGCGCTGCACAATCTTGAGTAGGTTTTCACTATTCCATTGCTGGGTACCTGCGTAGCAGAGTTGCCCTCGAACTAGCCCTAGATGTGCACAATGTTGCTGTTTAGCACGCCGCAAACGAGTGAAGCGCAGTTGCCAATAGCCATTTTGGACGTTTTCAGAGCACGCGATCAGTTGGGGCACTAATTCCTGACCCCGAAAAGCAAACTGGTGCGCTTGAACAAAATTCTGTATCATATCCGGAACAACAGTAGCAGTGAATACCGTCTGGGCGTTCAAACTCTCTCAACATTTGAGCTAGTCTCAGTATTCCCTGGCTATGTGAAGACATGACACGGCTGGGTTATTTTTTCTTTTGCAAAATTTTGATGCCCCCACCCAGATGTGGAGGGTTACGCTTGACCTGTCTCAAGATGAGCTGTGTTTTTTGGATTTCAACCCCGCTCTGTGCTTCCGCTAGCAACCACTGGGGGAGACTGCTCTCGAAGTACCAGGGTTTCTAGGTACACCAACAGAGCATTGATGTCAGATGGGTTCACCCCACCAATGCGGGTGGCTTGGCCAAGGGTGAGGGGTTGGACTTTGAGGAGTTTTTCTCGGGCTTCCATGGAGAGGGTTTGGATCTGCGCATAGTCCAAATTGGCTGGGAGTTTGCGCTGGGCTTGACGGCTAACCTGTTCGATTTGGCGCGTTTGCCGTTTGATGTAGCCCTCATATTTAATCTCGATTTCTACCCCGGCTTGTTCAGCTTCGGTTAACTTAGATGTGCCCAAGCCATGCCCTAACAAATGCTCATAGTGAAAACCGGGGCGGCGGAGGAGTTCGGCTAGGGTAATGGCTCCGTTGATACGCTGTTGGGTTTGGGTTGCGATCGCCACCCCCACTGGCTCTTTTTCTTTAATTCGGGTTTTCTGGAGGCGAGTTTGTTCGGCAGCCATATTGGCCTGCTTCTGGGTAAACAAGTGCCAGCGGCGCTCATCAATCAGCCCCACCTCTCGACCCAGAGGTGTCAGGCGTTGATCGGCATTGTCTGAGCGTAGGATCAGCCGATATTCCGAGCGACTGGTGAGCATTCGATAGGGCTCTCGCAAATCCTTGGTACAGAGGTCATCAATCAGGGTGCCGATATAGCTCTGCTCCCGGGGAAAGACAATCATCTCTTGATGGCGCACAAACCGGGCAGCGTTGATGCCCGCCACAATCCCTTGGGCAGCCGCTTCTTCGTAGCCTGTGGTGCCATTGATTTGGCCAGCACAAAACAGCCCCTCGATCTGTTTGGTCATCAGGGTTGCATAGCACTGGGTGGCCGGGAGGTAGTCATATTCCACGGCATAGGCGGGTCTGAGCATTTGGCAGTGCTCTAGGCCGGGGAGCGATCGCAGCAATTGCAGTTGCAACGTCTCCGGTAGCCCCGTGGAAAATCCTTGAATATACAGCTCTGGAATATCCCGCCCTTCTGGTTCAATGAAAATCTGGTGGCTGTCCTTGTCAGCAAAGCGAACAATTTTGTCCTCAATGCTAGGGCAATAGCGAGGCCCCTTGGCATCCACCCAGCCCCCATAGACCGGGGACAGGTGCAGATTTTGCCGGATCAGGCGATGGGTTTGCGCCGTGGTGCGGGTGATGTAGCAGTTCATTTGCTGCCGCTCCACCCAAACCTCCGGGTCAAAGCTGAACCAGCGCACCTGTTCATCGGGGGGCTGGGGCTCCATTTGGGTGTAATCGACCGAGCGTTTGTCCACCCGCGCTGGCGTCCCCGTCTTTAGGCGTCCCGTTTCAAAGCCCAGGCGAGCTAGAGTGTGGGTCAAGCCTTCGGCGGCAAACTCGCCGGCGCGGCCCGCCGCCATGGAGCGATTGCCCACCCAAATGCGGCCGCCCAGGAAGGTGCCCGTGGTCAAGATTACTGTTTTACAAGCAAAGGCCACCCCAAAATAGGTCTGTAGGCCGACCACCTCTTGATTAGGCCCCAACACCAAATCAGTCACCATCCCCTCCCGCAGGGTTAGGTTGGACTGATTTTCGACAATGCCCTTCATGACGGCGGCATATTCCCGCTTGTCCGTCTGGGCGCGCAGTGCCCACACCGCTGGCCCTCGGGAGTGATTGAGCAGCCGCTTTTGCAGATAGGTGCGATCGGCCATTTTACCAATTTCGCCCCCTAGGGCATCCACCTCATGGGTGAGTTGGGACTTGGCCGGGGCACCCACCGCCGGATTGCAGGGCTGCCAGGCAATTTTGTCCAGATTCAGCGTCAGCAATAGAGTACGGCAGCCCAAGCGAGCCGTGGCGAGGGCAGCTTCGCAACCCGCATGGCCAGCCCCCACCACCACCACATCAAAGGCATCGATAAACTCCACTGTCGGCTGCATAGTCATGGGATAAAGCGACTCAATGCAATGTCTTGATTGTAGCGATTGCTGCCCTAGACTCTCCTTAGCTGAGCGTTGCAGCCAGATGGCTGCTTTATACTATCGTAAGAATGCCTCCTCTTCAGTTTTTGCCGCGATCACATGGGTTTTTGGAAAAGTCTGTTTAATGGGTCAGGTTCTGCGTCCTCGCAGGCCGTTATCTCGGCAAATGGCTTGGGGTATCAGGTTGAAGATGCAACTTCTAACTCACAAAGCGGTGTTAAGTCTCGAATCCTGTTTAGTAAAGAGCGTGAACTGGATCTCTACGAACTCGAAGAACTCTGTGATGCGGTGGGTTGGTCTCGGCGTCCCCTAAGAAAAGTTCGGAAAGCCATCCAGCACAGCTTTTTGGTGATCTCTATGTGGGAGCAGCGCGGCAACTATCGCCGGTTGATTGGCTTTTCGCGGGCGACTTCTGACCATGCCTTTAATGCCACCATCTGGGATGTGGTGGTGCATCCTGACTTTCAGGGGCGGGGTTTAGGCAGAGCGCTGATGAAAGAAATTATTCGAGAACTCCGCAACCAAGACATCAGCAACATCACCCTGTTTGCCGATCCCCATGTGGTCAATTTTTATCGGGATTTGGGGTTTTCCCCCGATCCAGAAGGCATCAAGGGGATGTTTTGGTATCCTAATTCCCGCTGAACCGCTAGGTAAGTTGGGCTCTACCGGCTCTGACCTGCTGCAAGTTCAGCGACGAAATCAAAACAATTGACTTGTAAGAGTTTCAGAATTTTTGAAGTGTGACTAGCATGCTGAATCCCAGAAGAGCCATGGATGTTCGCTACCCCTCAGTTAGTCTTGATAGGTCTGCTGTAGCTCAGCAATTGCAGAAGCGGTGCGGATGGCACCTCGAATAGCTCTCAGAGTTTCCAAATCCTCGATTTGGGAAATTGCAGACATGAGTGCTAATCCCTCATGGCCAAACTTGAGTTCTAGCCCTAGCTCAATGGCCTCTAGAGTAGCTGTTCTTAGGCCTTCTTGTCGTCCTCGTTCCTCAGCGTTGCGCTCAATGCTCGTGACGTAAGGCATCTGCATGTCCCTCTCGAAAGATTCCAACTCATCCTGGAACTGTTCTTCTAGCGCCCTGGGTAACATCAATACCCAATCAATAAATCGGAACAGATTGAGAATATCTTTGCGCTCAAATCCCCGCTCATACAAGCGACGCGTGAGGTTAAATTTCCAGTCTTTACGCTGCCCCGGATTGCCACGCGTCTCCAACGCCTTGAGATGGGCCATCACCACCGTCGCGAAAGGATTTCGGTCGCCCTCCAGAATATTCCAGTTCTGTTCGTAGTCTAGCAACTTCACCATTGGGAATCGAAAGTCGATCTCGCAGCCCCAGACCTCTGTATGAAAGGATGATGTCCTTCCAGGGACTGTCGAAATTTGCGTGTTCCGCGTCCATGCCCCCTCCATTTATTGATTCTAGTTACGACACCTTATTAGCTGGCATTTTCCTGTCGTGGTTGGATAATAAACTCGGTAGAGCTGTAAATCTTGCAATTTACAGTGAGCCAATGCTTAGAAATACTTGATTGAGGCAAGATCAGACAGTCCGCCGACTCATTACATGTCCTGAGAAATTCTGAGGCCATCCCTATAGACGACTGCGGTGCGATCGCAGATGCTAAGCCCATAGTCTATTTGAGTTCTAAAAGGATCTGAACTGTCCCTTCAAGCTAAGGAAGGTAGGACAGAGAACATTCAAAGTTTGAGGCCGATGCCCAAAAAGGGAAAGTAAAATTTTACTTAACTTATTCGCCCTGTCAGCAAAATTAAGATACTCTTATAAGAATAAGAACTTCAATCCGACAAAAAATATCAAATTAGCAAGAAAGGTCGTATTTAAAAATTCTCAACAATTTCTTTGGTCATTTAATTTAATTGATTAAAGGTGACCATCTTCAAAAAAAGCATTTGTAGTCTTCGGAAAACTTGATTTTTGGAGGTTTTGAGAATGGCGGGTGTAGATTCATTACCAGTCAGGGAAAAAATTGCCTTTCGGAGAAAATCTATTCGAGTCATGGGAGATCTAGTTAATCTGTCTCTGTTGATGGTGCGCGCAGAAGATTATCAACGGGCAAGGGATAACTTTTTCGCATCGGGACGAAGAATCTGGTTCATGTTTGGCGGCACGGTGAAACGCCTAGATGCAGATCTGGGTAACAAAATTGAAGCAAAATTCAACTCAATCAATACAATGCTGGATCAGCAGGCTCCAACAAAAAATGCCCTAGTCTCAGACTTGACGGAATTAGATCGGCTGATGCAGATTGCTGTAAAAACAAGCGATGAAGGCATTTAACGTTTATCGCACCCCTCAATCAGAGGCTACTAAGTACACACATCTCTAAGTCGAACCCAAAATGCTGCATTCGCCCCCCTAGCTTTGCCATTTTGGGGGGAGGCAGATCGTCAAAGTCCCCCAGAATGGGGGATTTAGGGGGCTAGACAGGATGGATAATACAACGAAAACTTGGGTGTACTTCGTAGCCTGATCAACAGGCCACTACAGGGGGGTAGCGCAAGGTCTGTCAATTTACAAATCATTGTGGATTGCTAGGCAGAAATCAGCACATGAGTAGTGACGTGGTGACGTGACAATGGATGATTCTTTAGGCTCTACTGCCGCATTAGGCAATTTAGAAAGTGACCCCCGGACACAACAGATTGACCCTGCATTCAAAAAGCTGATTTCAAGCATTGCTCAAGCCTTTGGCCGCACAGCTCAAGTCAGGGGTCGGCGAGCCACCCATTCCTATGGAACCGTGGCGAAAGGGGTATTAACGGTTTTAGATGACCTGGATATTCCCCCACACAATATCTTTTGTCCCAGCAAGCAATATCCAGTCCTGCTCCGTCATGCGAATATTAAAGGATTTCGAGATGATGGGATTCGAGATGGACGGGGTGCTACGGTCAGAATCCTCCAGGGCGATGCCCAGGTCTCCCTCTCTGAACTGAATTTAGACCAGGGGATTGTAGATATCCTCATGAGTACCGGACGCTCATTTTTCTTGGCAGAGGCACAGTCTTTTGCCCGCTGGGTGGCCGGATCGATGAAGGTGCGAGAGGCCATGCTTCAGGAGTTTCCCCGAATCACTCCTATTTTTGAGGAAATCATCCGGGATCCTGACTCCTATACCCAACTGCATTACTATTCTGAAACCACCTACAACTTCACCAGCCTCAACCAAGCATCTTTTTTCCTTAGATATCGCCTGGTCAATGACGACCACCCCACTGCGGATACCGGATGGATTAATCCTCAGTTTGTGAAGCTACCCCTAGATTACCTACCCCGCCATGCCAGTGATACGCGACCTGAAACCTATTTGCAGGATGACTTTCGGCAGCGGGTTCTGAGGGAGGGTGTCCGTTACCGCTTGCAAATTCAACTCCAGCCTGTTTCTGCTGATCCTGAGGTGAATGAACGGGCTAAAGACTGCACGATTCCCTGGGAGGAAGCGGATTATCCTTTCCACAATGTGGCGGTGCTGGCGTTGGATTGTATTTTGCCAGATGAACTGGCCGAGCCGTTGGAATTTAATCCCTATCATGCGCCCCCAGAGTTGGGGCTGATCCTAGCTCACTCTGCCACTGAAACGGCTTCTGTGAACCATTTACGCTCTGTTGTTTACCAAATTTCCGCCAATATGCGCAAATATCAAACCCCCAGCTCCAGCCTGGTTGATTGGGGTAGCGGCGGCCAGCCCCCCCTGGCCGAGCAGTACCCCTACGGAGCCGCAGCAACACCCAGGTTTGACGAGACCAAGCCACTGCCCGCCAGGGTTCAGCCGAAGCCGCGCTTCTGGGCCAATTTTGGTCTGAAGCTGATTCCCAATCAAGTTTTAGATCCGGCACTACCAGAGTTGGGAATTGCTGGGGTTCTGGAGGTGATGGGGCCGAGTGTGGTCAGCCATATGCCACCGAATTTGACCCGAACTCGCCCGGATAAATTCAGTGATGATTTTTTTGTCGAGCGCCGTTTGAATGGCTTTAATCCGGGGAAACTCAACCGGGTCTACCATCAGCCCTGGCAATATCAGGTGCGCTATGACTGTAGTCAGTACGGTGTCGAGCCTGCTGGGATTCTGCCATCACTAATTACGGCGCGCTTTACCTTTAGCGGCCAGTACCTGCATGCTCACTCCATTGAGTTCACCCTGGATGGAAAAACTGAAACTCAGTGTCCGGGTGACGGGGATTGGGAGTGGAGCAAACGCCTCTTTCGCTGCTCTGAGTTTGTGTTTCAAGAGATTCAATCTCACCTGGGTCGCGCCCACATGAACCTGGATCAGTATGCCATGGCCTACTACCGCAATGTGGTGAACAATCCCATTCACCTGTTGTTAGAACCCCATTTAGATGGGCTTTTGAACGTCAATAAGCTGGGGGCTAGTCTGATCGCTGGCCCCACGGGCTTTATTCCAGAGGCATCGGCGCTGACCCCTGAGGAGGTTGATGGGGTGCTTAAGGATGAAATTAGCTGTCTGAGCTATCACTGGCGTCCCCATGTCCAGGCGTTGCCAGATTTGATCCTCAATCATCACTTTGACCGGGCTGCGATCGCAATGTGGACTCTCCTAGAAGAGTACGTCAGCGGGTTCTTTGCCGAACATCAGGGGGGGATTGATACCCATTGGTCAGAAATTGAGGGCATGTCTGCGGATCTAGTTGCCCACTCTATTCTAAAACCAGAGCTGGGGACACTGGCCATTCAAAGCAGTGCCGATCTTCAGCAGCTCTGTGTCTATGTGATCTATCTCAGTACCTTCTTCCACTCCTGGGTCAATAACAAGCAGTACGAAGATGGCGGCGATGTCAGCTATGGCACCATCGGCCTGTGGAATAGCCATGATCCAGCCTACAATCCCCAGCTTGTTGCCCAGAGAGAAGCCAGACAGGTAATGCTCCTGTGGACCCTATCCCATGTCCGCTATAACCCCATTATGGATGTCGGGCCTGCCGTTCTCAAGGACTTGATCTGGCAACGGCGGCAACAGATTGAGCCAGGGATTCCCCTCGCCAATCTGATGATGAGTACCAATATTTAAGATGTCCATTCGTCTGATTCATTTGTGCCTCTTGCCTCAATCTCAGCAGATTGATATAGAATAGTGGAGCTATGCCGGGATGTAGCGCAGCTTGGTAGCGCGCCTGCTTTGGGAGCAGGATGTCGCAGGTTCAAATCCTGTCATCCCGATTTCGATTAGGATTTAAGGTCATTCCCTGGTGACACTCTCCACCAGGATCTGGTCTTTGATTTGCAGTGTTCCACTCTCGTCAATTTCCCAGACATCATAACTGCCGGTGACATCACCGTCTTCGTTGAGGTCAACAGTGCCGCTTGCCCCTTGGTAGTTAATCTCTTCGCCTCGACTCAGTAAGGACAGCCCCTCGCAGACATCGGTGACTTCGGTGCCAGGGGGATTGGCAACAGACTGGATGTGGTTGCGAATATCCTGACTCTCGATCGACTGGGCTGCTTCTGCGGCCAACACCATTAGCGCTGCCGCATCCCAAGTATTGGGGTCAAACACAGACGGCTCACGGTTATTATAGGCCGTCAGATAGCGTTCCCGAAAAGCCTCTAGTGCCGGGCCACCGGCACTGGGTGCTGTGCCAATCATGCCAGCGGCAATGTAGCCCCCCTGAGGATTACGCCCCACCAAATTAGCAAGATCAAAATCTTTAAGGCCATCAGTGGCGATGATCTGAGTTTGACCGTTCAAAGCCCCAGACTCATAGGCAGTCTTTAGGATTAAGCTCCCCGTTTCTGGATAGGACACCAGCAGCACCGCATCTGGGCTGCCGCTAAATGCCCGGGCCACCTCGGCGTCGAAGGTGGCTGCGCCGGGGTCATAGCGAGTGGGATTGTTCCGATTGGTAACCGTGCCGCCGCTGGCTTCAAAAGCTGGCAGAAAAGATTGCACCAGACCGTTACCGTAATCGTTATTAATCGACAACACACCTACGGTTTGAAATCCTTGCTGCTGTGCCAGTTGTACCAGTGCTTCCCCTTGAAAGGTATCGGGGGGTGCAGTGCGTGCCCAGTACCCATTAAAGTCTCCCCGGCGGGCTCGCTCCGTAAACGTAGGGCTGGTGCTAGCGGGTGAAACCAGCATTACCTGATTGCGTACAGCAATATCCACAGCAGCACTGGACACTGCACTGGAGGCAGCCCCAATCACCCCTGCCACTTGATCCACTTCCGCCAGTTTGGCCATGGCCTGGGCACCCACAGCAGGCTCAGTCTGATCATCTTCATTGACTAAGGTGACGGTTTGGCCTAAGACCCCTCCACAGGCATTGACGGTATTGACCAGAAGGCGGGCGCTGTCCTGCATCGGGCCACCAAATTGTGCCAGGTCGCCCGTGATGGGTAACAAAGTACCCAGTTTCAGCCCTTCGCCATTCCCTGCTAGGGGAGCCTGACATCCTGCTGCCAGGAGGCCAAAGAGGGCTATTCCGCAAACTCCAGGCTTAAATCGGTTCGGAAGTTTCATCAGCATCACAGATTGGCTTATTTTCATGCTGCGAAAGCAGTCGGGAAACCAAGCGTCAACGCTCTCCTTCATCGCTTGTTGACATACCCGCTAATGGATGATTAGTGTGCCACAAACCTTTGATCTTGCCAAGCCAGGCTTTGCCAAGCAGGCTTAATGAGTATCAGTGACGCAGACGGTTGCGCAGCTCGCGCAGCATTTTGCTTGTACCGCTTTGCATCGCTGCCTGCACCCACACTGGAATCTGCTCAATGAGGATTGCTATGCCTTCAACTTACAAAGTGTATTCCAGGCATTCGGAATATCTATAGAGCAACTGGCATAGTTCCAACACAGTAAATCTTCATTAAGAAAGTGATCGTATTTCTCTATCGACTTGTTTTGCACGAGTGCAGCTAGATGCAGAGAATCGGGTGGTTCACTAGCCATCAATGATTGTAGGTGATTTATTACTTCGCTGGGGGATAGGTCTTGAAGTGCGATCGCAACCCCATCTCCCGCAACTTTCAGTCCACGACTATGGAGAAGCAACTGAATCGTATTGGACACGACACTTCCCATCCAGGGGAAGAGGAGAGTCTGATTTCCGTAACTTAAAATCTGGGTTCTATTGAGATTGAAACGCAGAAAATTTTCACGAGCTTCCTGGAGTAAGTTTTGTGCCATTTGATCTAAAAAAATTGGAATCTCTTCAGAGTTGTAAATGCCATACATTTCCTGTCGTATCTGGTCATGAATTGAGCCGCCATTGCCGCTAAACCTCGGAACTCGTCCTGCGGATGACCTTTTGACATCAGCAACCTTGCGTTCAATATCCACTGAAAGCACTTGCCAGCGGCGTCCTGCCAAAATAATCAACATGCCCTCCACCAGTGGAAAATCAATGGGCAAGGTGCCCAGGGCTTTGCCGCTGGTGACAATCCGATACTCTTCTGGCGTTTGAAAGGCAGTGTAAAAACTGTAGTGGTTGACCAGACGCTCTCCCTTGAGACCAAGAATCAAAAGTCCATCATGAGTTTGCTGAATCAAGTCCTGCTTAGCAATCTGACGTAAAAGCTCAATAAATAGACTCTGCCCTACCTGACCAAAAGGGCCTGTCTCACAGAGTACCTGCCATAACTGGGCAGCGTTAATGCCCCCATACTGGGCAATCAAGGACAAGATCTGCTGAATCAAGGTGGAGAGGTGCATTTTGTTGATCAAAGGCGGCTCACACCATCTCTGAAACACCATTAAATTGATGATGGCAATTGTCTGAATTAGAGCCGGATGTAGGGTGTCTTGAGGAGCAGTCTGAGGCGTAACTTCAGGCTCAGAAATATAGAATCGAATGATCGCCGGATCTCCCTCCGTGCGGCCAGAGCGTCCGAGGCGCTGGCGCGTACTAGAGACAGAAAAGGGGGCACCCACTTGGGCAATTGACTTTACAGAGCCAATATCTATTCCCATTTCCAGCGTTGTTGTGCAAACCACATTGGCAGGTTTGTTATTTTTCAGTGCCTTTTCTGCCTCTTCTCGAATATCCTTAGACAGGCTGCCGTGGTGAGGCCAGAACTCATTGGGGACACGCTGTATTTCACAAAAGCGGCGAAGTTGATCCGCATAGGCTTCCACCTCAGATCGACTGTTGATAAAGATGAGATTTGTCTCTCCTCGCAGGACTTTAAATAGATGAGCTGCAATATCCATCTTGTCCTGAGCGTGATCAGATCCCTCAGACTCATGCTCTAAATCAAGTTCCTTCTCTAAGATGGGGGGAACCTGGCGGTAGCCTCGCACCTGAATGCGAATTTCTCGCCCATCATCTTCACCAGATTCAATAATTCTCACATGCGGGGCTTTTCCGGTTCTCAAGAACTCGGCAGCCAGCCCCATATCACCTAAGGTCGCACTCAGACCAATTCGAGGGACTTTACGGCGAACAACCTGTTCAACCCGGTGCATTAATGATTGCAGTTGTTTACCTCGCTCTGACCCAATAAAAGCATGGAGTTCATCTACAATCAGATAGTTGAGATTCTGAAATATCGTTGCCAGATCAGAGCCATGACGGATGAAAAGTGCCTCCAGCGACTCAGGGGTAATAATTAAGATTCCAGTAGGCTGCTTCAATAGCCGTTGCTTACGCCCGGCATCAACGTCCCCATGCCAAGGCGTAACGGCAATATCGAGATCTTCTCCTATTCCTGAAAGCCGACGGTACTGATCGTTAATCAGAGCTTTTAAGGGGCTGATGCACAACGTCCGGATGCCAACACCCGGATCTTCCATGAGTCGAGAGAAGATGGGTAAAAAAGCAGCTTCAGTTTTGCCCCCAGCCGTTGCAGCAGAAATAATCAGATCAGTTTCACCCTCCAAAATCCATGGAATAGCTTCTTCTTGGATAGGGCGTAGCGATGGCCACTTCTGCTGCCAAATCCAGCGCTGAACACCAGAATGTAAACGGTTAAACCCAGTGGAGACTTGTGAATTGAAATTAGAGTTTGAAGGAGGCAAGGTTGTCATAATCCTCCTTTTCTGTGTCTACAAGCATTTCTGGCAATGTTCCAGCATTATTGTTTGTAACTTCCCCCTCTTCAAGGGGCAATAGATCAGGATTCACCTCTTGCTGGATTGTAATCTTGCCAATTAAGTCTTCAATAGCAACATTGGGATTCTGTTCTAACACTGCCAGCAAGTTAATAAAAGCAGTGATGGTACTTCTCGGTGTCCGAAAATAGGCTTCTCCCACTTTCTGAAAACAATGCTGCATAAATTTCTGAATCCCGAGATCAGAAATGAGATACTTTTCGGGTTCTCCTCCGGCAAAGACATGTCGGATCTTAGTCAGAAGGACGTAAAGATCTTCCTGGCTTAGATTGGCTAGACGAATAACCGGATGGCTAAAGTCCACAATGCCGTTACCCGCAAAGGTATTTTCAGCCAATCGAGATTGAAGGGCTTCGTAGCTATACAACCCTCTGCGGGTATCCATCAGAAACTCGGGAGTTCCCCCCAGAACAAAACCCAGTCCTTCGGAGATTCCCTGAAGACTGTCATTGAGGATGCGGAGGATTTGCTCATAATTACTTTTGCGAGCCTGAGTATTGGATAACTTATACAAATTAACCAGTTCATCCAGACAGATTACCAAGCCTTCGTATCCAGCCAATTTCACAAATCGAGCAAACAGCTTGAGCTGATCGTAAAAGTTTGTGTCATCAATAATCGTGCGAACTCCCAGAGCTTTTTTGGCATCGGTCTTCGTACTGAACTCTCCTCTTAACCAACGCACTGAACTCGATTTAAGTAAGTCATTGCCGGTATCATGACCGCGCCAATAGGCAGCAATAACTTCAGCAAAGTCATAGCCACCAACCATCTCAGACAGATTTTCGAGGCGTTCTTGAATAATGACTTCTGGGGTTACATTCTGAGTGCGTCCTGCCATCATCGTAGAGCTAACGAACTTCTCAACAATGCTGGCTAGTGCCCCACCCTCAGGTTTTGATCGAGTTGCCAGATTTCTCATTAACTCTGCGTAAAGAGAACGAGTCTGACCTTTAGAGGCATGAAGCCGACGATCTGGGGTGAGATCGGCATGGGCGCTCACCAGTTTCTTCTTAAGTGCGATCGCTCTGACCAGAGAGAGGAAAAAGGTTTTGCCTGAACCATATTCACCAATGACAAACCGAATACCAGAGCCACCATCAGCAATTCGCTCAAGATCTTGGATCAGAGCTTCCAGCTCCCGGACTCGTCCAACCTGAATTAAATGCTGACCGCTGCGAGGAACCACACCTGCCCGAAGGGACTGAATGACAGCATCACGGTCTTTAGGTTTGATTTGAACTTTGTTACTCATGATGACAGCAATTGTTCCAGGACTTCAGCATTAATTTTGATCAGGTCTTCTCCATCCGTTAAAGATTCATCACAAATCTCAAAAGCAACATCATTGATGACTTCTAATGCCCCATCTAGCATTAATTCTAAATTACTGGCCTGGATTTCTAAATGATCTCGGCTCCAACTTTCTTGTTGTGCCATGACTTGCAGAAGTTGTGAGTGAAGTGTGTCAAGACCAGCAATTGACTCAAAGTCTGTCTCCAGTTCTAGAGATAGTGATTGTGCTTCCTCTTCTGCAAAAATATCTCCTAACAAACTGGCAACTCTGGCTGACTCCCTTTGTTTTTGCCGAATAGTTTCTAAGTTCAAGGTAAATTCTGAGGTCTCTTTCTTTGACTTTATGCGGGCGTTTTTTGTCTCCTCGTCTAAGGGTATGGGAATTGCGTAGCCACTGCTTGTTACCGTTGCAGGTTTAACCGTAACTGGGTCGGTAGATGTAACTTGTCGATCAGTACTAAAGTTGTGAATGTGACTGTAAACATCGTCAGGTTCAAAGCCTAAAAGAGGATAAATTTTGCTCAGGGTTGAAATTTCTGAGGGACTAATCTGCCCATTAGCCCCTGCTACACTGATCAAGAAGTTGGCGACTTCTGATTTTTCATTGGAACTCATTTTATCTAAATTATTTTTGAGCCCACGTAGACTCAGCTTTTCTTGAAGTAACCAGGTTAAGTGGGCTTTCAATCGAATACGCTCCGCCTCAGATAAATGAAGAGAAGTCTCAAGGTATTCTTCTAGATATTGCTGCTTGAGAATATCCGCAGTGTTTCCTACTTTGGCAACCGTTGCAGCTAAATGCATCAGTGACATCGCTGCTGTATAGTCCTGAGATAGGGCTGATATATCCTCGGATCCGGGCTTAAAGAGAACTACTCGACCTCCTTTTTTGAGGGGCTTACCGCCAAAGCGTACATCTGGTTCTAGTCCACATCTAAGCTTTTCTAAGCCTTGTGCTAATGTTGTGGACTCTGCCTTGGTTAGCTTATCAACAGCAGGTGAAGACCACTGACAAAGTAGCTCATCCGTCGAAATTTGTACCTGTTTATTTTTGCCTAGCGTTTCAGAAAGCCATTGCCCAAAACGATGAATCTCACTATCTTTAAGATCTGCAATCAGTTCTGGAGGTAATAAAGCAAGGGCAACTCTAGAATCCGGATTTCCATCGTTTCGCCCTAACCATCGACTGTAGGGATCTAGGGCATCAGTACACTCATCAATGAGCACTTGCAATTGATCCAGAGGAGTCTTTTTGGCTGTAATATCCGGCAGGTTATTGATCTGTAATGTAATGCTGCTTCTCACAAAACCAAAGCTTGCTGGGCGGTAGCGCGCCTGAAGCTTTTGCTTACTGGCTTTTAGAATCATGCCTTGACCGTACTGCTGTTGATATTTAATTTTGAGCAGTTTCTGAAATTCTTGAGAGCACCGAGTCGCAGGAGTTCTGAGTCGAGCTTTTTCGGAATGAAGATACCAGGAAAATAGCCAATCTGCTGGTATTGGCTGACTTGAAGCAACCAACTGACCTAAGCCAATTTTGAGGCTTAGGGGCATCTCATCATCTATTCTTTCCAACGGTGGCTGCTGCATTTCAGATATGTTTTTTGGCTTTTGGAGCAATCGACAGACATCTAGAAGTCCAGAGGCATACCCTTGAAAAGATTTGCTATGGCCATAGATACTAAGTAGTCGCGTGAGTTCCGAAGTGATTTGGGCAAGCTCTTCAGAGATATCGGTGTTCAGATATTGAAAGTCTCTAAGGACTCTACGCTCTAACCCATAAAAGAATAGAAAAACATATCCAATGGCGGCATTTGGGTCACTCCGGTCATTGGCTAGCCATTCCAGATAAGCTGCTCGATTTGATGCTGAAATTTGATTATACGCAGGCCAGTAACCCATGTCAGCGCCTGCATAATTTGGATTTTTGGTTTCAATTTGGAGGTTGGGATTGATTAAGCAGGGATCGTTCCTGCTATTGGGGTTATCATCCTTTAGCTGAGTGCCAACGTAAATCATGCCTCCAGGGATAAGATACTCTGCGACTTGAATGCTTTTTCCTGGAGGTACCCAAATGGCTTGCGATTGATCAGAAGGTGAAACTTGAAATTTTGACGGTGGCGTATGCTTTGTTTGAGTTTTACCAAGGGGAGCCGTACCCCTGAAAGGGAATGACTGTGCCTTTTTGCGTTGAGCCTGGGGCTGTTTCTGGCTTTGAGGCTTTTGTTCTCCAGAGGGCTTTTGGGTGTGCCTTCTCAACCCCATAAGCTCTGTAAATAATATTTTCAGCCAGTCCAGCATGATTGTTTTCCCTTGGCTCCGTCAATTCCACTGGTTTCCGATTACCCAATGGTACGATTTGCTTGCCCGCTGTGGTGCCTTAGCGAAGCTTACTGTCAGGTATCGCATATCTGGATTTGTGCTGGATTGCATTAGCGTTTATGGTTGGCTCGTAGCTTGATATTTTTAAGCTGTAAAGCAATGCCATGCTCGAAAAACATCTACAGTGATAGTCTGGCATGGTATCTTTCCCCTCTAGCCCCAAGATTTATCACGCCATTGACATAGATAATCTTCCCAGCATTGTAGCAAGTGTGTGACTAGTTTCTGATGCAAGCCGCATTGCCAGTGTGTGCTTTGGGGCTTCTTGCCGACCAAGCTACACTGAAGCTGAATGCAAACCCGCCAAGAGGGGGCAATCATGCAAACTCAGCCTCAATCCACCACGCTCTACGATGCTGACTTTTATGCCTGGACACAGCAACAGGCTGAACGTTTGCGTTCTCGAAAGTTAGACCAACTGGATATTGAGAATCTAGCTGAGGAGATTGAATCCTTGGGCAGACAGGAACAACGAGAGTTAGAAAATCGGTTAGGGGTGCTGCTGGGACATCTGCTGAAATGGCATTATCAACCACAACGGCGTTCTGGCAGTTGGTTTGCCACCATTCGCGAACAGCGAAGACGAATACTAAGACATCTGAAGGCAAACCCTAGCTTGAAACCTTATTTTGCTGAAGCGATTGCAGAGGGCTACGAGGATGGGCTCGATCTGTTCACCAGAGAAACTGGCTTAAATCCTGATGAACTCCCCCAGTCATGCCCCTTTTCAGTAGAACAAATCTTTGAGGAAGTGATCGAATTCCCTGAACCTCCGTCGCAACCTACGAGCCGAAAGCCACTGAAGCTGTGAAGCGATACTCAACCTCAGTGCGGAACTACTGTACTCGTATAAGCCATTGCATTGGCAGGGGAGCCATAACACCATATCCACCCTGAGTGGCAAGGCTCAATCATTTGTAAGATCCTTTAGTCTCTTCACAATCGCTGAAATCTTTGATTGGCAAGGGTTACAGACACTTAACCTATTTGACATTTATAGCGGTTCTCACCTGAGTGAGATACGGGGTGTGGGGGTGGAACCCCCACGCAGGGGGCACTGCCCCCTGCACCCCATGTACTCCATTGATCTGTAAACCGCTATAACACAAACTGGGTATGGTTAGCAGATAGGTATGGCTCAGCATCTGATCCATGGGGGGACGGGACGCTAAAAGCCTCAAAAAATTGGCGTAAGGGCGGCGGCAACTGCGGAAAGCTGAAGCTGGGATCGCCGTCGGCGATGGTCGCCCAGAAGTACCGCAGGTCGGGGGCAAAGGCTTCGGCTTTGGCCAAGGGCAGGCTCAGGGGGGGTGCCATGAGGAATTTGGTCATGAAGCTGATGCTGCGATCGCCCATCCATTCCCGCGAGGATTGTTGCAGATGGGGCCAGTTGGGAACGGCCTGCACCCGCTCAGATTCAACCTTAACCTGGAGCTGACCCGAGGAGTTGGGGTGAATTTGCACCAGCCGATAGGGGTGGGGATAGCTAACCAGCGACCCGGTGGTGATGTCATAGAGGCCCTGTTCCTGAGCAATGTCCTGCACATGAAGGTGGCCGGTAAACACCAAGGGCACCTGCGCCTGTCGCAAAATCTGGGTCAGAGCAGGGGCATTCCTGAGCATGTAGCGGCGACCGATGGGGTGCTGAGATTGACCTGGCAGATGCTCTAGGACATTGTGATGCACCATCACCAGGATCAGATCCTGGGGGTGCTGTGCCAGTGTCGCTTCTAGCCAGTGGAGTTGAGCCTCATCCAGCCAGCCAATCTGACGCCCCTGATCGTCAAACTGGTTGGAGTTTAGGGCGATCAGGCGTACCCCTGGCAAGAGTTCGCAGGTGTAGTAATGGCGATCGGTGTCGCCATAGCCACATTGGCGATAATATCTGGGAAAGTCAGCCCAGCTAATGGAATGACCGTCGGCAGTAGGAACAGGCACGTCGTGGTTGCCAGGAATCACGTAGGCGGGGAAGGGTAGCTGAGCTAGGCGCTGACTCAACCAGGTGTGGTTGTCGGGTTCGCCGTGCTGGGTGAGGTCACCGGGCACCAGCAAGAAGTCTGGCTCCAGACGACACAGGTGTTCGAGAACCTGCTCTAAAACTGGGATGCTGATTTCAACCAGGTGGAAGCGGCGGGGATGGTTTAGGAGGGTATGGGGGAGGCCAATATGGGGGTCGCTGAGGATGGCGAAGCGAAAATCAAGGGACATGGGCATGACCTGGGAAACAGCGTCAGGGCAAACCGCAGTTCACCTCTCCTAGGGTAGTCTGTCACATTAGATTAACGTGAGTTCGACGACTTATCCGCCCTCACCCCCTAGCCCCCTCTCCCAACATTGGGAGAGGGGGAACAGAGCAGAAATTCAACGTTTTAGCCCCTCTCCCAGGATTGGGAGAGGGGTTGGGGTGAGGGCAGACGAGAGCTGTCGAACTCACGTTAGATTAAGATCCCGTGACTACGTGCTGGAAAGTTGAGTGGGGTTAAATTTTGACGGGTCATAGACTTTCAAAATTTTCCTGACAGAACACTAGTGTAGAAAATGGCGGGTGCCGGTGAAGGCCATGACAATGCCCAATTCGTTGGCGGCCTGAATTGAGTCGCCATCCCGGAGACTGCCCCCAGGTTGGACAATGGCGGTGATCCCTGCCGCCGCCGCTGTGCGCACGGAGTCATCGAAGGGGAAAAAGCCATCGCTGGCTAGAACCGCGCCCTGAGCCTTTTCTCCAGCTTGGTCTAGGGCAATTTTGACCGATCCGACTCGGTTCATTTGACCTGCGCCGACGCCCAGGGTGGTGCGATCGCAACTCACCGTAATAGCATTAGACTTGACATGCTTGACCACCTTCCAGGCAAACAACAACTCAGCTCGCTGGTCTGCCGTGGGCTCAGCCGTGGTTACCCACTGCCAGTGGGAGGGGGGCGTGAGGGTGTCATCAGTGGCCTGGGCTAGCCAGCCCCCGGCAATGGCTTTTAGCTGTAAAGGTGGCCCTGTGACCAGATCGGGGAGCGCTAGAACTCGGAGGTTGGCTTTAGCCTTGAGAATCTCCACCGCTTCAGGGTTGCAGGCCGGAGTCACCACACATTCTAAGAACGTTTTTTTAAGTGCCATAGCGGTGGCTGCATCCAGGGGACGATTCAGAGCCACAATGCCGCCAAAGGCAGAGACCGAGTCTGCTGCCAGCGCCTTTTCGTAGGCGGTCACCAAGTCCTCCCCTTGGGCGACGCCGCAGGGATTGTTGTGCTTGAGAATGGCAGCAGTGGGGGGATCATCCGAGCCAGCAAATTCAGCAATGATCTGACGGGCTGCTTCTAAATCCACCAGATTGTTGTAGCTGAGGGCTTTACCCTGGATCTGGGTGGCGGCGGTCCAGCCCGTGGGCGTGACGCCACTTTGATGCCAGATGGCAGACTGATGGGGATTTTCACCGTAGCGCAGCACTTGATGGGGTTGACCTGCGATCGCCAAGGGGTGAGGCTGGGCTGTCGCTTCCGGTGCCGTCTGCTGTTGCAAATAGGTGGTGATCGCCTGGTCGTAGGCGGCGGTGCGGGCAAAGACTTGCAGGGCGCAGGCTTGCCGAAAGGCCTGAGAGGTCTGTCCCTGGTGTTGAGCCATTTCTTGCAGGCAGCCTTCATATTGCTGGGGGGAGCAGAGTACCGTGACATGGGCAAAGTTTTTGGCTGCCGCCCGCAGCATAGCTGGCCCACCAATATCGATTTGTTCGACTGCTTCCGCCAAAGCAGTAGCCGGATCCAGGTTCTCGGATTGAGCGGCAATGGTCTGCTCAAAGGGATAGAGATTCACCACCACCAAATCAATGGGCAGAATATTCTGCTGAGCCAGATCAGCAATGTCACTTCCCACATCCCGTCGTGCCAGGATGCCGCCGTGCACCCGGGGGTGCAGAGTTTTGACCCGACCGCCCAGAATTTCTGGTGCCCCAGTATAGTCAGACACTTTGGTCACGGGTAACCCCGCAGCCTGGAGGGTAGCAGCCGTGCCCCCACTGCTGAGGAGGGTAAAGTCAAAGTTGCTGACTAGGCGCTGGGCAAATTCAATCAGGCCAGTTTTATCAGAGGTGCTCAGCAGGGCCAGACGGGGCATGGTGGTTATTTGTTAATTGAGTCAAAAGGGGTCTGATCCAGAATAAGGGATATGGCTATCTCAAAGAAATAAGGAGTTTAATTCGAGGGGAATGGGGCAGGGGCTATCGCCTGGTTAGCTGACCGTCTGCACCCTCAGCAGTGTATAAACCACAAGGACTCAGCAGCTTGCTAACGGCTGGGTTCATAAACCCTTCAACCTCTCTCCTACAATAAATGTATCCCCGTAGTCCTGAGTCCCATGGTTAGCACCGTTACCCAGAGCCTTACCTTTGAGGAATACCTCGCCTACGACGATGGCACCGACCACCACTACGAACTTGTGGATGGGCAATTAATTCTGATGACACCTCCGAGAGTTGAACATTTCCTAATCGTTGATTTCATCGACATGGCTTTAAGAGCTGAAATGCAAAAGCGGTCTTTACCATGGCTCACCTTTCGCGAAAGCGGCGTCAGAACTGGATACGCCAAGTCTCGATTGACCGACCTCTGCATTGTCGATCAAGCCCAGGCGAAAGAACTACTAGGGCAATCCGCCGTCTTTCAAACTGCCCCTCAGCTCATTGTAGAAGTCGTCAGCCCCGATTCCATCGCTCGGGATTATCGCTACAAACGCTCTGAATACGCTGCCCTTGAAGTCCCCGAATATTGGATTGTGGATCCTCTTGAGGCCAAATTCACGCTACTGGTCTGGGAAGAAGGCTGGTACGAAGAAACCGTGTTGACCGGGACACAGGCACTCGCCTCTGTGACCTTTCCTGAAGTGAGTTTAACCGTCGATCAAATTTTGTCCGCTGGCAGCTTAGGGTAAATCCAGGAACTGAGTTCCTTCGCAATGATGCAACTGAGCGACTCTGACTCCGAATTACAATAGACCCATCCCATCTCCCCCTCAGTGCTTATGGTGACCACCATTCCCCTCCAGATTCCCAAAACCCTGCGGGTCAGCGACGAGCAGTTCCTCGAATTCGTCAAAGCCAACCCTGAGCTGAGGCTCGAACGCACCGCCAGCGGAGAACTCATTGCCATGCCCCCCACCGGCAGCGAAAGCGGATTTTACAACTCAGAACTCAATGTTGATGTTGGCCTCTGGAACCGCCAGCAGCACTCTGGCAAAATCTTCGACTCCTCCAGTGGCTTCCGCCTCCCCAATGGAGCGATTCGTTCCCCCGATGTGTCTTGGGTGTCTCAAACCCGCTGGGATGCGCTCACCCCGAAGCAGCGGCAGGGCTTTGCTCCCCTATGTCCAGATTTTGTGGTTGAGCTGGTCTCTAAAACCGATACCCTGGCAGAGGTTCAAGCCAAAATGGTGGAATACCAAGAAAATGGTTGTCGGCTGGGGTGGCTGATTAATCCTAAAACCCGAACGGTAGAAATTTATCGTCCCGACCGACCGGTTGCAACGGTTGCCTTTAGCGAACCGTTGTCAGGAGAAAATATCTTGCCGGGGTTTGAACTTAACCTTCAGACTATTTTTGGTGCAGAAGAGGAATGACCATGATTGCCAGTCGCGATCGCATTCAGCTTACCGCCGCAGCCTACCTGGACTGGGAGGCGCAGCAGCCGATTAAGTATGAATATCTGAATGGCGAAGCCTACGCCATGACGGGGGGTACCCTGGCTCATAACGATATTGCGGTGAACTTGACGACTCTGCTTAAGAACTATCTTCGCGGTAAACCCTGTAAAGTGCGGATGGCGGACGCCAAGGTTGGTGTAACGGAGCAAGGTCCATTTTTCTATCCTGATGTATTAGTGACCTGCGATCGCCGCGATCGCACGGCTAAAACTATTGTTCAGCATCCCTGTCTAATCATTGAGGTACTCTCTCCAGGTACAGAAGGCTACGATCGCGGCGAAAAATTCAAGCACTACCGAAAACTAGAAAGCTTGCAAGAATATGTACTAGTCAGCTCTGTCAATCAGAATGTAGAAATCTATCGCCTCAATGCCCAGAATAAATGGGAGCTGACGCCTTACTCTGCAGATGAAGTTGGCACTTCTCGTCCCGTTGAATTCACTAGTCTCGACTTTCAGGGCGCGATCGCAGACATTTACGAGGACGTAGAGTTTGTCCCGGAATCCTCTGATTCGATGACAGAAATCCTTTAAAGCTCTAGTCATTTCAAACCCGGAAGCTTTTCTGCAGGGTAAGCCAGATAGGATGGTGGCGACACTATCTGAGGAAACCTGATGTCGCGCCGTCTAGAGCGCCTGCTCAAACTTGATCAACTCTTACGAAGCCCTGAGCGCCAGACCGCTCAAACGCTGGCAGATGCTCTAGAAGTGAGCGAACGCACCGTTCGGGATGATCTGGCATTTTTGCGCGATCGCTACCATGCCCCCTTGAAATTCACGCGCCCCAAGGGTCAGCATTACACGGATCTAAACTGGCGTTTACCGACAATTTCCCTGACCAAGGGGGAACTGTTTGCCCTTACGTTGGGAGCCCGGATGCTAGAAGCGTGTTCGGGGTCAGCCTATGCGCTGGATCTGAGATCGGCAGTATTGCGATTGACAGAACGTTTACCCGAGGAGACGTGGGTAGACCTTCAGCAAGTCGCCGATGAACGTATCATCTTTCGCTCAGGAGCAGAAATCAATCTCAACCCCGATATCTGGCATCAACTTGAGGATGCCTGCCGAAATTCGAGGCAGGTATGGATGCACTATTACACGGCCAGCCGCGACAGTGCTTCAGAGCGAATCTTAGATCCCTATCTGCTGCACATTTATCGGGGTACGAATCCCTATGTGATTGGCTGGTGCCACCAGCGGGATGAGGTGCGCTGGTTTCGGGTGGATCGCATCCGCGAACTCAAGCAACTGGATACGCGTTTTGAGCGCAAGCCAGACTTTAATGCCAAAGACCATCTAGAGATGATTTTTCAGCATGAGGCGGGGGGTGTTCCTGTCACAGTACAGATTTGGTTTGATGCTAAGACGGCTCCTTACATTCGGGAGCGACGCTGGCATCCGACCCAGGAGTTGCACGAGCAGGGGGATGGGGCAGTGACGCTGCAAATGGTGGTGCGGGGGCTAAATGATGTGAAGCGGTGGGTGTTGGGCTATGGGCGGGGGGCGATCGTGCAGGAGCCACCAGAGTTGCAGCGGATGGTGGCGGAGGAAGTGGAGCAAATGAACTATAATTACGCAAATTCTTTGGACTAGCGATAGCACAGGAAGGAGTTGAAAGCCATGGATTTTCTTGAGGTTCAGTTTGGATTAAGGGGCAAGACGCTACCTGCGGATCACGGATATGCCCTCTACTCTGCGGTTAAGCGGTCTTTACAGGATTCAGAGAATGATGCTCTGCCGCCAGATTTGCCGCAAAATATTCATCTTTGCACTATCCCCGGTATTCCAGACCGAGCAGGAATGATTTACCTCAATCGTGGTTCTCGTTTCAGGCTACGGTGTCCTTCTGATCAGATGCAACTTTGGTATCGATTTTTTCAAAATCAGGTTTTCGATATCCAAGGGCATTTGATTCGACTCATTCAACCCCGAATTACGCTGCCGGAAGCGAGTCACACTCTGGCCTCAAGACTAGTAACGTTCAAGCTCCAGGATATCGATCATGCAGACGTGCCTCGATACTTTTTGGAATCTTGTCAAACCGGGTTAAAGGGTTTAGAGATTAAGGGACAGGCGTTTATTCCCAGTGATTCTGACGGTGATTTAGCACGACGCACCTTGCAGATCAAGGACAAGAAAATTCTGGGCTTTAGTGTCGTGGTTGAGGGCTTAAGCCATGAGGATTCGCTGAAGTTGCAGTGGCATGGTTTAGGGGGACGGAAACACTTCGGGTGTGGCTGGTTTTATGCACCGAAGGAGGACATGTATGCCGCCTAGTCAACAAACGCTGCGACCTAAATTGCTTTTAGCAAAGTCAAAAGAAAAGCCCTGGAAGGGGGCATATACATTGACTGGGCATACAGCTTCTGTCGTTGAAGCCGTAACGACGCTCATTGATGAGTTGGGACATGGATTGATCCATCAGTTTGGTTTATCCCAAAGTCTTGAGAGGTTACGGGCAACGGCCCGACTGGCGGCGTTTTTGCACGACCTCGGCAAGGCCAATGACCATTTTCAGGCGGTGGTTCGCAAGCTCAAAAATCCGATGGAGCATCCGCAGTTGATGCGTCACGAAGCGCTATCAGTTCTGCTGGCCTGGGAAATACGAGACTGGCTCTCGACCGGAAAAGGTGATTTGCAAGTGGCGATCGCAGCCGCTGGCGGCCATCACTTAAAACTGGGGGGCGAAGGGGGTAAGCAAACCGATGAAGTCGGAACAATCCGAAAATCGGGTGTAGATGACTGGACAAGGGGCGATCGCATCCTGCTCTATACCAACCATAAGCACTTCATTGGCCTGTTGAGGTATGGGCAAAAAGCTTGTGGGTTAGACGCCACCTTGCCGACCCATCTGCCAACAACCTGGACACTGGCCGATCTTAAGCAGCAGCGGCAAACGCTCCTCAGAGAATTTGTTTGTTGGGATGCTGACCCTGTTTTCACTGCTGTCGTCAAAGCCTTGTTAGTCGCGGGAGACACTAGCGGTTCTGCCCTGCCAGCAAATGACGTTGCGATCCGGGGCTGGATTGAGCAACAAATCCGCTACACCCTGACTGAGGCGGAACTGCAACATGTGGTGGATGAACGATTGCAGGGCAACACCCTGCGCCCCTTCCAATCAAAACTCGGCCATTCTGAAGCGCGAGTCACCCTAGCGCGGGCAGGTTGTGGCACTGGCAAAACCCTGGGCGCTTACAACTGGGCCAAGCGCCATGCTGTGGGTCGGAAGCTGTTTTTCTGTTACCCGACGACAGGCACCAGCACGGAAGGCTTCTTGGACTACGCCCACGAGAAAGTGGACTCGACCTTGCTCCATACCCGTGCTGCGGTGGATTTAGAGCATCTGAACCTGCACGCCACAGGGGATGATGATGACCTGGAAACCAAGCTGGAATCCTTCAAAGCCTGGAGTACCAAAGTTAGCGTTTGCACTGTGGATACGGTTCTGGGGCTACTGCAATGCAATCGCCGCCCGATGTACTGTTTCCCAGCAATCGCCCAAGCAGCCTTTGTCTTCGATGAAGTCCACTGCTACGATGACAAACTTTTCGGAGCACTCTTGCGGTTCCTTGAGGTGGTCAAAGCTCCTGTTCTATTGATGTCGGCTTCGTTTTTGCCCTGGCAGCTACAGGCCATTGAGAAAGCCGTTGGCGTATCCGTAGAGGTCATTCATGGGCCAAAAGACCTCGAAACCCAACCCCGCTATTGCTTTCACTATGCAGATGCACCTGACTGGGAACGGGTCAAGGCAGAGTTTGAGGCTGGGGGCAAAATTCTCTGGGTCTGTAATCAGGTTAATACGGCTATTGGCGTTTACCAGGATGCTCAAAAACTGGGACTCAGACCGTTGCTCTATCACAGCCGCTACAAATATTGCGATCGCGTCCAACATCACCGTGAAGTGGTAGATCGCTTCAAGGCAGAGGGCGCAGTGATGGCCATTGCCACCCAGGTTGCCGAAATGTCCCTTGATTTGTCTGCCAGTTTGCTGGTGTCGCAAATTGCCGACCCTGCGGGTCTGATCCAAAGGCTAGGACGGTTGAATCGCCAATATTGTGGTTATGCCCTAGATGCTCTCTTCTACCCCGATGGCAAAGTTGGTTTTCCCTACAAGCAAGAAGAGTTAGATTCAGGCTTAGCCTTGATCCAAAGCTTCAGCGGTGAGGTGTGCCAGGCCGATTTGGCGCAATGGCTAGAGCAAGCCGCCGCTCAAGGTGAGCCGGATATGGGATCTGTTTGGTTAGACGGGGAATGGCGCACCTATCCTGCATCCCTACGTGAAGCGGGCTACACCACCACAGTGCTGCTGGAGCAGGATACCCCAACGGTGGAAAAACTCCCGGCTAAATTGATTCCTCGTTATACCGTGCCCTTAGTGGTCAGCCACAAGCGAACCAAAGGCTGGAAAAAGTGCAGACGTTATCCCGTGGCTCCTGTGGAGTCTTGGGGCTACTCATCTGAGATTGGTGCGTATGAACTTAAAAGGAAGTGAGTGATTTGACTGAGCTAACCCTGTCCATCTTTGACCCCAATACCCTGCTGCCCCATCGAGCTGGAATTGCTGGGCTGGCCCTTGCCCTTTCGGCAATAGACCCTGCTGATGCTCCATTGCAGTGGAATGTAACAGAAGATGCTGTAACCCTATCTTGGGAGAGCAAGGATCAAGAGGCGATGCAATGGCTGCTTGAACAGACCTATCGCTCTGATCAAGGCTATTTAGAAACCCCGGCGCTAAAGCTGGATGAACAGGGGCGCTACATCTTCAGCGAAGGGGTGATGAACTCGTTCTTGCAGCACAGCAAACAACGCACCCGCGAAAAACAAGCGGTGCCTCTTAACTTCACCGTTGAAGATGACCAGCCCGAAATTCGGATTGATTACCGTCCTGTGATGGATTGCTATTACACCCGTGGCGTTAAAGATGCTTTTAACAGTAAAGGAGGGTTCAAAAAAGAGATTTCCCTCAAAGGACATCATCTCCCTGGATTAGTGGAATGTTTTGTCAACGGAGCCTATGCGGAGTCACCTACAGGATTTTTGGCCTTACTTTTCTTACCTCTAGCTTGTGCTTTCTATCAACTCCCTGGATACCGCTCAGCGTTAGTAATTCCTGAAGTTTGCAACATTAAGGAATGGGCTAAGTTGCGACTAAAAATGCCGGGACGAACCTACGGAAGCTTTCGTTCGAGTAGTGCAGGAGAATCAGCCCTAAACTTCCTACTTCGAGAAAAGCTGGCGGATGACTCTAACCTGTTTCGTGTCGAGTATTGCGAAGTTTATCGGCTGGGTAGTCAGCCCTGGGATGGGAACCAATCCTATCTCAAGCAAGCTGTGCATCGAGTGCAGGTGAATGACCAGGTTTTGGGGTTGTATGAAGTTGCATCGCGACTGTTACCCCCCAGGGTCAAGCTCAAGCAAGACGGTAGCGGTACCTGGTTGGCAGAGTCCAAGGCGCTAGCGTGGATTAGTGACAATCTAATCGCTAATAAACCCTGGCACAACGATTTTTTTGAGTTCCGCAAGGCAAACGCTATTTACCCAGAAGATCGCAGAGGATTAATTGTTATGACCGAACACTTAAGTGCAGATGAACGAGTGCTGTTTGATGCCGTTCAAGGAGCCTTTAGCGCATATTTGAGGGAACAGATTCAACAAGCTCAGAAGCAAGGTAGACCTCTGGACTATGGACAAGTGACGGACAAGGTAATCTATCGCTTACAGCGTCCAGGCACCCAACAGCAGTTCACCACTGCGCTGGTGAAGTTTTTAAGTGATTTTCGGAGTGGCGCAGCACGGGGTAACGGCTTACAAATTTTTGCTTGGCTGAATCAGCCTGGGAACTGGAGAACGGCCAGAGATTTGGCTTTGCTTGCGATCGCAACCTACCAGAGCAAGTCCAAAGAAGAAAAGGAGGTGCTTGAACAAGACTCGATTGAAGAAGCTGCAAACGTTATGTAACTCGTCCATCAATTATTTTCTTAGGAGAATTAATCATGACTCAACATCTCTTTGCCACCATCGTCACTGCTACGGCTGTTGCTGCCAACAACCGAGGCGAAGGAGACGGCAGCACCCTGTCCACCCTGCAAAAAATCACCCGTGGTAATGACCAGTACACCACCATCAGTGCCGAAGCCATTCGCTGGGGCTTGCGTGAGTATTTCCAGAATAATAATGAAGCGGCAACCAATCGCACCTTTGACCCAGATACAGACAAGTACAGCTTCAAAGACGAGAGCTTTAGCGCTACAGACTATATTGACGATGATCTGTTTGGCTACATGGATGCTAAAAAGGGCTCTGATAATAAGGATGCTACAACCAAGCGGCGAGGCGCATTAGAAATTAGCCGAGCCATCAGTCTTGATCCTTACTGGGGGGATATTGCCTTTGGTTCTAAGGGCGGAGAAAAAGGTAAAACCTCAATTCACCAAACTGAGGTTCACTGTACTGCCTATCAATATACCGTTGCGCTCACCCCGGAAAGTTTGAAAGATCCAGCCCGTGCTGCCTTGGCCTTGGATGCGATCGCGGCTGTACGCCATGTCGGCGGCAACCATTCTCGCTTCCTCTACGACTTTCACCCAGAGTCCATCGTCATCCGCATTACCCCAGACCCAAGCCCCTGGATTATGGATAGCTTTAAGCGGATGGGCGATACCGTTGGTTGTCCTAAGCTGCTCCGCTTAGTTGAAGTTGGCGATGTGGCTGCCGATGAGTTGATTGTGGCAGGGGAAATTGCCGATACCCCCTATGGCGAAAAGCTAAAGCAGCTAGAGGTGAAAGTTTATCGTGGGGTTAAAGACGCGATCGCAGCCGCCAAGCAACAGATCACGATTCCCCAAGCTGCCTAACTATGCAACTTTATCTTGACTGTCCCTGCACTAGTTTTCCCCACAGCTTTGCTAGGGACGACAAAGAAACCTACCCCTATCCGCCAAACTGACAATTTGCAATTTACTAGGAGAAACATCGCCATGACCGCTTACGAGCTGACCTATCCCCACATTGCAAAGTCTGACAATCAACCAGCTTATTTACGGAGCCACCCTCGGATTCAGGTTGCTCAAATCGTCATGGATTATCTGACCTATGGCTGGTCTGTAGAAGAAATGTGCCGCCAACATCCCTATCTTTCCCTAGCGGAGACCCATGCAGCCATGGGCTACTACTTTGATCATCGTACTGAAATTGATCAAGAAATCCAGGCTGAATGGCAACAGAACCAGGCTGATCAAGCTGCTGCATCGCGATCGCCTTTCCATGCCCGGATGAAAGCCCAAGGGATATTTTAGATGGCGATCGCACTCTATATGGATGTCCACATTCCCCAAGCGATTTCCGATCAACTCCGTCGTTGTGGTGTTGATGTCTTAACCGCAATTGACGATGAGACAAATCAGCTTTCAGATGACAGACTGCTAGAACGAGCCACCCAACTCAACCGAGTGCTCTTTACCCAAGATATTCGTTTTCGGGCGCTGGCAGAGTCTTGGCAACGGGAAGGGAAACCCTTTGCTGGACTGATCTTTGGTCATCACCTGAGCGGCACCATTGGCCAATTTGTTAGAGATTTAGAGCTAATTGCCCAAGCCTCAGGCCCAGAGGAATGGCGAAACGTGGTTGAGTACATTCCATTCAAATGGTAATTCAGGAGAGTAGAAATCTTGGCAAAATCCAAACGGAAAGCCGTAACTATTTCTAGCGAAGTCCTTGCAGGTATTTCGGCCTTAGCCCAGCAGTTTAATTTATCCGTCGAGGAACTTCTAACCTGGATGAGTCAAGGCAAGTTGGCCATCATTCACGCTGAAGAATTAGAAGACCTGCTGGATGTCAGAGATGCTTTGATCTCTGAAGCTGATCCCGAAAACCAAAAGCGGGTCGCTTGGAAGGAAGTTAAGCAGGATTTACAACTAATTTAGACAATCTAAACTATGCAAATTTATCTTGACTGTCCCTGCACCAGCTTTCCCCGCAGTTTTGCCAGGGATTACAAAGAAACCTACCCCTATCCGCCCCCTTCTACGGTGTACGGGATGCTGCTCTCCTTGGTCGGAGAAGTGGATATGGAGGCCCATCGTGGCGTAAAACTAGCGATCGGCATCATTGGCGACGACCCGCCCATCTCGCGCATTGTGCGGAAGCAACGCCACCACAAGTTCAGCAAAACCCATATGGGCACTTATCCCACCAGTAAGTTCTCAAAGCCCAACCATCATGAGCTTTTGACAGACTTACAGGTTGCTGTCCAGATTGATTCGGGTGAGGAAACAGCAATGGTGAAGTTGGTGGATCGAGTTGCGATCGCCCTCTCCACACCTGCTCTAATCACTCGCTTCGGCGGGTTAAGTCTGGGTGAATCTTGGGCAATGGTCAACGGCGTTCGCGCCTATCGAGACTCAGATGGCTCAGTGCGTTGGCTAAGCAAAGACAATCGCGGCTTGATTAGCTTACCGATTTGGATCGATCGCACCACCACCCAGGGCACCTTTCAGCGCTTTGACTGGAGCGATCAGTTTCAGCCTGAATGTTGGGTTGAGATTCCCAAGCCGCTGGTTGTTGAAAAGACAGGCAAAAAGGCCAGACGCTCAACTCAAAGGTAATTTGCTGTCAATTTTGAGCGTACCTGTGGCGATCGCCCGTTGATAAGCCTGCCAGTGTTTGCCCCGTACCCCCTGGGAAAAGTCATATTCAGGCAGTATCTCATCCCCTGACTCCTGGGCTTGGTTTTGCTGTGGAGGTAGATTATTCTCCATCAGGTTGTTCTTCTGTGTATTGTTCAATGGCACTGACTACCCCTTCCGAATACGGCTCCAAAACCGTGGCGCAAACCTGCAAATCGGCTAACGCCTGAGCAAACTCCTCCGACTCTGCATCACTGGTTTCAAGCACCTGAATCGCTCTGATGGCCTGCTCTAGTCGAGGCCGATAATCGTCCAAATACCGTTTGAGTCGCATCATCGACCCCTGGGTCGTGAATGATGTCATGACTTGAGCCTCCTTTCCAGTTTGGCAATTTGCTGTCGGCAGTTAGCGACCGTCTTCTCCCAGTGGGCAATCAATCCCTGATCCTGAAGATCCGCAGTTTTTTCCTGTTCCTCAGCAATTTTGGTCAAGTGCTCAGCCAAAGCTTGCCGTTGTCCTTCTAGCTGCTTGCGGTACACCTTGTTTTTGCCCATGCCCTAACATGGGGCTTTGCCATTACACCCCGTCTGTGGCTACTCTGATTCTATTGGTCTCAAGAACCCCTTTGGAAAAAAGCCTCAACAATATACTATGTGTCGTGACCCAAGCCCAGGCCAAAGAACTGCTGGGATAAGCAGCTGTCTTTCAGACTACCCCAAAGTTAATTGTAGAAGTGGTGAGTCCTGACTCTATTGGCCGCGACTATCGCTACAAGCGCTCTGAATACGCTGCCCTAGAAGTGCTCGAATATTGGATTTTGGAACATCCTCTGGAAGCCAAGCTCACCCTGCTGATGTGGGAAGAAGGATGGTACGAAGAAACGGTGTTGACGGGGACACAGGCGATCGCTTCCCCCACTTTTCTCGAAATGAGTTTAACCGTCGAGGCGACTTTGGCTGCGGGCAGTCAGATCGAGAACTGAGTTGCCCCTTGGCGAGGCAACAAGGCTATCCCTGCCGCCCAAGTACAATAGACTTACATGCATTCGTCCCCCAATGCTTATGGTGACCTCCCTGCCTCTCCAGGTTCCCAAAACCCTGCGCGTCAGTGACGAGCAATTCCTAGAATTCGTTAAAGCCAACCCTGAACTGAGACTGGAACGCACGGCCACCGGAGAGCTGATCGCCATGCCCCCCTCTGGTAGCGAAAGCGGATTGCATAACTCCGAACTGACTGGAGACGTGGTTCTTTGGAACCGCCAAGGGCGATTGGGCAAAGGCTTTGACTCCCCCACCGGGTTTCGGCTGCCGAACGGAGCCTTTCGCTCCCCCGATGTATCCTGGGTCGCCCAAGATCGCTGGGATACCCTCACCCCCAAGCAGCGCCAGGGCTTTGCCCCCCTCTGTGCCGATTTTGTGATTGAGTTGGCTTCTGAGCGATGACCTCCTATACCTTGGATCTCACCCCCATTACCACCCTGACCCATGAACAGTTTTACCAACTCTGCATGGCCAACCGGGATATCCCTATGGAACGGACAGCTACGGGAGAACTCGTGATCATGGCACCTGTCGGAGGCGGCAGTGGCAGACTGGAATCAGACCTTAATGCTGCTGTTTGGAACTGGAACCGATCAACGGGTTTAGGGGTCGTGTTTAGTTCTTCAACGATTTTTCACTTACCCAATAGCAGCGATCGCGCTCCTGATGTGGCTTGGGTGGCACTTGAGCGCTGGCAAGCCTTAACCCCTGAAGAACAGGAAAAATTTCCACCCCTCTGCCCAGATTTTGTGATTGAGTTGCGCTCCCGGAGTGATTACCTGGCTCCCCTACAAGCAAAAATGCGGGAATACATCGAGAATGGTTGTCGGCTGGGTTGGCTGATTAACCCCCAAGATCAACAGGTTGAGATTTACCGCCCTGGCCAGGCTATCGAAACCCTTGCCTTTCCGGTGCAGTTGTCTGGGGAATCGGTTTTACCGGGATTCATGCTAGCACTGCCATGACCGTTTCTCGTCGGTTATGGTGCCGATGGGAGTACAGCCCATTTGGGTAGGTATTTGAGCAGGCGGAACTCTATGGCGGAAGCATTTTTGCAGGGTACGTCTGCCATATTGGGGTTTCATGTTCAGATCAGGATGAATTCCCATGACGACTACTGCTTTGCCGGTGCCGAACCTGACTGTGGAAACCCTGAGAGTTTCGGCGCTGCACGCCTATGCCTATTGCCCTAGGTTGTTTTATTTAGAAGAAGTCGAGGAGCTTTATACCCAGGACGCGGCGGTGTTTGCCGGTCGGCGTCTGCATGTGGAGCTAGAAAAACAAGAGGACGAAGACTGGGAAGAGCTGTTTCTAGAGAGTACTGAGTTGGGTCTGAGGGGGAAGGTGGATGCGTTGAGAACCCGAGACGGTCAGACGATTCCCTATGAGCATAAACGAGGTCGTTGCCATCGGGATGAACAGAACCAACCTCAGGCATGGGAGAGCGATCGCATCCAAATTTTGGCCTATGCTTGCCTGTTGGAGATGGTTTTGGGCATCACGGTTCCAGAAGGGCGGATCCGTTACCATGCGGACAATGTGTTGGTGCATGTGCCCCTGGATGAGGCGGGTCGGCAATGGGTGAAGGCGGTGATTGCTGAGGCGCGGACATTGCGGCAGTCTACCTATCGGCCCCCTGTTACTGAGAATGAACGGCTTTGTGCTCGCTGCTCTCTGGCACCAGTGTGCTTGCCAGAGGAGGCGCGACTGGCCCATGACCGGGAGTGGCAACCTGTGCGCTTGTTCCCTGCGGATGATGAGCGCCAGGTCGTACATATTCTAGAGCCAGGGAGTCGGGTGGGCCGCACGGGGGAGCAACTCAAGGTAGTGCGGAAGGATCTACCGGTGGAAACGATGCCTTTTCATCAGGTGGGGCAAGTGGTGCTCCATAGTTTTTCGCAGCTTTCTACCCAGGCGCTGCATGTGTGCTGCGATCGCAACATCGGCATCCATTACATTTCGGGTGGGGGTCGCTACATGGGCAGTGTTGACCGTCGTGCGGGCAGCATTCAGCGGCGGATTCGCCAATATCAGGCGCTAACGCAGCCAGAGTTCACGCTCCAGTTAGCCCAGCAGCTCGTGGCCTGTCGGGGGCAAGGACAGCGGAAATTTCTGATGCGAGGCCAGCGCCATTTGAAAGCAGAAACGGCCAGTCTCAAGCAGACCATTACCCAGATGAAAGCCGTACTGAAGCAAGTGTCCCAGGCCGGGAGTCGGGAGACGTTGTTGGGGTTAGAGGGCAATCTAGCTGCGCTCTATTTTGGGGCACTGCCTCAGTTGATTGCTGCGGAGGTGCCGGAGGCGTTGCGCTTTAGCGGCAGAAACCGACGCCCCCCCTGCGATCGCTTCAATGCGTTGCTCAGCTTTGGCTATGCCATGCTGCTCAAAGATGTGATGAACGCCATTTTGGTCGTGGGTCTAGAGCCAGCCCTGGGGTTTTATCATCAGCCCCGCTCTCAGGCTCCGCCTCTAGCTCTGGATCTAATGGAAATTTTTCGAGTGCCCCTAGTGGATATGGTGGTGATAGCGTCAATTAACCGTCGGCAGTGGCAGCCCCAGGAAGACTTTACGGTACGGGGCAAGCAGGTGTGGCTCAGCGATGCCGGACGCAAAAAGTTGATTGACCTGTATGAGCGGCGTAAGGCCGAGTCCTGGAAACACCCAGTATTAAACTATTCTCTCTCCTATCGACGCTTGCTTGAGCTAGAAGTACGCCTGCTGGAAAAAGAATGGTGCAACGAGGGCGGATTATTTGCCCACATGGTTGTGCGGTAAGGAGGCACGATGGCTGAGCAAAAGCATTGGTATTTAATTTGCTACGACATTCGGGAACCCAAACGGTGGCGCAAGGCATACAAGCTGCTGCAAGGGTACGGTGAAACCTTGCAATACTCGGTCTTCCGATGCTGGCTGAGTCAGCGACAGCGTGAGAAGCTGCGATGGGAGCTGGAGAAGATTTTGACCCAGGAGGACGATTTGATGCTAGTGGGAATGTGTCATCGATGTGTTGAGCGGATCCCGCAGTACAACCGCCTAAGCACTTGGGTACAGGATGTTTCAGGGTTCAGGCTGCTGTAAATTCATGGATCTGTGTTTGTGAAGCGGTGTGGGGCAATAATTTTGCCTAAACTGCTCAACTGGCAAGGGTTTAAGGGTTCATAGGAATGAACAAGGTGATTGTTTTTCGGGGAATCCTTTGGTGGTGGCATAGCCTGAGTGCTGTGAAGAAAACAACAATCTCAGCAAAGAGGGGGTTTTGGTCACTTGAGCTAGTCGTAGCTAAAGATCCATGTCAAAATGGGCTAGAGCGCTTTTCAGGCAAGGCTTTCTAAGGCCGCCGTGCCGAAACCTCTGATGCCGTAAGGCGTTGAGCACCCACTACTCGCCGCTGCAACATAGACCTGACCTTTAGGGTGCCGAAACCTCTGATGCCGTAAGGCGTTGAGCACCTGGCCATTACAGCCACACTGGGCTGCATCCAGAGAGTGCCGAAACCTCTGATGCCGTAAGGCGTTGAGCACAGCTGACCAAATCCTGAACTTCGGCCACGAACAAGCGTGCCGAAACCTCTGATGCCGTAAGGCGTTGAGCACCTTCATCATCGGCTCTGAGAGTGTCGTCTGAAAACGTGCCGAAACCTCTGATGCCGTAAGGCGTTGAGCACTGGGTAGCGCGGAATCAGTTGTTGTGTCCGGTGGGACGTGCCGAAACCTCTGATGCCGTAAGGCGTTGAGCACAAGAATCTCGCGTGGAAGACCTCTACCAAAGACACGTGCCGAAACCTCTGATGCCGTAAGGCGTTGAGCACAACAACTTGCCGTGCTGGATGGCCAGAGTGCCTGTGGTGCCGAAACCTCTGATGCCGTAAGGCGTTGAGCACTTGTTGCCGGGGGAATTGAATCGTATCTAGCTAAAAAGTGCCGAAACCTCTGATGCCGTAAGGCGTTGAGCACTAGATACAATGAAAACATTGTGAATAAAGTAAATCGTGCCGAAACCTCTGATGCCGTAAGGCGTTGAGCACGGTGGTAACCAAGGCGAGGTTACAGGGATTCATGCGTGCCGAAACCTCTGATGCCGTAAGGCGTTGAGCACAGGTGTATGTGTTTGCTCCCGGATTTGCGTACTCAGGTGCCGAAACCTCTGATGCCGTAAGGCGTTGAGCACTAGTTCTTGTTTTTCTGTCTTTATATTGTCTTTAGGTGCCGAAACCTCTGATGCCGTAAGGCGTTGAGCACAATATAGTCATCGGCAGCATCCCAGTCTCCTAGGGTGCCGAAACCTCTGATGCCGTAAGGCGTTGAGCACAAACCCGAAGATGGTGGATTTTTGAAGACGACAAGTGCCGAAACCTCTGATGCCGTAAGGCGTTGAGCACTGGATATGTGACCGATAGAGACGTAGCTGCTGCCCAGTGCCGAAACCTCTGATGCCGTAAGGCGTTGAGCACGATTACGATGGCGAATCCGCCCGCCATGAGCGGATGTGCCGAAACCTCTGATGCCGTAAGGCGTTGAGCACAATCTGGCTCGTGCGCTTTGCCGTGGGGCTGAGCGTGCCGAAACCTCTGATGCCGTAAGGCGTTGAGCACTAGTGAAAGTTTTTTTGTTTGCCAGAAATGTTCATTGTGCCGAAACCTCTGATGCCGTAAGGCGTTGAGCACGCCAGAGCTGCTGTCATCTGTGGCAGTACCAACGAGTGCCGAAACCTCTGATGCCGTAAGGCGTTGAGCACTTTCCAAAAGGATGACTTGCCATACCCCTGTGGCCCTGTGCCGAAACCTCTGATGCCGTAAGGCGTTGAGCACACTTTGGGTTTTTGATTCGGAGTGTTTGACGTGGAGAGTGCCGAAACCTCTGATGCCGTAAGGCGTTGAGCACGCCAGCACCCCGCGTTGGAATTGTTCAGCGTTAAATTCCATGTGCCGAAACCTCCTGATTCCAGGACTAATGAGGCAATGCTGGGCTAGGGGGCAGATGCTGTTGAATAAACGCGACCACGTCATTTAGTCCAGTTTGGGTTTTGAGATTGGTAAAGACATAGGGCTTGTCAGGGCGCATGATTTGAGTGTCCTGCTGCATCACCTGTAGGTTGGCTCCCACGTAGGGGGCAAGATCAATTTTGTTGATCACCAGCAGATCGGATTTGGTGATCCCGGGTCCGCCCTTGCGGGGAATTTTGTCGCCCCCGGCTACGTCAATGACGTAGAGGGTGAGATCTACTAGCTCGGGGCTGAAGGTGGCTGCCAGGTTATCGCCGCCGCTCTCGACAAATACCAGATCTAGATCCTTAAACTGCCGCTCTAGGTCTTCAATGGCAATCAAGTTAATAGAGGCATCTTCACGGATAGCGGTGTGGGGACAGCCCCCGGTTTCAACGCCCCGGATGCGATCGCGGCTGAGGGCTTGGCTGCGCACCAAAAACTGAGCATCTTCCTGGGTATAGATGTCATTGGTAACCACGGCAATTTCATAGGTCTGGCGCAGTGTTTTACAAAGGGCATCTACCAAAGCCGTTTTGCCAGAACCCACGGGTCCGGCAATACCAACACGAAGAGGGGTCATGGCAACGGGATCCTGAGCTAAGTTCCAAAAGTCACTCTAATTATCACCTGGGGCAACCGGCAGGGAAAAACCCAGCCGTGAACCCTGCATTTCAGGGGAGGGGATCAGCCCTATCGGCACCCGGCAACCCTAGCTCAGGTTGGTTTTCTAACTGTTGCAGGCTGATATTAACGGCAACAGAGAGCACCGTTCCAAAGGCTAGGGTTAAGGCCACACAGCCTAAGGCTACCCACAAGAGCTGATGTTTGAGACGATTAGAGGCCATACAATGCATCAGGAATCCTCTTCAATTCTAGGGGAATGAACAGCTTAGGTAACCCCCTGATGCCAATGCGAGTTGCAGATCACTTTTTACAGAATACAGCTCAGCATTCCCTGGGCGAACCGCCGCACTGCTGGCTGGGCAATCCCCAAGATAGGAGACAGCCCCACAGTCCCCTTCGGATTGCGGTGATTGGAGTGGGGCGCATGGGACAACATCATGTCCGGATCCTGAGCCGCCTCCAGGATGTGGTGTTGTTGGGCGTCTCAGATTTAAATTTAGAGCGGGGTTTGGCCATTGCGCGGCAATATCAAGTCCACTTTTTTGAAACCTACCAGGACTTGCTTCCCCATGTGGATGCTGCGATCGTAGCGGTGCCCACTCGTCAACACTACGAAGTCGGGATGACCTGTTTGGCGGCTGGGATACATGTCTTGATTGAAAAGCCCATTGCTGCCAGCGTTTCTGAGGCCGAGGCTCTTGTGCAAGCAGCAGCCCGCTCTAGGGAATCGCAGCCCACGGGTGGCCAGCGCATCTTGCAGGTGGGACATGTTGAACGATTTAACCCTACCTTTCAAGCTCTAGCTCAAGTGCTCGACGCTGAGAAAATTTTGGCCTTGAGCGCCCATCGCCTGAGTCCTTATGGAGATCGGGCGAATGATGTATCTGTGGTCTTGGATTTGATGATTCATGATATTGATCTGATGTTGGCGTTGGTGGATGCCCCTGTGGTAAAGCTTACGGCTCAAGGGAGATGTGTCAACCAGGCGCTCTTGGATGATGTCACTGCTACCCTGGAGTTTACGAACGGTACTGTGGCAACGCTGACAGCAAGTAAAGCCAGCACCCAGAAATTGCGTCGCCTCGTTGCCTATGGTCAGCATTCCCTCACGAAAGCGGATTTTTTGGGGCATAGCATCCATGTTCGTCACCATGGTTGTCAGGAAACAGGCGCAGTGTTCAGGTCAGGGTTTGAGCGCTGTTACGCCGAGACTCAGCACGATATGCCGCTTTATATTGATCCCCTCTATGCTGAGCTGCAACATTTTGTGCATTGCATTCAAGCTAAACAATCTCCCGCTGTGGGCGGGGTACAGGCCACCGATGCTTTACGATTGGCCTATTTCATTGAGCAAATTGTGTTAGAAGGTGATCAATGGCCTGCACCGGGCTGGAGATCTGGGAATAGACGGCTCCACCTAAACTGTCATTAAAGTCTTGGTCTACATTCGCCCCCCAACCTCCCATTCTGGAGAGCCTTAATCACGCTTAAGTCCCCCAGAATGGGGAATTTAGCGGTCGGGTGCAAGGCGTTAGAAGCTTTTCAAACCGCCACTGAACCGGAAGACCCCAAAATTCTGAGAAAACAGATCAAAATTTAACCCTATCACTCGGACTTTGATCTTAGAATCGCAGGGTATTTGCACTGTGTTTTATTGATTTGAGCGGACTAGAGGATGAACTGTTATGTCATCAGATTTTGATCGCGGCATTATGAAATTCAAAGGCGCAGATACACCGCTTGCGATTACGGTATCTGCTGTTCTGATTCTGGGCGCGATTGCCCTCTTGGTGTTTTGGGCACTCCGCTCCGCCTATATTTTTAGTTAGCTGGGTGCTGATTGGGGGATGAGGTGCCGGTGGCGGGTGTTTCCGTCAAGCGGTAGGTTCGGGCAAGGGTCAACACCCCCCAAACTTTGAAGCCAGCCTGGATCAGGGTTTGCTGGGCAGCGCGAGCGGTTTCGCCGGTGGTATAAATGTCATCCATTAACAAAATTGGGATGTGGCGCGGCAATCGTTGCCGATCAGACCCTAGGACAAAGGCATGGGCTAGGTTTTGCTGTCGCTGTGACAGCGACAGGCCAAACTGCGGTTGGGTGTTGCGGTGGCGTTTTAAGCCTTGAGCGTACAGGGGCAGTCCGGTTACCCGACAAAAGTGTTCTGCTAACAACTCTGCTTGGTTGTAACCCCGCTGCTGGAGACGGTTTTGATGTAGGGGAATGGGAACCACTCCCACCCGTTGGGGGTGGTGAGGGTGTTGCAACCATGTCTGGGCTATCCACTGTCCTAGGGGTTGGGCAATGGCGCGTTGATCTTCATATTTGAGGGCTGCGATCGCACGTTTGAGCTCCCCGCCATAGTGACCCCAAGCCAGTATATTCAGATCATCTGGGGTTTCAGGAATTAAAGGCGCAGACTGGGTTTGGCACTGCTGGAGCTGTCGTTGACAGTCCAGACAAAAGGTTTGCCGTGCCGGTCGCTGACACAACGGACAGCGAGCTTGCAGGATGAGTTGCCAAAGGTGTTTGAGCATCTTGTTTTCTCGAATGACCATGCGCCGTTGCCGATCTTCTAGGTCAAAATAGTTCCCCCCATGAGGCGACGGTAGCGATAGTTGAGCTCGGTCTGCATCAGTGGCCAAGTGTCTAGGGTGGCATCTTTGGCAATCACTTTTTCAGCGGCCTGCCGTGCCAACTCTAAGCAATCTTGATCTTCTACCAAGCTAGCTAGGGCAAAGTCTGGGAGGCCAGACTGACGGGTGCCGAGGACTTCGCCGGGGCCACGAAAGCGCAGATCCATCTCGGAGATAAAGAATCCATCTTGGGACTGCTCTAGCACTTTGAGGCGCTGCTGAGCGGTTTCGCTTTTGGAGCTGTTCATCAGCAGGCAAAAGGACTGATGCGCCCCGCGACCGACGCGGCCTCGAAGCTGGTGCAATTGAGAAAGGCCAAACCGCTCGGCATGTTCAATCAGCATCACGGTAGCGTTGGGAATATCTACCCCCACTTCCACGACGGTGGTAGACACCAGCAGGTGCAACTCACCCTGCCGAAATTGCGTAATCACCCCATCTTTTTCGGTGGCAGACATGCGCCCGTGCAGCAGCCCCACGGCAAAGTTAGGAAATATAGTGGTCTGCAAGCGCTGATGCTCGGCTATGGCCGAGCGCAAATCTAGTTTTTCGGATTCTTCGACCAAGGGCAACACTACATAGACTTGGCGACCTTGGGCAATTTCGCGTCGCATCAGGTCGTAGGCGTGGCTGCGATCGCGTGGCGTCAGCAGGGTGGTTTGAATGGCCTGCCGTCCCGGCGGCAGCTCATCAATTTGGCTGACCTCCAAGTCTCCATGGAGGGTGAGCGCCAGGGTTCGCGGAATGGGGGTGGCCGTCATGGTCAAGACATGGGGATGCTGCCCCTTCTGCTGAAGTAAGGCTCGTTGCCCCACCCCAAACCGATGCTGTTCATCAATCACCACCAGTCCTAATTTCTGAAATTCTACCGAGGCTTGAATTAAGGCGTGGGTGCCCACTAGCACCGGCAACTCGCCGGTCTGCAACTGAGCATGGATTTGGCGGCGCTTTGCAGCCCGAGTTGAGCCTGTGAGCAACTCCACCGGCACATGCAACTGGCTCAGCCAGTCTACCAATTTGCGGTAGTGCTGCTCGGCTAACACTTCGGTCGGAGCCATCAGTGCTGTTTGATACCCAGACTGAATCGCGGCCAGCAGCGCTACCACGGCCACCACGGTTTTGCCAGACCCCACATCGCCCTGTACCAATCGATTCATGGGGGCGTCGCTCTGGAGATCTTGAAGAATTTCTTGCACGACCCGCTTTTGGGCATCGGTGAATGCAAAGGGCAGCACTTGATAAAACTGCTCGACAAGCTGACCCTGGGGCTGCATCAATACTGCCTGTTGGGCTTGCCGTTGTTCCTGGCGGCGTTTCAGCAGACCCAACTGTAAATAGAAAAATTCATCGAACACCAAACGCTGACGCGCCCGATCCAGGGTAGGTCGATCGGGGGGGAAATGAATGGCTGCGATCGCAGCCTCTAACCCCAGCAAATGATAGGTCTGCCGTAATGCGTCTGGGAGAGGATCTAGCAACTGCTTAGCCACAGGCAGCGCCGCCACCACCACCCGCCGCACCAGATCCGGCGGCACCCCATCCGTGAGCGGATACACCGGCACCACCCGTCCCACCTGCAAGGACTCAATCTTGCCCCCAGCATGGCCCAGCACCTCCAGTTCGGGATTGTCTAGGGTCAACCCATACTTGTTTTCCTTCACCAACCCCGAGGCCGCCACCGTCGCCCCAGGTGGATACATCTGTTTCTGACGCTCTTGCCAGCCCCGATTGCGAAACCGCTCTCCAGCATAAAAGCGACTCAGACGCATCTGGCTGGTATGGTCTTTGACCACCAGCTCAAAAATGGTCAGTTTGGGGTTGCGGGGGCTGCTAAAGCACTGACAACGGCGCACCGTCGCCACCACCGTCACCGTCTCTCCTGCAACCAGATCACCGATATGGATTTGGCGGGCATAGTCGATGTGATCACGAGGATAGTAAAACAGCACATCTCGAACCGTCAGCAGCCCCAACCGCTCCAGACGCTCTGCATTTCGAGGACCAATACCCAGCAAATAGGTCACTGCTGAGTCAAGAGTCAATTTAGCCCCATTCTCAGGGAAAGATTTTGTTGGAGGCCGCTTCACCTTTGGGGTATCAGGCTCGGTGAGGCGACGAAAATCTTGCTGCGCCTGATACAACATCCGGCGCGTGTCTGCCACCAAGTGACGACGCTGAGCCACCGATAACTCCCCATAGGACTGGAACTTCTCTGCTGTAGTTTGCCAGCGACTTTGCAGATCGGGCGGCAAAAAGCTGCGCGGACTGGCTGCCAAGCTCTGATTCAAAAACTCACTAAAGCGGTACTGCCTCCCCATCAAGTTACCAAAGCCTTGCTCCGCCTCCACCGCTAAAGCTCGCTGCAACCTCACCCAGTCCGGAGTCGTTGGGGCAATGGGTTTACCTGGGGTGGGAGGAATAGTCATGACTGTCTGCGTCACAGTTACCAAAAACTAGGCAGGCGTTTCAGGCAGATAGGGAAACCAACTGGCACGCCAGGCAGAGGTCGCTTCAGCCCTAGTCAGTTCTTCTTGCTTCTGGAAATACTCTTTTTGTAGACTGAGTAGCTGTTGAAACGCTTGCCGCAATTGGTTGCGCCACTTCATTACCGTTGAATCTGTAAACTCAATTTCTGAAAGCTGGAGATAGAGTGCCACCACCGGGGCAACCTGCTCATCATCATCATCGGGGGAATCAACCAACGCCTTCAGCAAATGCGCCTCGCTCGTGATTGGACGTCCCAACTCCTCTTCTTTCACCGCAATAGCAAATAATTTTTCTAAGGATGAAATCTTAATCATGCCATGCTCTTGCAGTAATCGATTGGCAGCCATGGCAGCTTGACGAAGGTGCCCAACAATGGCATCTTCAATTTCTTCACAGACCTTCATGACCGTTTCTGGCTTGAGTCCAGTGTCAGTTTCCAAAGCAACGAGGGGCGTTGCCGCTCCCAGTAGACATTGCAACAGCGCATAGGCCAATTTTTGCAGAGATTGCTGTAAAGTCTGTCGCTGCGTCAATGATAGCGTCAGAAAAATTTCCGGGTGGGTTTGGGTACAGAGGTGATAACTTGCCAAAATCAACTGCTGTTGCACAGAAGATCCCAAACACTGCAGGTAATCAGCATATAACCCCTGTAGCTCAATGGCCACTTGGGTAACCCTTTGCTCCAGATGCTTTAAGTCTTGTTGAATTTGTTCGGTCAGAGCAACCATACTTACGATGACTCATAGAAGCAGCAGCGCGATCGCACCCTAAGAGGCCGTCTGAAAAGCCTCATTCATCCCTGCATTAGCCCCCCCAACCCCCCAACTTTGGGGGGAGAAAGCCAAAAACTCTGATCATTTCCCCCCAGAATTGGGGGGCTAGGGGGGCAAGTGCAAGGGCTAAGCAACTTCTCAAACAAGCTCTAAGGATCAAGCCATTGGTGATCTGCATAAGCTAATCGGCATTCAAATTCCTAAGGTGATCCCCTTGCGGCAAGGACTCCAGAGCGATCATCATGCAATTTAGATGCTTAACAGCTTATCCTAACTTCCCTATTTATTCTAAAAGCTGGTGATTCCATTCTGGGGGTCTTGTACCGGCCATCCTGTTAGCTTCATAAAACAGGGTTGAATCTTTACTAGCACAGAGCCGAGACTCAACCCTATCAGCTTGGACTTCACAGGCGACAGATAAAGTATGACTCAGCTTCAGCATGTACTTGCCATCCTGTGCAAGCACTGGTAGACAACAAGCTACTAATTAAATTATCGTATGATGGTTCTCCTGTTCAGGGGCTTTATCTTGGTTCAATCTTCGTGAATCAATCGTTTGCCTTTTATATGGATGAGAGTGGTAGTCCCAAGCCAAATCCCAGGGATCCAGCTAGCCACTTTGCTGTTGGGGGAGTATTGATTCAGCACAATGATGAAAGTAGAATTCGTCTACAAATTAGAAACTTTAAAGAACGTTGGGGAATTGACGAAAGTGTTCCTCTACATGGCAACGAAATTCGGAGTCGAAAGAAAAACTTTGCTTGGCTAGGGCTCAGGTCGGAAAATGAGCAAAATCAGTTCTTTCTGGACTTGACAACTACAATTGTTCAGTGCCCTATTATGGTTCATGGATGTGTTGTTTCTCGAAAGGGCTATATAGATCGGTATCTCGAACGCTATGGCAGCAACACATGGGGTGTGGTGGAAGTAACCCACGTAGCCCCATGTACCCCATGAATTTACAAACCACTATACCGGGAAAAATTATTTTGATTGCTTCCCTTTTTTAGAGGTTTTAGTGGACGTTTTGGTAGCCTTGCTGGGTTTTGTTGCACTTGCCTCCTGGGTCGAAACCGGTGTCTCTGCCAGATCTGGTGTCTTGTCGTCAGCCTGACCCATTTGGGCGGCGACTTCTTCTGCTAGATTGGCTTCTTTTTTCTCGATTCCTTCGCCCAGGACAAAGCGACTAAAGCGTCGCACTTTGATATTTTCGCCCAGCTTGGAAATCGCTTGCTTGATCAACTCTTCTACGGTGATGCTTTGATCTTTGATGTAAGGCTGATCGAGCAGGCACAATTCTCGCAGCACCTTATCGACCTTACCCTGAACAATTTTGTCTTTGACGTTCTCTGGTTTGCCTTTGAGCGTGTCAGACTCTAGGGCAATGGCGCGCTCTTTTTCACCAATTGCTTTGGGAACCTCATCCACACTGACATAGACCACATTGGGGCAGGCGGCAATTTGCTTTGCCAAGTCTTGAACGAGCTCTTTGAAGGCTTCGTTGCGAGCCACAAAATCGGTTTCACAGTTGACTTCAACCAGAACTCCAATTTGGCCGCCAAAATGGATATAGCTGTCAACCAGCCCTTCAGCAGTGGTACGACCCGCTTTCTTACCAGCGGACGCCAAGCCCTTCTTACGCAGATACTCAACTGCCTTCTCAAGATCACCCTCTGTCTCTTGCAGGGCTTTCTTACAGTCCATCATCCCTGCGCCTGTTTTGTCGCGCAGTTCCTTCACGCTCTGTGCTGAAATTCCTGCCATGGTAGTGCTTTCCGTCCTTAGAGTTGAATAATATGGTTCAGTTAAAGGTTGAACAATCGGCGGAGGCTGAAACCGATGCCACAGCTTCAGCCCCAATTTTAATGGAAGGCTGTGGTGGCGTTAGTCTTTCTCTTCCTCTGCGTCTTCGTCATCTTGATCGGCACTGTCTTCAATGTCGAAGTCTTCTGCCTCTGGTTCCTCATCAAAGACATCCTCCCCAGGTTCACCAATTTGGCCATGTCGCCCTTCATAGATGGCATCAGCCAATTTGCTGATGATCAGTTTGACGGAGCGAATAGCATCATCATTGGCAGGGATAGGAATATCTACTTGATCTGGGTCACAGTTGGTATCCAAGAGCGAAACAATCGGCAGACCTAGCTTCTGGCATTCCTGAACAGCGTTGTACTCACGTCGCACATCTACAATCACCACCACATCGGGTAGGCGATTCATCAACTTCAGGCCACCCAAATACTTTTGTAGCTTTTCCATTTCCCGACGCAGCTTAGAGGCTTCTTGCTTGGGTAGAAGCTCAAAAATGCCACTTTCGTATCGTCGCTCTAGATCTTTGAGGCGCTCAATCCGGGTTTTGATGGTGGTCCAGTTGGTGAGCATGCCCCCCAACCAGCGTTGATTAACGTAGTAGCTCCCGCAGCGGCCAGCTTCTTGAGCCACAATGCCAGCAGCTTGGCGTTTGGTACCAACAAACAAAAATCGCTTGCCTGATTCTGATGCAGAGCGCAGATAATGGTAGGCATCATCCATGAGCTGGGCGGTTTGCACCAGGTCAATGATGTGAACCCCATTTCGCTCGGTAAAGATGTAGGGAGACATCTTCGGGTTCCAGCGACGAGACTGATGCCCAAAGTGAACTCCAGCCTCTAGCATTTGAGCCAGACTGATAACGGTCATGAATTGTACTCCTATTCGGGTTAAGCCTCCACCTGAGCGGATTTTTGGCCACTAGAGTATCCAAAAACACCCGAATTCCCAGGTGTGCGGTTTTTTTGACAGCTTTACTAGCCTAGCATATAGTTCTTCAAGAGCAGAACATACTTTGCGAAAGCCCCAAAAACAAGCAGCCTACCTAGCGGCGGCAATAAGTTTCAGATAAAACTGCCGTTGTGGAGATGATCAAAGCTTGCGAAAGTACAACTGGGTTGTGGGTTTCATTACTGGACTTAGCAAGCTTTTTGCCAGAGATTTCACAATCTTTTTGGGGTTGCAGGTTACGTAGCTAATGGGTGGACTAACAGGTTCAAAGCCGAGTCTTTGGGCAAAGCATTTTAAGGTTTTAGGTGTAAAGCCATTAATATGATCGAGGGGGTGAATCTTTCTATAATCAGACTGAGTTTTGATGCTGTGTATTCCTGTACAGTTTGGCGTTTCGAGTACTAGAATGCCACCCGTGACAAGCAAAGCACCTAGTTCCACCATCAGGTTATACGGTTCATCGAGATGCTCTAAAACTTCAAAAAGCGTCAGTGCATGGAATGGCGCTTTATCAATAACGTCACCAATTTCCGCAAAAATCTTGTCATAAACACCGTGATCGCGTTTAGCAGCAGCTCTATCTACACCGTATGCCTCGAAGCCATACATCGAGCACATTGACAGAAAGCCACCATAACCGCAGCCAAAATCTAACACTCGAGGAGCCTGCCCTCCTCGAATAGCACGGGTAAGCTGCTCGATCTTGAGAACATGGGTTGTAAATACAGTTGCCTTTTGAAATTCGCGCTCTGGCGTCTTGATTGATTTTTCAAACACCTCAATAGCTTCTTGTGTCATCCACTTGGAGAACCGGCGCTCATTCCATTCCGGGTCAAGAATATATCGATGGAAGGCTTGCCCACAGTTTTGGCAGGCTACGTAAGACCAAGGCTTTCCTTTCAGGAATGGAGCAGGATTTTCCCCCCAAGGATCTTCAGCAATGAAACGCTGAACAGCGCCTTCGTCAAACCGACCAGCGGATAGCTCAATAAGATTATCTCCACCACAATTGATGCAGGTGCATCGTTCGATGAACACAGCGATCTGCGGAACGCTTGTTTGTTGTGCTTGCGGAAGCTCCATTTCCAGATTACAAAGTAGGTCTTGACTTTTACAGGTTTGCGTCTGTTTTAGAGACGCTGCAACCTATCGCGCAAAATTCCAATTTGGGTCTCGGCTTCTGCCAGAGCATTACGAGCACCCTGCACTACCTCTGGAGGAGCTTGTGCCACAAATTTTTCATTGCTGAGGCGATCTTTTAAGGATTTGACCTCTCCTTCAGCCTTAGCGAGGTCTCTCTCAATTTTAGCTCGTAAGGCTTCAACATCAACAACCCCAGCCAATGGAATTAAGACTTGGACGGTGCCCACGACCCCAACCATGGTTTGTTTAAGTTCTGGGTCAAGGGTTGAGGTAATGGTCAGAGATTCTAGCTTGGCGAGATCTTCAATGTAGGCTTGGCCAGAGTATAAAATTTGACGCTCTTCGGATTGCTCGGATTGCAGAATGACGGGAATGGGGGCACCGGGCTTGATGTTGGCTTCCGCCCGCAGGTTGCGAATGGTGCGAATGGTGCCAATCAAGAGATCAAACTGATCTTGAATATCAAGGGTGAGCGGTGGCTCTGAGGTAGAGGCTGTCTCGCTCTGGGCTTGGTCTTCGGCTTTCATGGCTCGCAGGCGCTGGATGGCCACTGGGGCGGACTTCTCACTGGGGGTGGTGCGAATTTGCTGCACCATGCGCCGCTGTCGCTGCTTCAGGGAGCGGCCAAAGGCTTGCCTGCGATCGCTCCACAGCAGGTTCTGGTAAATAAACTGGGTCAGGTAAAACAGCCCCAGCAGTTCTAGCCCTGCCCCCACTAGGGGAATGCGGTTGAGGGTGTGAATCACCGCCCCGGAAATTTCCACACCCACGATTACCACAAAGAGCAGCAGCGCCAGGACAAAGAATGCCTGATAGCGACTGAAGAACTGGGGCAACAGCGTGGGCCAGTCCGCCAGGAGTTTTAGGGCAGCTTTCCCCAGTTCCGGTGCCGGGGAAGGAGCATCAGCGGGGGGGAGGGCCGTCACGGTGGGGCGGTCGTCCCAGAAATCGGGGGGGGTGGTGCGGGTGGCCTGAATCAGAGGCCGTGTCTTCTCGGGGGTGGGGTAGGCTTGCACCGCCAGGTATTGCCCCGCCTCTGCCTGGGTGAGAATTTGCCAGATTTCCTCGGTGATGTGGGGCATGAAGGGATGCAGGAGCTTCAGTGTCCCCTCCAGGACATAGGCTAGGGTTTGCTGAGCCACTGCCCGAGAGTCAGGGCTACCCTCCCGCAGCCGGGACTTAACCAGTTCTAAATACCAGTCACAAAAGTCACCCCAAATAAATTCATAGAGGGTCTTGGCGGCTTCGCCCAAGGCGTAGTCATCGAGATCGCGTCGGGTTTGCTCCACTAGATTGTGGTAGCGGGTCAGAATCCAGCGATCGGCCAGCTCCAGGGCATCAGCCTGGGGCATCCCCAGTTGGGTGGGGGTTTGCCCCTCTAAGTTGAGCAACACAAACCGGGAGGCATTCCAGAGCTTGTTGGCAAAGTTGCGCGACGCCTCTACCGAGGCCGACTCATCGATCTTGCGGTTGTACTCCAGGCGCACATCCTGACCGGCTCCAGCCACTTCTCGGATCAGGGTGTAGCGCAGGGCATCGGTGCCGTAGCGGTCAATCAGCACCAGAGGATCGATGCCGTTGTTGGCCGACTTGGACATCTTTTTGTTATTTTCGTCCCGCACCAGACCATGGATATACACATCCTGGAAGGGGATCTGGTCGGTAAAGTGGCTGCCCATTAGGGTCATGCGGGCCACCCAGAAAAAGATAATGTCAAACCCGGTCACCAGGGTGGCCGTGGGGTAGTAAAAGGCCAGGTCTTCGGTTTGTTCGGGCCAGCCCAGGGTGGAAAAGGGCCACAGTCCCGCAGAAAACCAAGTGTCTAGCACATCCGGATCTTGCTGCAACTGCACCTCAGCCCCAAACTGCTCTATAGCTTTTTCCCGAGCTTCGGTTTCAGTATGAGCGACCACAAAGGGCGTATGGTCTTGAATGGTGCCTTCGGTTTCGCTGACCGCATACCAGGCAGGTATCTGGTGCCCCCACCAGAGCTGGCGGGAGATGCACCAGTCTCTCAGGTTCACCAACCAGTCACGGTACACCTTCGTCCACCGCTCCGGGACAAACCGAGGGGAATACTCGTCATCTAAAAAGGCCAGGGTCTTCTGAGCCAGGGGATCGACCTTGACAAACCACTGGGTTGAGAGCAACGGCTCCACCGGAACTTTGCCGCGATCGCTGTAGGGAACCGTGTGGCGATAGTCCTCCACTTTGACCAGGAAGCCTTCGGTGTTGAGAAAATCGACCACCTCTTTGCGAGCCTCAAACCGATCCATGCCTTCAAACAACCCCCCGTTGTGATTAAGGGTGCCGTCTTTGTTGAGGATATTGATGAAGGGCAAGTTGTGACGCTGCCCCATCTCAAAATCATTGGGGTCATGGGCCGGAGTCACCTTGACGCAGCCCGTGCCAAAGCTAGGATCGACAAACTCATCGGCAATGATGGGAATCTCCCGCTCCACAATAGGCAGGCGTACCGTTTTGCCAATCAGATGCTGATAGCGATCGTCCTTGGGGTTAACTGCCACTGCCGTGTCCCCCAGCATGGTTTCTGGACGGGTGGTGGCCACTTCGACGGAGCCGTCTCCCTCCGTGAGGGGATAGCGGAAGTGCCAGAGGTGACTGTCCACTTCTTGATTTTCAACTTCCAGATCTGAGACCGCAGACTGACTAGCCGGACACCAGTTGACTAGATAGTTACCGCGATAGATCAGCCCCTCTTCGTAGAGCTGCACAAAGGCCGTCAAGACCGCTCGTGAGAGTCCTTCATCCATCGTGAACCGCTCCCGAGACCAGTCCACTGAAAGTCCCAGTCTGCGGAGCTGGCCGACGATGGTGCCGCCCGATTCGGCCTTCCACTGCCAGGCTCGTTCCAGATAAGCCTCTCGTCCCACTTGCTCACGGGTTTGACCCTGGGCTTGCAGTTCCCGATCCAGGAGGGTACTGACGGCAATACTGGCATGATCAGTACCGGGCAGCCACAGGGTATTGTCTCCAATCATGCGGTGATAGCGAATCAGCACATCAATCAGGGAATGCTCAAAGGCATGTCCCATGTGCAGGCTGCCCGTCACGTTGGGGGGCGGAATCACAATACAGTAAGGATTGCCTCCCTGGTTGGGATCGGCCCTAAAAACCTGGTCAGTTTCCCAAGTTGTTTGCCACTTGGCTTCGGTGGCCGCCGGATCGTATTGGCTGGGTAAATCGGGCACAGAGGCAGTCATAAGAACCTAAAGAAGTAAGATAAGCGCCAGAAATTTGGCGGGACAAGACAGGCAGCCCTGTAAAGTTCTCTTACAAATTCTGCCACATTGCTGATCGACCTGAGGACAATGGCGACGGCCAGTGACACCCTGACGGCTCAAAGACAGACCGCTTCAGACCCTCACCCCCAGCCCCTCTCCCAATGCTGGGCGACGGTGTACACACAAGTCTTCGGCTGTATTATCCACCCTTGTCTAGCCCCCTAAATGCCCCAGAATCAACAATCCAGCGGACTCTTGACACCCAACCCCCCTTTGTTGAGGACGTGGGTGTAGATCATCGTCGTTTTGACATCTTTGTGACCAAGCAATTCCTGCACGGTGCGGATATCGTAGCCATTTTGTAAAAGATGGGTGGCAAAACTATGGCGTAGCGTATGACAGCTTACGGTTTTGTCAATATTAGCGTTGCGAACCGCTTGCTTGAGCGATCTCTGGAGGGCACTATCGTCAAGGTGATGGCGACGAACAATACCGCTTCTAGGGTCAATGGAGCGCTGCTTAGCAGGAAAAACATATTGCCATTTCCATTCTCGGTTGGCATTGAGATATTTCCGTTCTAGGGCAAAGGGCAGATAGACGGCACCGTAGCCAAGGGAGAGGTCATCTTGAAAAGTTTGTTTGACCTGAACCAAATGCGCCTGTAATTGCGGCACCAGACTTTGGGGCAATACAGTGAGGCGATCTTTATTGCCTTTGGCGTTGCGGATGATCAGCTGACTTTGAGCAAAATCAATATCTTTAACCCGTAACCGTAGCCCTTCTTTGATGCGTAGCCCTGCACCATAGAGCAGCTTGGCAAGTAGTTGATGGGTGCCTTCTAAACGGGGCAGTACCTGCTGAACTTCTTCTGGAGTGAGGACAGTAGGCAGGTGCCGAGATTGTCTGGCTCTGACGGCATCTACCGAATCTGCTAAGGGTTGATTGAGAACGTAGCGATAGAGAAATAGCAGGGCACTAAGAGCTTGGTTTTGGGTTGAGGCAGCGACATTCCCCTCAACAGCTAAATGGGTCAAGAAAGCTTGAACTTCTGGCTCTGCCATGTCCTTGGGATGACGCTTGCCGTGAAACAGAATATAGCGCCTAATCCATTGCACATAAGTTTCTTCTGTACGATAGGCATAATGCCTAACCCGAAGAGCATCCCGCACCTGGTCAAGTAACTTTCTGGGCTGAGGTGGGGTCATGACACGCCGGATAAAATCCGATTCTTGTCAGATAGAATAGCATTTTGGAATCTAAGTCATTGAAATTCTTGAGGAAAAGAATCACGAAAGGCTTGTGTTAAGAAGTGTGCAGAAGTTTTAAGCAAAGCTTCTATATATAAATTTTGAAATCTATAGCGCTTTTGAGTTGAGGGTGCTATCATCTAGAGATTTTGATGTGTTAAGAGCTACGGCCTTTAATACACCATATGACATAGATCTCAAAAAGAGATCTACTTATTGTTAGGCCACCCGCAATATCTAATCTTGTAAGTTAGCCACCTGTCACCGACGAAGTTTGTAATTTCTTCATCCCAAATCATCTGTTGAGGTAATAAACTAAACATATCTGCGCAGGTGGCTATGAGCTTCGCTGTAGTCATTTCTACTCCGCTCAACCCTAACGACTCACTTCACCGGACGCACGGCGATCACTGCCCGCTTTAGTCTCATAGTTGGTCTTGCGCCGGTAAGCTCAAGGCCGTTAGGCCACCCGCAATATCTAATCTTGTAAGTTAGCCACCTGTTACTGACAAAGTTTGTAATTTCTTCATCCCAAATCACCTGTTGAGGTAATAAACTAAAATCATCTGCGCAGGTGGCTATGGACTTCGCTGTAGTCATTTCTACTCCGCTCAACCCTAACGACTCACTTCACCGGACGCACGGCGATCACTGCCCGCTTTAGTCTCATAGTTGGTCTTGCGCCGGTAAGCTCAAGGCCGTTAGGCCACCCGCAATATCTAATCTTGTAAGTTAGCCACCTGTCACTGACAAAGTTTGTAATTTCTTCATCCCAAATCATCTGTTGAGGTAATAAACTA
>NZ_WVIC01000011.1 GCF_009939295.1 Petrachloros mirabilis ULC683
AAGTAAAAAACAAAGGAAATGCTATTAATGTAGTTTAGATGCACAACAGCTTATGACTATCAATCTTTCCTCTCCTTATCGACACTTGGGCGGTAGCCTCCCCTTGGACGATCCGACCTACGTGACTCGCAATGCCGATCAGGAACTCTACCAGTTCCTCCAAAACGGAGAGTTTTGCTACGTCCTCAATTCTCGGCAAATGGGGAAGTCGAGCCTAAGGGTTCGCGTCATGCAGCGCTTACAGGCAGAGGGCGTGGCCTGTGGGGTGGTCGATCTATCGGCAATGGGTACGGAGAGCACGAAAAGTGTCTGGTATAAGGGGGTGGCCTATCGGATATTGCGGAACTTTCGTGCAGCTCAATCCTTTGACTGGCGACAGTGGTGGAAAGATCATGAGTTCCTCTCTCCGGTTCAGCAGCTCAGCGAATTGATTCAAGAAGTTTTGCTGAGCGCCGTGCAGGGCAATATCGTGATCTTTATTGATGAGATTGATAGTGTTCTGAGCTTTCAGTTCTCTACGGATGATTTCTTTAGCTGGATTCGGTCTTGCTACAACCATCGTGCTGATAATGCAGACTACCGCAGACTGACGTTTTGTCTGTTGGGTGTTGCTACGCCATCGGACTTGATTTCGGATAAAAAACGGACTCCGTTTAATCTAGGGCGCGCGATCGCACTGAATGGCTTTGAGTTTGAGCAGGCTCAAGCCGCTCTCCAGCCCGGGCTTGTTCAAGCCGCTGTTCAAGAGCCAGAGCGAGTCCTGCGAGAAATTTTAGATTGGACAGGCGGACAACCATTCCTGACCCAAAAGCTATGCCAGCTTGTGGCGTCTTACTGGAACTCATCCAGTCCATCAGTAGAAGAAATTGTGAAGGCCCATATTCTGACCAATTGGGAGACCCAAGATGAACCAGAGCACCTGAGAACCATTCGAGATCGCTTTTATAGCCATCCTGATCGCACCAATCGCTTACTGGCGCTGTATCAACAAATCCTCTCCCAAAACGGCATCAAAAGCGATGAGAGCCAAGAACAGCGGGAGCTGCGCTTAACAGGCGTTACGGTTAAACGGCACGATCAACTCCAGGTCTTTAATCCGATCTACAGCAGAGTCTTTGATGAAACCTGGGTAGCTCAAGCCCTCTCAGCGCTGAGACCCTATGCTCAGTCTTTGCAGGGATGGGTTGCATCTGACAGAGAAGATCGAACCCAACTGTTGAGCGGGACGACGCTTCAGGCGGCAAAGGCTTGGTCGGCAGGCAAAAGTCTGAGTGATCTAGACTACACCTACCTCGCAGCCAGTCAAGAAGCAGAAAAAGATCAGTTTGCTGCGGCCTTGGAAATGGAGGCGAGAGCGAAGCAAGTGTTAGAAGATGCAAACCGAAAGGCGAACCGCAGAATTAAAGTTGGGCTAGGAATGCTGGGTTTAGCAGGCGCAATGCTCACAGGTTCTCTTGTGTTCTCGGCACAGACAGTACAGTCGGCAAAGCGCGATGCCCTCGATGCCCAGGATGCGGCTCATGAAGCCCGAACCGCTGCTCAAGAGAGTCAATCAATGGCGATCACCGAACGGCAGAATGCAACGCTGGCAAGGCAGGATGTTGAAAAGGCGACCCACCAAACCAAACTGGCTCACGCAGCAACCCAGCAGGCTAAGGCAAACACGCAACAAGCAAAGCTGATGGCGCAGCAAGCCCAAGCAGAAACCGAGCAGTCTCGAATAAATACTCAAAGTGCTAAGGCTGAAAAGTGGTTGGCGATTGCCGATCTTCAGCAAGTTCAGCGACAGATGACACAAGTCCAATCTACCTTAGGCGATGCAAAGCAACAGCTCACCGAAGCTCAAGCAGAGCGCCTTGCCCTCAAGACGGGAGTACGGCTTGAACGATCTGCGTTAACCCTACTGCGGCAAACGCCCCGACCCGATCTCAACGATTTAGCGACGGCGATCGCCTTAGGCAAAGAACTTCAGCCCTTTACTCAGGGGAAAACGGTAGCGGCCTATCCCACCACCACTCCATTGTTAGCGCTGCAAACCTTCCTCCATCAGATGCCCTTACGCAGCGTCTTGTCCGAGTCCCTGGCGATTGATATTACTTTGCAAGATCTAGCGCGGGTTTGGTTTAGTGCCGATACCAGCCGATACGCCACACTGAAAAGTTACGACGGCTGGCGCAGAAGCTACTACCAGCTTTGGACGAATCAGGGGCTGGCCATCGGGAATCCTGTCGAAACTGGGTCTTGGCTCGGTTCGATGTCCCCTACGCCGTTATCTATCTACCTCAAGGCGAAAAATCCTCAGCCTATGGCGCAAGAACAGGATCTTATCGCTATTGATTGCGGTGAATCTACGGTGTGCATCAAAGATTTCAGCAATCGTCAGGTAGATCAAGTTCCTGGTGTCCAGGCTGCTTTCAACCCTGTAGAGAAAGAATTGCTCACAATCGATCAAACCCGAACGCTCAGACGCTGGAAGCTCTTTGAGCAGGGTAAATGGGTGGGGCAAAAGCTGTCTGAAACTCAATTTCCACCCGGCAAAGAAGATCTATATTTCACATCATCGGGTCGGCATGTTTGGACTTATCAAAAGAGCAAGATTCTTGTTTTTGACTTGACAGGGCATGTTGTCAAGGAATTTGAGGGCAAAACCTATAAAGGTTCCCCCGTGGTTGAGTCGGATTTGGCCTTTAGTCCATCCGGCGATCTGATTGGCAAACTCCAACTGCGAAATTTGCCAGGACAGGGTAGCCAACGCCTGACACACCCAGCACTCAAAGACAGTGAGTTTGGTTTTTTGCAATCGGGCAATCACCTTGCAACGATTCAGCAGAACCCGACTGCGAAAATAGCAACCTTTCAACTCCTGAGTCCAGAGGGACATTTAATTCATGAGTATCAGGTTCAGAATCAATCTTTGCAGCTGTTGATTCAGCCCTCCGGCAACCATGTCGCTACGGTCGAATGCCCACTCAACAATGATGGAGGCTGCACCAGCCGGATCTGGAACGCCCAGGGACAGCAAGTGAAGGTATTGTCGCTCACAGTCCAAGAGCAAATTCAATGGACACCCAGGGGTCGCTACCTTGCCACCTGGGAGAATAACAAGCGCCTCCGGTTAACGTCTCTGCAATCCGCCAGTCCTCGAACCTACAAACTCAACGGACGACTGTTATCCTTTCAAACGACTCAAACGACCTCAGATCTTTATTTTTCCGTCGGGCAAGGGGGACAGGTTGAACTATGGCGTGCTGATCAGCCACGACCCATTGCCAAAACATCACTTCCTGGCATGAACACCCTAGCCCAGGAAGCCTGGTTCGACGAACTGCAGCAGAAAATTTTTGCTGTGGGGATGCACCCCGAATACGGAACGTCGCTTTTTTCCTCGAACCTGGATCGAATCGACACATTTCCCGAAACGGCTTCAACGCTGGAGGGCGGGGGTGGATCGTGGTTCTTCAGCCCTCAAGGAAATCGGGTGGCCGTGAGTCGTGCCAATGGCGACCTAATACTTTTGAATCTTCAGGGAATGCACCTTGCCAATTTCTTAGGGCATCAAGGCGAGATTGACACAGTAAAATTTAGCCCGGACGGTTCTAAACTATTGACCTACAGTTCCACAGACCAAACGGCGCGAATCTGGGATCTTCAGGGGCGTCAACTTGCAGAATATCCCAGCCTGACAGTACCCTCCATCAATGCAGGCTGGACTCAAATTATTACCCTGGAGCAACCGCCCAAACTCAATGCCAGAATTCCCGACCGACAGCTTAAGGTTTGGTCGATGGACAGCCTAGAGATGTTGATCACGAAAGCCTGTCAGCGTTTAGAGCCTACCTTAAAACGTCAGGCTTTAGAGGATCGCCATCACACGGTTTGCAACTAGGATTTTGCTAACTGCCGAGCAAGTCTTAATCCTGTGACTGAGCATTGATCCTATTTTTTCCGATGGCAATCGCATTGAATTTTGGACAGAATCAACTCAGCTTGATACAAGTTTGAGGAACAATCAACCATGATTCAGCATTACATTGGCACCAGCATCTTAGCCTTGGGAAGCGCGATCGCTTTAAGCCTGGGATTAGCGCAGCCACAATCCGTCGCCCAAAATGCTTGTCCCGGCGCTCACAATACCGATCTTCCTTTCCAAACGAACCGCACCCGCAAGGTCGCACTCTATCCGTTTGGAGTACAGGTCACAATTCCGTTATTAACGCGTGCTGTCCTCCGCAATGATGGGTCGGTGAATATCATGGCTCAATCGGATTATCTTTTGCTGCAATGTATTGCCAAAGGCATTCCCGTTGAAGGCACCGATGCGGTCTACACCAAAGACTTTCGTCTCCACCCTAACCCCAAAAAACAAACCGCTCTGGCCTTTGCCCAAGCCGTCAAAAGTCCCTATTTCTTGGAACCCGTTTCCTCCCAGAGCATTAATGGGATTGAATTCTTCCTCCGCGAAGCCAAGGAACAGCGAGGATTGTCGTCGGAAATCGCCTACGCTTGGTTTCAGGTACCGGGCCAGAATGGCATCCTCGAAGCAACCGCTGGGACAAAAGCTGACCTTGTGGATTTCTTGCGTCGAATTCAGATCTTAGGCTCCGCTGCTAACCAGAATACGTCTGAGCAGAATGAGCAAGAGGCCACAAACCCAGATAGTCTGATCCTTCCGGCATTAAAGTTGAGAAGACGTTTAAGTGCGCCCCCGGTCGTGGAGTACAAACCTATACCGCTGATCTTTGTCTTTGATGAACTAGCGCGAATCGCATCAGGAGCTATGATGGGTGCGATGATGTAGGGACGCTACAGGGTTCTGATGGATTCGGACTGGGAACTGACGTGGGCGATTGCCAAACAAGGTGTAGATCAGCTCCTCTTTGAAAAGACGGGCAAACATTTAAGCGATATTGAAATTCAAGTGCTCCAAGGCGCTTGGGAAGGCAAAAGTTACGGCCTCATTGCAGAGGAGCTGGGCTATACCCTGGAATATATCAATAGCGATGTGGGCTATGGTATCTGGACTAAACTCTCCCAGGCGCTGGGCGAAAAGGTCACTAAGCGAAACTTTCGGGGAGCTTTAGAGCGCTACTCGCTAGATAACGGCCCTCGCCAATCTGCTCAACCCAAGGACACAGCGCCTGCTCCCACAAGTTCAGCCCACCAGCCCCAATATGTTGATCGTCCACCCACAGAACAGCAATGCTTTGATGCCATTGTTATGCCTGGGTCGTTGATCCGGATTAAAGCGCCCAAAAAAATGGGCAAAACCTGGCTGCTGGATCGAATTATCACCTATGCCGAACAGCAGAACTACTGCACTGTCCCCATTAACCTGATGCGGATAGAGGAGGCGGTTCTACAGGATTTGGATCGCTTCTTAAAATTCTTTTGCAGTCGGGTTAACCGGCGGCTACTGCTCGATAGTCAAATTGACCAATATTGGGATGATGAGCTAGGCAGCAATACAAGCTGTACGGAGTATTTTGAAGAATATATTTTGGCGAATTGCGATCGCCCCATTCTTCTCGTCCTTGATAATGCAGATCGATTGTTTCCTTACGGTGAAGTTGCCGCTAACTTCTTTAGCCTCCTCAGAGCTTGGTATGAAGATGCCCGTATTCTCGAAAACTGGCAAAAGCTCCGGCTAGTCATTGCCCACTCCACCGATATCTACCCCAACTTAAATATCAACCGCTCTCCCTTCAATGTAGGGCTTGCCATCGAGTTAGCCGAGTTCACAGACGAGCAGGTTGAAACATTAATCAAAGCTCAGATCTCAACGGCTAACTTCAGCATATTGACCAACGTGGTGGGGGGGCATCCCTATCTGGTTCAACAGGCCATTAATTGCCTAAAGATACGGCCCGATATCACGTTAGAGACCCTAATGGAAACGGCTCCCACTGAAGCTGGCCCCTATGCACAGCACCTCCGAGATTTATTGGCACATTTACAGCAGCACCCAGAACTGGCACAGGCTATGAAGACTGTCTCGGAGGCATCAAAGCCAGTAAGAATTAAGCCGGAACAGAGCTTTATCCTACATAGCCTGGGACTAGTGCGTCTGACGGGGAATGAGGTCGAGGTGCGCTGCAATCTCTATCGCAGCTATTTTGGCGATCGCCTTGGAGATTTGTGATAAAGGTTACTATAGAGGTCTGGGCCTCCGATTTGACCATCAACATTCCACGGCTTGAGAAGTGGACGTTACTGAACCGGAATCATTTTGCAGGGGTGTTGTTGCATCATGATTCTGCTTTTCTCCTGAAATCCCTGCCGCACAAGGGTTTATCAATAAGTCATCATTATTGATAAACCCTATCTCATAGCGTTTGAGGTATTTGTGCAACTTAGCCTATACAGTTTTATGGGCTAAGTTGTATTTCCATAAATTGGATGAATGAGATCCTATTTAGCCCCATTTTTTCCTATGGTAAATTTCGCTTGCTTCGATGAAGATTAAAAGTGTCAAGTAAATCACTTCATTACAACCTTAGAGAAAAGATTTTACAGCCATGAAATTCTCACCTAAATCAATCGTTTCAACTGCTTCTTTGGCTCTAGTTCAAATCGTATCAATTATGATTCCATTTTCAGCAGCTCTTGCCGGAAATCTCACCTATACCTACACTGCCTGCTATTTCCAGAAAGGGAATGACCTAAGCAGTATAACCTGGCGTTGGGGATTACAGCAAAATAATAGTTGGTATCAAATGAATGGTAGATGGATTATGACTCCTCGAACAGGAGTGATGACTTTTGAATCACAGATGAGTCAACAAAATATTATGGACAGTTGTGCTAATTCGCAACGCTATTACCAATTGACAGGGTATCGTATTGTGGGTGCCTATGCCGCAGACGACAAAGCATCAAAAAACTATCAAATCTATACTAGCAATGGTACACAGCTCGTATCGAAATAGTACTGATTTTATCTCTCTTTTGTCACTCTAGGCAGAGAGAATCTGAAGCCTCTATTCGCTCGTTCCCTATAGCCCATGCTATCGTCATGCCAGCAACGTAATTTGGGTATTCCAGATTTTCTCTCACGAAATTGACAAAAGAGGGATAGGGCACCTCGATTAATTGCCTTATTGCAAAAATAAGTCACGGTATATCAAGCTTTTATCAATAAAGATCCCCATTTTTCGAGGTGCTCTAATCATATTGAACGACTAAATAATACTTTCAGACAACGAATTTCTAACGTGAGTTCGACAGCTCTCGTCTGCCCTCACCCCAACCCCTCTCCCAATCCTGGGAGAGGGGCTAAAACGTTGAATTTCTGCTCTGTTCCCCCTCTCCCAATGTTGGGAGAGGGGGCTAGGGGGTGAGGGCGGATAAGTCGTCGAACTCACGTAATTTCTAGGCTTGTTCGTAAAAGTTTGTCTTTTTCTAAAAAAATGGACAATTATATTGGTGCTATTTGGTATTTTATACACGACTACAATGAACGACTGGCAAGAGCTTGAGCCGCGCCATTACTTACAGATCACTACCCAGATATAGCAATCCTAGTTGATTTACGAACAAGAAGAACTGCTGGATAAGGGTTTCAGAGCCATGTCGTTCAAATCTCAAATAGGATCGCTATATAGGAAGGGAGTGACCAGAGTGGATACTTCTAGCTATATGATTTTCATCTTACTTTCGCGAGAAAATAAAATTATTTGGACATGAAAAAAATTTATTTTTTGAGCAATGCACAATCTAGGATTTTACTCTGGATTATTGTGCTAGTATTTTTGGCAATTATAGGGTCTAGTTTGGCTACACGTCAAATTTTACTTCTGCAACTGCGTGACAATATTGATAGTTCCCTTGAGCAAGAAGTTGAAGAGGTCAAGCGATTAATAGACGGTCGAAATCCAGAAACAGGTGAACCATTTGGTGATGATGTCTCAGCCATTTTTGATGTGTTTTTATCTCGCAGCATTCCAGAAGATGATGAATTTTTTATCACCATTGTGAATCAAAAAATTCATGCATCTAGCCCTATTGCACTGCCATATTCTCTACAGATAAATGGGAATGTAATTGACAACTGGGCACAGTTAGACTTTACCAAAAAAGGAAAGATTTCAACTATAGAAGAAACTCTGATTTATATGGCTCATCCCATTCAAACTGAAGGAAATGGCCAGGGAGTTTTCATCGTAGCTCATTCTCTTACCAATCGCCAAAAAGAGATTGATCAGGTCATATTTGTTGTTTTTATGGTTATGGTATGCTTTTTTGTATCGGCATTGACTTTAGCATGGATCACAACTGGACAAGTATTATCTCCACTACAACTACTCACTCAAACCGCTCGCTCAATAAAATCGGCTGATCAGCAGCTAGGGCGCAGAATTCCAGTAAGAGGCACAGACGAGATTGCTGAGTTGACTGAGACGTTTAATGCCATGCTTGATCGACTACAAGCTTCATTTACCAGTCAGCAAAATTTTATTAATGATGCTAGCCACGAGTTACAAACGCCGATCACTGTAATTCAGGGTCATTTAGATCTACTCAGCCAACGCCCTAATGATTCTGAAGAAATCATGTGGCTGATGAAAGATGAGCTTCAGCGAATGAGTCGGCTGGTAAAGGATCTCTTATTGTTAGCCCGAGCAGAGCGCCCTGACTTTCTTTGTCTGGAAATGCTTCAGGTTAATGAATTAACACAAAGTATTTTTGCAAAATCAGTTGTTATCGCTTTTCGCCAATGGTTTCTGGTTCAGATGGCTTCAGTGAAAATTGTTGCAGATCGAGATCGTATCACCCAGGCAATGATGAATCTGGTTAAAAATGCCATTGAAAATACCCAGGAAACAGATCGTATCGAAATTGGCTCTCGGCTCATTGATAAACAAGTTTATTTCTGGGTACGCAATACTGGCTCAGTTATCAGTCTCGAAAATCAACAGCGTATTTTTCAGAGATTCGCCAGAATTCCTGGCAGTCGGCCTCATTCAGAGGGAGCGGGTTTAGGTCTGGCAATTGTGCAGGCTATTGCTGAAGCGCACGGAGGCTATGTAGATCTCAAAAGCAGTCCTGAGGAAGGATCAATATTTACTTTAATACTTCCCCTAGAGCCTCCTCAAGATAGGGCAACGGTATGACTAAAGTTCTCATTGTTGAAGATGAGCCTCGGATTGCCGCTTTTCTGTGTAAAGGGCTAGAAGCCAGAGGTTTTTCCACTTTGGCAGTAGACAATGGCCAAAGCGCCGTGTACTTAGCGAATAGTCATGATTTTGATTTGGTTATTCTTGATCTAGGATTACCCGATCTGGATGGATTAACGGTGTTAAATACGATTCGCGGTCAGGGAGAAACTATTCCTATCATTGTTCTAACCGTATACGACGATCTTCATCATAAAGTCAGTGGACTCAACAGTGGAGCTGATGACTATATCACTAAACCTTTCCAGCTTGAAGAATTGATAGCTCGTATCCAGGTGCAGTTGAGAAAAAAGCCTCAGGCCGCTGGTCAACTCGATCCTATTCTTAAAGTTGGTGACATTTCATTGGACTTTCGCCAACGTCAGGTGAAGAAGTTGGGACAGATTGTAGAACTTTCAACACGAGAGTTCACACTCTTGGAGTTGTTTATGCGGCGGAATGGAGAAACGATTAGTCGATTAGAGTTGCTCAATGAAGTTTGGGGCTACGACTACGACATCTCTTCTAACGTAGTGGATGTTTATGTTGGGTACCTCAGGAAAAAGCTGGGAGCCCGACTGATTGAGACGGTGAGGGGTGTTGGTTTTCGGTTCAAAGCCTAAGAGTTTTCTTAGAGTTCGGAACAGGCTGGCCACGCTCAAGTCTGCAATCTCAAAGGATGCAACAGCCAAAAAATCAGCGCCCCTATATTTGTCTATGGGGAAAAATTCGGCTGCTTTTGTTGATGGATACTTGCATTCAAATGAAAACAATGCTGTTCTAATTTTGTCAATGTTGAAAACTGAAAAGCTGAATATACGTAAACTTCAAAAATTAAGAAACTTCTTATAAAGCCTTAGAAAAGAATCATGAAATTGGTTTTTATTTGCTTTAACATTTGGTTAAGTGTCGATTCATCTGATTGATAAATAGCTCTTGCTGGGTATCAATCTATACTTTAAGACTCCTTATCTGTCTTTTGAAATATATCCCTGGTTAGAGGGTATTCCCATGGTCACTCATCGCCCCCCGGATGATTTTGCGTCAGCAAAAAGTCTATTTTCAGAGTTTGATACTTCAGTAGCAGGCTTGCGGGTTGCGATCTATTCTCATGACACGATGGGTCTAGGGCATAAACGACGCAATTTGCTCATTGCTCAAAGTCTAGTGCAAGCAGTGCCTGGGTGTTCTGTCCTTTTAGTGACCGGAATGGTCGAGGCTAATGCAGAAGATTTGCCAGAGGGAATTGACTATCTAGCTCTACCTGCTTGGACTAAAACAGTTGATGGTCAATATCAGGCACGGCGACTGGATCTGTCATTGACGGAACTGGCCTTGCTGCGGGGCAAAATTATTCGTGCTGCCATGGAGACCTTTAATCCTGATGTTTTCATTGTTGATAATGTGCCTCGGGGAGCACTGCGAGAGCTAGATCCAGTCTTGAAATTCCTGCATAGATACCGTCACACTCGCTGTGTATTAGGGTTACGTGATGTGCTAGATGAGCCATCGGTGGTGCGTCGCCAGTGGCAACAGGCAGATAATGAAACAGCTATCCGACAGTATTTCGATGCTATTTGGGTTTATGGTGACCCAACGGTCTATGATCTGGTTTCTGCCTATCGGCTACCTGCGGATATTGCAGCTAAGGTTCACTATGCTGGGTATTTAGATGCGCGGCAGCGGCTAGTGACCTCTGAGCTAGCAGGCGTATTAACCCATACCGATCAACCGTTAGCCCTTTGTTTAGTCGGTGGTGGTCAAGATGGTGAGGCTCTGGCAACAGCCTTTACCCATACAGCACTCCCTCAGGGTTGGCGTGGAATTTTGATCGCAGGCCCATTGATGCCAAAGGTGGTTCGACAGCGGTTACATCAGCAGGTAGCACTGTGCCCTAATTTATCCGTACTGAATTATTGTCCTGAACCCGTCCGTTTAATTTGGCAGGCTCAGGCAGTGATTGCCATGGGCGGGTACAACACAACCTGTGAGGTGCTCTCTTTGGGAGTGAGGTCGTTAATTGCGCCTCGGGTAAAGCCCCGTCGAGAGCAGTGGATTCGCGCTCAGCAGTTACAACGACTAGGACTGGTAGATTTATTACCGCCTCATCGGGTTTGTCCTGAAGCCCTTACTGATTGGCTCAGGGCTGTAGCCAGCCAAGATAAATCGGAATTAAACCCTAAGGCCCAGGAGCTAGTCAATATGCGGGGACTAGATCGACTTCCCTTGTTGCTGACAAATCTGATTGCGGAGAAAGAGACCCAAAGATTACTGGAACCCTATCAGAGACTAATTCGAGTTTATGAACAGGCCAGGAAGGCCGGATAAATCAATCTAAATCAACGCTAATTGTTCCTCTCACAGTGAACCAATCTTGAACCCAATCGACTCCCGCTCATTGCTGATCGCCACCCTAAAGTCATGCGAATTGCTTATATCCTCAAACGCTATCCTCGATTTTCTGAAACCTTCGTAGTTTCAGAAATTTTAGCCCATGAAACAGCGGGTCTAGACATTATAATTTTTGCCCTGCATCCACCCGTAGATGCTCATTTTCAGGATATTATCGCTCGGGTAAGGGCTCCGGTGAGTTATTTGCCGTCAAGACATTTGCGTGGCAGTCAATTGTGGCAAACGTTCCAGGACGCAGCCAATCTATTGCCTGACTTTTGGTCAAAACTGCCAATTTCTCAAAGTGAAGATGTTCAGGATGTCTACCAGGCAATTATTCTGGCTCATGAGGCAGTAAGAAGGGGAATTACGCATTTTCATGCCCACTTTGGCACCTCAGCGACTACCGTTGCGCGGCTGGCCAGCCACTTCAGCGGTATTCCCTACACCTTTACTGCCCATGCAAAAGATATTTTCCATGAATCTGTGCAGCCAGACGATCTGCGCCGCAAGTTGAACGATGCGGCGGCGGTGATAACGGTCAGTAATTACAATCTTGCTTACTTGCAGCACCAGTATGGCGCGGCAGCCGCGCACGGTCGGCGAATTTACAATGGCCTGGATTTGAGTCAGTTCCACTATTCATCCCCCCAGGATCGTCCGAATCGGATTGTCGGGGTAGGACGATTGGTCGAGAAAAAGGGATTTGCCGATTTAATTAGCGCCTGCGAAATTCTAGCCCAGACCCATCAAAACTTTCACTGTCAGATTGTCGGTCATGGTGAGCTTGCACCTGTACTTCAGCATCAGATTGATCGGGTTGGGCTGCAACGATGGGTTGAGCTAGTGGGACCTAAGCCTCAGGAAGAGATCAAGTCCATTGTTCAGGAAGCCGCAGTGCTAGTGGCTCCCTGCGTTGTGGGCACCGATCGCAATCAGGACGGCTTACCCACGGTCTTGCTGGAAGCCATGGCTCTGGGGACTCCCTGCATCTCTACGGATGTTGCTGGTATTCCTGAAGTCGTCCGTCACGGTATGACTGGCATACAAGTGCCTCAACACAATCCGGTGGCGCTGGCCGCTGCCCTGAGCCAGATGTTAGAGGATGTGGCTCTGAGGGTAGAGTTGGCCACTGCTGCTCGCTGTCTGATCGAATCGTCTTTCAATGTTCACGACAATACTGCCGAGATGCGGCAATTGTTTCAGCGTCAGCCAGTGCTAGCAACGACTTCTGGTGTAACCCAAAGTGTATCTGTTTTAGAGGAGGTTAACTAATGCGGATTGCCTACGTTTGTGCGGATCGCGGCGTTCCTATTTTTGGCTGCAAAGGTTGCTCCATCCATGTTCAGGAGGTTGTGCGCGCTCTGCGTCAGCACGGTCATCAGGTCACCATCTTCGCAGCTCGACTGGGGGGCACTGCCCCTGAGGATTTAGCAGATGTGCCCGTCCAGCGACTCCCTAAAGCTCCCAAGTATGACCTTGCCCAACGAGAACAAGTAGAAATTGCGGCCAATCTCGATCTGCGGTTGGCCTTAGAGCTAGGTGGGCCGTTTGACCTGGTGTACGAACGCTACTCGCTCTGGAGCTTCAGTGCTATGGTCTATGCCCAGGATTACCAAATTCCTGGTGTGTTAGAGGTCAATGCACCTTTACTTCTGGAACAAGCTCAGTATCGCCAACTGATTCACACCCAACAGGCTCAGGTTATTGCCCGGCGAGTGTTTGCTGCTGCTTCTACCTTGGTAGCGGTGTCGCAGGATGTAGCAGACTATCTCGCTAGCTTCTCCCAAACTCAGGGTCGGGTGGCGGTGGTGCCAAATGGGGTTAATCCGATGCGGTTTCACCCGTCCCAATCTGGTCTTCAACATTCACTCCATCAACCTTTTACGGTGGGGTTTGTGGGCACAATGAAAGATTGGCATGGGCTGCCGGTGCTCACACAAGCGTTTATGCAGTTCTATCGACAGTACTCCCAAGCGCGACTGCTGATGGTGGGGGATGGCCCAGCTCGTCCGGCCATGCAAGCGACTTTGGAGCAATGTGGGTTAGGGGAGGCAGTCACTTGGTCGGGACGGGTGCCACCGGAGCAGATTCCGGCTTGGCTGGCGATGATGGATGTTGCTGTAGCGCCTTATCCGCTGTTGGAGAGCTTTTATTTTTCTCCGCTTAAAGTTTATGAGTATATGGCGGCGGGTCTGCCGGTGGTGGCCAGTGACGTGGGACAACTCCGGCACATCATCCAGTCTGAGGCGAATGGCTTACTGTGTGCAGCGGGTGATGCGGATGCGTTAACTGCTCAATTACAACGATTGCATGCACAACCGCATTTACGTCTGCGTCTAGGGCAGGCAGCCAGAAAAACAGTGTTGGCGTGTCATAGCTGGATGCAGCGAGTTGCTCACATCTTGGAGCTGGCGCGGATGGGGGCTCTGACAGCACGGCGAGAGGTAAGTTGATTGATGGGAAGACCGCAGACCATTCAGGAAATTGCGCCGGGACTCTGGCAGATAATGCGGCGATTTTCGCCCTACATTCGCCAGGAGTGGGGCTTGGTGGTGGGGGCTTTGGTGGCTCTGCTGGCTCAGGTGGGGCTGCGGCTGCTAGAACCCTGGCCTCTAAAGTTTGTGTTTGATCGGGTGATTCCGACTGCCCCTAGTGGAGGAGCGTCGGGATTGCCCTGGTTGGATGGTTTGTCGCCTACGGTTTTGCTCTGGGGCTGTGCGATCGCACTGGTCAGTTTCACTGGCCTGCGAGCCCTGGCGGATTACAGCAGCACCGTTGGTTTTGCCCTGGTGGGCAATCGGGTCCTCACCCAGGTGCGCAATGATCTTTATCGCCATTTGCAAAGTCTGTCTCTGAGCTTTCATAACCAGGCACGCAGCGGGGATCTCACCATTCGGGTGATTAGCGATGTGGGGCTGCTCAAGGATGTGGTGGTCACCGCCTTTTTGCCCTTGTTAGGCAATGTTCTGATCTTGATTGGGATGGTGGGCTTGATGCTGTGGTTGCATCTGGAGCTAACCCTGCTAGCCCTGGCCACGATGCCGCTATTTTCACTGACCACCCTCCGCCTCAGCCGTCGGATCAAAGAAGTATCGCGGAAGCAGCGCCGCCAGGAGGGTGCGATGGCCTCTACTGCGGCTGAAGCGATGGGCGCGATTCAGGTGGTCAAAACCCTGTCTCTGGAGACCCGATTTGCCAAAACTTTTTCGGGCCAGAGTAAAAAGAGCTTAAAAGATGGGGTCAAAGCGAAGCGGTTGGCGGCTCAGCTAGAGCGGTCTGTTGACTTGCTGATTGCCCTGGCCACTGCTCTTGTCCTGGGACGTGGCGCGCATCTGGTGCTCCATGGCAACCTGACGCCAGGGGATCTGCTGGTGTTCTTGTCTTACTTGAAAAACGCCTTCAAGCCTGTGCGCGACTTTGCCAAGTACACAGGCCGACTGGCCAAAGCCAGTGCCGCAGGCGAGCGCATCCTCAACTTACTCGACCAGACGCCTGAGATAGTTGATCTGTCCACAGCTTGCCCTGCCCCACGCTTTCAGGGGCATGTGCAGTTTCAGGGGGTGCAGTTTGCCTACAAACCTGACTATCCCATCCTCCAAAACATAAGTTTTGAGGCCAAGGCCAATCAATCCCTAGCCATTGTGGGGCCATCGGGCAGTGGCAAGTCTACCCTGGCTAGCTTGCTGCTGCGGCTTTATGACCCCAGTGGGGGCAGAATTCTCATGGATGGGATGGATATCCGTAGTTATACGCTCGACTCGGTGCGATCGCAAATCAGTGTGGTGCTCCAAGACAGCTTGTTGTTTGCCGCCAGCATTTGGGACAACATCGCCTATGGCAATCCCCAAGCCAGCAATGACGAGATCTTACAAGCCGCTCAGTTAGCCAATGCCCACGCCTTCATTCAGCAACTGCCACAGGGCTACGACACCCTTGTGGGGGAACGCGGGGTAACCCTATCTGGGGGACAACGCCAGCGGATTGCCATTGCCCGAGCTGCGGTACGTCAATCCCCCATTTTGATTTTGGACGAGCCTACAACGGGGCTCGACAAAGATAGTGAGCAAGCTGTGATTGATGCCTTGCAGCAGGTAGCCCAGCAGTGCACCACCCTGATCATCACTCACGATCTGACCCTGGCCGCCACGGCAGATCAGTTGCTCTACCTTGAAAACGGTGAAATTTGGGAGCGCGGTACCCATCACCAACTGCTGGTAAACCAGGGACGCTATGCCGCCCTGTATCAACTCCAGGTGGCCCGTCGCCAGTCGCAAGCGGAGGACACTCACCGTCCCAAGGGGGAAGACTATGCCTTGTTCCGCTGATCAATCGCTAGTTGAATGCGACAGCCAGCTTCCTGGCCTAGCCACGCTCCTGGATGATGCAGCCATGCTGAAGCTGTTGCAGACCCATGGCTGGGATGTCCAGCAGTTGACCAGTGCATACGTGCGCTACAAGCCCTACACCAACTGCCTGGTGGCTTACGAAGTAAAGATGGATCGGCGAACCACTTGGCTCTATGGCAAGGTTTATCCTTTGGCCCAATTGGACAAGCTGGCTAAATATCAGCGTTTAGGTCGGCGGACGCTGACCTCAGGTGGGCAGCCCTTGATCGTAGAAGCGCTAGGTCTAGCGATTTTACCGTTTCCCTTGGATCGCGCCCTGCCCACTGTTGTGCATTTACTCGACCCCACCACCCAGAAAAAACTGAGCCAAAAGCTCTTGCCTTTGGGAACCCCGACCGCTGCAATCAGCCTAAAAACGCTCACCTACAAGCCTGAGCGTCGCTATGTCGCTCAGGCTTGTCTGAGTCAGGGCGAGGAACAGAGCTGGGTGGTGAAAGCCTACACTCAGGAAAACTTCACCACTGCTCGTCGCAACAGTCGTGATGTTCAAGGCCGAGAGGTTTTGCAGATTGCCCCCCTAGCAGGTCGGAGCCGCCACTATCAGATGCTGGCCTTTCCCTGGATCGATGGCCAGCCTTTACCAGAGCGGATGCAGCAAACCACTCCCACCGCGCTGCGGCGCATGCTAGAACCCGTCGGAATTGCGCTGGCTGAGCTACATCAGCAGCGCCTCAAGCGACTGCAACGGGTGAGCTGTGCGGCTGAAGCCCTGGATTTAATGGAATTGGTCAGCGATCTTTGCTATCTGAATCCGCGCCTTTCGCCCACGATTAAAACCCTCAGTCGCAGGATGGCGAATGCGCTACTTTATCTTCCCCAACAGTGGCAATCGACCCACGGCGACTTTAAGCCTGACCAGGTTCTGGTTCACCCTCCTCGCGTCACTCTAATTGATTTAGACCGGGCTGCACAGGGGCATCCGGCTCGGGACTTAGGCTCATTTATCGCCCAGCTAGAGTACCAAAACCTCCGGGGAGAATTACCAGACTCAGATCGTCAGGCTGCTGTGGTGGGCCTGCTCAAAGGGTACGACGCAGCCCAGGGGGCGATCTTATCTGCCGACTCGATTCGGCTTTATACCGCTCTCCACCTATTCAAGCTATTGCCGGAGCCGTTTCGCTACCGAGAGCCCAACTGGCCAACCCGCATGGAACAATTGTTGGCTCGCATCCAAACCCACTTGCAGCCCTCTTGCTCCGATCTTGACTGGTCGGCATAACCCTTTGTCATTACTGCCTATGCTGATCACCGCTGAGACACTTCTGTCCGATTCGGCGCTGGCTTTTGTAGCCCCAGCCCTCAACCCCCAATGGATTGCGCCTCGACTGGAGCAGGTTTTGGGTCAATCCCTCGTTCTTGAAAATGTCCGCGTTCTGCGCCACAAAGTTGGACGTCGCTGTCTGATTGCCTATGACCTCAGGTTAACGGATGGGGCAACCCCAGTCACTCTCCTGGGTAAAGTGCGATCGCGCCGCCTCGACTACCAGAGCTACCACATTCAACAACAGCTCTGGCATCAGGGTTTTGACCCTCAAAGCCCTGACGGTGTTTCTGTCCCCGAACCCGTGGGGATGATTCCTGAAATGCACCTCTGGCTTCAGCGTTGGGTTCCCGGAACATCAGCCACGTCACTGCTGCCTCAATGTCCGGCGTTAGCACCGCGCATTGCTGCGGCCATCTGCAAACTGCACCACTGCGGAATTCCAACCCCAAAACACCATACTGCTGCCACTGAGGTGCAAATTCTCCAAGAGCGGGTTCCTCGGATTCTGCAACACTTTCCTGAGTGGCAAGCCCGATTGGCAGTGATTCTCAATGCTTGTGTCCACCTAGCCAACAGCCTTCCCCAGGCTCCCACAGCCAGCATTCACCGCGACTTTTATCCCGATCAGGTCCTCATCAGCGGCGATCGCATCTACTTACTAGATCTAGATCTGTACTGCCAGGGAGATGCAGCCTTAGATATTGGCAACTTTGTAGCTCACCTGAGTGAACAAAGTTTGCGGACTCGAAGCCATCCTGATGCTTTTGCCGCTCAAGAAAGTGCTTTAATCACCGCTTTTTGTGAACACTCTGGCGATATCAACCCAGCAGCCATTCCCATCTACAAAACCCTCACCCTCGTGCGTCATATCTACATCAGCACCCAAATTCCTAGCCGCCGCCACACCACAGCTCAACTGCTCAACCTCTGCGAAGCCCGACTCTGCCAAAGTGCTTAGACCTAGCTCACACCCACCCTATTTTCTGAAACCCATCACCCGGCCCATCACAGTGCCATGGGCATTCCCAAACTTACGGATCAGGACAGGACTTGCCGTGAAAGCTTTTTGGCCCATTACAGCATCAATCACACTCACCCATGGTTTCATCCTGACCTGTGCGCCCGCCGCTCCCTCGCCACGGGTTGCCGACCTAGCACCCATTGAATTAAGCACCCGTCAAGTGCAACGGTTACGAGAGCTTCAGAGGGTCTACAACTGCTCCGCGACCTTGCCAGCCCCGGACAATCGGGTTTTAGAGCCAGCAACATTGGCGGCTCATCTTCAGCAGTGCCTAACCCAGGGAAACGGACGCTTACTCCCTGAGGATTTACACCTGATAGAACGCCTGCAAGGTGAATTTGCCACTGATCAAAGTGAACTCCAAACCGAAGTTGACACGCTCGATCCTCAGCTCACCACCCTGACTGACCAGCAGTTCTCTGCCACTACCCGCCTAGAAGGAGAAGTGGTAATGGCATTGTTGGCCGCTGGTGGAGACGGCAGAGCGGATGATCCAGATACACCCATCGAGAGTGACCTGAGCATTGGCTATCGCATGCGACTCAACTTCATTACCAGCTTTACAGGCAGAGATCGCCTGCGGTTTCGGATTCAAGCGCGTAATATTGCTGAACTTGAAGACACCACAGGCACTCAAATGGCCAACTTGGGGTTTGACGGTGTTTCTGGAACAGCCCTAGAACTAAGCCGGTTAGAGTATGACTTGCCATTGACTCGAAGATTACAAGCTCGATTTCAAATTGTAGGAGGCGGTCTAGGTGATTTTGCCCCAGCCATCACCCCCTTATTTGGCAGCAGCGGGAACGGTGCGATCTCCACATTTGGTCGAGAAAATCCCATTCGACGCTTAGGGGGAGGATCTGGCTTCGGCCTCGCTTACGATATAGCCGATTGGGCGAATTTATCCGTAGCTTACGTGGCTCCTGCCGCAGACTTAGTGGGAGAACGCTACGGTATCATTTCGCAACTGACCCTCCGCCCCGTCGATACCACCACCCTGGGACTTACCTATGTACGTTCTTTGAACAACATCGGCACGGGCACAGGCAGCGAGCGAGGCGAGGATCCCTTTGACGGCCAATCCGATGCCATTGCCACCAATGCCTTCGGAGCTGAAGTCGCCTGGGAAGCACTTCCCCAAGTTACGCTCTCGGCACGCCTCGGATACCTGTGGGCCACCGCCCAAGACTTAGAGCATCAGCCCACCGCCAATCTGTTCACCTGGGCCGCGAGTGTGGGATTGACTGACCTCGGCACCGAGGGGAGTCTAACCGGTTTGATTGTCGGCACTCCCCCTCAGATCCTCCGCAATACTTTTGATGATGACGAAATTGATCCCAATGCGGCTATTCATCTAGAGATTTTTTATCGCTGGCCTTTGAATCAGCATCTTGCCTTGACCCCTGGCCTGATCATGGTGATTAACCCCGCCTCGGAGGGGTACCCACAGGGCGGGGTGGGTTTCCCATGCACCGCCCATCAAACCCTCACAGATTCCCTCTACCCCGCCTCCGCCAACCACTCCACCAACTCATCCACACCCACAAAATCCAACAACGCCTCCCCCAACGCCTCCAACTGCTCCAACGACAGGGCTTCAATCTGCACCCTAACCCCCTTAGGCAACTCCCCAAACCGCCTCGTCAACAGCCGCATCACAAAGCTAACCGCCTCCTGTTGCCGTCCTTCCTCTCGCCCTTCCTCTCGCCCTTCCTTTCGCCCTTCCTCCTTGATTTCCCGATAAACTCTCGTTTCCTGCAATGTAATGTCTAACATGGCTTCAATCTCCCTACGACTCAACTGGTCAAAGCGATACGCCAAAATCGTTGTAATTAGCTCTATTATGCCGCGACCTGATGACTCGGCTCCCTCCTGACGGCTTCTATTTAACAAATACCGTGCTTCCTCGGCAGCCCGGCCTTCCTCCACCGTCGTCAACACCATCACTGCCAACCACAGCGGCAGGGTACGAATCTCCCCCAACTCATCCAGATACACCCGATGAATCCGATGACTCTCCAACAACTCCTGATAGGGATGCGTTTGACTCTGCTCGACACTACGCGAGGGATAAATGATCACCACTTGCCAATCATGGAAGCGGGTACGATTGCGATAAAAGTACAGCAGTGATTCTGCCGCCACCCGTTCATAAAGCTGCTGATCTTTTTGAAACTGCACCTCGCAAAAATAGACTGTGCCAATCTCATTCTCTGGCGGCACAAACACCCCATCAATTTCAAATCTAGGTTCTTTGACAGCGACAGAGTCAAAGCTATAAGCAGTAGCATTCACGGGTGGATTAGGCAGCAATTCAAACAATAGCAGGGGCAGTTGTGCAAACAGTTTGTAGAAAATCGAATCTCGTCGCATAAGCTCCCTGATGCGCCACTGACCAACCTCTATTATTCCCCAACTCCATGCCCAAACCCACTCTCTTTGCCTGCCAATCCTGCGATCGCACCTCCTGAGGCAATTCCCCCACCCGTCGAGTCAGTTGGCGCAGAATGAGCGATCGCTTGGCTAAATGATGCGATCAAATGGGTGAAAGGGTGAGTGGGGCGTCAAGCAACCTTCTCATTTTGAGTGCCAGGCAAAATATCTTGCAGATCAGGATGGTGCTGAAACTGCTCAATCCAATCTGAACCCCTATCAGCGCGAACTGCATCACGAATGGCCTGCCATTGACGATGACGCACAAACACCCGTGCCGACAGGTAGGGAATGCCAATTAACCTAGACATTAGAATACGGTGTTTCCCGTCGTTGTTGCGAATAATGTCGCCATTGCGGCCAATATTGACCAAAAAATGGGTGTACGGCAAGCTGAAATTTGCAGCCTGACTAGAGTCAAAGCAATATCCTTGAGACTGAATACGTCTATAAAGTTTGTCCAAGTACTGACATCGTGCCCAGACATCCGCTGGAGTATGGCATCGATTTCCCCAGGCGGGTTGCCCTCTATTCACTTTGCGTAGGGCACTTTGGACATAAGCAATTTCTTGCCAGTCTTTTCCCTCCTGAAAGCGTTCCTGAAACACAGCGGAAAGATGATAGTCGGCAAAGTTTTGGGTGGCCAGATCCCAGTCCCCCGCCAGAACAAGACCTGCGTGCCACCGCCTGAGTAAGCTGGAATGCTTTTTCCAGAGTCCAGCATCTAGCCAGGGTAACTCAATCGGGCCACTCCAACGAAGCTGCATCGCCCGAATATGATCAGGAGGCACATGAATCACTTTGAACGGGTCGGCATCTGTATACTGGCTGGGTCGAATTCGCCTTAGCCACGGCAATGCGTAATTTCGACAGCCTTGAACTGCGTCCTTGATGGCAACCCTAGTTCTTCCTTTTAAACCCATTTTGACCTGAAGTTTCTGGACTACACAGACTCTAGGATCAAGATAAAGTTTCCGATTAGGTCGAGTCTTTGGTGACAAACAAGACTCAATTTTTGGTTTCTTGAGATCAGCATTGAGGTTAAAAAGTCATTGGCGCGATGGGTTCAATATCGGGGTCGTGGCCGCCCACTTGGCTGGTGCGTAGCACCCAGGCTGATCGCAAACCGGGCAGGTCGCACCTGGTTGACAAATAGAATAATTCTCTGGCCAGCACCCTGGGATAGCCCCGCCAGCAGCACCAGCAGCAGAGCCAATTCCTGCCTGGCTGGAATCGTGGTGGCAATGCGAAAGGCTTCCTTGTCCAGGGCAAAGACATACCCCAGCACGTCCCAAAAGCGATCGAGCATTGACCTTGCCTCAACGGTGTGTCAAGATTTTACTCCTAAGCTGATCCCCATTAAATTCCTGAGCCGATCCCCTTGCTGTAAGGATTCAGAGAGGTCGTTGTCCAGTAGGGAAATATTCGGAGAAATCTTGATGGCTGAAACCAATGGCAGCGGCAGGCTCGACATCCTAATCGATCAAGTGGGGCGCTTGACCGAAGGGCTAACTGACGTTAAACAGTTGGTTGAACGAGTAGCACATACAACTGAGCAGCAAAAAGAGAATATCAGCCGCCTGACAGCCTCGGTTGAGCAGCAAGCACAGTCGGTTGAGCAGCAAGCACAGTCGGTTGAGCAGCAAGCACAGAATATCAGCCGCCTGACGACCTTGTTTGAGCAGCAGTCACAACGGCAGGCAGAAGTCACAGACCGTCTGGAGCGGCAGGCAGAAACCACAGATCGCCTGGTGCGGATTGTGGAAAATCTTTTAGAGCAGCGGTCATGACCAAATTCAGCCAAACTCTTGCTCAATGATGCGCCAACTGGCGGCGGTAACGCCCGGTTCCAGGCTGAGGCGGCTGACGATTTGCTCCAGGGCTTGATCATCGCGGGTCTGGGTGACCATTTCGGCTTCCACTTCTACTTTGTCAGGCAGATCTTCTAGATCTTCACTGTGGAGCGATCGCAGCTTCATTTCACAGGTGCTGAGGGCTTGCAGCAACAGCGCCCGCACATGGGCCTCATCTTTGCTGTGACACAGGAGTGAGCATTGGTAGCACAGCTCTAGTTCTGTCCCCTGGAGGGGCTGCTGATTAATCCGGTAGCCCAGGGGACGCAAGACTGTGTTTGAGATTAGGACTGCGATCGCACCCAAAAACGCCTTGGGAAAGTAGCCTGCCCCCGCCAGGGAGCCAATGGCCGCATGAGTTGGGCCTGATTAATCAATTGCAAAATGCGAACAAAGCCGCGATAATAGCGTTCCTCATCAATGACAAAAACCAGGGCAAGTTCGTTGGCATCCAGATTAGATTCCCGGACGGTGGCCAAGGCAGCACCCACGGTGGCCGTACTGCGAACGGTTAAAAACCGCAGGTTCATGAGTCGTCCAGCACTGCCCTCGGGATAGCCCAGGAGCAGATTGACCGCCGAACGAGCCTCAGGGCTGAGGTTGGGCAGCAGCCGCTTGGTGACCTTGGCCAGGAGTTCGTCGAAGAGTTTGACTCGATCGTTGGCTTCGAGTTCTTCTAAGAGCGTGATCACCTCTGGGCTTTCCATCGCCTGGATCAGGTCGGCCTGTTCTTCAGGGCGCAAGTATTCAAACACTGCGATCGCTTTGTTTTTTTCCAGCAAGCGAAAGGCCAGGACGCGCTTCTCCAGTGGAATTTCTAGGAGGGATTGCACCAGTTCAGCGGCGGGAATACGATTGGCTTCTTTTTTGGCAGCTTCCAGAGCGAAGGGTTGCAAGAGATCGTTTAAGACATTGTGATGCATGGTTCACCTCTGAATATTGGTTTTTTTACAGTCGGAAGTTCAACATAAGCAAGGGTCAAGCAATTGTTGCTCAACCAAAAAATGCTCACTAAAACTTGTTCTCAACACCGAGCTATTCGGGCTGAAAATGCCGAAGAGTTTAAATTCAGGCAGCAAGATCAGTTGGCATCAGAGGACTTGGGGGCTGTCATTGAAAACTGCCTCCATGCTCAAGCAAACGTAGATGCCAAAGTCTATGCTCGGATCAAAAAAAGCAGGTACTACTGACCCACGAGTTCAAGACCGAGTAGAGATTGCTAGCAATGGTTAAAAGTTTTTCGGGAGCCTCCTTTCCCTGCCGTCGCTGTGCCCCACAGCGACCAGAGGCGAACCCAGTTATCCCACAAAGGGCAAGTTCGTCAGATTGATCAACTGCTGGCCACGGTGCGTTGTCGAGCCAGGGTCTTCTTCTACTGAATCAAAGGACTCTTGACGTGTAGCAAGACGGCTACAACCACCAGGAATCTCCATGAACGTATGATCCTTAAAGAAAAAACAGCGGCAAGAACAGATTTAGCTCAGATAAGCTTCTGTCGTCTTCCACTGAGAAGTCTAACGATGTTTTCAGTTAAGTGTCAACGATACTGATAGGACACCTCGAAAAAAAATTTCCTAAAGGAATAGAATTGACACTTAAGGCAGGTTGAGCATCGCTTCAGCCGTCAACTGCCAGCCCGGAAAACTGAGTGATTTTACGACCATCTTGCCCTCGAAAACCTTTTCCTCGTATCCCTGAGCGCTCAGAGCCAGAACGGTGACCTGGTTAACCACTGGATCGACAATCCAATATTCAGGAATATCGCGCCACTCATACTGATTGCGCTTTTCAACATAGTCCCGTCGGTGATTTTCTGGCCCCGGACTGACTATCTCAACCACCAACAATGGGGGGGCCATCTCCAGGGTAATCGCGGCCTGCCCCAGGTCACCCATCTGCTCAGGATGCTCGGGCCGCAGCACGCTCAGGTCAGGATACCGGTTTCGGGGCTGCCCCGGCACCGCCAGCGCCAAACCCTGAAGGCGAATCTGCCGCATAGACACGACCGTCTTGAGGGCTTCGTATAGCTGCAACGCTCGATAGAGATTGCCGTCAGACTCGGGCGGCATTTCGATCAGCTCTCCGTTGGTGAGTTCGTAGTACCTGTCTGCGGTTGCGGTGCAGGCAAGAAAGTCGGCAAAGGTTTTAAGTGGGGTTTGCACCATCACAATGCTTTTGGGATAGCTCGATGCTCTTATTGTACTGAGCCGCTCCCTATCGTATCCAGAATCAATCACTCTGTTTAGCCTTGCAGATTATGTCACAATGCCGGTACAGATTGGTATTGACTCAGAGAGGAAACTAAACATGGAGCGTCGTGCATTTTTGTCCTGGGTGGGCGTGGGCTTTTTGGCCAGCAGCTTGCCGGTTGCGATCGCAGCCTGCTCTGCCGAACCCACTGACACTGCTGACACCCCCGATACCCCTGGCACCGATATAACCAACGATGTCAATGTCGGCACCGTAGCCGATCTAGACGCGCAGGGCTTTTTGCTCGATGAAAGTGAAACAGGCAGACCGCTGATCATTGTTCGAGATCCAGTCAACCCCGAGCAACTGATTGCCTTGAATGCTGCCTGCACGCATCGAAACTGTACAGTGAACTGGGAAGCTTCAGAAACCCAATTTTCTTGTCAGTGCCATGGCTCTCAGTTTAGCGCCGAAGGCGAAGTGACCCAGGGGCCAGCCGATCGCCCCCTACCCAGGCTGTCAGCCAGAATTGAAGGCGATGTTGTTCTCGTCGAGGCCTAGCCTGACCCTCACCCCCCTGACTTGGCCAGTAGCCGTGCGGCCAAGCCACCGCCAATAAATCCAAATAGATGACCTTGCCAAGAAATGCCAGGCACCGTAGGGAGCACCCCCCAAAGCAACCCACCATAGAGAACTCCCACCCCCACAGCCAGAACAATTGCCCCCAAGCTGCGCTCAAAGTAGCCCCGCAGCAGCAAATATCCCAAATAGCCAAATACAACGCCGCTAGCGCCCACATGCAACGTACCGGCACCACCCAGCAACCAAGTTCCCAAACCGGCAACCCCCATGGTCACCAAACTGACGATCACGAAATCCTCAATGCTGCGAGCCATGATCAACCAGCCCAGCACCGCAAACGGAATCGTATTAGACATCAGATGTCCTAACCCCGCATGGAGAAACGGGGCAAACAAAATGCCTCGCAACCCCGTAATGCTGAGGGGTCGAATTCCATAGAGAAGCAGTCTGTTTTGAAAAAGCAGAAAATTGACCAATGCAGTGCCCCACATGATCGCCAGCAACCCACCCAGTAGGTAGGCATGACGCCTTAGCTCCGCAGAAATCTCTTGCATAACAGCACCGCTTCTCGACTAGAGCTGACTTCTCTTACCATTTGAGCAAATTAAACTGCTCCATATCCACTGTGTCACGATTGCGATAAATAGCCAAAATAATGGCTAAGCCAACCGCAGCTTCTGCGGCTGCCACAGTAATCACAAATACCGTAAAAACTTGGCCGTTAATATTTTGCCGATCTAGGAAATTGGAAAACGCCACTAAATTAATATTGACCGAGTTGAGCAGTAGCTCCACTGACATCAAAACTCGCACCGCATTGCGGCTAGTGATCAGGCCATAGATGCCAATGCAAAAAAGCGCAGCGGCCAGAAGCAGAAAAAACTCTAAAGGCATGGGTTTCTCTCAACAGCGGCAAGGACATCCCACCTAGGCAACCGGTTCACGAGGGCGCTCAGGCAGTTCTAAAACGGGGGCGGGTTGTTCTCCCACAATGGCGGTATCTTCCCCCACAATGGACTCTCGGCGGGCAATGACAACAGCCCCAACCAAGGCCATTAGCAGCAGAATCGAGGCTAATTCAAAGGGCAGCAGGTAATCGCTAAAGAAATGCTCCCCAATTAAAATAACCGTTGAGTCCGGTGCAGTTTGAGCCGCATTAGGGAGCCATTCGGTTTGCAGCAACATCACCGTGAGTAAGCCAAACAAGCCCGCAGAGACTAGTGCCGCTGATAGCTTGCGAATCCAGCGACGTGGCACCGGGCTATAGACCTCTTGCTTGTTCACTAGCATGATGGCGAACAAAATTAAAACATTCACTGCACCCACATAAATCAGAACTTGCGCGGCGGAGACAAAATCTGCATTCATGAGAATGTATAGCCCCGCGATGCTGATAAAGACTCCGCCCAGGGTAAAGGCCGAGTACACAATATTGTCAAACAGCACCACCCCCAAAGCGGCACCAATCACCATGGCCGCCAGGATGAGCGTACTTACCAACTGAACACCGTCTGCTAGGGTCACGGCTTCTCAATCTCCATAAAACGTTGCAAGCAATCCGCCAAGTTTAACCATCGTCAACCAGACTTCATTTTAATCGTCGATTGTACCGACAGGGTAAGGTTTAGTCCTCGGATGCTGCTGAGGCAGCCGCAATCTCTTGAGGATGTTGTCCAGCGCGTGGGGTGGTGTGGGGCACGGCGTGGCTGCTGATTTCACCCTTGGGTAGATAGGCAAACTCGCGCAACGGCGTCACCATCGGATCTTCCGTCACCTTGTAGGGCAGACGACCCATGGCCACGCTGTCAAAATTGAGTTCATGCCGGTCAAAAGTCGATAACTCGTATTCTTCTGTCACGGACAGGCAGTTGGTAGGGCAATATTCCACACAGTTGGCGCAGAAAATACAAACTCCAAAGTCAATGCTGTAGTGCTTGAGCTGCTTCTTTTTAATCTCCTTATTAAATTCCCAGTCCACCACCGGCAAGTTAATGGGACACACCCGCACACAAACTTCGCAGGAAATGCACTTGTCAAACTCAAAGTGAATCCGTCCCCGAAATCGCTCCGAGGGGATTAACTTTTCGTAGGGATACTGGACAGTGATGGGTCGCCTGCGCATATGGTCAAAGGTGACCGATAGTCCCTGACCAATATACTGGGCTGATTGCACTGTTTCTTTGGCGTACTCGCCAACTTTGTTCAGAAATTTCAGCATGGTTCTCCTCTGAATCCCTTGCAGCAGGTGGCAGTTTGAACGAATGGTGGTTCTCAGTGAACCCTGTGGCGCTGCTTTCTCTACCTTAGTCAAAATTGCCTTGGGGTGAGCCAGCAGCCAGATCGCCCTAGGGCGCTGGTAGAGCGTCTACCCGCCAAAGGCAACCGGAAAGGCTAGCTTTAAGCCTGCGGTGAGAAGGAGGTTTACAAGCCCGATCGGCAGCAGAAATTTCCACCCCAGATCTAAGAGTTGGTCAATTCGCACCCGTGGTACAGTCCAGCGCAGCAAAATGGCAAGAAACAAGAAGAAGTAGGCTTTGAGCAGGGTCATGACAATACCCAAGCCAGCAATCACCACTTCCAGGACTGGATTGTTGGGACTAACTCCGATCCAACTCGCCAACAACTCAATGGGAATTGGGAAATCCCAGCCCCCAAAATAAAGCACAGCCACGAGCAGGGCAGACAGCACTAAGTTGACGTAAGAGCCCAGGTAAAACAGGGCGAACTTCATCCCTGCATATTCTGTTTGATACCCAGCTACCAGCTCTTCCTCTGCTTCAGGCAGATCAAAGGGCATCCGTTCACACTCAGCCAGTGCCGCAATCCAGAACAGCAGTAGTCCGGCAGGTTGCCGCCAAACATTCCAGCCCAGAATGCCGTAGCCAGATTGCTGATCCACTATGTCTACGGTGCTGAGACTATTGGACATCATCACCACCGCCAGCACCGCCAGCGCCAGGGGAATTTCATAGCTAATGGACTGAGCCGCCGCCCTCAACCCCCCCAACAGGGAATATTTATTGTTGGAGGCGTAGCCCGCCATCAGCAGGCCAATGGGGGCAATACTGGAGAGGGCAATCCACAGAAAAATACCAATGCCCAGATCGGTAATGACCAGGTTCTGGCCAAAGGGCACAATTAAGTAGGACAGGAACACTGGAATCACTACAATCACAGGGCCCAGGGTAAAGAGCCAGGGATCGGCATTGGCGGGAACCACATCTTCTTTGAAGACCAGTTTAATGCCGTCGGCGACTGGAGCCAGAATACCCAGTGGCCCAATATATTCTGGGCCGATGCGTTGTTGAGCCGCTGCGGAAATCTTTCGCTCCAGCCATACGGACACCAAAACGCCAACCGTGGCTCCAAAGATCATCAAGACCATCGGCAGGGGAATCCAGATGGCCTTAGCAACTCCGGCTGAGAGTCCCAGGTCGCTCAGAGTGTCAATAAATTTCTGTTGCAGATCGATGCCTGAATTCATGCCCAAGGTTCTGGTTTACAGAATGTGACGTTTGCACTGTTGTTCAGTATATAGTCTGTGAGAGCTTTGCTATCAGCGCGCGGACTACCAAGACCCAACAATTTGCTTATCGTGAGCCAGCAAATTTTCTATAGACGCAAATTCTGACGTAAATCCTGTCGGTGCAAGGAGTACAAAACAGCCCTAGCGTTCTTCAATCGGGATGTAAGGGCGGTTATGATCGCCAATGTAGATTTGGCTGGGGCGGTAGATGCGATTGGCTTCGAGTTGTTCTTTCCAGTGCGCTAGCCAGCCCGCAACCCGTGCGATCGCAAAAATGGGAGTGAACAGATCAGTGGGGATTCCCATGCGCCGGTAGACCAGCCCAGAATAAAAGTCCACATTGGGATAAATGCCTCGATGCCCTAGGCGATCTGCGACCACCCGCTCCATTTCTACGGCAATGTCATAGTATTTGTCGCCGCCCAGCTTATCAAATAATTGCTCGGCCAGCTTTTGCAGAATTGTGGCTCGGGGATCTTTCACCTTGTAGACCCGGTGCCCAAAGCCCATAATTTTGGCCTTGCGAGCCAAAAGACTGTCAACATAGGGTTGGACGTTTTCCACTGAGCCGATTTCTTCGAGCATGGAGATCACTTCTTCATTGGCCCCACCATGAAGGGGGCCAGCCAAGGTGCCCACTGCTGAGGCCACAATGGCGTAGGGATCGGTGAGGGTGGAGGAGGTCACTCGCGCCGAGAAGGTGGAGGCATTCATGGTGTGCTCGGCATGCAAAATCAGACAAATATCAAAAATATGAGCCAAAAGCGGATCTGGAGTTTGCTCATTGAGCATGTACAGGAAATTGGCAGCATAGTCAAGATCATCACAGGGCTGAATCGGATCATTTCCCTTGCGGATATGTTGAAAAGCCGCCACCATCGTCGGAATCTTGGCTAACAGCCGCACCACCGCTGCCCGAATATAGGCTGGATCATCTAGGGCTCGTCGGGAGTAAAACAACCCCAGGGCGGCGGCTGAAGCCTGGAGAGCATCCATGGGATGCCCGCTCTCGGGAAAACATTTCATCATGTCCCGAATGCGGTACTTGACCCGGCGATGGTAGGTAATATCGTGCTTAAAATCTTCGAGTTCAGCTTCTTGAGGAAAATCGCCCCAAATCAATAGGTAGGCAGTTTCTAAAAAGCTGCTGCTCTGTGCTAACGCCTGGATCGAAACGCCTCGGTATTCAAGGATTCCCTCTTGACCGTCCACATGACTAATTTTAGATTGAGCGGCTGGTATCCCCTCTAGTCCAATTTGATAATCGCAAACTGCCATAGCACCACTCTAGAATTTGCAAAAGTCACTCATCTAACCCAATGCTTCTCCATTACAGCAGAGAAGAAGCTGGGGAGACGTTGCTTAGAACACGAATTGGGTCAGTAAGCTATAGCCACTCAGCAGCCTCATCAGCCCTAGATAAAATACCTAGGCGGTGTGAGCCAAAACAACGTGCTACTCCCTATGGGGTCACCCCCCTCGCTCAGGGTTACCCCAATGATACCAGCCTTTTTTAAAACCAGGGCTTGACCAAATTCACCCCAAATAAACCGCTCTGCCCACTCTCCTAAATTGGGCTGATGCCCCACGAGTGCTAGGAACTCTTGTCCAGTCAATTGCCAATTGTGGAACCAGTCTAGCCATGCTTGAAAGTTTCCCTCAGGGGCTAGCAGGTCTGAGAGGGTAACGCGACTGCACAGACCCTCGCCCTGCAATAAGTCGGCAGTTTGCTGGGCACGCACCAAAGGGCTGCTGAGAAGTAGATCAAACCGGATCCCTAATGCCTGCAAGCGCTGCGCCACTTTTTGGGTTTTCTCAATCCCCGCTGGGGTCAAGGGGCGGGTCTCATCGGGAACTTGGGGATGCTGCTCTGTGGCAATGCCATGGCGAATGAAATAAATCTGACGGGTCACTTAATTGGCCTCCAGTGCAAAAGACCTGGTTGGCTGACAAAACCAAGAAGCTGGAAAACACCTGAGGACAGTGAATTCATGGTTCAGTGTATCATCGAGTTGTCGTTTGCATATAAAAGCAGGCTGAGGACTAAATCGGGCAGGCAAGGTTGGTTTTGAGCTCATAATGCTGATAATCAAGATCAACTGGGACAAGGATGACCGCAGGAACTGGCTCAGTTCTCGGAATTGAAGGACTTGCCCCTTTCAACTTCTTGTTGTTTCAATATAGATCGAGGCTAGATGGTTAAATCAATCCTGCTAATCGTTCTCAGCTCAGTGTTTCTGAGCCTTGCCGCTTGTACTGAGACGGCAACGGATATGCCTCCCTCAGAAGTAGGGACAACGACGGCCGAGGTGAGTGAGGCAGGTATGTTCGTCCCAGTCGAGAAAACCACCACCGGGCAAGTGGTGGTGAGGTCAGAGAATGGTCGCACTTACCTGGAATTCTCTGAAGATTTTCAAACCAGTTCAGGGCCAGATTTGCACGTTCTCCTGGATATTGCCTCCACGCCACCAGATGCCTATGCCAATATTGCGTCTTACGTCAAGCTGGGGTCGCTAGAGTCTGCACGAGGAGCTCAGCGCTATGAAGTTCCAGAGGATGTTCAGGTTGCTGACTATCAATCAGTCGTGATTTGGTGTGAGCAGTTCGATATGGTGTATGGCTATGCACCCCTATAGTAGATTCTGACCCAATTCCTAGAAAGATAGTCTTCCCCAGGAGGGATCTTTAGACCAGCCCAAGGCTTACAAAATCTCTCTTTTGTTTGATTCGACCCCCTCCAGCATCGAGCTATAAGTTCAGATGACGCTATGGGTAAACATTATGCTATCTATACTCCATCAGGGGTTCAAAACTGGTTTGAAAGTCACTCGCCACCTAGTTTGTTTTGGCTGTGCGCTGCTATTGCTGGGTGTCAGTCAGGGCGTCATGGTCTTGGATGCCATGGCTGCCCCCAGCCTGAACACCGCTCCTCTGTTCGCTAAGGTTACATCTCCCTCTGAAGGTCTAGATGCGATCGCAGGTAACGGCACCAGTGACAAACTTGAAGGCATGACCGATCAAGCCACTGGCTCAGTTCAACGCGCCGTGGGCAAATTCACTGGTCAAGCAGAAGGAGCTGTGAAGCAAGCTCAAGGCAAAGCAAAGGAAGACATTGGCACCACCAAATCTGCCCTGGAAAAAGCTGGAAATGAAGCCCAGTCAACCTCCGACAGTGTGATTGATAATGTCAAAGAATTCTTTGGTCAATAATTGATTCCCTGGGTCACGCCCAGCCTGTGGGCGTGACTCAATTTAGATCGGCATCATGCATAACAAACCTGCGGATTTGTTCATGCTCGTGAGTCTCTCGGCGGGTCAAAACAAACCCGAAGTCGAGGGTGGGGTAAATTCTAGGTCTGCGATCGCATCTTTCCCATCTTCCAGCAGCTCCATACCCGTGCAGAGTATCCTGGAACTGGGATCGGTCTAGCGTGCTGCAAAAAATTGTTGATCACCATGGCGGAGTCATTGGCGTAACGGCTCAACTTGGCCAAGGTTCAACCTTCTGGTTCACACTGCCTGGCCTATCCGCCCATGTAGCCCCCTAATGTCCTCAAGTGACGGAGCGTTTTGATGCAGACTCCAGCAGACCCCGCTCCCAGATTGTTCCAAGTTTTACTGGTAGAAGACAATCCAGGCGATGTGCAACTGACTCGCATCGCCCTGGAAGAAAGTAAACTGGCAGTGCACTTAAATATTGTCCACAATGGGGTTGAAGCCCTAGCTTACCTGCGCAAGCAAGCCCCCTATCTCAACACCCCACCCACCGATCTGGTGCTATTGGATCTCAACTTGCCCAAAATGGACGGACGGGAAGTGTTAACAGAAATGAAAGCCGACCCACATTTGAAACGGATTCCAGTTGTGATCCTCACCACCTCTGAAGCCGAAGAAGATATCCTCAAAACCTACAACCAGCACGCCAACTGCTACATCGTCAAACCCGTTGACTTTCACCAGTTTGTCAAAATCGTCCAATCCATTGGTAATTTCTGGTTTACCCTCGTCAAATTGCCGCCGGAGTAGCGATTCGCAATGACAGAGCCGCCCTTACACCTTCTTCTCATTGAAGATAATCCTGCGGACGTCCGACTGTTTCAAGCCTTTCTGCAAGAGTCTGCAACCCCCTTTATCCTCACCCATGTTGAGCGGTTGCAGCCCGCCTTAGCCTGCTTGCATCAACAGAACTTTGACGTGGTTCTACTCGATCTGACCCTTCCTGACAGCCAGGGGCTAGAAACTTTTTTAACCCTGTACCACCACGCCCCCAACCTGCCCCTGATAGTCCTCACCGGGCTAGACGATGAAACCCTGGCCTTGCGTGCCCTACAAGAAGGTGCTCAAGACTATTTGATGAAAGGCCAAATTACCAGTGGCCTATGGCTGAGCCGCACCCTCCGCTATGCCATCGAACGCCAGCGCATTCAAACCCAACTCCAAGACCAAGAGTGTCAATTTCGAGCCATCTTCAACAGTACCCTTAATGCCATTGTGATTGTGGATGACTCCGGGCAGTTTGTTGATGTAAACCCCCCTGCCTGCGACCTCTTTCAGCTACCCAAAGCAACTTTGCTGCACACGACCATCTTAGACTTTGTGGTACTTGACCCCGAATCCCAGATGCTCAGACCCAGCATCTTTAGCCCCACCAAACTCACCGGCGAAATTCAGATCCGGCGACCAGATCAGACCCTCCATGCAGTTGAGTATGCGGCCACCCTAAATTTCTTGCCCCACCGCCATCTCGCAGTTTTACAAGACGTGAGCGATCGCAAACTCGCCGAACAAAAAATTCGACAACAAGCCTCCCTGCTAGACATTGCCACCGACGCCATTTTGGTGCGTGGGCTTCAGCACCACATTTTATTTTGGAGCAAAGGCGCTGAGCGCATCTACGGCTGGCGTGCGAACGAAGCCTGTGGACAAACAGCCAACACCCTGTTGTTTGATGCCCCCTCTGCCGAGATAGAAACCGCCATCCAGACCGTATTAGCCCAAGGAGAATGGCAAGGAGAGCTAACCAAAATCACCAAATATGGCCATACCGTCATCGTGGAAAGCCGCTGGGCTTTAGTCTTAGACGAGCAGCAACAACCCCATGCCATTCTCAGTGTAGATACCGACATTACCGAGCGTAAACAACTTCAGTCTCAAGCTTTACGCACCCAGCGCCTCGAAAGTATTGGCACCCTGGCCAGCGGCATTGCCCACGACTTGAACAACATCCTGACCCCAATTCTGGCTTCGGCTCAACTCATTCAGCACAAACTCCCCACCCTAGATGAGCAAACCCAGCGCCTCCTGCATATTATTGAAGACAGCACCCGGCGCGGTGCAGACTTGATCAAACAAGTGCTTGCCTTTACCCGAGGGGTTGAAGGCAAGCATATGGTGTTACAAATACGACACTTAGTTGCTGATTTTCAAAAAGTCATCCGAGAAACCTTTCCCAAATCCATTGAAGTTCATATTCAAATTGCACCAGACCTCTGGGTGATCTCTGGCGATAGTACCCAGTTGCATCAGGTGTTAATGAATTTATGTGTGAATGCCCGGGATGCCATGCCTCAGGGCGGGCATTTGTCTCTCAGCGTCCAAAATCAGCAGGTAGATGCCGCCTATACCCGAATTAACTTAGAAGCTCAAGCTGGCAACTATGTGGTGATCACCGTTGCCGATACGGGTGTTGGCATTGATGCCAGCGTCATGGATCGGATCTTTGAGCCCTTTTTCACCACCAAAGCCCATGGCTTGGGAACCGGGTTAGGACTTTCTACCGTGATGGGAATTACCAAAAGTCATGGTGGATTCGTAGAAGTCTCCAGTCAGATCGCAGAAGGTACACAGTTCCGCATCTTTTTACCTGCGGCGGCTGCCACTAATCTAGAAGCACCTCCCCCATCTGCCTATCCCCGAGGTCAAGGAGAATTAGTCCTGGTAGTGGACGATGAAGCCACCATCTGTGAAACCGCACAAGCCTCTTTAGAACTTTGGGGCTACCAAGTCCTCCAAGCCAGCAATGGCTTGGAGGCAATTGATTGTTATCGACAACATCACGAACAAATTTGCTTGGTGCTGATTGACCTGTTTATGCCCATTATGAGCGGTGGCTCCGCCATTCAAAGACTGCAACAGCTAAACCCCAGGCTGAACATTGTGGCCATGAGTGGGTTAGGGCCGTCTCCCCCTCCTACAGCCTGTCCCTTACCTCCAGACTTACCCTTTTTACCCAAGCCCTTCTCCGCCGATGATTTGCTCCAATGCATCAACCAAGTCCTCCGAGGTAACCCATCAACGCAATCATGAGGGTGAGGCAAGCGGTCGTCAAGATGCCCTGCCAGTCCTCATTGACCAGGCCGGAGGGCGAGTGCGTCTTAACCTGATTGAATGCGATCGCTATGGTCGCCACATTGCCGAAGTCTACGCCGGGGGAGAGCTAACCCAGCAAGTGCTGCTACGGATGGGCATGGCCTATGTGTATCCTCAGTACGTGGATCAAGGCGCGGATCCAGCAGCCTTGAAAGAGGCAGAATCTCTAGCTCAACAGCAAGGGCTAGGAGTCTGGTCAGCTCTACATCAAAAGCCGTGGGAGTTTCGCACAGCCAACTGAATGTTGAAGGGCTATAGCCATAGCCACTTTGGTCAGAACAGACTAGAACGTCATCCCCGAGAAGGCGGGAAGCCATGGGTCGCTGGAAAATATGGGGTTTGGGCTTTATGATTCTTTTCATATCGCCTGTGCCGAGGCCATTCAAGCAAGCATTCTCCTCACCACCGACGACCGACTGCTGAAACGGGCGGCACGCTATAAGAAGGATATAGCGGTTCTCACCTGAGTGAGGTACGGGGAGTGGGGTGGAACCCCCACGCAGGGGGCACTGCCCCCTGCACCCCATGTACTCCATTGATCTGTAAATCGCTGTAACAAGGGCAAGACCTTATCGAAGCGCTAAAATCCGACTAGTTCTAGTTAGGTTGCAAACATGTCTCTCCCATCCTTCCCATCAAGTCACTCAGACAGTCCGAAGCTAGAGCAGTTTCATAGCTGGAAACTAGAAGATGCCTAAGCTCGGCTGAGCGAAGTCGTGCGCCTGGCTCGCGACAGTGAACCCCAGCGCATCACCGTTAGGGGCAAAGATGCCGTCGTCATGCTCTCTGCCCAAACCTTTGCCAAACTGCTGCCCTTGCTCGCAGAACCCAACCTGCATCATCTGCTCAGTCAATCACCCCTGAGTCGTTTGGACTTTGAACCGAGCAGGATGGAATCACCCGTTCGAGAAATTGAGCTATGAGAGGTTGGTTATTAGACACCAACATCATCTCCGAACTTCGTAAAGTCAATTGCCATTCCAGGGTTAAAGCGTGGGCGGATCGTCAGCCCCCGCAGAGCTTCTACCTCAGCAGCGTGACCATTGCCGAAATTCGCTTTGGCATTGAGCGAGTGGAAGACCCCGCTTTTCGAGAAGAATTAACGCTGTGGCTAGAAGGTACGCTTCGGCCTTGGTTTAAGGATCGTATTTTAGCCATTGATGAGGACGTGATTCTGCTCTGGCGGCAGATGGTAGAGCGAGGACGCAAGGCCAGTTACACCTATAGCCAACCTAACCTATTCATCGCGGCAACGGCTGTGCGGCATGAGTTGTGTGTGGTCACCCGCAATATGGCTGACTTCAAGCGTTATCAGGTTGCAGTTCTCAACCCTTTCGACAAAGACTGAGGGCTTTAGCTAATAGCTAAAGTCTTTGGAATTTCGACAATATTGAGTTGTTTTTTAAAGGAATAGAATATGAATTTACATGAAAATTATTCTAGAAAAGCTAATGAGCTACCAATCTCCTTGTCACCAGTCTATTTCTCCAATAAAGTCAATGAATCTATTTTACTATTTGAAGGGGACGCAAAGCTTATAGAAGAATCCGAAAGTTCATCTTACGAAATTGAAGGAAAACTAAAGATAGAGTATTTATGGTTGCCTTTTCCAAGGTTAGGATTCAGATTCGAATCTGATATTAATAACGAGGGAAAAATTCCTTTTTCATCTGAAAACAAGAAAATTATACACTTTCAATTAAATTCAAAACATATCATAAAATCAGAAGTAGATCTTTGTAGTCAATCAACACAAAACAGAAAATTGACGATCTCAGGTAATATTCTAGATTCAATATCATATGGAGAAAATGAACCTGTTAAAGAAATACTATTTCATGTTGTGAATTTTAATGATTATATTGGATTGCCAATTAAATATTTAGATAAAAATACAATCAGCAAGAATAGAATCGTACTTGAGTATGAAAATTGGAAAATAACAATTGATAAAGTAAGTAATAGAAGTGAACTAAAAAAAGAATTCAAAGAAAACCTTGGATTCGCAATTACTAATGTTGGAAAGCTAGAGAGAACTGATAACAAAAATTTTACTGTTAATGAATCCTATGATATCCTAAAAACAACTAAATACTTTCTCTCTTTTGCTAGAGGTCTTCATGTTGGCATAATTTTAATATCTGGATATATGAATAGCGGAAAAAAAGTATGTGAAATCTGGAACAATGAACGTTGTGACCCTTGGTTTTATGTGCGTTCTTGGTTTCCAGAACACAAACCTTATAAGGCAGTTAAGTGTTTTTCTGGTTTTTGTGAATGGTGGACGAATAATATTCGCGACAGGCAGATTTTATTCTGGTTTTTAGAAGCTAATAATAATCTTACTCTTGAAAGTCGTATAGTTTTAGGACAAATTGCATTAGAAAGATTTTACTATTTATATTTTAACAAACGCGAGTACGCTCATCAACAAATAAGACTTCTATTGGAAAAATTTAAAATTCCCAACTCTATTCCTGAATTAAAAACCAAGATAATATCAAAGTCAGTCTTGACTGATATAACTAAAATAGCTTTATTGGCTGATAAAAATAATAAGAAGAATTCATCTATTCCAATTGATATGTCATTTTTGATAGCAGAGATTAGGAATGATTTGGCTCATCCAAAACAAAAGTATGAAGACATTGATGGTAATGGCTTAAATACACTATCACAATTTTTATTTTGGTATCTCGAACTTATTTTTTTGGCAACTTTTAATTATGATGACGTTTACTTCAACCGACTTCAAATTAATAGTTGGGCTGGAACTTATGAAAGTGTTCCCTGGAATATTCCAATAACTGAATAGCAATTATAAATAGATTGATTGCGAAATATATGAAATTCAAGAAACTTCAATCGAGATCAGAAAGCGCATCTTCATTTGCTGTATCTTGGTATTGTCGCTGTTGTATATCCGCTCAAATATCCTCCAAGGTCAGTTGCTCAAGCCATTGATGCCGCTCCTGAGTGTAGTCATCACTGCCGTTTTCAAACTGGCGCATGAATCGAATGGCATCGCCATATCCCAAAGAATTAATCAATGCCTGGAAACCTTTGCGGTTTATTTCAAGTGGTGTCAACATTTATATATATTTTTTATTCAATAATTTCCTCAAAATTACTTTTATTATCTATTTCTTTATGCTTTCGCATTTCAACTAGAAAATCATTCATAGATAGTTGATCTAACCATTCATGGCGTTCTTGGGTATAATCTCCGTAGCCGGGGCTAAAATGTTGAATAAATCGAATGGCATCAACAACACCTAGAGAATTTACTAGAGCCTTGTATCCCTGATCAAGAATTTCGTTTTGAGTTTTCATCTGTTGTATCCTCCCACTATATCACTTGCGCTAGCCACTGTACAGGGTTATCAACCTTGACATTAAGGTGATTCAGTAATAATCTTGCTTTTCGAAGTAAACGATCATCTGTCGTTAGAAAAATATCGGCATGACTTCTCTCGGCACTGGCAATATGAGCTGCATCGTAAAAGGTAAAGCCTAATTGAGTAAGATCTGCTATTCGTTGCTCTAATACATTGCTGGTTTGAACCTTAATGATAGCGATTGAAAGTAAGTCCTGCACTTGTCTTAAGCGGCTTGGATTGGGGGTTAGTCTAATTTCAGCATCAAGGGCGCTACTGATCACGAGTTTCCAGCTCTTCGTTTGACACTTACGTAAGATCAACAAGACTGCTTCTGCTTCTAGCCGAATCCGTTCTTGGGTTTGATCATCGAAAGGGCGGTTGAGGCAGCACACATCTAGATAAATTTTGTACTGTTTTGCCATGCATCTACTTTCTCACTATAGAAGCCAATCAGGAGTCGATTTTTTTGAAGCAGTTCATTAAGTAGGATATACAAGATTCTCAGGTAAACAGTTGCCCTGACAGTTCGCCAGACACTTACTTCTGCTTGGGCTGAATCTTTCCGAGCGCCCAGGCAATCTCTGGCTCATTCAACCCCGCACGGGTGAAGTTTTTGGTAGATACCCAACTGCCCCGTGGGCTAGCTCGGTTTCTTCAGAAGGCTGGATAGGACACCGTGCATACCCGAGATTTACCCGAAGGCAAGGTCACCCTCGACACGGCTATCAATACCCTGTCCATCGCCGAACAGCGTATGGTGATCACCAAAGATGCCCACTTCGTGCAGTCATTTTTGCTCTAAGGGCAGCCCCACAAGTTGATTTTGGTAGCGACCGGCAATATCAAAAACGCTGGCCTCGCAGCCCCGTTTCAATGCCTTCATCCTACTGTCTCTGCGGGGGTGACCCCACTGCTCTCATGATCCATTTTGCTTTTGCCGCATAAAGATTGAGCGAAATAACATCTGGGCACAGAAAATTTCCGTGGAAGCACCGAGGAAGTGAAGGTATTGGAAGAGCTAACCTCTAAAGGTAACGATGTGGGCATTTGGTTGCCAGAAATGACGCGAAACAAGCTCACCGGGGGCAAACAGTAGGTCAACGCCATGCAAAGTAGCAACCCAATGCACCAAGAGCGGCATGTCTTAGTGGTCGATGCTCTGCAAAACCGAGCTTTCGTGCTAGAAGCAGCAACCTACTCCATTGGTCGAGATGTGACCAACGCAATTGTGATTAATAACGCGTCGGTTTCGCGGCAGCATGCGTTGCTCTTGCGATTACCTGTACCCGGAACTCATCTGTATCGCTACCGCTTAGTAGATGGCAATGCCCAGGGTAAGCCCAGCGTCAATGGTATTTTTATCAATGGCCAGCGCTGCTCCTCCTGCGAATTGAAAAATGGAGATTTAATCACCTTCGGTCTAGATATCCAAGCCACCTATCTTAAGGTTGAAATGCCTGCGGACGCTTTTGTCGAATACCTGGAAGCAATTCAATTTCACAGCATCAAATCAGGCCCCGTTAGTCCTAAAGAAACCATGATTGCTGCCCTAAACGGTGCAGAACTAGAAGCTGAATTAGAAGCTATTCTCATGGCCGAACGGACTATTCTAAGTGTTGACTCAGCCCATGGGGCACCCACCCTGCGTAGCCCTCGACCCTCCAGCTTTGTTACTCAAAAGCCACCTCAAACCACAAAGCTTAATCGGCTGGGAATGATTTTGGCCGGAATGGTGTTGATTTCTGTTTTGGGAGGGCTAGGAATTTGGCAGTTTTCGGTTAATAGCAATCCCAATCCAGTGAAGCCATTGGCACAACCTCAAGATAGCAGCTAGCATTCTAATTGCTAAAGCAGACTCCTAATACCGTACCCATCAAGCCAGATCGCACTTTTGAAATCGCTGGAATCGGTAATAATAATTCGATTTTCGGTCGAGTCATCATCGTACTTCTAGCATTGGCATTCCCAAAGTATTTTAATACATAAAAATTTTGTGAGCTATGTCGTCTTGACCGAGAGTAGTGCAGACGCTGCCTGGAGTGCTTCCAAGCGATTGTCTAAAATTTGCACTTTGGCAAATCGCTGGAGCTTTAGATCCCTGAGCCGCTGTCGGGGTTGGTCAAAGGAAGCCACCACAAACACATGACGCTGACGTTTGGCGGCATCTTCCACCATGGTTTCGATCGCTAAAGCCGTGGTCACCCCTAGAACGGGCACATCACTGAGATCGAGAAGCAAAACTTGATAATCTTGAACGATGCTCAGACGTTGAGAGAGGGTTTTCGCTGCCCCAAAGCTCAACGGCCCCCCTAGTTGAAAGAGTAAGATATTGCCTTGCGCTTGGGTGAGTAACTCCTGTTCTTCGGCTTCCAAGCCAGCGGCTTGGGTGGGGTCACTGGTGGCTCGCACCCGGGTAGTCTGGATGTCTGTCAAGCGCTTCAGGGTCAAGATATTGGCGATAAATACACCCACTACCACCGCCGTAATCAGATCCACAAAAACGGTTAGGCTCAGAACTAGATACATGAGCCCAGTAGCTTTGAAAGATAGACGGGGGGCTCGTTGAATGAAGCTCCAGTCGATGATGTCTAGTCCCACCTTTATTAATAGTCCTGCCAAAACAGCATGGGGAATGACCGTGGTCAAAGAGCCAGCACCCAAGGTGATTAATAGCAGGGTCAGGGCATGAAAAATTCCCGAGAGTGGGGTACGCCCGCCTGCTTGGACATTGGTCACTGTTCGCATGGTGGCACCTGCGCCAGGAAGACCCCCAAATAGACCTGCTAAGCAGTTGCCAATGCCTTGGCCAATTAGTTCCTTGTCGGGGTTGTGCTGCGTGCGGGTGATGTTATCAGCAACCAGAGAGGTCAGCAGTGAGTCAATGGAGCCTAAAGTTCCTAGCATGAGACCATAGCTCACCATTATCCGCAGATCACTGAAGGTCAAAGTCGGCAGCTTGAGTTCAGGGAGACCCGTGGGAATTGAGCCAATACGGGGCACAGCACCTTGGCCAAGAAAGATCACGGAAATCAAGGTTCCGGCTATCAGTGCCAGTAGCGGTGCGGGCAAAATTCGATTCAGGCGTGGAGGAGCCAGTTTCACCAAGGTCAGGGTAAAAAGTCCCAGTCCTGCGGCCAACAGGTTAGGCTGGCTGAGAAATTGAGGTAGTTGCTGTAGGGTTCTCCAGATGCCGCTAGGAGTGGTATACCCTAGCAGGGGCGGGATTTGGAGCACAATAATAATCACTCCAACTCCAGACATGAAGCCAGAAATCACCGTGTAAGGCATCAGGGTAATATACTGACCCAGCCGCAAAACACCCAGCAAAATCTGGAAGACTCCCCCCAACATCACAACGGTAAAAGCCATGGCCAGACCAGTTTCAGGGTGACGAGCTACCAGCGTTGCAATCACGGTAGTGATAACCACGGTCATGGGTCCGGTGGGGCCAGATACCTGGGCTGGAGTGCCCCCCAACAGGGATGCAAAGAGGCCGAGAAAAATAGCGCCGTAAAGTCCTGAAATGGCTCCGGCACCGGAGGCAACTCCAAAAGCGAGCGCTAGTGGCAGAGCCACAATGGCGGCTGTTAGCCCTCCAAAAAGATCTCCGCGAAGATGGTGAAAGCTAATTGGATTCACCAACGGTAAGAGCTTACTCACGTCTGTCTCTCCGCTGGCGGCAACTTTTGTTTCCTTTGGGGGAGGGCGTAGAAGGTGGTTTTGATTGAGGTGCTACCGACAGAATGCCTTGTGAATCTAGGGATTCAGGGCTGACAAGCCATATACTAACAATAGTTTGCATCCCACAGGTTTAGTCGTCCACGTTGCTTACAGCAGTTTACAGATCAATGGAGTATATGGGGTGCAGGGGGCACTGCCCCCTGCGTGGGGGTTCCCCCCCCACCCCGTACCTCACTCAGGTGAGAACCGCTATATATAAAGTAAATTGTTACGTTAAGCTTACATTTAAGCCTACCGAATCCTGTGACGGGAATAGTAACCTCTCCTTCGATTAGATTTCTCCAGCGTCCCACGGCGAGTGCTTGGATAGAGCAAGCCTTGGCTAATTTAGATCTGATTTTGCTGGATCACTCCCACTGTGAGCGCAAGGCAGCAGGGGTAGCGCTCAATCTCATGTTTCGCTATCCGTCCTATGCCAAGTTGGTGCGGGCCTTGACTGGGATTGCCCAGGAGGAGCTAGACCATTTTGAGCAAGTGAATCAATGGCTAGATCGGCGGGGAATACCTTTGGGTCCCTTACCTGCCCCACCCTATGGTGCACGACTCAATGCTGAGATTCGCCGCCAGGAGCCAGAGCGTTTGTTGGATACGTTGTTGGTCTCGGCGCTGATTGAGGCTCGCAGTCATGAACGGTTGGGGTTGCTGGCACAGCATTGCCCTGAGCCAGAGTTGGCAGCTTTCTATCGAGGGTTGATGGCCTCTGAGGCACGTCATTACGGGGTTTATTGGGTGTTAGCCACCACCTATTTTGAGAGGACGGTAGTGCAAGAGCGTCTAGCCCCGCTGGCTCAAGTGGAGAGCGAGATTTTGGCGACGCTTCATCCTAAACCACGGATTCACAGTTAAGCTGTTTAGCCTCTAAACTGGGTAAAAATCTCCCTGAATCTCCCGCTGTAAGGGGATTAGCTCAAAAATTTGAACTTAGCCACTTTGCAGATGCGTTAGTAATAGGCTCGCAACAACTGCATTGTGTTGGGTTGGACTTGATAGGTGCCTGGCACATAGTAGTGAGTTGGCTGGGCGCAAAAAACCTGTCCGGGGCCAAAGACAATGTTCACGGCATAGGGAGAGCACGGAGTGGCTACTAAGCCATTGTGAAACAGCACTTGTTGGAAGTAGGGGTTAGAGCCAAGATAACCAGGATAGTAAGGGTCGATAGGAGGATAGATAGCAGGTGTGGGAACCGGAACTGGGGTGGGCTGGACAATTACGGTTTGAGTGGGGCGACTGTTATGGATTGCTTCATTGATCAAGCTGCCAGCAATTCCCCCGACCACTCCGCCGAAAAAGGAGGATGTGGAGTTAGCGGCGGCGGGTTTGGCGGTTAAGAGGCTGGTGACGCCGAGGCCGAGAGCAAGGGTAACGCAGGTAACTTTGGTGATGACTTTCATGATGGGGTTCCTCTGAGCTGATAACTGTATTGTGCAGCCAGTCCCGGTTTGGGGAAGTGACTGCACAGCAGCAGTCCAGTGATTTTGTGTGAGGATTGCTGTGACTATCGTCACGCTAGATATTTCCCAGTCTCTCTGTGTCAGCTTTTCGTAAAAAGTGCTGAGTTAAGCAAACTGAATGGGAACGTTGTTCTAAGAAATAGGCTGGGTAGCTTAGGCTTGACCTGAACATTAAATCGTTTATGATTAATCTTCTTAATGAATAGCGAAGCTTATGAATGTGCCCTCTGCTGTCACTGCTAAGCCTCAGGATTCCTTGAATCTATCTACGAAGCTGGCCTACGGGGTAGGTGAGCTCTCCAGTGAGGTGCCCAACAGCATTATGGTGTTTTTCCTGCTGTTTTTCTTTACCAATGTGGCGGGGTTGAATCCGGGTTTAGCGGGAACGGTGCTGTTGATTGGTAAGGCTTGGGATGGTATTAATGATCCCTTGGTGGGATGGTTGAGCGATCGCACCCGCTCTCGACTGGGGCGTCGCTATCCTTGGATGCTGTGGGGGGCGGTGCCTATGGGCGTCTGCTTTGCCCTGCTCTGGATAGTGCCCCCGACTCAGGATCAGGGGCTTTTAATGCTTTACTATGGTGCGATCGCAGTTATCTTTTATGCAGCATATACAGCAGTCAACTTACCCCACAAAATCTTGTCAGCCGAGCTGACCCAAACCTACCATGAGCGCACCAGTCTGGCTGGTTTTAAGGCCACCTTTAGCATTAGCAGTAGCATTTTTGGTTTACTGCTGGCTCGCCTGATCTTTAGCCTTGTGCCAGTAGGATCCCAGCGGTATATGCTCCTGGGTACAATTGCGGGGGGGATTGCCTGTCTGGCCGCCTATGTCTGCATTTGGGGCACCTATCGTCGGTTTCACGCTATCCAGTCAGTCCGCGATCAGGTGCAGCGACCCCCAACCCTACCCCTGGGGCAGCAATTTCGGGTGGCGCTTCAAAATCGCCCCTTTTGCCTGGTGGTGGGCATTTATCTGTGCTCATGGATGGGGGTGCAAGTGACTGCCGCGATTTTGCCCTACTTTGTGGTCAACTGGATGGGACTGCCCGATAGCCATTTCACCCAAATGGCGCTAGCGGTTCAGGGCACGGCCTTGGCGATGATGCTGGTCTGGAGTGCCCTGGGGCAGCGGCTAGGCAAGAAAGCCATTTACTGCATGGGGATTCCCTTAACCTTGCTGGCTCAAGCGGGTTTGTTCTTAGTGCAGCCTGGACAGGTGGGGTGGATGTATGGCTTGGCGGTTATGGCTGGGGTGGGGCTGGCCACGGCCTATTTGGTGCCCTGGTCAATGTTGCCAGATGTCGTCGATCTAGACGAGCTGCAAACCGGGCAGCGCCGCGAGGGAATTTTCTACAGTCTGGTGGTACAGGTGCAAAAAATTGGCATTGCGATCGCACTTTTTCTGGTGGGCAAGACCCTAGATTGGTCTGGGTTTATCTCATCCACAGCCGGAGAACCCACCCCCATCCAGCCAGAGCAAACCCTGTGGGCGATTCGCTGGCTAATTGGACCCATTCCCAGCCTAGTCCTGATTGTTGGGCTAGTGCAAGCCGCGCTTTATCCTCTGAACCGCTGGGTACATGATGACATCGTTCTCAAGCTGCAAGAGCGACGGCTTGAATGGCCTCCAGAGAAATGTTAGGCGGCATTACTGTAGGTACAAAAGTGCAAAAATAACTTTAGGCTAAAATAATATTAAGCTCCTACTAGTTCTACTTCCTTGATCTTTATGCCTGAAGTCATTGAGATACCTATTGAGTTAACTCACTTTCAACTCCCTGAAGCAGTTCATGATCGTCTCCAACTCTTACTAGATCGCCAAGATTCTGGTGAAGCATTAACTCTAGAAGAAAGACATGAGGCAGAGGGTCTAGTTGAATTAGCCGAATTTTTGTCTCTACTGCATTTGCGTTCACAAAGAGTTGTGCAATAGAAACCAATGGTGGCGATTTCTGCCTCTTTACGCCGATTAGTCATTCAAAGGGCAGGCAACCGTTGCGAGTATTGCGGCTTATCACAGTTGGGGCAAGCAGCTACGTTTCACATCGATCATGTGATTCCTGTGGTGGCGGGCGGTTCAACAACAATAGATAACTTAGCACTTGCATGTGTAGCTTGCTCGCTCCACAAAGGGGCAAGGCAAGATATAGAAGATCCTGAAACGAGAAAAACGGTAACAATTTTTAATCCCCGTCAACAGACTTGGAAAGAGCATTTTTTCTGGATGGGTGTTGAAATTGCTGGGTTAACGGCTGTGGGACGTGCAACTGTCAATGTTTTAAAGTTGAATCGTGCAATCATCCAAGCAATTCGGGTAGAAGAAGAATGTTTTGGCCGTCACCCACCACCATGACAATCATAAAAAAGCCGCTGCCACACAATAGCAACGGCTTTTTTAGCCCTTAGTCTATTTCAAACTAGACAGCAGCCACTTCCAGTGGGTATACGCTCACTCGCTTTTTAGACTTCCCCTTGCGCTCAAAGGTAACCACCCCATCAACGGTGGCGAACAGCGTATCATCGCTACCCCGACCCACATTGGTGCCAGGGTGAAACTTGGTGCCGCGTTGGCGCACAAGAATATTACCCGCTCGAACAACTTGTCCTCCAAAGCGCTTGACGCCTAGGCGCTGGGCATTAGAGTCACGACCGTTCCGGGTACTGCCGGTTCCTTTCTTATGAGCCATTTCAATCTCTCCTGTATCTCTTTACACCTTAGTCGATTTTACGGGCGACATAATCCTGAGAGGCCGTCTGAAAAGCCTCATTCATCCCTGCATTAGCCCCCCCGACCCCCCAATTTTGGGGGGAGAAAGCCAAAACTCTGATCATTTGCCCCCAGAATTACGCCCTGCGGGCACGCTGCGCAAGGGGGGCAAGTGCAAGGTCTAAGCGACTTCTCAAACAAGCTCTGAGCCAATACAGCCCTCCATGCTGGAGATTAGCTATCTTCAGCCGTGGCAGAGACTTTAGCCTGGGCAGCCGACTCGCCGATATGAATATCGTCAATCATCACCCGCGTTAACTCTTGGCGATGCCCCTGCTTCTTACGGGTCTTTTTCTTCGGCTGCATTTTATAGACAATGATTTTAGATCCCCGGAGGTGCTGCATGATCGTGGCTGCAATCGTGACATCCTCAACGTAGGGCTGCCCAATGGAAACCTTCTCTCCGTCGTGAACCAAAAGCACTCGATCTAGCGTAATGCTGCTTTCTGGCTCTTGGGGAAGCCGATCAATGTCATAAAAGCGACCGGGTTCGACCCGAAGTTGTTTGCCGCTAGCTTCAACAATTGCGTATGTCATAATTCTCTCAACATGAAGGGTGCCGTACAGGTATCCCCGAGGGTTGGTTCCAGCCAACAGTCTGGGATTTTGCCGAGATGAGGGACTCGCGAACCTGATCCGAGCAATTTTGGTGCCAAATAACCAGTATTGAAAATTTTGTGGCTAAATGTCAAGCCTCAAGACACCCAAATCTCCTATAGGATTAAGAGCGTTCTGATGTCCTAGCCTATGAGCTGGGGTGCGATCGCATCTTAACCGTTGCGTCTCTGGGCAATCTGGCCAAGACAGTGCCCAGTAAGCATGACTTTTTTGTGCAAAGGATTTGATTGAGATGGAAGTTGGACTGGCACTCTTGCAGTTGACGTTGAATGGAATTGCCGTGGGAAGTATTATTGCCCTGGCAGCGGTGGGGTTGACCTTGACCTATGGGATCCTACGTCTACCTAATTTTGCCCATGGCGATTTTCTCACCCTAGGAGCCTATTTGACCCTGCTCTTGAATGCCATGGGCCTAAACATTGCCTTAGCCATGGGGCTGGGAGCGATGTTGAGTATCGCTGGGTTTCTACTGTGTGAAGTGTTAATTTGGTCCCCCATGCGCGATCGCAGAGCCACTTCAACCACCTTGATTATCATTTCCATTGGCTTAGCTTTATTTTTACGCAATGGCATCATTTTCATTTGGGGGAGCAGCAACCAAAGCTACGCCCTCCCCGTGGCCACTGCGGTAAGCTTTTGGGGTGGCTTACGGATGCCCTACTATCGCCTGATTGTGATGGGGTTAGCGGTACTGGCGGTGCTGGGGCTGCACTACATTTTGCAAAACACCAAAATTGGTAAGGCCATGCGGGCGGTCGCCGATGATATTGACCTGGCAAGTGTTTCCGGGATTGACGTGAAGCGAGTGGTGCTCTGGACCTGGGTGTTGGCTGGGGGTCTCACGGCTCTGAGCGGGGGGATGTACGGCTTGATTACGGCGGTACGCCCCAATATGGGCTGGTTTTTGATTTTGCCCATGTTTGCAGCCGTGATTCTAGGGGGCATTGGCAATCCCTATGGTGCGATCGCAGGCGCGCTGATTATTGGGGTTGCTCAAGAGGTGAGTACCTACTGGCTTCCTTCTGAATACAAGTTGGGGGTCGCCCTAGTGGCCATGGTGCTGGTGCTCTTGTTTCGTCCCCATGGCTTATTTCGCAGCACAATTTAGGTCTATATTGCGGTTCTCACCTGAGTGCCCCCTGTACTCCATGTACTCCATTGATCTGTAAACCGCTATAACAGTCGAAAAGAAATCCCCCAGCAATTGGCCAGGGGAGGCAATGGCTTATCAACGTACTCAGGATGCCCAATCTCAGACAGGATAATACTTTTTCAAAAGGTAATTAGCGAACAATTTGCCAAGTTACAGGGCTTCTTCCGCCTCAAGCTGCTGAAGCACCCTTTGAATTTGATCAGTGGTCACCTTGCGCCGTTGCAACGCAGCCATGCAATGTCCATCACTGCCCTCAGCAGCACTGACCTGACGACGCATCTGGCGCAGCACCCCAATACAAAGCGGACAATCGCAGCCAAAGAGCGCCACCGCAGCGTCACTTTCCGCCGCACTGAAGTCAAAAGGAGCGTAGGCAAAATATTCGCTGTTAGCAGGGTCAGCCGCCGCCAGACGAATTCCCTGTTGAGTATGAATCAATTGCCGCAGGCTAGCAGAGGGCTGCGGCACCGTTTCAGTTTGGGGCACCGTCTCGGGTGGGGTCACAGAGTCTAAATCAGAGGGCACAGAGCAGGAGCCGTAGGCTTCAGTGGGTAGAGTTGCGGCTTGGGTTTGGAGGGCATCGCCCAAAATCAGCAGGGGGGCTAATGTCAAGCCCACCAGGGTCGTTAGCGCCACCCCATTCATCCAGGATTTATAGCTCACAACTTAGTCCTCTCTGTCGATTCGGCACAGTCGTACATTCCTTAATTAACATGTTCGCAAGCTACTGGCAATTCCTCTTTGGGCATGATTCAGAAAAGGTAAGGCAGAGCCCAGGTTCACAAATTGCTCACGAACTGTTCACGCATTTGGCCTTTAGGTTTCTTCCGGCCAGTCTCGAAAAAAATCATCATCTAATTCAAAGTCTAAATCATCTTCTGGCCGCTCGTAAGGGGGGCTGAGTTCTCGATACTCTGCATCTACAACGGCCTGTCGCCGGGGGGGTGGGGTTGAGCGGGGGGGGGCGGCTTGGTCTGGTGATCTGTCTCGGCTGGAACCGGAGGCATCGGAGACGGGTGGGGAACTCCATGGCTGATTATTCCCCCAATCTGAGGTGCCCACTGGCTCGGCAAACCAATCTGAAGCTGAGTCGGTTGAGACTTTCTTGGTAGGGCGTTCCCGCCGAAAAAAAGCAGGCGGCTTAAATCCCTGAAATGGCTGTGGATTGGGGGGGCGACGCCTCGGCCTATCTGACCCGCCGCTGCCAGTGGTTAGGGGGATAAGCACAAGACCCGTGACAACGCCTGCCCCCACCGCCCCTAAAAGTAAAATGCCCAAGGCCAGGGGCTGCGATCGCGCCCCCAAAAAAGTTAGCGACAGCACCGGAGACAGATTTTGGAGCGTTAGGATTGCCAAGACTAAACCGATGACAACGCCCCCCCCAACCCGAATTAGTGGCATGAACCTTCCTCAACAGCCTCAAGGGTTTGGCATTCTGGGCTCTAGCCTATCGCACTCAGTTGTTGAAGTTTCAACCGATAGCCGACTCCCCGCACCGTTTCAATGGTATCTGCCCCCAATTTTTTGCGCAGATACCCCACATAGACATCCACCACATTAGAACCCGGATCATAGTCATAGCCCCACACCTGATCGAGTAATTGCGTCCGGCTCAGCACTTGACCGGGATGTCGCATCAACGCTTCCACAAGCGCAAATTCACGACCGGGAAGCTCAACCCACTCGCCCTCAACGGCAACAGACCGACGACCCAAATCAAGCTGGACATCTCCCACTGTCAAGACCGAGTCTCCGGTGCTGCGAGAACTGGGGGCTGGGCGCAGGCGAACTCTGACCCGGGCCAGCAGCTCTTCAAATCGAAACGGCTTGGTTACATAGTCATCGGCTCCACATTCCAGACCCGATACCTTGTCGTGCAAATCATCCCGAGCCGACAGGATAATCACTGGCCAGGAATGCCCCTGACCCCTCAAAGTGGCTAACACCTCTAGACCATCCCTATCGGGTAGACCCAAGTCTAAAATCAACAGATCAAAAGAACCCGATTCAGCCAAATTGAGGGTCTGCTGGGCATCAGCAGCCAAAGTGATCGTAAACCCGTGCGATCGCAGCCCTTTTTCCAAAAAAGATGCAATGCGATCTTCATCTTCCGCAATCAAAATATGGGACATCGGATTACTCCAAGACGCGGGGGCAACAGCCAATAGCTCAAAACCTGGTTGTCGAGTTATAGCGGTTTACAGATCAATGGAGTACATGGGGTGCAGGGGGCACTGCCCCCTGCGTGGGGGTTCCACCCCCACACCCCGTACCTCACTCAGGTCAGAACCGCTGTAAGAGGAATGACGAGGGTAAAGGTCGATCCAGTTCCCGGTTGGCTTTTGAGGCGCACAGAACCCCCATGGGCGTGCACAATGGCTTGCACAATCGCGAGACCCAACCCCAACCCATCAGGGTGGTGACGACCGTTATCTGCTCGGCCAAACCGTTCAAAAATCTGTGCTTGTGCTGCTGGTGCAATCCCCTCGCCAGTATCTCTCACCCAAATCTCAACCGATGTGGTCGTGATCGCCGATCCGATGGCAACCTCATCGATTTCCTGAGTATGCTGGGTGGCATTCTGCGCCAAATTCATAACAGCCTCCGTGACTCGATGGCGATCGCACCAGATCTGCCCCACCCCAGCCCCATCTAAGCCCCATTGTCGGGGGGCAATGGCCTGTACCTTCTGGTAAAGCTCCTCCGTCAAAGCAGCCAGATCCACCGAAGTGATGCGCAGAAAATCAGGACGCTCTGAGCGAGCCAGCAACAGCAAATCATCCACCAAGTGACTCATGCGCTCCAGCTCATCTAAAACCAGCGCCAGGGTTTCTCGACGCTCCTGGGGCTCATCACCCATCAGCTCCAAGTGCCCTCGCACAATCGTCAGCGGCGTTCGCAGCTCATGGCCAATATCACTCATAAACTGCCGTTGGTTGACAAAGGCCGACTCCAGGCGATTCATCATGCCATTAAAGCGCTGAGCTAGATCAGCAACCTCCCCCTTGCCCTGCACCGCAATCCGCTCAGTCAGCTTGGTCGCACCAATCGCCCGAATGGCTTGAGACAAGGCACTCAACGGGGTTAACACTCGCCCTAGCATCACCCATCCCAAGACCGTGGTGATCAGCAGCACTAAGAGCGTCACCCCACTCATGACCCACATGACCTCTTCAATTTCTTGCTGCTCCCCTGCTGTGAGTTGGGCAATCACCAAAACACCCTGCGCTTGTGCCGGACCTTGGACAACCTCCACCCAATACATCAAGGGGCCAACGGAGGTCATAAACTCCCCAGTCTCAGATTGTGTTAAGCGTGCCCAGTACTGATAAAACGCAGAAGTTGGCTGCAAAGGAGATGGCAAAGCCCGGGCACTGGCCTTGTAGAACCTCCCCTGCCAAAACGTCAAGAAATACTCACCATCTCCCGGAACATTTTGGGAGAGAAAGCGATCAAATAACCCTTGAACATCCGCAACTCGGGGGAAGGGGGCTGTCTGAGCGTCACCGTATCCTAGGCGACGAAACTCTTGTACTTCTTGCAGTAAATTCTTTTCAACTTGATCCTCAAGGCGAGCATCTAAGATATGCTGGACGCTCAAAATGGTGGCAACCCCAGAGCAGACCATCAATACTCCATACCAAACGAGCACCTGGGTTCGAGCCTGGAACCACAAGGCTTGCAACTCAGCCCGACAAGATACCCAACGAACCATAGGGGCACAGCCCAAAAAACGACACGCTAAAGCGGCTGACTTAAGTCTACTGCTGGTGCAAGAACACTTAAGTCAGCCGCTTTTCAATTGAACTGAGTCGAACTGAGTCATGACTCAGTGTTTAAGCAAAGCAAACTTAACGACTGGCGACGGAGAGTTGCTCCTCCACCTCTAGACGCAAGCTTGGGAACAGAAAATGGTTTTCTTCAACGTACTGAGCGCCAAACAACCCCTTTTCTGCCCAGAAGTAACGATCCGTGGTATGCTCGTTCCGTTTCACTAAAAGAAGCGCAGGTGGGGCAATACTTTTAGACTTAATAAACTTACGAGCCGCAGTTACTGGCTTGTCCTCACCACTCTCAATGCTAAATTGAGGAACATTCTCAAGAATTCTGCGTCCTTCTTGACGACGTCGACTTTTGCGCTTCCGTCTTCTGGCCAAGTTCGGTACCTCCTTTGGCGGGGAACAGGTGTAGTCTGAGTTACAAAACCAGCCGAAAGTATAGCTTTCGCCACCAAGAAAATCAACGTTAGTTAATCTTTTGCAACCAGCAGCTCGGCTCAACCCTGATTTTTAGGGGGTTTTCAGAATTCTTCTTGTATATTTTTGTGAAGTTTTCTCAGGATTCCCTGTGAATTGCCCTCGCTGGCTGTTTTCCCATCGATGGATGTACATCAGTATGGGGGGTCTCTGAAGTTCCGTCCCCTAAGGTGCGTAAGCACCCTCAGGGGAACTTGCTGATTACAGCTTGCCGCGTTAACTAAGACTTTTGCAAAAATGAAATAGCCTCTAGGAGTCCTCTAGCCTTATTCAGCGTTTCTTCATACTCTCGATTCGGATCAGAGTCTGCCACCACCCCTGCACCCGCCTGAACGCTAACAGCATGGCGGTTTTTCCCGATTTGTTGCACCACCATGGTGCGAATGGTAATGGCAGTGTTGAGCTGCCCTTCAAAGTCATAGTATCCATAGACCCCTGAATAGGGGCCGCGCCGACAGCCTTCGAGTTCATGAATAATTTCCATGGCGCGAATTTTAGGCGCACCGCTGACCGTCCCTGCCGGAAAGCATGCCTTGAGCAGATCCCAGGCAGACTTGCTGGGCTCAAGCTGCCCGATCACATTACTCACAATGTGCATCACATGGGAGTAGCGCTCAATCACCATTAAGTCCTGGGGCTTTACCTCGACCGTGCCCTTGATACAGACTCGACCCAGATCGTTGCGGCCTAAATCTACCAACATCACATGCTCGGCAATTTCTTTAGGGTCTTGAAGCAGCTCTTGAGCATAGGCTTCATCGTCCTGAACCGTCTTGCCCCGAGGCCGAGTTCCGGCAATGGGGCGTACCGTGGCTTGGAGGGGAGCCTCAGGGTCGCCCAAATGCTCTGCTTTTACCATCACTTCAGGGCTGGAGCCAATAATCTGCCAGTCCTTAAACTGAAGGTAGGCCATGTAGGGGGACGGGTTGATCAACCGCAGCGATCGGTACAGGGCAAAGGGATCACCTTCGTAGTTCATGGTTAGGCGCTGAGACAACACTACCTGAAAAATATCTCCTGCCTTGATGTAGTCTTTGGCTGTTTTGACATTGGCACAAAACTGCTCGCGGGTGACATTGCTGGTGTAGGGACTGGCTAAATGTTGCTTGGCGCTGTCAGTGAGGTCTACCTGCTGGCGATCTAGGGGTTTTTGGAGGCGATTGACCAGGGATTGGACGCGATCGCAAGCCACCCGATATGCCTGAGCCAAATCCGTCGTCTCCCGCAGATCGGCATAGGCCACCGCCCAAATTTTACGCTTCACCTGATCAAAAATCAGCAGATTATCCACCTGCATCCAGAGTCCATCTGGCAAGTCGTCCTCAGTGAGAGCATACACAGGCACACGGGGCTCAATCCAATGGATCAGCTCGTAGCCCCAAAAGCCAAACAGTCCGCCAATGCCAGGGGGGAGCTGAGGCAATTTAACAGGCTGGTAGGGCTTTAGACAGTCCGCTAGCACTTGAAAGGGGTCGCCCTTAAAGTGATTTACCCTCCCATTCCGATAGGTTTGGGTAGTTTGATCGCCACGACTTTCTAGAATCCACAGCGGATCGCAACCCAATAAACTGTAGCGGGCTAAAGACTCACCCCCTTCTACCGATTCCAGCAAGAAACTATAGCGCTCTTGGGCACAGACCTGATACCAGGCCGAGACCGGCGTATCGAGATCTGCGATCCACTCCCGATAGACTGGGATAAAGTTGCCCTGTTGGGCAAGCTGCGAAAACTGAGCAAAGTCCGGAAACATAGAAACTCGCAAGAAGCATCCTGATTCTACCTTGGGACTGGAGCCCTAATGCACCGCACTAAAGTAAACACAGACCTAGCCAGATGGGCAGAGCTTCATTTCTACTGACTTTTCGTATTAAAGCGTCAGGGTGCCGATATGATGAAGGCTGTGTCCTGAAAATTACGCCTATGCGGATTCTCTTCGTTGCAGCAGAAGTTGCCCCCATTGCCAAAGTAGGTGGCATGGGTGATGTCGTGGGAGCCTTACCCAAAATTCTGCGCAAAATGGGGCACGACGTCCGCATTTTTATGCCCTACTATGGCTTTCTTCCTGACAAAATGCTGGTGCCCAAAGACCCCATTTGGAAAGGGTTTGCCATGTTTGAAACCTTCTGCGTCTACGAAACGCAACTGCCAGGGTCAGAGGTTCCCCTGTACCTTTTTGGCCACCCGGCCTTTCTGCCCCGCCACATTTACGCTGGCAAAGACGAAGATTGGCGATTTACCCTCTTTGCCAACGGAGCGGCTGAGTTTTGCTGGAACTACTGGAAGCCCGAAATCATTCACTGTCATGACTGGCATACGGGCATGCTGCCAGTGTGGATGCACCAGTCCCCCGACATTGCTTCAGTCTTTACGATTCATAATCTAGCTTACCAAGGCCCCTCCCGAGCCCGCCTAGAGCAAATCACCTGGTGTCCCTGGTATATGCAGGGAGACAACGTGATGGCAGCGGCTGTCCAATACGCCGATCAGGTCAATACTGTCTCTCCCACCTATGCCGAGCAGATCAAAACCCCGGCCTATGGCGAGGAACTCCATGGCCTGATGTCGTTTATCAGTGGCAAGCTGTCCGGCATTCTCAACGGCATTGACACCCACGCCTATAACCCCGCCAATGATGTTACCCTTACCCAAACCTACACCGCCAACACTTTAGAGCAACGCCGTCCCAACAAAATCGCCCTCCAAGAAGAGCTGGGTCTAGAAGTCAACTCCCAAGCTTTTCTTCTAGGGATGATTACCCGCATCGTTGAGCAAAAAGGCTTTGACCTAGTGCTTCAGGTCTTGGATCGGTTTTTGGCCTATACCAACGCCCAATTCATTTTATTAGGAACGGGGGATCGCTATTATGAAACCCAAATGTGGCAACTGGCCTCTCGCTATCCAGGGCGGATGTCAACGCAACTGCTCTTTAGTGATACCCTCTCAAGACGGGTCTATGCCGGAATTGATGCCTTCCTGATGCCAAGCCGCTTTGAACCCTGTGGCATTAGCCAAATGATGGCACTGCGCTATGGTGCCATTCCAATTGTGCGTCGCACGGGGGGCTTGGTAGATACGGTCAGTCATCACGTCCCCAGCCATCAGTCAGGCACGGGCTATTGCTTTGATCGCTATGAACCGCTAGATCTTTACACTTGCATGGTGAGAGCCTGGGAGGGGTTTCAGTACCCTGACTACTGGCAAGCCCTACAACAACGAGGGATGCAGGCCAACTTTAGCTGGGATCGCTCAGCACTGGCCTACAATCAACTCTACAATACCGTGATGGGACTGCCCGCCGATGCTCAACCAGCACTCGCGCCCTCTACCTAACTCACCCCCGATCAGGCTCGATTTGCCCAAGGTGCACCAACGCCGGAGCTTCTTTTTGCCGACCCGTCTTTTTAGTTGAACAGCAGACCCAGTGTAGTCAAGCAAACAGCCCGTGAGCCTGTTATTGTAAGAAAATATTTAAGTTCAGTGCTGTTCACCCTCTGAGCAGACAGCCTCCAAGTCATGGTAAAGCTGGCTCCACAGGGCACTGTACCCACGATCCAATGTGAGATTAACTGAGTGCAATTATGACCATTTACGTTGGTAATTTGTCTTACCAGGCTACCGAAGACGATATTCGAGAAGTCTTTGCTGAATATGGCTCCGTCAAGCGAGTTGTGCTGCCCATCGACCGGGAAACGGGGCGGATGCGCGGCTTTGCCTTTGTTGACATGATTGAATCTGCCCATGAAGATACGGCCATTGCTGACTTGGACGGTGCCGAATGGATGGGGCGTCAATTGAAAGTCAACAAGGCCAAGCCCCGCGAAAATAGTCGCCGCTAACCTTGGTTTTGGGTTTGCTGCCTCAGTTTCAAGAATCATGTCACTCAGCTTATAGCGGCTCTCATCTGAGTGAGGTACGGGGTGTGGGGGTTCCACCCCCACGCAGGGGGCAGCGCCCCCTGCACCCCATGTACTCCATTGATCTGTAAACCGCTATAGACTTTATTGATACGCCGGCTTCTAGGCTGAGTTGACCTGTCAGAAAAAAGAGCCTGTTTTCAGCGATAGAAACCCAAGCTCATTAATCCAAAAATTAATTCATTTCCAGCCTCAATCATCAAAACCAAGCCCATCGACTTATTCTGGGTGATTTCAGGCTCAGGGCTTAGCTGTTGCTTCCTTCTCGGCTAGCCGTTTGCACATAGAGAATAATCAAGAAGACTGTCGGGACAAAGACAAAGAGCGCTGTTGCAATGAGTCCTAAGTTGTTAACTTCCATGGCGGTAAACTTTAATCTCATCTCGGCATGAATACCCTTAGAATACCACTCCCTTGAGGCCACAAGCAGGGCAACTTGGGATGAATTTGCACAACTAAGGTTTGGTTTTAATGCAGGCTGAACCGTTGACTAAGGTTTGGCAAGCCAGTCGATAGGTCTCTGGCTTGCGCTTGAGCTTGCGGTTTTCTACCTCTGTTCGAGGAGAGAGGTTTTCCATGCCCTCGGTCACTTCCACAACACAGGTACCGCATTGTCCGTAGCCGCCACAGTTGAACAGCTTGCCCTTTAAGGTATACAGATCAATTTGATGATCGAGGGCTTTAGACCTCAAGTTGGCACCACTGGCTACCGTCACGTCCTTATCTTCGTTTAAAAACTTAATGGTTGCCATTCCAGTCATTGGGGGTTGTTTGTCCATGGTTGTTGAGTCGCTCATCCTTTGTCCTCCTCAATCTAGGGTGCTCGATCTAAATTGTCGAAACGTTAAGCTTTCTTGCAATCAGTTTTAACACTAGTTACAGTTCTTTATATACTTTATACTTCAACGGTAATGCTTCTCAGGATTTGCATTAAAGACACTCCTTTGCTCGGATTCGCCTAGTGAAGGGGTTTTGTCTGGTGAGTCTCCGTGGCACAAATGGCTGGCGGGGTGCTTGTATATGTGCCCACCCGGTTCAATGCCCTGGGGTTCAAAGCAAGCCCCAAATTGTGATTCAATGAATCTCATTAGGTGCAATTTTTAGCTTAAGGCTGCTGACCCAGAGGCAACATCCCCCTGAACGGGGATCGAGTTCTGATGGTGTCGGCGCACAATGGTTAATAAATGAGCTGCTGCAAGTAAAACTGATTAGATGTTTTAGAGGAGGAGCGTAGTCAATGGGACTACCCTGGTACCGAGTCCATACGGTCTTAATTAATGACCCAGGACGATTGATCGCAACACATTTGATGCATACAGCATTGGTTGCGGGGTGGGCCGGCTCCATGGCTCTTTATGAGTTAGCGGTCTTCGACTCCAGTGACATGGTGCTAAATCCCATGTGGCGGCAAGGTATGTTTGTCTTGCCGTTCATGGCGCGTTTGGGGGTCACCCAGTCCTGGGGTGGCTGGAGTATTACGGGTGAAACGGCTGTTAATCCAGGTTTCTGGAGTTTTGAGGGCGTTGCCATCGCCCATGTTGTGCTTTCGGGCTTGTTGTTTTTGGCTGCCTGCTGGCATTGGGTCTACTGGGACTTGGAGCTCTTTAGAGATCCCCGTACGGGCGAACCTGCCCTTGATCTGCCCAAAATGTTTGGGATTCACCTGTTCTTATCGGGGCTTCTTTGCTTTAGCTTTGGTGCATTTCACCTCACAGGTCTGTTTGGGCCTGGGATGTGGGTTTCTGATCCCTACGGGCTGACGGGCAGTGTCCAACCCGTAGCGCCTGACTGGGGTCCTAATGGCTTTAATCCCTTTAATCCAGGCGGTATTGTGGCTCACCATATTGCCGCAGGGGTGGTTGGTATTATTGCTGGCTTGTTTCATTTGATTGTACGTCCTCCTCAACGCTTGTATCGGGCGCTCCGGATGGGGAACATTGAAACGGTGCTCTCCAGCAGTATTGCGGCGGTGTTCTTTTCGGCTTTCGTGGTCGCTGGCACCATGTGGTACGGCAGTGCAGCTACGCCAATTGAGCTGTTTGGCCCGACTCGCTACCAGTGGGATAGTGGCTATTTCCAACAAGAGATTCAGCGACGGGTTCAGGGCACTGTAGCTCAAGGTGGCACGATTGAAGCAGCCTACGAAGCCATTCCAGAAAAGCTGGCGTTCTATGACTATGTGGGGAACAGCCCAGCTAAAGGGGGTCTGTTCCGTACGGGTGCGATGAACAACGGTGATGGAATTGCCCGGGCTTGGTTAGGACACCCGGTCTTTAAGGACAGCGAGGGTCGAGAACTGTATGTGCGCCGGATTCCCAATTTCTTTGAGACTTTCCCAGTGGTCTTGACGGATAAAGATGGGGTGGTGCGCGCAGACATTCCGTTCCGTCGGGCTGAGTCGAAGTATAGTTTTGAGCAAAAGGGTGTGAAGGCTACCTTCTATGGGGGGGCTTTGGATGGCAAAACTATCACTGAACCTGCTTTGGTGAAGAAGTATGCCCGTCAAGCTCAATTGGGTGAGCCATTTGATTTCGATCAAGAAACCCTTGGATCTGATGGGATTTTCCGCACCAGTCCTCGCGGTTGGTTTACCTTTGGACATGCCTGTTTTGCGCTGCTGTTCTTCTTTGGCCATATCTGGCACGGGGCACGGACTCTGTACCGCGATGTGTTTGCTGGGGTTGACCCCGAGCTGTCGGAAGAGCAAGTGGAGTGGGGTTTCTTCCAAAAGGTGGGAGACAAATCGACTCGCCGTGGAGAGCCTATCTAGGTCTCTAGGCTGAGGTGACAAGGTTGGTGCAGATTTTTCGAGATGATTTTTCGAGACTGAGCCAACCTTGAAATCTCTTGTTAGACTGAAGTACGAGGTTGCGGAAGCTCAACTATGGAAAGTATTGCTTACGTTTTGATTTTTGCCTGCACCATTGCCCTATTCTTTTTTGCCATATTTTTCCGGGAACCCCCGCGAATTACCAAAAAATAGGCTCTCTCAGCAAAAAATAGTCCAAAAAATAGCACAGGGGGGGTGGGTTTCTATCTACCCCCCCTGTGCTATGGCTAGACCAGACTGAAGGCAGCTTAAAGAAATCCTGGCACCAGTCCTTTGGGAGGGGTTATTTCAATCCGATGCTGGTTTAAGTCCACTACGGGCACGATGGCTTTGACAAAGGGGATCAATACTTGCATATCTGGGTTGTTGGCAAGCTGCACTTCTAGTAGATCGTTGCCGGCATTGACAAGACTGATGACGGTGCCGATGTGGGTCTGAGTGGTCTGCTCAAAGACGGAGAGTCCAACTAGATCTTGAATGTGATATTCGTTCGGGGCTAGGTGGGGTTTATCACTGGCGAGCACGAGTAAAATAGAGTCTTTGAGGGCTTCGGCTTGGGTGCGATCGCACACCCCCTCTAGCTCAATCACATAGAGTCCTTTGTGACTCAGAGCACGTCCTTTAACCAGCTGCACCGCTTCAGGTGAAGACTGGTCAGAGCGCAACAACCATCGTTTACCTGGCTCTGTAAATCGCTCCGGAAAGTCAGAATCTGGATAGACCTTCAGCTCTCCCTTGAGCCCCTGGGCAGCCACAATTTTCCCAATCGGAATCCATTCAGTCTCATTTGTCATGACGGTCTTAAACACACTGTAATACCTAAATGGTAACTGCCTCAGTGCAGTCACTCTAGCAAAATTTCTGATCTCGCTAACACCTCATTCCCACTATGGACTGGAACTTACTAAGCCTTTCATTTATCGTGGTCTTTCTAGCCGAGCTAGGAGATAAAAGTCAACTGGTTGCTATTTCTCTAAGCGGCAATTGTCAACATCCCCGGGCTATTTTTTTGGGCGCTGCAACCGCTTTGATTTTGGCTAGCTTTTTGGGCGTGTTATTAGGGGATGGAATTGGCCACCTCTTACCTGTCCCGATGCTTAAATGTCTCGCTGCTATTGGCTTTGCCGGAATGGGCTTGCGATTGCTGTGGCCTGCCCCAGAGGGAGACCTTGGGGGTTGACCTCTGGGGCAAATGCAGCATTGTGGGTTCGACTCAGAGATGCGTGTACCCCGTAGCCAGCTTGGGAGAGGGGTTGGGGTGAGGGCATTCCGATGTCAAAATGGAAGGCAGTGTTGACAGGGCTGGGCGAGAACATGGCGCGAGATTTGCGAGGATTTATTCAGCAACTAGAACAGCGAGGTCAATTAAAAAGAATTCAAGCTCTGGTTGATCCAGACTTGGAGATTGCCGAAATTGCCAATCGCATGTTGCAGCAGGGGGGGCCAGCGCTTTTATTTGAGAACGTTAAAGGCTCCCCCTATCCAGTGGCGGTGAATTTGATGGGGACCTTAGAGCGCATCTGTTGGTCTATGAAAATGGAGCGCCCCGAGGAACTCGAAGATCTCGGTCGCAAGCTTGGGCTGCTCCAGCAGCCCAAGCCGCCGAAGACCCTGTCCCAGTTTGTTGAGTTTGGCAAGGTGTTGTTTGATGTGGTTCGCGCTAAGCCAGGGCGTGATCTGCTGCCCGCCTGTCAACAGGTGGTCATCCAGGGCGATGACCTCGACCTGAATCAGATTCCGATGATTCGTCCCTATGCTGGGGATGCAGGCAAAATTATCACCCTGGGATTGGTGATTACTAAAGACTGTGAGACGGGAACTCCCAATGTGGGGGTGTACCGGCTGCAATTGCAGTCTGCGAATACGATGACGGTACATTGGCTGTCGGTGCGCGGCGGGGCGCGACACTTGCGCAAGGCAGCAGAGCAGGGCAAAAAATTAGAGGTTGCGATCGCCCTCGGCGTTGATCCTTTAATCATCATGGCGGCGGCCACCCCCATTCCAGTGGAACTCTCAGAGTGGTTGTTTGCCGGACTCTATGGCGGTTCCGGCGTTAAACTAGCCAAATGTAAAACCGTGAATCTGGAAGTACCTGCCAATGCCGAATTTATTCTGGAAGGCACAATTACCCCTGGCGAAGTTTTGCCTGACGGCCCCTTCGGCGATCACATGGGCTACTACGGCGGCGTCGAAGATTCTCCTTTGATCCGGTTTCACTGTCTGACCCACCGTAAACATCCCATTTACCTCACCACCTTTAGCGGTCGCCCTCCCAAGGAAGAAGCGATGATGGCCATTGCCCTCAACCGCATCTATACCCCCATCCTGCGACAACAGGTTTCCGAGATTGTGGACTTCTTTTTGCCCATGGAAGCCCTCAGCTACAAAGCCGCCATTATTTCTATCGACAAAGCCTATCCCGGTCAGGCGCGACGGGCCGCCCTGGCCTTCTGGAGCGCCCTGCCCCAGTTCACGTACACTAAGTTTGTGATTGTGGTGGACAAAGACATTAACATTCGCGATCCCCGCCAAGTGGTGTGGGCGATTTCCTCCAAAGTCGATCCCGTCCGAGACGTGTTTATCTTGCCAGAGACGCCTTTTGACACCCTTGACTTTGCCAGCGAAAAAGTGGGTCTTGGGGGTCGCATGGGCATTGATGCCACCACCAAAATGCCACCGGAGACCAATCATCCGTGGGGAGAGCCCCTGACATCTGATCCCGATGTGGCGGCAACGGTTGAACGGCGCTGGGCTGAGTATGGCTTTTCAGACTTAAAAGTCACTGAGGTCAATCCCAATTTGTTCGGGTACGACCTATAAACACTTGAACGAAATCCCCAATGGGATGAGTTTGACCAGATTTCAGTTCTTCAAAGCCTTGCTGAATCCCCTCAATTGTCTCCAACCGATCTATCAGTTGGCGTAGTTTAACCGGATCGATCTTGTCAGGATCAACGTGAGTTCGACAGCTCTCGTTTGCCCTCACCCCAACCCCTCTCCCAATGTTGGGAGAGGGGCTAAAACCTTGAATTTGTGCTCTGTTCCCCCTCTCCCAATGTTGGGAGAGGGGGCTAGGGGGTGAGGGCGGATAAGTCCTCGAACTCACGTCAGGATCAACAAAAGTGACGAGAACTTGGGAGCGATCGCTAACATCTTGTGGTAGCTCGGTGAGTTGAATTTTCCCATCTTGATAAATGCCTTGGATGGTTTTTAGCATAAAAAGAGGACTAAGATCCGCAAGCTTTTAAGGGATAATCTCAGAGTCACCCTGACGCCCTGGTTCACCTTGAGGCCCTGGTTCACCTTGAGGCCCTGGCTCCCCTTGAGGCCCTGGTTCACCCTGAGGCCCTAGTTCACCCTGACGCCCTGGTTCACCTTGAGACCCTGGTTCACCCTGAGGCCCTGGTTCACCTTGAGATCCTGGTTCACCTTGAGGCCCTGGAGAGCCTGAAATCACAATTGGATCCGGAAAGTCAAGGATGCCGACATTCAAATTGTCCTGACCGTTGAGGCGATTTACCTCCCGTGCAACTTGCAGATTCATTAATCCCAATTGAGGTGAGCAGAACGCTGACGGCTCTGGGTCAGACGGCAGCATCCCCAGGCTCTGCAATGTTTGCTCAGCAACCCTAACTGTAGTTCGTGCAGCCGTAGCTGTGCCTAAAATAACCAGGGCGAAAATTATTCCATTAACAAAAATAACCCCCCAATTGCCAGCGCTAATGTTGACAGAAATATACTTCACATAGTCACGACCAACTTGAACTAAATTTTTACCAGCTTGACCTGTCTGGACGATGTGTGGGTTAGTCATGACCAATATCCTCCTGGGGTGTAGCGGGTAGAGGCGGCACAACCGGATTGGGATTGGAGCCAACCGCGAGTGCCCAAGCGACACTCGCAGCCGCAATGCTGATGAAAAACACGGACACCAGTAGACTAATGTTAATGCTATAGCTTTTCTCGCTGTTGCCAGCAATTTGGGTTGAGCTTTGACCCACGTTTTTGGCAACTTGGCGAATCGATTGAGGAGGATTGGATTGAGACATATTTTTTCTCCTTTGAAAAGTAAAATTGCGTGTAATGCAAAAATAAATTTTCGCTGATAATTCTGTATTTCAATGTAGTTTTGATTTCTTCATTTGCATGTGACTTGCCTACGATTTACAGATGACCTTAGTCACAAATTTTATGCAGAGAAAAACACCCGATTCGTAACTTGTTTTTTCTTGAGAAATAAATATTTATTGTCTTTGTTGAGCCAGACTTAGCTTTAGAGCTCTAGGCCAGACTGGCTGGGTACAGCATCAACATCAGTGAATTCTCGGATGCTGTCGCTGCACTGGGGTTCGTACTCTAGAGAGAGGTCAATTCCCCTCAAACCTCTCGTCACCAACATGCCAGTCACGCTTGCAAAAGACGTAAAACACGACAGTCTCCAACTCTTGCAACAGTATCAGCAGTGCCCCCATACCGATCTCCGAAACAAATTAGTACACCTGAACCTAGGTCTGGTGCGCAAGGAAGCTCATCATTGGATTGGCCATACCACCGAGAGCTTTGAAGATCTGATGCAGGTGGGAACCCTAGGCTTGATTCGCGCCATTGAGCGGTTTGATCCCTGCAAAGGCAACGCCTTTAGTACTTTTGCCATCCCCTATATTCGGGGTGAGATTCAACACTATTTACGAGACAAGAGCCCTCAGGTACGAATTCCCCGCCGTTGGCAGCAAATTCAGCGTCAGGCGGCTGAGGTCACCCGTGCAGTGCAGGCGCAGCATCACCGCCTCCCCACAGATGCAGAATTAGCCGCCGCTCTAGACATTTCCCAAGCGGAGTGGCAAGACGTGAAGCTGTCGGTGCGCAATCGCTCTCTCCTGAGCTTGGATGCCCCCATGCAGACGGACGACAGCGAGTCATCCAGTTTAGGTGACCTGTTGCCCGATCGACAATACCGTAGCTTTCAGCTCGCCCAAGAAGACCAGGTTCGCATTCAAGAGGCGCTGGCTAAACTGGAAAAACGAACCTCTGAAGTGCTGGAGTTTGTCTTTTTCTATGATTTGACCCAAAAAGAAACGGCAGAGCGATTGGGAATCAGCGCCGTTACGGTTTCGCGGCAAGTCAAGAAAGGATTGATCGCCTTAAAGCAAATTCTCACAAGAGTTGAAGAGGCTCCTGAACTGGATGCTATGCCACCGACCCAGCAGCTCTAGGCGCAGAATTGGCTCGCATCTGCCATGATTTTGTTGAGATTTGAAGATTCCCAATCGAGGATGCCAAAGGGGCACTAGGCTAGACAATGGCGTCTGTTCCATAGAAGTCTGTGTTCAAGGTGGTATTTTGGGGAACCCCTGAATTTGCGGTTCCCAGCTTGCAACGGTTGATAGCTGAGCCTGGGATTGAGGTGGTAGGTGTGGTAACTCAACCCGACAAGCGTCGTGGTCGAGGCAATCAGCAGTTGCCTTCTCCGGTGAAGTCGGTGGCAGTGACAGCCAACTTGCCCCTGTGGCAGCCCAAGTCGGTGAAGCGAGATCGCTCTACCCTGGCTGTTTTGACGGCACTCCAAGCAGATGCTTTTGTGGTGGTGGCCTACGGCCAGATTCTATCGCCAGAAATTCTCGGGATGCCGCGCTGGGGATGCATTAATGGCCATGGGTCGCTGCTCCCTCAGTATCGAGGGGCAGCGCCGATTCAGTGGGCGCTCTATCACGGTGAAACGGTGACGGGAATGACCACCATGCTCATGGATGCTGGTATGGATACCGGACCCATATTGCTCAAGGATTCGGTGGCAGTTGGCCTTCTTGAGAATGCTCAGGATTTAGCGATGCGGTTGTCTCACCAAGCGGCGGAGTTATTGGTTGAGACGCTGTGGCAGTTGGAGCGAGGCACCCTGCACCCCACGCCCCAAGAAGAGGCGCTGGCTAGCTATGCCCCCTTGATTCACAAGGCAGATTTTAGTTTGGATTGGTCACGGGCTGCGATCGCACTCCACAATCAAGTGCGTGGCTTTACCCCTCATTGCGTGACTCAATACCGAGGGCAACCCCTAAAAGTGCTGGCCACCGTTCCCCTTGATGCTGCGGTTTTGCCCCAACTCCCTGCTGCCTTGCAAGCACTGTCAACCTCGGTGCCCCTCGACTCTACCCAGCCCCCTGGCACTGTGATTCACCTAGCCAAAGGCCATGGCCCTGTGGTGCAAACCGGAGCAGGGCCACTGCTACTGGCCACCGTTCAACTGGCGGGTAAGCGCCGACAGTCTGGCTGGGACTTTGCCAATGGCATTCGTTTAGCCCTTGGAGACTGCTTCGAGTCTGGCGTTTAGCCAGCCAATGCAACCCTACTTTTCCGACTTCCTGCGATAATGATTGAGTTTGCAGGCTGGGTCTGCAAAAAGATATGTTCTGATGGCTCAGGACGTTTTATTATCTTCAAACGATTTGTACCCCACCGATCATGAGAACCCATTACTGTGGCGCAGTGCGCCGCGAACATCTAGAGCAAGTTGTCACCCTGTATGGCTGGGTTGATCGGCGTCGTGATCATGGGGGGGTTATTTTTATAGATTTGCGCGATCGCAGTGGTATTGTCCAAATCGTCAGTGATCCGGAACGAACTCCCACGGCCTATCTGGTGGCAGATTCCCTGCGCAACGAGTACGTAGTCAAAATTCAAGGCCGGGTCACCCAGCGTCCCGAGGCGTCTCTCAACCCTCGCCTGCCGACCGGGGATATTGAAATTTACGCCGACCACATCGAGCTTCTCAATGCCGTCCAGCAGCAATTGCCCTTTCAAGTCTCCACGGCTGAGAGTGAATCCGTGCGCGAAGACCTGCGGCTCAAATACCGCTACCTTGACCTGCGCCGGGAGCGAATGCGCAGCAACATGAACCTGCGCACTCAGGTCATTCAAACCCTGCGCCGCTACCTCGAAGACCAGCAGGGATTTATGGAAATCGAAACCCCAGTTCTCACCCGCTCCACCCCAGAAGGAGCCCGAGACTATTTGGTTCCCAGCCGTGTTAACCCTGGCGAATGGTTTGCTTTGCCCCAGTCACCCCAGCTTTTCAAGCAGCTTTTGATGGTGGCCGGATTTGATCGCTACTACCAAATCGCGCGCTGTTTCCGGGATGAAGATCTGCGTGCCGACCGTCAGCCAGAATTTACCCAACTGGACATGGAAATGAGCTTCATGTCCCAAGAGGAAATTTTGGCGCTCAACGAAGAGCTGATTTGCCACCTGTTCAAAGCCGTTAAAGGCATGGACTTACCCCGCCCCTTCCCGCGACTCACCTACACTGAGTCCATGGCTCGCTATGGCACAGACCGACCCGATACCCGCTTTGGCCTGGAACTCGTGGATGTTTCCGACCTGTTTGCCAGCTCTGGATTTAAGGTCTTTGCCAACGCCATTGCCCAGGGCGGCGTGGTTAAAGTTTTGTCCATCCCAGGGGGGAACGCAGCCATTTCCAACGTCCGCATCAAACCCGGTGGTGATCTGTTCCAAGAAGCCAGTGAAGGCGGTGCTAAGGGCTTAGCGTATATCCGCGTTCGAGATCACAGCGACATTGACACCATTGGAGCCATCAAAGATAACCTGACCCCTGAGCACAAGGCAGAACTGTTGGCTCGCACTGGAGCCCAGAGCGGCGATCTGCTTCTGTTTGGAGCCGATACCACCGCCATAGTGAATGCCTCCTTGGCTCGACTGCGGTTAGGGGTAGGCCATGAGCTGCAACTCATTGATGCCGAGAAAACAAATCTGCTCTGGATCACGGATTTTCCCCTCTTTGAGTGGAACAACGATGAACAGCGCCTAGAAGCTTTGCACCATCCCTTTACCGCTCCCCACCCAGAGGATTTAGGGGATCTCAAGACAGCCCGCTCCCAAGCCTACGACCTGGTTTACAACGGTCTGGAAATTGGTGGGGGTAGCCTGCGGATATATCAATCTGACATCCAAGAACAGGTCTTTGCGGCCATTGGTCTCTCCTACGAAGAGACCCACAACAAGTTTGGATTTTTGCTGGAAGCCTTTAAGTATGGCACGCCTCCCCATGGGGGCATTGCCTACGGCCTAGATCGGCTGGTGATGCTCCTCGCGGGCGAGGAGTCGATTCGAGACACAATTCCGTTCCCCAAAACTCAGCAAGCCCGTTGTCTGCTCACCCAAGCCCCTGCTTCAGTAGATCTCAAACAACTCAAGGAACTGCACATTGCCAGCAAGTTCAGCAGCGAGACTCGCTAACAATTATCCCCATTTACGAGACTCTTGGGTTGTAGGGTAGTTTGGCTAATAGCATTGCCATCCCACAGGTATTGGAGATTCCCGCAAAGATCAACCCCACACCCCACACCCCACACCCCACACCCCAACTAGGCTGTACTGCACTCAACTAGGAATTGCCATACCACATTGCTCGTTGGCAGGCACCGCTTCCATAATTTTTTGGGGATAGGGCAAGTCAAGCTGATTCATAAACTCAATGAACTGCGCTCGGGTTCGCCCGAGAAAACGAGGATTCCACTGTTTTTCTTCGCCAATGGTGGAAACGGTATGTCCTCGGTAGTCGTGCCCTGGATAAACCAGTGTGGCCTCGGGCAGGGTGAACAGATTTTGGGTGACGGAATCATACAAGGTGCCCGGATTGCCACTTTGGAAGTCAGTCCGTCCACAGCCGCGAATCAGGAGGGCATCTCCAGTTAAGACGCGATCGCCGTTGACGAGGTAAGCCATGTGACTGTCTGTATGCCCCAGGGTGGTGATGGCCTGAATCTGGACGCTGCCGATGTTCAAAACCGCACCATCTTGGATTAAACGACTGGCACAGGCAACTTGGGCGTTCTCGGGTACAATCCCTTCACAGCCCGTCAACTCACGCAGCTTACCGGTGCCAGTAATGTGGTCGGCGTGAACATGAGTATCTAGACAAAACCTTAATGTCAACCCCAACTCTTTGAGGAGTTGAATATCTCGTTCAACTTGCTCCAAAACTGGATCCACCAAGGCCGCTTCCTGGGTTTGGGAATCGGCAATGAGGTAGGTGTATGTCCAAGTATCGCCATCAAACAATTGACGAAACAACATGACCGCAGCCCTCATCAATGGATTTCTAGAATTTAGCTTAATTACTATATAGTAATGTGGTTTTAATTTCTTGTCCTGTCAACTGGGTGGTCTGTCAAGAATTATTTTGTAGGTTCGACTCAGAGATGGATGTACACCGTAGGGGTGAAGGAGGGCAGCACATTGTCTAGGGGGCAGTTAACCCCCTAAGCCAGAAAGAGATGTGGTTGTGCGAAGGCTTTGCTTGAATGCCAAGGAAGCCTATCTCAATGGGGGCAGGGCGCTTTCACCCTGAAACTGTGGATTGAGTGAAGGTGTCACACAAGCCGCACAATCAGAGGATAACGATAGCCTTGATCCGGATTGCTGAGGCAACCCATAATGGCCAAGATGGGCATGATCCAGCTCATAAACAGCAAAAAGCCGCTGACAATCCAAATGACCGGCAGCAAAATCAAAGTCCACCAAAAGAACCCGATCACGCCAGCCACCAAAGCATAAAACCAAATGTTCAGATGAAAGTTAATGGCTTCTTTGGCATTTTCCTTGACAACTGGGTCATCGGATACAAACAAAACCACCAAGGGCACCCCAATAGATAGCACCAAGGCACTAAAGAAGATTGACCCGTGACAGAGTGCTGAGAGTAACTTACGCTTATCGCTATCGTAGATGTTTGAAACCATAATACTTGCCTCAACTCGTAGGTAACTGCCGTTTGGGTGTGGCACCCCAAGTCTGCCCACCCCTTTTTGATGCTAGCTTAGCCACTCTGAACTGGGGGGCGGTTGGCAACACTGTTCAGATGGATCCTGTGATCAGTAGGGGGATAAGAAAGGGTGCATCTCAATTTTGCAAGTTGCCCCTCATTCCGCAGCCCCTTCTCCAAAAAAGGACTACGGTGTAGACACATCTCTAGATAAACCTATTCCACCCTGCATTAGCCCCCCCGACCCCCCAATTTTGGGGGGAGATCAACAAAAACTGGGACTATATTCCCCCCAAACTTGGGGGGCTAGGGGGGCGAGCGCAAAGATTTTGAATCTTTTCTAGACTTGTGTGTATACGGTAGCCCAAAAAGGGATAAGGGGAGCCGGATTCAAAGTCCCTCTCTCGCTCTGGAAGAGAGGTTTAGGGTGAGGGTTACGAAAGTGGAATGCACCCGATAAGAAATGGGTTACAAGGAAGCGGGATTGAATTTGGGTTTTCCTGGGTGGCCTGGTGCAATCTCTTGGCAATTCATGGTTTTTATTATGAAAAAATTTATTTTTTGACGATGGGCAATCATGATGTTATGGGCTAGAATTTAGAACATAATTTTACTGAGAGAGTGTCAACTCAGGGTTAGCTCGTACATTAGATTCTATGAATATGTCAACATCGACGGTAAATCTCATGCGCCGTCAGCCTAAGCAAAGACGCAGCCAACAGCGAGTTAGAAAAATTTTAGAGTCTGCCGCTGCTGTCTTTACAGAAATGGGCTACGAGGCTGCTAATACCCACATTATTGCGGCTCGTGCTCAAACCTCTGTGGGCTCTTTATACCAGTTCTTTCCAGATAAATTGTCTCTGTTTCACTCTCTGGAAGCCCAACACATGGCTGGTTTGACGGCAACCCTCACTCAGCTTTTTGAAGAAGCCAATTTTCAGGGATCTTTTGCTATCTTTATAGACCAAATGGTGGAAACGCTGGCTGCCTACTTTCAGGAGCCGATTCCGCGCCTGGTTTATCTGCAATATTTTACCTCTCCAGAGCTATTTCGCCTCTTTGATCAGCGTTTTAGCGAAAGAATGGTGCATCAGTTTGCAGCTTTTCTGCAACGCTGGAATCCTAATTTGACGCAGCAGAAAGGGTTGCGGCTTTCTCGAACGGTGCATCAGTGCTACAACACCCTATTACTGGATGCGTTGCAAAGGGATCCTGCCCAGCGTCAGTTGTGTTATGACGAGCTAAAAGCACTCTTGAGTGCCTATTTGCAGCCCCATGTGCAGCCCCAGTCTGTTCCCCTGGGTGATCCAAGTTCTAGACCCTTGATCTATAGTTGCTTTGTATCCCAATGAGCCCAAATTGACTCAAGCCAACTTGCCAGATCAAGGTGTCTGTGTTTATATCTGTTTCTGGCCATCCAGACTTGGGTACACTCACGTTAAGTGCAATGGAAACTGCTGTGACTCAACCCCCGCCTTCTGCGCCTCTAATTCTCAGTCGCCAGGATTTGACTGCACTGCTCCAGGGTGAAATTTTGGTTGAAGGCCGCTCCTATCAGCTCTGTGGAGGAGCAGCCCAGGCTCGGATGTATTTGCCGGTGGTGCGATCGCAGGTCTGGACGCATTTGACCAACTATTCCCGTTGGGTACAATATTTTCCTGATATTGTGCAGAGCGATCTGCTGGAGCGGAATATCCAGCGTTCTCCTCAAGGACATCGACTTTACCAGGTGGCACGACGAACCTTCTTTTTGTTTTCAGCCCAGGTAGAGGTCTATCTGCGGGTCTTTGAGACCATTCAACAGCAGATTCAATTTCGCTTTGAGCAAGGCAGCTTCAAAGACTTTGCTGCTGACTTAACGCTAAAAGCTTACGGTAAAGGAACTGTGCTCACCTATACGGTGCGGGCTATCCCGAACATTCCGGTTCCAGGGGTGTGGGTACAGCAAGCCATTCGTCAGGACTTGCCGAACAATATGCGCCAAATGCGACAGGTGATCTGCCAAACTGTGTAAGTCTAGGCAACTGTCCTCTCAACTTAATTAACCCTCACAATGACTCTGCAAGTTTACGGCATTCCTAACTGCGGTACCTGTAAAAAAGCCTTCGAGTGGTTGCGCGATCGCAACATTGACTACGAATTTATCAACACCAAAGAACACCCCCCCACCCCGAAACAAATCCAGGGATGGGTGAGAGATCTAGGGTCACGTCCCCTACGAAATACCTCCGGTCAATCCTACCGAGCCTTAGGTGACACAAAACAAGACTGGGGGGATGCCGAGTGGATTGCGGCCTTTGGCCAAGATGCCATGCTCCTAAAGCGACCCCTATTTGTCAAAGATGGCAAAGCTGTTTTAGTGGGGATGCGTGCCAATGAGTCCGTGCGTTGCGAGGCTCTGGGGTTGTAGGTTTTAGAAATCGCCATGGTGCTCTGGCTCAGTCTATCTCAGCAGCATTCGGAATAAAAGGGCTGCGATCGCAACCCCAAACATCGAGCCACACACCGGAAAAATGCGGTCTGCAAACCACTTCGGCAAAAAAATATCCGCCACAGATCCCCGCTCTGCCCCCAGGCGCTCAGCCAGCAGCGTCAACGGGCATGTCCAGCCTGCCGCCATCAGGACAACACTTTCTAGCAGCACCAACCCTACGGCAACCCACCTCCATCTTGTGATCTGCCCCGAAAAACCACTGAACAGGGCATACAGGACACACACACTGAGTACCCAGAAGATCACCGTGTGAATGCACTTGACCTGAAAAATCGTAATTCTCACCCGTCTGTTTGTCCTAGAACACCGGGATAGGAACCCAGTTGCTGATGCATGCCACCCTCTATCCTCCTACGCCCCATTTTCATGAAGAACATCCCCATCACTTGAGGCTGACTTGCTTCGCATTCACGGCTCCCAAATTAAAGAGGGTCGCTGGAGAGATGACAACTATATGCAGCATCTACAGGCCGCCGATGCCATTATCTTTGGCTCCCCCACCTACATGGGCACCGTCGCTGCCCAGTTCAAAGCCTTCGCAGATCACAGCAGTGAAATCTGGATACAGCAAGCCTGGAAAGACAAACTCGCGGGCGGGTTTACCCACGGTTCGGCTCTCAGTGGCGATAAGCTCAACACGCTCATCTATTTCAGTGTACTGGCAGCCCAGCAGGCAATGGTTTGGGTCAATCCAGGGGATATTGACTGCACGGCACGGCAATCAGATGATGGGGTCAACCGCATGGGGTCGTACCTAGGGGTGATGGGGCAAAGCCCAATGGATTTTGAGCGTGGCCCAGCGCTACATCCGGGAGATCGCCTCAGTTGCGAACGCTACGGACTGCGGTTGGCTCAGTGGATGGAGCGAGTCCAGTCGCTCCAAGTACCATGCTAATCAAGCAGCAGATTTTAGAACACGCTTAATACTGCAATCGGTGCGGAATCCCATGTAGCATCGTCCGCTAAATCCCATCTTGGGACAGGACTTTATGTTTTGATCGATCGCAGTCGCTTCATGGCCTGCAATCCCTTTTGCCTTCTTACTTCTGCCTTGCTGTACCCGACACTAGCAGAACTACTGACATCTTCACTGAGGCAACCAGGCGCTCTCTTCGACCTTACATCACCGTACTATAGAGTCAGCAGCAGCGTAGCTATAGCAACTGGGAGACCTCCCTATGGACTATCCCTACACAGCCAGTGATGTCCAGGCCATCTTGGGGCGGGCTTTAGCCCAGCAGCATCACAACGAATTTTCAGAAGCTCAACTAGGGGAAATGGCCCAGGAATTGGGCATTGGCCCAGCGAATCTGGAGCAAGCCAAGTGCGACTGGTTGGCTGAGCAGCAGGAGGCAGAACTGCGACGCTCCTTTGACCGCAAGCAGCGACAGGACTTCAAGAGTCATTGGATCACCTATATGATTGTCAACGCCTTTCTGGTGGGGCTCAACATCGTCACCCCAGATTCTCATCCCTGGAGTCTCTATCCACTGCTAGGCTGGGGGATGGTCGTGATGCTCGATGCGGCGGCAACCTTCAAGTGGATTGACCATGACGACTATCAAAAAGCATTCAAGAAATGGAAAAAGAAACATAAGCGCCTGCAAGACTGAGGCTGCCCATCCATTACAGCCAGAAGATTTACCAGGAGAAGACCCATGACCCAACCATCCAACGTGCGAGTCGATCTGCACCAGGAGGAGCGTGCCATTCAGCGAGCCGGCACCCTGTCGCTGCTGCTCTGTGCGCTCTGTTTTGGCTTGGGTTATATCACCTTGCCACTGCTGTTTGAGTTCCCAACTGAGCTGGTGAACCGACTGGCCTTTGCCCTCCAGGCCAGTGTGTTTGTATTGCTGTGGGTGTTGATTGGGGTAATGATGGTCTCCACCGGGCGGCGCAAATCCGTGGCGGATGTGGGCGGAGCGGCCTCTGGCCCGCCCAGTGACAAAGTTGCTGTATCGGTAGCATTTCTGCAAAACACCCTAGAGCAAGCAGTGCTGGCGGTTGGGGCTTACCTGGCTCTGGCTACCCGGCTCAGCGGTTCCTGGTTGTCGCTAATTGTGACAGCAGTGGTGCTGTTTGGGGTGGGGCGATTGTTATTCCTTAGGGGCTATCGTCGTGATCAGCGCGGGGCAAAAGGGCGCGCCTTTGGCATGACCCTGACCATGTTGCCGACCCTGGCGGGGTATCTGCTGGCGATTGTTCTGATCGTCATCCCTGCGTAAATCCCAAAACTCAGTACCGTATGACGTTAACTTCCAATATTCAAGTTGCCACCTCGGAGCAAGACCGCCTGATTGCCCAACACTTTTATCAGATGTGGCGGGACAATCAGATTCCTGATGATGCAATTGCACCTGACTGGGAAACCCAAGTGCTCGACTTTATCATCGAGGCTCGCGCCACCCTAGCCTATCAAGCCTTTGTGGCTCAAGTCGCAGATCAGGTCGTCGGCTCTGTCGGGTGCCAGCGGTTTGCCGGACTCTATCCCAATGTGTTTCGAAGCGACTATCGCTGTGATGGCTACATCTGGGGGGTTTATGTCGTACCAGCCTATAGACGGCAGGGAATTGCCAGTGCCCTCACCCAGACCGCAGCCGATTATTTGATATCCCTGGGATGTACACAAGCCATGCTCAACGCCTCACCCTCTGGACAACGCCCGACCGATGCCGCGCCCCCGATAGTCAGAATGTACCCCCATCCCGACCTCAGGGGTGTCCGCATCCACAAAGCCGTAGGAATGGCAGCGCTCAGTCCAAAAGCGATACCAAGCTGCCCCGACAGGCTGGTTCTACCATTCGGCAATGACCGCCCGATCCCCAGGTTGGCCCCAGTTGGCGACCAGCTTTTGAAACTCGGGATGCTCTCGGAATTCCTCAAAAATGGGCCGTTCGTAGGTTGGACTCCAGAAAAAGGCTTCAAACAACATGGCCTCAATCACGGGCAAATCCGCTGGGGTGGCCAAGCGGGTGGAGAAGGGTGAATGAACCATTGGTCTGGAATGCGAGCAACAAAATGTTACTGGAGCAGAAGGCTACCCCCACAAGCATCATGCCCTATCCTATTTCATTGCAGTCTCTCCACGTAACGCTGCACGACCTGCTGTTGCTGCTCCAGGTTCAGGCATTGGGCTTGAATCAGGGAGTCTAACCCGAGGCCATTCACCAGCGCCAGCAGAGCATTGGCCTCCACCGCTGGGTCAAGGTCGGCCCGCAGGTACTGCGCCCCTTGCAACGCCTGGAGTTCTGCCATCACCAAGGCTCGTAACTCCCCCGCACTGCGCTGGTGCTCCGCCATTAGTTCCGGGCGACCGACCGCATAACCCAGAAAAGCGACCCACACCTTCAGAATGTCTCGCTGTTTGGTATCCAAGGGCAGAAAGGTCAACAGCATTGCCACCAAGCGATCGCACCCTAGGGGCTGCTGCTGCACCGCCCTCATCCCCTGCAACAACGCCTGAGTTACCTGATGCAGGGCAAAGAGAATGAGGTCTTGCTTATCGCGAAAATAATGGGTCACCACCCCCGTGGTGCAGGCCAGTTCATGGGCGATCGCTCGCATACTCGTGCGGTCTAGCCCCTCACGAACAATGACGCGCCAGGCAGCTTCAGAGACTTCGTAGCGGCGATCGCGCTGACCCATCACGACACAGAAGAATTAAGATTACCCTTGACACTTTAGCACAACAGTTGTTATTTGTTACATAACAACTGTTATAAGGCAAGCCATGGATACTGTGCAGCAGCATTCTCAAGAGCAACGACTTCATCCCCGTTCCGGTTGGGGGGGTTGGCTCGACCGCTTTGCGGGGCCGGGAGCCACCTCCGCAGAGCTAGGGCTGCAATTTCTTCCCGCTGTGGCGGCACTGGTAGCGGCTCCTGTCTATGCCTTGACCCTGCCGATACCCTGGACGGGTCTGCAACTGGGCTTGATGGCATTGTTGGGTTTGGATTTAATGGGGGGTGTGCTGACCAATGCCACAGTGTCGGCCAAGCGGTGGTATCACCGCCCCAGTCAGGGATGGCAGCAGCATTTGGGGTTTGTTGCCTTGCATGTTGTTCATATTGGGGTCATCGCTGGGTTGTTTCGGGGTGGGGATTGGGCTTTTTTGGGGCTAGTGGCCGGGTATTTGTTGTTGGCAGCAACAATGATTGTGTTCTCCCCCCGCCAATTGCAGCGCTCGGTCGCTCTGGGGCTGTTTGGGGTTGTCCTGCTGGGCGATCGCTACTGGCTCACCCCAACTCCCGGATTGGAGTGGTTCCTGCCCTTCTTTTTCCTCAAGATCTTGGTCGGCCACCTGCTACCCGAATCCTCTGAAGACCGCGAACCCACGAAGTGATGATCAGGAGCGATAACCATGAAAGACACTGTCCAAAACCGATCCATACTCACCCCCAGTCGTCGTTTGGCGATCGCCCTATGGTGTTTGATCAGCAGCTTTGCTACCCTGGTGCCGGGTAGCTCCATTGAAACGCGCGACTTTTCTCGGTAAACTTCCTAGAATGACTTGGAAGCAGGGATAATTAAAGAGTTAAAGTCCCAGTAAAGACCCCCATGCAAACCCGTAATGTTGCCCCCCCAACGTTATCTGATCTCCACCAGCCCACTCGTGCTGCGCGGGTAGCCCGTAAAACCGGAGAAACAGATGTAACTGTGCAGGTTAATCTGGATGGGCAAGGGCAGGGCAATAATCAAACCGGGGTGCCATTCCTGGATCACATGCTGGATCAGATTTGCTCCCATGGGCTTATTGATTTGCAGGTGGCAGCCACGGGAGATTTAGACATTGATGACCATCATACCAACGAAGATGTAGGTATTACCCTGGGACAGGCGCTCAGCCAAGCCTTAGGCGATCGCCGGGGCATTCAACGCTTTGGCCACTTTATTGCCCCCTTAGATGAAGCGTTGATACAGGTGGCACTGGACTTTTCCGGGCGGCCCCACCTCAGCTACGGGTTAGAAATTCCCTCGCAGCGAGTGGGCACCTACGACACTCAACTGGTACGAGAGTTCTTTGTGGCGGTGGTTAATCACAGCCAGATGACCCTGCATATTCGTCAATTGGATGGGATCAATTCCCATCACATTATTGAAGCGACCTTTAAAGCGTTTGCGCGGGCATTGCGGATGGCGGTTGAACTCGATCCTCGCCGTCAGCAGTCTATTCCTAGCTCAAAAGGCGTCCTTTAATTAGCTGCATAGACTCCCGACACTCGCGCTTGGCGGAGAATGTGAGTTTTTCTGGCGATTCAGAGACTGTCTTTAAGGGCTTCCCATTCGCTACATTCGCCCCCCAACCCCCCATTCTGGGGGGCTTTGATCACTCTTAAGTCCGCCAGAATGGGGAATTTGGGGGGCGAGTGCAAGGCGTTAGAAACTTTTCAAACCGCCTCTCAGCCTTGGCGTTGTTTATGAATTGAGGTCAAAGCGATCCAGGCTCATAACTTTGTCCCATGCCGCCACAAAGTCATGCACAAACTTCGATTGTGAGTCTGCACAGCCATAGACTTCGGCCAGGGCTCGAAGCTGTGAGTTTGACCCGAAGATGAGGTCAACTCGGGTGCCGGTCCACTTGAGTTCGCTGGTTTTGCGATCGCGCCCCTCAAACAAGTCTTGAGTCTCAGAAGTTGCCTTCCAGGTTGTGCCTAGATCGAGCAGATTCACAAAGAAATCATGGGTCAACGTCTCAGGTTGCTGGGTGAAAACCCCATGCTGGGTCTGACCAAAGTTGATATTCAGAACCCGCAGCCCCCCTATGAGCACCGTCATTTCAGGGGCAGTGAGCATCAACAACTGTGCCCGATCCACCAGTAACTCTTCTGCCGAGAGGGTTTGGCCTTCTTTGAGGTAGTTGCGGAACCCGTCTGCCTTTGGTTCGAGGGGGGCAAAGGCTTCCACATCTGTTTGCGCCTGGGTGGCATCGGTGCGTCCTGGCTGGAAGGGAACCGTGACATTGTATCCAGCCTTCTTGGCCGCCGCCTCGACCCCAGCGCAGCCGCCCAGCACAATCAAGTCAGCCAGCGAAACTTGCTTCCCACCAGACTGAGATTTGTTGAACGCCCGCTGAATCCCGCCCAAAATTCCACCGGACTGAGATTTGTTGAATTCTTGTTGGATGCCCTCTAGGGCTTGCAGCACGGTAGCGAGTTGGGCGGGCTGGTTCACTTCCCAATCTTTCTGGGGTGCCAGCCGAATGCGCGCCCCGTTGGCACCCCCCCTCATATCGGAGCCACGGAAGGTGGATGCTGATGCCCAAGCCGTTGAAACCAGTTGGGCAATGCTCAGACCCGATGCCAGGATCTTCTCCTTGAGCGCGGCAATATCCTGCTCGTCAATCAACTCATGAGTGACCGCAGGGATAGGGTCTTGCCACAAAAAGTCTTCTTGAGGTGCTTCTGGCCCGAGATAGCGCGATCGCGGCCCCATGTCGCGGTGGGTGAGCTTAAACCAAGCTCGGGCAAATGCCAATTCCAGCTCCTCTGGGTGCTCCAGGAAGCGCCGCGCAATCGGCTCATAGATGGGATCCATCTTCATGGCCATATCTGCCGTAGTCATGATCGGCGCATGGCGCTTAGTAGGATCGTGGGCATCGGGGACTGTATCCGCACCAGCTCCGTCCTTAGGAGCCCACTGATGCGCCCCAGCCGGACTTTTCACCAGCTCCCACTCATAGCCAAACAGATTCTCAAGGTAGTTGTTGTCCCACTTCACCGGGTTGGTAGTCCAGGCTCCCTCAATGCCGCTGGTGATCGCGTGAGCCCCTTTGCCAGTGCCGAAGCTGCTTTTCCAGCCCAGACCTTGCTCCTCGATGCTGGCACCCTCGGGTGCCGCACCCACCAGCGCCGCATCTCCCGCACCGTGGCATTTCCCGAAGGTGTGTCCGCCGATGGTCAGCGCCACCGTTTCCTCGTCGTTCATGGCCATTCGGCCAAAGGTTTCACGAATATCTCGCCCTGAGGCCACCGGGTCAGGATTACCGTTCGGGCCTTCTGGATTCACATAGATCAGCCCCATTTGCACAGCGCCCAGCGGGTTTTCCAGCTCGCGATCGCCCGTATAGCGCTCATCGCCCAGCCATTCTTGCTCAGAGCCCCAGTAAATGTCTTCTTCAGGCTCCCAAATATCTGCGCGTCCCCCCGCAAAACCTAGGGTTTTGAATCCCATCGACTCCAGGGCACAGTTGCCCGCCAAGATCATCAGGTCAGCCCAAGAGAGCTTCTCACCGTATTTTTGCTTGATTGGCCAGAGCAGCACCCGTGCTTTGTCTAGGTTGGCGTTGTCAGGCCAACTATTGATTGGCGCAAACCGCTGGTTGCCAGTGCCACCGCCGCCGCGACCATCGCCAATGCGGTAAGTGCCCGCGCTGTGCCAAGCCATGCGGATCAAGAGTGGTCCATAGTGGCCAAAATCGGCTGGCCACCAGTCCTGAGAAGTGGTCATCAGCTCAAAGATATCTGCCTTTAGAGCAGCATAGTCGAGGCTTTTGAACGCCTCAGCATAGTTGAACGCCTCATCCATGGGATTGGACTTGCTTGAGTGCTGGTGGAGAATCCTCAGATTTAGCTGATTCGGCCACCAGTCCCGGTTAGATGTGCCATGGCCAGCCGGGACTTTCTGGAGTCCACCCATAAATGGGCATTTGCTTTCGCCGCTCATAGTCTTCTCCTATCGAATATCGTGGTATGTTCTTTGGCTTGATCTGCGCCACTTGCCCCTAGGCAGAGAGCATCGTCCGCCACAATTGCATCAGCACAGCCGTCTGCTCAGGCTTCTCGGCATTTGGGTTAATGTACTCCAGCATGGTCTCAGCGTTGGAAACCACAGGCATTGCCTCAACGCCATCGTGTTCTACAAACATTTTTTGAATCACCCCATCTTTCACCAGCATGGAATAGCGGCACGAGCGATACCCCATCCCTTTATCAGAAAGGTTGACCATCATCCCCATCTGACGGGTAAAGTCACCCTTCAAATCAGGAATAAAGCGCACCTGATTGGCACCTTCTGCCTCAGCCCAAGCTGCCAGTGAGAATGGATCATTGACCGAAAAACAGAGAATATCATCAACTCCGTTTGCTCGAAATGACTTGGCATACTCATTATATCCTAATAACTGAAGAGGTGAATATGGGCAAGTAAAAGCGCCCGGTACCGCAAAAGCAACTATAGTTTTATGTTCAAAGAGATCCGCTGTCGAAAGATCGTGCCAACCCACCTCCGAAAACATCCGAAAATTTACTTTAGGAACAGGCTTGCCCTCATGATTTAACAACACTTGTCCAGCTCCTTACTCGTATTTAACATCGGTTAAGCCCTTCTTAACTACGAGATTAATGAGTGGAGACCCTAGCCTAGAGCAGTAACCTACCGTCACATCTTCTAAGACGAAGCGCGACAGATTGCCAGAGTTAAACGGCCTTTACTTTCAAAACGATGCAACCTGCCCATGGCTCTAAGTTCTCTAATAGTTCTTGGGCTCAGGAACTCAATCAGTCAGCATTAAAATTGAATCATTACGAGTTGATATATTGCAAGCTTAATCAATCAACCCTACCTGTGTAAGCAAAAATTAATTTGTTTTGCAACACTTAATATCTCTACAAAATGTTGAGTGCTCGTACTCTGATGTTCCATGCCGCCGTAAGTGATCGCGTGGGTCTGAGTGCAACCGAGCACAAGGCTCTAGATCTGCTGAGCCGTGCCGGAGTCCTCACCGCTGGGCAACTGGCGGAGCTGACCTCGCAAGTCCTACTGTAAAAGTTCAATTAACTCCTCCTTTGTTAACTCAGCATCGCGAAGAATTTTAAGGAGTAGACCTTTGCCAATGACCTGACGAGTATGTACTGGAATAGTGACGGTACGACCATCAGTATGGTGCATACGCACATGGCTACCCTTTTGCCTAACCGTTTGAAAACCAATAGATTCTAGAGCTGAAATCAGTTCTTTTGCGGTGACGCTGGGCAACTTGGCCATTAAACAATCAGCCTCTGAATGCCAATAAACTCAGTTATTGATTCATTTTCACTTAGCTCTTCAAGGCACATTTCAATAACTTCCTTGATGTTAGTCATCAATTCATCTATTGTTTCTCCTTGGCTATAGCAGGCTTTGAGTTGGGGCACTTCGCCAACGTATAAGCCATCTTCATCGCGCTCAATTAAAACGTAGAACTCTTTGCCTTTCATATCACGCTTCCAGTCCCTGGTTGACTGACACAACTTCTAAGCTGCGGAACACAAGCTAGAAGAGAAGCAGAGCTTGGTTTGTCCTGAGAAACTATAGCGGTTTTCACCTGAGTGAGGTACGGGGTGTGGGGGTGGAACCCCCACGCAGGGGGCACTGCCCCCTGCACCCATGTACTCTATTGATCTGTAAACCGCTGTATCACACTCAACAGCGAAATCAATGGCTGCTACTTCCTAACTCTATGACGAGTTGAAAGACCTTGCACGCCCCCTGAAGTCTTTTAAGGCTCTCCCCCTCGCCCATTTTTGGGCGAGGGGGACTGAGGGGGCGAGGGTCGGGATGTGTTACACCGTAGCCTAGCTCAAGGGGCTCACTAAACTTCAGAGGATTCAGCCACAGGTTCCGGTGCTGATTCCGGCGTAGCTTCAGCCGCTTTTGGGGCAGGAGGTGTCACTTCAGAGGCGCTGGCCTGAGCGAGAGCCGCCTCAGGCACAACTTGCACAAACTGCTCGAAATCTGTCAAGACCTGATCATAAGCCCGTGCAGCAGCGTCAATATTGTTATCAGCCGCAGCTCGATCAATCCGCACAAAGTCTTCAAAAATACTTCGGGAGGCTTGCCGTGCCACTTTCTGATCCTCGGGTAGCAAATGCAACGATAGATAATTCATATCCTGTAGCATTTGGCCAAAGGGCCCACGCATCAGATTTTGAGTCTCAGTCCAGTTTGCTGCATCAATGGCAGTAAGCAACTCATCAAAGCGCTCATGGGTGGCTAAGATACTGGGCGCATATTTCTGAATCTGGGTAATTTCGTCGGCTCCATAGGTTGGGGGAGGGGTCACCGTCGCAGAGCCGCCACACCCTGCAATCGTTAGAGCTAGGATCCCAGCCAGAAGCCAGGAGAGTAGAGAACGTAATTTTGACATGGTGGATGAAAAAAGAATGACACATTGCTATCTCTGTCATTCTATTTCTATGGAGTAGCCGCTAAAAGCCCCTCTCGCCAAAATTTTCTTAGAAGCTGACATCCACAAGTGGAATACTGACAGACTTAAGGAGCATAGTCACGCGGGCAAGGGGCGCTAACCCTGCTTAGGAAAATGGTTGATCTGAGCGTAGCCGCTAAACAAGAGATTTTGTCCCTGAGTTTCCAGGCGATTGATCCGCAAGTCCACACCATCTAGATTAAAGCGCTCCAGATCGACCATATTGTCTAAAATTTCCGCGAGTGCCTTCCCTAGGCGCTGAGAAATGGGATGGAGCGCCTCTGGAATCTGATCGGGCTGAAAAATAGCGTTCTGAAATCCAATCCGTCGCCGTCGCTCTACCATCAGTGTGGCAATGATAGCCGTAGGTACTTCCCCATGGTGAGGTAGGGTCGCCTGGGTAAAAATTTTGACCTGATTATTGGGCAGCAGTTGCAGAGAAACTTGAGAAAAAGTAACAGGTTCATCCCCTGACAATGCCAGTAGTGCTGGGGTCTCTACATGTTCTAACCGCTGGCGCACCAACTTTGCCGTAAAGGCCTGGTTGATATCGTCTTCTGTCAAGCTCACCTGAGCAATGGCTTGAGCGGGCTGTTTCAGCTTAATTTGTCCCTTGAGAATGGAGCCAAAGTCCAAGGTGATGGCATCTGTCTCAAAAGACATTTCAGCCGTGCGGAATTCTCGCCGGATCACCAACCCTTGTCCATGCATCTTGAAGCTATCAATACTACCTTGCAACAGCTTGCTAGAGGGATAACAGCGAATGGTGACATCAATAACATCGCTTTCGGTGAACAACCGACGGAGGGACTGACTGGCAACGGTGTTGAGCAGTTGCTCACCGAAGTCAGTCTGGTTGGCGTTCTTGAAGTCACTTAAGCTTCCAAACATGTAGGAGCCTCTGTCACAGCATTCCCCTCCTTTGTAACAGAATATTAAGCAAGCAACAATCTTTGAGTCTCTGGGGCAGTAAAAGCCAGCTCTTTGGGCATCGTCGAGGCTCCCTGTGCATAGGGGTGACTTCAAGCAACCCCGCTAAACTCAAATGCTACACAACCAAGGTGCCCGGCGGATACATCCCTGGGGTGAGGGGATGGTCAATGAACGAATGGGCGCCCACGATAGTGCCCGCAGGAATGACAGCACCAGCCCCCAAGCGCACCTGTTCACCGATAAAGCTAGGGCCAGCGAGCTGGGCATCGGCATGAATGGTAGCAGAAGGACTGACCCAAACCTGAGGGATGGGCTTCTGGATAGAGGTCTCAAACCTCCAAGGCATCTGTCCCTGGAGAATATCTAATTGCCCTTGATAATATTTGGCTGGGGTGCCTAGATCCATCCAGTAGCCTGCCCAGATCAAGCCAGTGACGGGCTTTTGATCTCGAAGTAGGTTAGGGAAGACTGTGCGCTCAAAACTCAGGGGCTGCCGGGCTTCGTATGCCAAGAAAACTTCAGGATTGAGGATGTAGGTGCCTGCATTGATGGTGTTAATGCCGAGGGCAGCCGCTTCCTCTGCGGTAGGCTTTTCTCGAAAGGCGACAACAGGCTGGGTGGCACTGTGAGGGTTTTTAGGGTCTGCCAATTCAACCAAGCCAAAGGCGGTGGGGTCGGCAACGCGAGCCAACGCTAGGGTTGCTTTGGCCTGTGTGTCTTGATGTGCCTGCATGAGGGCGTTGAGATCTAGATCGGTCAAGATGTCGGCATTGAAGACAATTAAGGGGGCTCCCGAAAAATAGGGTTCGGCCAATTTCATGGCTCCGGCAGTGTCGAGGGGGCTGTGTTCCTGGATATAGCGAATCTGGACTCCCCACGCCTCACCTGTGCCGAAATAAGACTCGATTTGGGCGGCTTGGTAGTGAATATTCATCAAAATATCCGTGACCCCAGCCTCCCGACAGCGTTCGACCATCCAGGTGAGAAAAGGACGATCCAAAATGGGCAGCATAGGTTTGGGGCTGCGCTCAGTCAGGGGTCGCAGACGGGTTCCCTTGCCTCCGGCAATGATGACAGCTTGCATAGATCCTCTAGATAGTGGGTTGAATTGGGTCTGACATTTACACCCAAATGGTCTTAAAGCGCCTCTAGGCACTTGTATGAAAGTAAGGATTGTGTAGAATCATAGCGTTGCGATGCTGGGAACCCTCAAAGTTGTTATACGTCGCATGTTGATGTTGCTGCAAGGAAGTTCCTGTGGTTAGAGGTGTGGGGTCGACGGGGCGACGGTCTAGACAGGATCGTGTCCGCCCGGTGAATCAGTCAATAACGGTTGCGCGAGGGCGCGAAGTGCGAGGTGTGATGCGGTGGCTGATTTGGGGAGTGCTGTTTGGGTCAGTGGTGACGATTTCAGCGGTTTTGGGGGCGGGTGTGGCGATGCTGGTTCCCATCCCGTCTGATTCGGGTAATGCGGCGGATGGGTCTTTTGCCATTTCAGATCTCTTTCGCAAGGGCTTTCAGTATGGTGTCTCCCGTCCGGTGAATATTTTGGTGATGGGTGTTGATGATAACCCTGACGCGCCGCCCGATTCACCAGAAGCTTTTCAGAGCCGAAGTGACACCATGCTTTTGGTGCGGATTAATCCCCGCACAGATCAGGTCAGTATTTTGTCGATTCCTCGGGATACCCAGGTCGATATTTCGGGATACGGCACCACTAAGATGAATCATGCCAACTGGTATGGTGGTGCAGAGCTGGCTTTGGATGTGGTTAGCCAGACTCTCAACGGAGTGAGTATTGATCGCTATGTTCGCGTCAATACCGAAGCCTTTCGGGAATTGGTGGATGTCGTGGGTGGGGTAGAAGTGCATGTTCCCCAACGCATGTACTACGTTGATCAGACCCAGGGACTCACCATTGATTTACAGCCCGGTCAACAGGTTCTCAATGGTGAGCAGGCTGAAGGATTTGTGCGCTTTCGGCAAGATGATCTTGGGGATATTGGCCGCGCCCAGCGCCAGCAAATGGTGTTGGCAGCCCTGCAAAAGCGGTTGGTGAATCCCCTGACGTTGCCCCGCTTACCCCAGGTGATGGCGGTGCTGCAAAAGTATATTGATACCGATTTGAGTCTGGGTGAGCTTTTGGCGCTGATGCAGTTTGGTTTGCAGCTTAAATCGGATCAAACCCAGATGGTGTTGCTGCCGGGACGCTTCAGTGGTGCTGAAGAATATGAACTGAGCTACTGGTTACTGGATTTAGAGCGCATGGATCGGGTGATGCAGACCTATTTTGATGTATCTCCCCCGGTGGGATATGAGGTTGTTCCTATGGATCCAACCTATGACTATAGCCTCAGGATTGTGGTGCAAAATGCCTCTGGAAATCCAGATGGTGGCTATAAAATGGTGGACTATCTCTACAGTCGAGGGTTTCACAATGTGGAGTTGGCCAGTGAAGACTGGTCGCAAGTACTGACGGATACCCAAATTATTCCTCAGTGGGGGGCGCTCAAGCCCGCCAATCGCATCCAAGGACTGTTGGATCAAAGTAAAGTGGCTGTCAATTCCACGGGGCTGCTGGACTCAGACCTGACGGTGCGGGTGGGATACAACTGGTTGGCCAGTCGCCAGGCTCGCTCTGTTCGGTAGCAAAATAAACCCCTCTCCCAGAGCGCTACGGTGTACACACAGCTCTAGATAAACCCATTCCACCCTGCATTAGCCCCCCCGACCCCCCAATTTTGGGGGGAGATCAACAAAAACTGGGACTATATTCCCCCCAAACTTGGGGGGCTAGGGGGGCGAGCGCAAAGATTTTGAATCTTTTCAAGACTTGTGTGTACACGGTAGCCCAGAGCGGGAGAGGGGCTTCAAGCCTAGTTCCTAACTCTGGCTCCCCTTCTCGCAAAAGGGGAGAAGAAGGGGTTGGGGGATGAGGGAAAAAGATTTGTCAGTCAATCAGCATCGACTCCTTTAGATCGGTAAATACGGCCAGGATTATGATCAGCTTTAATTTCAATCACTAGACTGACTCGCTGGGCGTCTTGGCAGAGGGCTGGCATAAAAAGTGCTGGATGAAGCGCTCGCCAGAAGTAATCGACAAAGTTTGAGACTTCGGTATCGCTCATGCCCGATTTTCCAGCAGCTATGGCTGCCTGCTCAGCTTGGGTGCGCCAGATTTTGCTGAGGCGATAGTCTGCTAGGTTTAGAATCATCAGGCGATCTAAGCAATTCCACAGGGGTTGGTAGTGCTGGAGCTGGTGGTTCATATCCAATGCAAACTGGCGGTCATCGGCGGTGGTGATGGGGGCTGGGGCGTGCTCAAAAACCTGGAGGGGTAGGGGCGTCAGTCCCACAAACCAGCCTTCAAAAAGCACAATATCGACGGGGGTAATGGGTTCAAAGTGGGTGCGATCGCCCTGTCCTTGGTACAAGGTTTTATCGAAGCGGGGAACGCCACGGGGTGGAGGTTGGCCTTGGCGTAAGGACTGCAAGATCTCGATGCCCAACTCGATATCATGGGTGCCGGGGGGGCCACGCCAGATCAGGCGTGGGTCTGAGCGCAACAACGTTTGCCGCTCAGCGTAGGTCTTGTATAGATCGTCAATGGAGAGACTGAGGCTGCTGTAGCCAAGGTAATTCAAGAGTTGGCACAATACTGTGGTCAGTGTGGTTTTACCACAGCCCTGCATCCCTAAGATGCCTTGAATTAAGGGTCGCCCTAGGGCTTGATGGGCGGCAATCAATTGCTCGGTGAGGGGCAGCCATAGGTGCCAGAGTAGGGTCAAAATTGGCTCGGGCGGTTGCTGGGGCAATAGAGGGGCGACTAGGGCATAGGTTTGGGGAAGATGCTGCGATCGCACCCTCACAATCGACAACACTGTCTGGGGCGTTATCCCAAAGGCGGCTGCCCGCTCTGCATCCGCCAGCAAATCTTGACTCAGGATCGCTTCTTGATTGGCCGAAAGAGGAATTTCGGTCTCCCCCTGTTGCAAAATTTCAGCCAGAACCTCTTCAGCACTCATGAGTTGAACAGGGATGCTTGCAAAGGTGGCGGAGGCAAGGGATGAACCAAAAACGCATACTCCTGCACAACCTGGTTTTGGAGTAAATGCTCCTGGATGATGCGCTCAATCACAGGGGGTGTAGCGGAATGATACCAAACCCCATCGGGATACACCACCAAAATTGGGCCTTGATGGCAAACTCGCAGACAATTGGCTTTGGTGCGGAACATACAGCTCGGACGATCCGGCAGGGGACGATCCAGGTTTAAGTCCTTGAGGCGCTGTTTGAGATAGTTCCAGGCAATGATACTGTCTGTTTGGGAGCAGCACTTGGGTAGGGATTGATCGGCACAAATGAAGAGATGACGTGCGATCGCATCTAGCCCCAAGACCCCCACACATTTCTGCAAAGACGCGCAGGGCAGATCTATCGGCAACGCCATCGTTGCAGCGGACTGTGCCGACTGGTCAGGAGAGTCCGGCAAAACAGTCAACCCCTCACCTTAATGAGCAGAGCCGTTGCCATGGTAGTCATCAGAATCGTAAAAGCCATTGCGAGTGCCAAAAAACAGACACAAGATCGTAAAAACAACCGTTAACCCAACCAAGATTAATTTAATATCCATACTCAACCCTCACAACACCTTTGTTTTAGCGTAAAAACGCCATGAAGCAAAGCCCTTATCCCATTGAACCCAGTTGGCTGGCGCATCCTGCCCCTGAAGTTGCCCCAGCCCTGATTGGCTGTATTCTAGTGCGACAGCTCCCAGATGGCCGCCAACTGCGCGGCACAATTGTCGAAACCGAAGCCTACGAAGCCGGAGAGCCAGCCTGCCATGGCTACCGTCGGCGCACCCCTCGCAATGAAGCTATGTTCGGCCCCCCAGGACTGGCCTATGTTTATCTGATCTACGGCATGTATCACTGCCTTAATATCGTTACCGACCGAGATAATTACGCTAGTGCAGTGTTGATTCGGGCTTTAGAATTGCTCACCCCTCCCCCCGAAGCGGCACAGACCCCCAAACAATGGATCCGGCAGGCTGCTGGTCCCGGCAAGCTCTGCCGCGTTTTCCAGATTGACTGCCGCCATTCGGGCTTACCCCTGACCCCCAGCCATTCACTGTGGCTAGAACACCCCACCCCCAAGATCAACCGGCAACTGCAAACTACCCCGCTGGTGCAAACCACCCGCATCGGCATTACCCAGGGAACCGAAATTCCCTGGCGATGGTACCTCAAGGATTGTGCTGCCGTCTCTCGCCATTCGTCGTAGAACCGCTCAAAGGTAAAGCGGCAGAATAAAGTTGGTTTTTCTCCGTTTGGTATCCGTTCTATCTCTTTTGAAAATATTCTTTGAGTACCATCAGACAGATAAAACTCTATTGGTCAGTTTTGTGATCAATAGTCGGCGTTGCTCCTAACCAGACTAACAGAGCCAACTTTGTTCTAAAAGAGCCTCCTGATTGATTGACTAATGCTGTCTACCTACTTAAAGAAACTGCTGTATGTCTAACCGCCAAAGGCTTTCCCAAAAAAAGGAGAGCCGATCTATTTCTCTGGTGAACCATCCCAGAGTGAGAGATAACGTGAGTTCGACGACTTATCCGCCCTCACCCCCTAGCCTCCTCTCCCAACATTGGGAGAGGGGGAACAGAGCAGAAATTCAACGTTTTAGCCCCTCTCCCAGGATTGGGAGAGGGGTTGGGGTGAGGGCAGACGAGAGCTGTCGAACTCACGTAGAGATAGGGTCTAGGATTGCCAGCTATTTGTCTATCCATTAGGTCAGCCAACCAGAAGCGTCTCACTATTCTGCCCCGTTAGCAACGTCTGCACCACTCAGCCTTGAAGGAATGTAAGTAATGACTAGCAATTCAGCCCGCGTTCAAGCAGTTTTTCAGATTGCCAACCGAGAACCTTTGCCAGCAACCGGCCCGGAGCGTCTGGAAGAAATTTGGGCCGAAAACGTCTTCAACCTGAGCAAAATGCAGGCGAGTCTGCCCAAGTCTGTCTTTCGATCCATTAAAAACACCATTGTTACGGGTGACCCCTTGGATCCTTCCATTGCCGATGCAGTGGCCACGGCAATGCGCGACTGGGCTATGGCCAAAGGTGCCCTGTACTATGCCCACGTCTTTTATCCCATGACCAACTTAACCGCCGAAAAACACGACGGTTTTATTTCGGTACAAGGGGATGGCAACGTCATTTCTGAGTTTTCCGGCAAAGTGCTGGTGCAAGGAGAACCCGATGGATCTTCGTTCCCCAATGGCGGTATTCGAGACACCTTTGAAGCCCGAGGCTACACCGGTTGGGATGTCACCAGCCCTGCCTATATCATGGAAACCGACAATGGGTCTACCCTGTGTATCCCCACAGTCTTTGTCTCTTGGACCGGAGAAGCCCTAGACAAAAAAGTGCCGCTCCTGCGCTCCATCGTGGCAATGGACAAGTCTGCCCGCAAGGTGTTGAAGCTGCTTGGGCACACCAACGTAGCCCCTGTAAATTCAAGCTGCGGTGCAGAGCAAGAGTATTTTCTAGTGGATGCCAACTTTGCCAGCCAGCGCCCTGACTTGCTCTTGGCCGGACGCACCCTGTTTGGCAAACCCCCCGCTAAAGGGCAAGAATTTGACGATCACTACTTTGGGGCCATTCCTGAACGGGTACAGGTTTACATGCAGGATGTGGAGTGCATCCTCTATAAATTGGGAATTCCGGCCAAGACTCGCCACAACGAAGTCGCCCCAGGACAGTTTGAAATCGCGCCCTTTTTTGAAGCGGCCAACGTTGCCAGTGACCACCAGCAACTGCTGATGACGGTGCTCAAGCATACCGCCAAAAAGCACGGTTTTGTGTGCCTGCTCCATGAAAAACCCTTTGCCGGTATCAATGGTTCTGGGAAACATGTCAACTGGTCGGTGGGCAATGCCACCCAGGGCAATTTACTGGATCCAGGCGATTCTCCCCACGAAAATGCTCAGTTTTTGGTCTTTTGTGGGGCTGTGATCCGGGGAGTTCACAAGTACGGGCCGCTGATGCGCGCGGCCATTGCCACTGCCAGCAATGATCATCGTCTGGGGGCTAATGAAGCGCCACCCGCCATTATGTCGGTTTACTTGGGCACACAACTCGAAGAAGTTTTTGAGCAGATCAAGACAGGCACGGTCACTGAGTCTACGCAGAAAGGCGTCATGGACTTAGGCGTCGCAGTTTTGCCCAACCTGACCAAGGATGCAGGCGATCGCAATCGCACTTCTCCCTTTGCGTTTACGGGCAACCGCTTTGAATTTCGGGCTGTGGGGTCAAGTCAGTCCGTCTCTGGGCCATTGATTGTCCTGAATACCATGCTGGCTGATTCTTTAGATTGGATTGGCAATCGCCTTGAAAGCGAGCTAGCCCAAGGGGTAGAACTCAGCACCGCTATCATTACCGTCCTCAAAGAGGTGATGTTATCCCATGGCGCAGTGGTCTTTGGCGGCAACGGCTACTCAGAAGAGTGGCATAAAATGGCCGTTGAAGAACGAGGGCTCTCCAACCTGCCCACCACAGCAGATTCCCTACCCGTCCTTAAGGAAGAATATATTGAAGATCTGTTTGAGAAAACAGGAGTGCTGACCCCAGTAGAGCTAGAGAGCCGTTTTGAGGTTTATGCAGAGCAATATATTCTCTCCATTGAGGTGGAAGCGAAACTAGTGGTGACTATGGCCAAAACCCTGATTTATCCGGCAGCCCTAGAGTATCTCTCTAAGCTGTCTACAACGATGGCCAACTTGGCAGGGTTGGGCATTGCCATGGAATCGGAGGTTGCCAAGACAGTATCAGAGTTGGCCAGCTCGATGATGACAACTATCAATCAGTTGAGTGCCGCCCTAGAAAAGCACGACTTCGCAACCACTGAAGATAAGATGCACTACTGTGCCAACACCCTGCGTCCGTTAATGGATGAGGTGCGCAGCTACGCCGATGCCCTAGAAGGAGAAGTGGCCGATAGTCTCTGGCCATTGCCCACCTACCAGGAAATGCTGTTTGTGAAGTAGCAGGTTACTCACGCTTGAGGGTTGCTTGAGTGAGGGGCAGGGCATCCTCACTCAAATATCTGGCCAACCGGTACGCTAAACCCAGGCAGTAATGACGAGGTCAGAGGATCTTCACCCATGAGCGTACAGAAGAGCTGGAGTTGAGCCTCAAGCAAGCGATAAATTTCAACAGATTGATGCTGCCAACTGACAATCCAGTATTCCTGCACGCCATAGCGGGAGTAGAGCTTTAGCTTGACTTCCCGATCTCGTTGCTGATTCAATTCACCTGGAGATAACACTTCGATCATCAATTCAGGGGTAACCGTTAAATGTCCGGCAGCATCAACGCCATTGGCGAGACGGGCTTGACTCACCCAGACAATATCCGGGATGACGGCATCATAGGGACTGAAGATAACGCCCGGAGCTTGGAAGGACTTGCCGATTTTGGTTTGTCGTGACCATAGCTCAAGTTCTACGTGGAGGTTGCCGCCTGCGCCTTGATGGCGAATATGGGGAGCGCGGGTCACGTAGAGTTCTCCATCGATCACTTCATGGCGCTTCCAGCCACCGTCATCTGGCATGGCTTCGAGGTCTCTCGTTGTCCAGCGAAGGGCCTTGGCAACCATAGAGGTACTTTTAGAAGAGTGGACTTTAGTGTAACGCGATCTGTTCTGGCTGCACCCAAGCGTATTGAAAGCTAATCGTTTGGGGCTGAGGCAGGTAGGCTGGAAAAACACTTCGTTAAACCTGACTTTTCCCGCTAAGTTTGCTGGGTGGCCAACTGCCAGCCGTCCATCAGGTCATTTAACTTAGCCCATCCTTTCCCAAGCACTTGAATGCCAATGGGTGTCTTGTGACGATGCTCCAGATATCCGCCCAATCGTGCAATAGCTTTGAGTGCCCATGCAACCGTCAGGGTTTGGGGAAGCTTCGGTGTCTTGGCAATGAGAACTTTAAACTGTAAAGGGGTCAGGATATAGCGGTTTACAGATCAATGGAGTACATGGGGTGCAGGGGGCACTGTCCACTGCGGGGGGGTTCCACCCCCACACCCCGTACCTCACTCAGGTGAGAACCGCTATAGTCTATTTTCATGGATGCATAAAGTGTCAAAATTTAGGATGAAACAGCCCTGTATAATAAGAGATTAAGAGGCTGTCTTTAAAGTCTTGCTCTACATTGCCCCCCAACCTCCAATTCTGGGAGGCTTTGATCACTCTTAAGTCCCCCAGGATGGGAGATTTAGGAGGCGAGTTCAAGGCGTTAGAAACTTTTCAAGCCGCTTCTAAGAGCTTTTGTCCGTCAACTCGGTGGAACGCCATAGAAAGTCTGGCCATGGAGCAATCCGAAATTATCGCAGCTATTCAGAGAGAGCTTCCCAGACTCATTGCCCAGGAACCCCAAGTGAGAGACTTCATCCTGCGAACTGTCTCTGAATACTATGCCGGCAAACCGGAAACAGACAGCAAGTTTGATCGAGTTCTGGCCGAGTTACAGCGCGATCGCGAAGAACAAGCTCGCAAGTGGGATGAGGAGAGCCGCAAGTGGGATGAGGAGAGCCGCAAGTGGGATGAGCAAAACCGCAAGTGGGATGAGCAGAATCGCAAGTGGGATGAGGAGAGCCGTAAGTGGGACGAGCAGAGCCGCAAGTGGGATGAGCAAAACCGCAAGTGGGATGAGCAGAACCGCAAGTGGGACGAGCAGAATCGCAAGTGGTATGAACAACTAGCGGAAATCCGTCGCCTGGATAAACGGTTCGATGGCACTATCGGTGCCCTAGGGTCTCGTTGGGGGTTGTCCTCTGAGGCCAGTTTTCGCAATGCCCTGAAGGGGATTTTGGAGGAGTCCTTTGGAGTAGAAGTTCTGAACCTAAATTTGTATGACCATCAAGGGGACGTGTTTGGCCGTCCCGATCAGGTGGAACTTGACCTGATTATCAAAAATGGCTTGACCATTGCCTGCGAAATCAAGTCGTCTATCGACAAAGCAGGCATGTATATCTTTGGCCGCAAAGTCGATTTCTACGCCAGACATGAACAACGGGAAATTAGCCGCAAGATCGTGATTTCGCCCATGGTGGATAGCCGAGCCTTGCCGGTGGCCGAGGCTCTGGGCATTGAAATCTACAGCTATGCCGATGCGGTAGAGGCGCTATAGCCCACGGAGGCTGAATAGAGCGTCTCTAGGCTGAACGCGCAAATTCCCCACGTTATAATCGGTTTGCCCATGGGATCGCTGACACTCATGTATCAAACCAATCCGCCATTACCACCCAAGGCTACCTGCCCCACCCTGTACAACCTCTCTAGCGAAGACCCGGACGTTGGGCGATGCCAGCCAACCGCCGCACAAATAGACGGTGTATGAACAAATTCTGCCCCGATGACTTCCTTGTTGCCAACCCATATGGAAACGCCCATACCCATGAGTACAACGAACCTTGAGTCTACCGTGACTGTTGCCGTAGATCACGGTGGTGAGCATGAAGATCATCGCCTGTTTGGTTTTATTATCTTTCTGCTCTCAGAAAGCGTCATTTTTCTGAGCTTCTTTGTCGGCTACGCCGTCTACAAGACCAGTGCTGCCAACTGGCTTCCATCTGGTGTTGAGGGGTTAGAAGTCCGCGACCCGTTCATCAATACCGTGGTGCTGGTTTCCAGCAGCTTTGTGATTTATTTTGCGGAGCGCTATCTGCACCGAGACAACCTGTGGGGGTTTCGAGCCTTTTGGCTGCTGACCATGGCCATGGGCAGCTTTTTTCTCTACGGTCAGGCAGTGGAGTGGAGGAGCCTGCCCTTTAGCGTCACCGATGGCGTCTTTGGGGGCACGTTTTATCTGCTCACGGGGTTTCATGGCTTGCACGTGATGACTGGGGTGCTGCTCCAGAGCATCATGCTGGGACGGTCGTTTCTACCCGGCAACTACGAGGGGGGAGAGTTTGGCGTGGCCGCGACCTCTTTGTTCTGGCATTTTGTGGATGTGATTTGGATTATTTTGTTCATCTTGATTTATGTCTGGCAATAAATCAATCTCAGCCAAAACCGGGCGATATTTGCCTGCTGATTGAAATGGTGCCCAATATCTATTTGGCAACAGTTCAGCCCTGGCACCGGCAGGCCATAGAGCCAATCGGTTGGAGCGCGATCGCAGCCCACACAAGCAACACAAAATCTACTGTCGTAAAACTTGCCATAAAATCAGAAAGAAGAGTTCCAGTATTGGTCTAAGTCCGCGAGACAGCCTAGGGGGTAGCGGCTTGCATTGGTTGGGCATCATCAGCGAGACTAGAATGAATCCACAAAATGGGTGACATGGCGGTACTAACGAGGTGAACACGATGGTGCAAACCCCCACTCAGTCCATAACCCAGAAAGCCTTTGAGCAGCTTTGCCTGGAGCATCCGACCCGTATGTTTGAACGCACGGCTCAAGGAGAACTGGTTGAAGTGTCCCCTGTCGGTGGAGAAGGCAGTAGCCAAGAGGCCGACCTGATCACGGACGTGATGATTTGGAATCGGCAAACTAAGCTGGGCAAGGTGTTTAGTTCCCAAGGGGCATTCCGGTTGCCCTTCGGCTCGATCCGAGCGGCTGACGTCGCCTGGGTGCGGCAGGAGCGCTGGGAAGCCTTAACCCCTGAACAACAGATTGGCTTTCCACCCGTTTGTCCTGATTTTGTGATTGAATTACGCTCCCAATCCATTGCAAGTGGCGTTATTAAACCTCAATCTTTGCCAGAGCTACGGACTAAAATGGCTGAATACTTAGCCAGTGGATTGCGCCTGGGGTGGCTGATCAATCCTCAAGATCAACAGGTTGAAATTTATCGAGCTGGGCAGGCGGTGCAGGTGGTTTCTATGCCCACGTTGTTATCTGGCGAAGCTGTGCTGCCAGGGTTTGAACTTCAGGTCTAGGGAATTGCCTGCCGTTTTCCCCTTTTGGGAGAACGCTGCCCCCTACAAGATCGGGTTCCTTTGTCTTTGGCTCCTGCGTGCATGGTTTCTCCCGTTCCTGATCTGCAAACGCTGCAAAACTTTTACCGTAACCAACTGCATGAGGGCGATCGCGCCTTTCATGACTGGTATCGGTTCATTCTGTCTTTTCCCCCCCATCTGGTGCGAGCCTACATCGACCAATTTGGCCTCACAGCAGATGCGATGATTCTTGATCCCTTTTGTGGCACGGGCACTACCCTGGTCGAGGCCAAAAAGTGCGGCATTCCGGCCATGGGCATTGAGGCCAACCCTATGGCGCACTTTGCCTCCCAGACCAAAAACTACTGGCAACTGACACCAGAGAGGGTCATGGCCGGGGTCGATCGGGTGTTGGCTCAGGCCATAGCTGAGCCCGTCACTCAAGATTTGCTGCGCTTCACCCCTGAGCAGGAGGCGCTGCTGCTGAAAAATTCCATCTGCGATCGCCCCCTACACCAGTGCTTGCTGCTGGCAAACGCCATCGCTGAGTTGCCCGATCCTCTCGTGCAAAATTTATGCAAGCTGGCCCTGGCGGATGTCGCTGTCCAGACCGCCAGCAATCTCAAATTTGGCCCCGAGGTGGGCATTCGCCGCACCAAAGTCGAAGATGCGGATGTGTTGGCAGCCTGGCAACTAAAAGTAACTGAGATGGCCGCTGATTTGGGGCAGGTGCAAGGGCAAGCCATGGCCATCACCCGCTGCGATCGCGGCGATGCCCGTCGCCTCAGCCTAGCGTGCGCGCCAGAGTCCATTGATGCAGTCATTACCTCCCCCCCTTACCCCAACGAAAAGGACTATACGCGCACCACCCGCTTAGAATCAGTGCTGCTGGGATTCCTACGCAATCAGCAAGATCTGCGCCACTTAAAGCAATCTTTGCTGCGCTCCAACACCCGCAACGTTTTCAGCGCCGATCAAGATGATGCCTGGATTGCTGAGAATCCCAACGTACTGGAGGTAGCAGCAGCGATTGAAGAGCGCAAACACGCACTCCAGAAAACCTCAGGATTTGAGCGGCTCTACTCGCGGGTGGTGACCCTCTACTTCGGGGGCATGAAGCGCCATTTGGCCGACCTGCGCCCTATTTTACGTCCGGGTGCTCAACTGGCCTACGTGGTTGGCGATCAAGCCTCATTCTTGCAGGTGTTGGTTCGCACCGGGGAATTGCTCGCGGATGTGGCCGAGTCTTTAGGATATGAAGTGGTTAGTCTCGACTTATTTCGCACCCGGGTCTCCAGCAAAACCGGTGAACATCTTCGTGAAGAGGTGGTGCGCCTCCAGTGGCGGGGGGGACATACCCATCGCCAAAATGGAGAAGAGTCGCTGTATTGAATGAATTACACCTCACCCCCCTGATTATCCCCATGGCACAGGCACTAGAACAACGAATTTATACCCCTGATGAATATCTTGAGCTTGAGCTTGAAGCTGAAACCCGAAGTGAGTTCCGGAATGGAGTCATTATTCCGATGACGGGAGGAACACCTGATCACAATGAGCTGGCAATCAACTTGGCCGCGCTGCTCAAATTGGCTGTGCGGGGAAAACCCTACCGAATTTTTGCGATGGATCAACGCCTGTGGATTCCTGATCGCCAGCTTTACACTTATCCTGATGTGATGGTGATTGCAAAGCCTTTACAACTTCAAGCTGGACGCAAAGATACCGTGACCAACCCTGGCTTGATTGCCGAGGTTTTATCCCCATCTACCCATGACTATGACCATGGGGCAAAGTTCTCTGCCTACCGTACTCTGGACAGCTTCCAGGAATATTTGCTGATTGATCAGTACCGTATCCATGTGGAACACTATGTCAAAACAGCGGCACATCAATGGCTCTTATCTGAATATGCCGATCCTGGCATGTCATTAGCCTTAATAACCGTGGAGGTTACCATCAATATCCTGGATCTCTACGAAAACATCGACGTCAAGTAAGTAGCATATGCCCATTTACAAAGGGTTTCGTCTTTGTGGAGCCGCATCCTTACGATCATCTGAGACGATATCATCTGGGAGTTCGATCAGGGCGTCAAAAACAGTTGCGCCATTCCCAGGGTGGGCACGCAGCACAATTTCATCGCCTCGGCGAAAAATCTCCACTTGATCAACATCAAAGCGAAATTCCTTGGGTAAGCGAACCGCTTGGCTATTTCCAGATTGGACGACTCGGGCGTAAGTGCTCATCAAAATACCTCTGAGAGAGGATATACCAAAAATATACACTGTTTGATGGCTCTTCAAGGCTAGAAAAATTTCCTCTCCAGTCTGGTCGAGATTGACGGCTTGTGGTCATTGCCTTAGAGAATTTGGTAGCAGATGCTACAGCTACGCCCCCCTTCGAGATCGATAGTATGACTAATAGGTATTGTTGGCATCCTTTGACATTTCTTGGAAATTTATGGGAGTCCTATGCGGTTTGACAGCTACGAGCCTGGCAATTTCTTCGACGAGTTGTTCTGCGATCGCAACACCCCTCGCCCCGAAGTACAGCCCCTAGTCGATCGGATTCATGCCCTGCCCGAAGGGGAACTGCTGCGCCGTCAGTTTGCTGCTCAGCAAGCCATGTTCAAACTGGGTGCCACCTTCAATGTGTATGGCGAAGACGAGGACATTGAGCGCATTTTTCCCTTTGATGTGCTGCCCCGAATTATTTCCGGCCAGGAATGGCAGTTTCTAGAGCGGGGCTTAAAGCAGCGCATTCATGCTCTAAATCTCTTCGTCAATGACATTTATCATGAGCAAAAAATTGTTCAAGATAAAATTATTCCTCTAGACTTAATTCTCTCCGCCAAAGGATTTCTCCGCCCCTGTATTGGCCTTAATCCTCCTGGTGGGGTGTGGTGCCATATTACGGGTACTGATCTGGTGCGCGATCGCGACGGCCAGTGGTATGTCCTCGAAGACAACCTGCGCTGCCCCTCTGGGATCTCCTACGTCCTAGAAAACCGCCGGGTGATGAAAAGCACCTTTCCGCAAATTTTCCGAGAGATGGAGGTGCAGCCTGTAGATGAATATCCCAGTCGCTTGATCGAAACCTTGCTGCATTTAGTGCCCCCGCACATTTCTGATCCCACCGTGGTGGTGCTCTCTCCCGGCATTTATAACTCGGCCTACTTTGAACATTCCTACCTAGCGCAGCAGATGGGCATTGAACTGGTGGAAGGCCGGGATTTGGTGATTGCGGATGGCTACCTGCAAATGCGCACCACCCAGGGATTGCAGCGAGTGGATGTGATCTATCGTCGCATTGACGATGACTTTATCGATCCCACCGTGTTTCGAGCCGACTCTATGCTGGGGGTTCCTGGCCTCATGGAGGTCTATCGCTCTGGTCGGGTTGCCATTGCCAATGCTCTAGGGACAGGCGTCGCCGATGACAAAGTGATCTATGCCTACGTGCCCGAAATGATCCGCTACTACCTGGGCGAAGATCCCATCTTGTCCAACGTGCCCACCTATTTGTGTTGGGAGGAGCGCGATCGCGCCTACGTCCTCGACAACTTAGACAAACTGGTGGTAAAAGCCGCCAACGAAGCTGGCGGGTACGGAATGCTCGTTGGCACCCAGGCCACCCCAGCCGAGCGTCAAGACTTTGCCCAGCGCATCCAAGCCAATCCCCGTAACTACATTGCCCAACCCACCCTCTGCCTATCTCGTGTACCCACCATCCTGGAAGAAAACTTTGAAGGCTGTCATGTCGATTTACGGCCTTACATCCTCTATGGTGAAGATATTTATGTCCAGCCTGGCGGACTCACCCGTGTTGCTCTCAAGCGAGGTTCCCTAGTGGTGAATTCTTCTCAAGGGGGCGGCAGCAAAGATACTTGGGTTCTGTGTTAGTGGAACGATGTTACGTGAACTGCATTAGGTAAACTGCCCCGCCCATGCTGAGTCGAGTTGCTGACGCCATCTATTGGTTAAGTCGTTATATTGAGCGCGCCGAAAACGTTGCCCGGTTTCTAGATGTGAACCTCAACCTGCTGCTAGATATGCCCACCGGCGTCGAACAGCAGTGGAAACCCCTCGTCATTACCACCGGCGATCTGAAGTTCTTTAACGAGCACTACGGTGAATTTGTCGCCGAACAGGTGGTCAATTTTCTCACCTTTGATCGGCAATATCCCAACTCCATCGTCTCTTGCGTTCGCTCTGCCCGCGAAAACGCTCGTTCCGTTCGCGAAGCCATCTCATCGGAAATGTGGCAACAGGTTAATGACTTTTACATGCTGGTGACCGCAGCTGAGAAAGCCCAAGGCACTCAATCTCTCTCTGACCTCACCGACTTTCTGGCGGCGGTCAAACAGGCCAGCCACTCCTTTAACGGTGTTATGGACGCCACCATGACCCATAATGAAGGCTGGCATTTTGGTCATATGGGGCGGCTACTAGAGCGTGCCGACAAGACCTCTCGGATCTTGGATGTGAAGTATTATTTACTCTTGCCCTCTGCTGAAGATGTGGGAACGCCCATCGACGAACTGGGATGGATGGCGTTGCTCAAATCCGCCAGTGCTTACGAAATGTATCGTAAAAGCAGCCGTAGCTATCAGCATCGCATTACCCCAGCGGGGGTGGCCGAGTTTTTGATTTTAGATGTTGCCTTTCCCCGTTCAATCCGCTTTTGCCTGCGGCAAACAGAGCAGTCATTGCATCAGATTTCGGGTACCCCCTTTGGAGCCTGGCGCGATCCAGTTGAGCGTGCCCTAGGACGATTGCGCTCCGAACTGGAGTACCTCACCATTGAAGAAATTATCAAAAAAGGCATGCACGAGTTTTTAGACAACTTGCAGCAGCAAATGAACGACGTAGATGGCAAAATTTACCAAACCTTTATGGCCCTACCGCCCCTCAGCAGCCAAAGCCAAACCCAATAACCTCACTCCTCGCCAGCGTGCACTATCAAATTACCCATCACCTTACCTACACCTATCCCCATCCCGTCGTTCTTAACCCGCATCTGCTGCGGCTGTGCCCGCGCACTGACAATTATCAACACCTGGCTAACTTTTTGCTACAGGTGCATCCCACCCCTCAAGGCACGACCGATCAACTCGATTCTGAGGGCAACTTGATCACACGATGCTGGTGGTCAGATCAAACCACCGAGACGCTCAGCATTTGCGCCATCTCAACGGTGTCCACCCACTGCACCAATCCCTTTGCCTACGTGCTAGAGCCCTGGGCAACCCATTTACCCATTGACTATCCCCGTTCCTTAATGTGGTCACTCCATTCCTACCTGGCGGATCCAGGGGTGGGAAATGGCGGTGCTGACCCTGTGGCCACTCAGTTGGCTCAGGAAATTGCCCACGGGGTTGATGGCAACACGGTGCAGTTTCTCAGTGAACTGAATCAGCGCATTTATCAGCACTGTCAGTACGAATTCCGAGAAACGGGTGAGCCGTACCCGCCCCACCTCACCTGGAAGCGACAGGCAGGATCTTGCCGAGATTTTGTGGTTTTGTTTATGGCTGCTTGCCGAGCAGTGGGGTTGGCCGCCCGCTTTGTCAGCGGCTACGAAGAAGGCGATCCAGCCTATGCTCAGACCCTCCATGCTTGGGTAGAGGTTTTTCTGCCAGGAGCCGGATGGCGCAGTTATGACCCTACTCTGGGGATCGCAGTCAGCGATCATCATGTGGCCATAGCAGCCACCGGCTGGCCGCGCCATGCAGCTCCGGTAACCGGCACCCATCGAGGCGGAAATGGTTCCCCTTCCGTACTGACGACTCAGGTTTCAATTCAGCCTCAAAGAGATTCATAAAAATATAGCGGTTCTCACCTGAGTGAACCTGAGTTCGACGACTTATCCGCCCTCACCCCCTAGCCCCCTCTCCCAACATTGGGA
>NZ_WVIC01000067.1 GCF_009939295.1 Petrachloros mirabilis ULC683
TTCCTAAAATAGAACAATATTCACCTTGTTCATAAATTAATTAGGATTGCTATAGTATTAACAATTAATCTCAATAGCTAGACAATGCATAGCATATTATTCTTTCGGGCTCTCATCACCATGTTCAATTTCGGTCTCTGCTAACAGTTGCCCTTTAGTCTTGTCCTGATGTCTGTAATGCACTGCTGTTGTTGAAGGTCAATTACTATGCTAGGGCATCATGAAATTTCTCTTTCCTACAGCGATCTCCAAGAAATGCTAGCGGAATTGCAGCAACAAATGGATGTAAATTATCGCTCAGAGGGGGATGAAATTTCATGGAGTCTCGAGCAACCCTTCGTCAACTGGTTCAGCCGCTCCGTACATCTACGAGACGACCTGAATCTGTCCATCACCGAATGGGACGTTAAAGAAACGTTCAAGTTAATAGTTGATGCTCAGCTTCAGCCGTTGGTTGGTTTCAGTTTTTGTGTGGCTGGAAAATTCAGATCGACCGTGCGTGGTTCGGAAACCGATTTAATTGCTCATGCGGGTGAAACTCAATCGGGTTGGCTTCAAGGGGAAGTCAAGACTATTTCCGAAGTGGCAGCCGGACAAACGGTTTCTCTCATACAACTGAGCGTCAATTCACGCTTGCTAGAAGCATTAATAGAAGAATAATGCAACCATTCACACTTTGCCTTCAAGCAGGCTCTTTCCAGCCATCAATCCGGGTTTCACTGGCAAGTCGGGAATATTACACCTGCCATGACGATCGCACTCCATCAAATTCTCCAATGCCCCTATCAGGGTTTAACAAAGCAAATCTATCTGGAAAGTAAAACTTTAGAACTGATTGCTCTCCAAGTAAATCAGCTTAGCGAACACCAGCCCTATCTGCAACCATCATCCTTGCTAAAATCCGACGATATTGATCGCATTCATCTGGCTAAGGAGATTCTAATTAGCAATTTGGATAATCCGCCTTCTCTGCTCTCTTTAGCTAAGCAAGCTGGAATTAACAGCTTTAAATTAAAAAAAGGATTTCGTCAGGTCTTCAATACAACTGTCTTCGGTTACTTGAATCACCATCGCATGGAAGAAGCGCGACGGCTATTGCAATTGGGAGATTCAAGTGTTACCCAAGTCGCGCTGGCGATCGGATATTCCAATCCAAGCAAGTTTGCGGCAGCCTTTAAGAAAAAATTTGGAATCAGCCCAAAGGCTTTCAGGTCAAGCTGATCAGCAGGTTGAGTATCTTTAAAGTCCCGATTGGGCTAGAAAAATCCCGCTAGGAGTTGAATTCAAGTTCCTTTCTGCATATGGTTCTCAACAAGCCTCTTGATCTAAGGCATTATTTTTGAGGAACCGTGTGGTGAGAGAGCGTTTATCCCATGAACTGGGTCTAATTAGTGCAACAGTTCTGATTCTGCTTTCAGGAACTCAATCAGCTCTAGCTGAGCAGACAGAAGAACGCTTAAACGTCATTGGTCAATCGCAACCTGAAGACCAAATGACAGACGACTCCGGGCAAGTGACCCATAACATTCTGCAATTCAGTGAAACTGAGCAACCCGTCACCAGCGTTGAGGCGTGGATGACGCAAGTAGGTCAATCCTTGATCAGGGTAACGGGCGTGCAGGTCAACCCCACTGAAACAGGATTAGAGTTGGTTCTGCAAACCGATCAAGGAGATTTAACCGTTCCTACTCCAGTTACAGTCGGCAATGCCTTGATTGCCGACATTCCCAATGCAATACTCGCTCTCCCAGATGGAAACGAGTTTCAGCAGTATAGTCCGATCAATGGTATTGCATTGGTGACGGTGACCAGTTATGCAGAAAATCAGGTGCGAGTGGCGATCACTGGCTTAAATGCACCCCCTACGGCGGAGATTAGGACAGACGCACAACAGTTAATCCTTAGTCTATCCCCTAGTTCTGAAACAGAAGACGAAGCGGCAGCTGATGAAGCACAAGACTCAATCAGCATCGTTGTGACGGCCCAGAAAACGCCGGAGGATATTCAGGATGTTCCACTCAGCGTTACTGTCTTGACCGAACAGGAGATTGAAGATGCAGACATTACGTCGCTAGAAGAGATTGCTCGTAACGTACCTAATTTTTCATTTTTCCCCAGTGGCGATCGCTCCTTTGCAATCTACAGCGTTCGAGGTCTTTCCAATTCTTCTGTAATCGCTAGTCGAGATCCCGTTGATTTTTACATCGACGGAGTTCCCTATGGATTCGCCAGTTTTCTGGATGTAGACTTGCCAGAATTAGAGCGGGTAGAGGTGTTGCGGGGACCGCAGAGTGTGCTTTACGGTAGAAATTCTCTGGCGGGTGTTGTCAATCTGATCACGCGCAGACCCAGCGACGTTCTTGAATTTAGTGGAATTGTCGGCTATGGCAGCTATAACGATCTGGATTTAAGAGCCAGCGTCAGTGGCCCTCTGATTGAGGAGCAGCTTTTCTTTCGCTTGTCTGGCAACTACGGCTCACGAGATGGTTATCTTCGCAACACGTTCTTAGACACAGATGTTAATGAGCGATCGGGGGGAACCGGACGCGCTCAATTGTTATGGATACCATCGGAAGACTGGGAAATTGCACTGAATGCATCGTTTGAAGCGTATCGAGATGGGGCAAGTGCCTATGTGCCGCTCGGTCAATCTAATCCCTTTGAAACTGAACAAGATGTTGATGGGTTTAATGCTTTGGTTACCAATGCTCAATCCTTACAAATTTCTTACAATCATTCTGACTTTCGCTTCGCCTCGATTACGGCTCACCGCTTCTCACAAAACGATCTGGAATTTGACGGAGACTATACTACAGCAGATGCCGTTGTGCGCGTACTCGATGAACTCAGCACCTCGATATTTAGTCAGGAATTTCGCTTACAATCTCCTGAAACGGCAGAACACTTTGAGTGGTTGCTGGGTGGATATTATGAGTCCAGCCAATTTCACTCGGTAGATAATGGTTTTCGCTTTGGGAATGATGCGACAACCCTCTTGGGGGTTCCTTTTCCTGCCGGTACGCTCAACTTATCAAATAGCGGGGTAAGCGCCAACACGCTTGCGGTGTTTGGGCAGATCAGCTATCGACCGATTGACGCGCTGACACTGACAACTGGTTTACGATATGAATCGACTACCAGCAGGTTAGAAAGCTTTGAACGTACACTTAGAATTCCTGGTCCGCCAGATTTGTCATTACTATCACTCAGGAATATTGAACAAGATGGAGATGCGCTATTACCTCGTTTTGTGATTGAATATCGCTTCAATCCTGACATGATGACTTACGGCAGCATTACTAGAGGATATAGACCACCGGGAACCAACTTCGGGGCGGGCAGTGTAGAAACCGCAACCTATGGAGCAGAGCGATCATGGAATTATGAAGTGGGATTCAAGTCATCCTGGCTGAACAATCGACTCGCTGTTAATTTGGCATTGTTTCACAACCCTGTTGAAAATTTTCAGGTGCTTTCATTTGATGAGCTTGGAGGTTCGTTTACCGATAATGCAAATGTTAGAATCTCAGGGCTAGAACTAGAAGCAAGAGCAACTCCCACAACGGGCTTTGATATCATTGCTGGCTTGGGTATTGTTGATGCTCGATTCACAGACTTTACGAATCGATTTACCGGAGAGGATTCGGCTGGGAATCGACTCACCTTTGCACCAAATATTACCTACAACCTGGCGATACAGTATCGCAATCCCATAGGTATTTTTGGACGAGTTGAGCTACAGGGTCTAGGAACCACCTATTTTGATGACGCCAATTTTCTGAAACAAGATCCCTACGCGATTATCAATGCTCGATTAGGCTATGAGCGGGATAATTTTGGCATCTATCTGTTTGCCAATAATATTTTCAACACGGAGTACATTAATCAGGCTTTTTCGTTGCCTCCCATTGGGTCGATTGCCTCTTATGGGACTCCAGCCACCTATGGTGTACAAGTTAGATCTCGGTTCTAAAGCAGTATGAAAAGCAATCAAAAAATGACAATAAGGAAGCTACATCGTTGGATTGGACTTTACATCATAATCCTGACTTTGATTTGGATAACAGAGGCGATCGCGCTCCCTATATTTTTTGGTTCTGGCTTGCCAACGGTTAATGATGCAATACCTGCTCCTGTAATGAAAGACAATACTGCATTTCTTTCTCTAGAAGAAGCGATGCAAAGTTTTATGGATCAACATCCAGATGGAATCAACTCTGCTAACGAGATTGATGCAATTACTTATTTCCCAAACCTTAATGTATACCAACTTCAGAACCGAACGCGGTACTTTGATTGGTACATTCATGCTCAAAATGGGAAGCTGATTAAATATGGTTTCAACAAAAGCTTTTTCCTGGAAAAGCAGGGATTGCTTAGATGGTTACATCCGTGGATTGGTAATCTGATCCAATTTTTCTCATTTTTGCTAACATTACTGCTAATAGTGAGTGGTTTTTTGCTCTTTGTTAATTCATTCTTGACTCAAAAAGCTCAAAGACGAGAGCTTTAAGCGATCGCATCTCTTGACATTCCATCCTCATTCAAGGAACGAATTGATGTCGAATCAATTGCAGTCTCAGTTAACAGGAATTCCGCGCACGCTGTTGATGACGACTCGCGCACGGGTTGAGGAACATCAGCGTCCCGATGCTATTTTCCGTGATCCCAAAGTAGCTGAGTGGTGGCCATTGCTCTCGTGGGACGCAGCACTCGATCGCTTCTACTCACCGATCGCGCAACTAACTTGGGCAGTGCGAGCCAAGCTTTTTGATCAGATTGCCCAACGTTATCTTGCTCACCATCCTGATGCGATCGCAATTGAATTGGGTGCTGGGTTATCAACCCGATATCATCGTGTGGGACAAGGCTATCGCTGCTGGATTGAACTTGATTTACCAGAGGTTACAGCACTGCGTCGTCGATTAGATACGGAAACCGAATACCATCGGTTTTTCAGTCGATCGGTAATGGATTTTAGCTGGATGGACGAGTTACCTGTTTGTTCTCCAGACAATCTCCTGATCATAGCGGAAGGATTGCTGATGTACTTTGAAGCAACTCAAGTTCGAGAATTCATTCATCAATTGCAGCAACGATTTCCAGGAACAACACTTGTCTTTGATGCTCTGGGAAGTTCGCCTAGGAGCAAGGGGGCAAGGCAGCTAGCCCAACTGGGTGCACCCTTAAAGTGGTTTATCAAAAATGAGCAGGATGTCGCTGCAATGGGGTTATTCATCGTCAATGCACAGTCCTTAATTCAAGAAAACTGCCGTTATCCCAGTCGCATTGGCATTTATCGCTGGTTTCCCTGGATTAGCAAATTGCCACCGCTACGCAATGCCTGTTTGGTACTTGAAACAACGCTCACCCCCAACAGATCATGATCGATTCCCTCCAAACAAAACCACCCTCTGGCATCTGGGACATCATGGCCCCGGTCAAAGGACGGATTGCCGGGGCGATCGCCCTCTCGGCCCTCAGTGCCATCACCAGTCTTGGGTCGCTGCTCACCCTGCCCCCCATTGCCGCTGAGCTGCTGACGGAAACACCCGATCCAGCGGTGATCTGGCGCTGGTTTGCCTTGGCGGTGGGCCTGGTGGCGATTGCTTTCACCACGCGCGTACTCGCCTCCTCGGTCTCCCACCTAGCGGCCTTTAAGCTAGAGGTGATTTTGCGCAGCGCCCTGACCGAGCACCTCGCCCAGGTTCCCCTCGGCTACGTGATCACCACCGGTTCTGGGGCCATCAAAAAGCTGGTGCAGGACGATGTCAAATCGCTCCATGCCTTTGTCGCCGACAGTACGCCCCTAATCGGTCAGGCGTACACCATTCCCGTACTGGCCCTGGTGGCCATGTTTGTGGCCGACTGGAGGTTGGGATTCGTCACATTAGCCGTGCTGCCTGTGGGGATGGTGTTCATTCGGTTAGCTCTACGGGACTATGGCGAACAGCGCGACGCCTACGATCGCGCCAACGAGCAAATCAATCGCGTGATTATTGAGTTTGTGCAGGGCATGCCGGTGGTGCGCACCTTTGACGATGGCAGCAGCTCCTTTGCCCGATTTCGGCAGTCCCTCGATACCTTTACCGACCGGCTGCGAGACTGGAACGCCAAAACCCAGCGATCGAGCCGCCTGGGCACCCTGCTGTTTGAACCCTTGCCGACCCTGGTAGTGGTGTCAGCCGTCGGAGCCGGGCTGATGATGCAGGGAACCCTCACCTTGCCGCGCTTGCTGGTGTTTCTGCTGCTGGCTCCTCGGCTGTGTGGGGCCTTCAAGCCCATCTTTACGCTGTCTTATTTTATTAACCAGGCCAATGCCGGGGCGTTACGCATTGGTTCTGTGCTGGCAGAACCAGCCCTGCCGCAGCCCGCCCAGCCTCAACCGCCTCAGAATGCCGCTATTACGCTGGAAAAAGTTAGCTTCGCCTACGGGGAAGGTCGTCCGGCGCTGCAGGATGTTTCGCTGACCATACCACCAGGGACGGTAACGGCTCTGGTGGGGCCATCTGGGGCGGGTAAGACCACCCTGGCGCAGCTGATTCCGAGGTTCTGGGATGTGGATCAGGGAGCGATCAGCATTGGCGGGGTGGATGTCCGCCAGATCACCTCTGACACCTTGATGTCCTGGGTGTCCTTTGTGTTTCAAGAGACCTTCTTGCTCCACGACACCATCGGCAACAACATTAAGCTGGGGCGACCCCAGGCCACCGCCGCCGAGGTAGAAGCGGCGACCCGAGCGGCTCAGGCCCATGAGTTTATCCTGGCCCTGCCCAACGGCTACGACACCATTGCTGGGGAACGCGGGGCGCGGCTTTCCGGCGGGCAGCGCCAGCGGATCACCATCGCCCGCGCCATTCTGCAAAACAACCCCATCGTGGTGTTAGATGAAGCCACCGCCTTTGCCGACTCCGAAAATGAAGCCTTGATTCAGGGGGCGATCGCCGCCCTAACCCAGGACAAAACGTTGCTGGTTGTCGCCCATCGCCTGCCCACCATTATGAATGCCGATCAAATTGCCGTGTTGGATCAGGGACGCCTGGCGGAACTTGGCCACCATCACGAGCTGCTGGCCCAAAACGGCATCTATGCCAGGCTGTGGGCCAGTCATCAGCAGGCCCAAAACTGGGAGCTGAAGGTGCGATCAAAAGCGCTGAGCAAATAAACAATCTTGTAGGGTGCCGTTAGGCGCAGTCGTAACGCACCATTTCTGTGGGGGAAGGCAGAAGGCAGAAGGTAAAACGACAGGAAATATCTATGACTAGCACTCAACGGGAATCCGCAGACCAATTGACCGGGGTGGCCGAAACCCTGATGATTACCCTGTACGCTCGCTATCTTGAAACCCAATGCTCGGACAGCTTTTTTCAAGATCCTAAAGCGGTTGAAATCGTCGATCGCACGGACTACAACTTTAACAAATATGCCAAGGGCTGGGCTTCCCAACTGGGTGTGGTGATTCGAGTACAGGAATACGATCGCATTGCCCAGCAATTCCTTGAGAACCATCCCAATGCCGTTGTGGTCAACCTGGGCTGCGGGTTATGCACCCGCTTTACCCGCCTAGATAACGGCAGCGTGCGCTGGTACGAGGTTGACTTTCCGGAGGTAATTGAGTTTCGGCGCAAGTTCTTTCAAGAAAGCGATCGCTATCGGTTTATTCCAACCTCAATTTTGGATTTCTCCTGGATTGATCAGATTCAGCGCTCTGCCGATCAGCCTCTACTGATTCTGATGGAAGGGGTGTCTCCCTACCTGAGTGAGGCAGAAAATCGATCGCTAGTCTTGCAAATCTGCGATCGCCTGGCTCCCGCAGAACTTGTCTTTGACGTGCTGAACTGCAAATCAGCCAAACGTACCGCTCGTCACGATACCGTATCCAAAACTGGGGCCGAGTTCAAGTCAGGTATCGACAGCGGCAGAGAAGTAGAAACCTGGGCAGATGGCATCACCCTCCAAGGCGAAGTTTACTACCTGACTCAGTTTGCCAACCATCCCAAACGTCTGCCGTTTTGGATGAGATATCTGTCATTCATCATGGTTCCTTTATTCAAAAACTCCGGGCGAATTTTGCACCTTCAAATTGAAAAAAATTAGCAAATGGGCGCATCTAGAGATTGGGGGACTACCGGCCAAAACTAGCGATCCCCCTAAATCCCCCTTGAAAAGGGGGACTTTGAAGCGGACTCAGACCCCCCTTTTCAAGCTAATCCTGTAGGGGTTTGGAAACAGCCGCCGCGCCCTGCTTGACAAAGAAG
>NZ_WVIC01000012.1 GCF_009939295.1 Petrachloros mirabilis ULC683
AGTACTCGATTAGATATTTTTGCTAGTATGTAGTTTGCATGCTTAACAGCTTATTTCATAGTTTTCGCTCAGTTGAAGGTTTATTGGTCTTTTGGGCTATAGAGCATTATGGTAAACACATCTTCTTAAATGATAAGGGTGCTCCTCAGATTAAAAGTAGTATTAAACAAGTTTTGGATGCTTACTGGAAAGAAGTTAGTTGTCGAAATCTACATTGGCTAAAAAGTCATGATCATGTAGGTCTTTTTAGTGCGAACTTATTTGATCTATTCAAAATAGCTAATCCAACTCTTAAAAGTGATCCCAATTTGTGTATTATTTGGGGGACTGCCAAGGATCAGCGTAATCAACAATTTCATCGTTTGTTAGGCTTGACAGAACCTGATTTATTTAAAGCCTGGAGAGTTTATCAAAAAGGAAAACCAGAGGAGAATCGAAATGCATGGGAGCATAAAGTATTACAATGCCTCAATTCTATTTCTGGACAGAGCTACCCCTCATTGAAGGAAGCAAGCAAAATGGCAAGTTTGCATCAAGGCTTACTTAACGAGATTGATCAGTTATAAATTCTGCATAAGTTGCCTCTAATCATCCTCATCCATCACCTTCATAAGCCGGACATCAGCTTGCTTCTGAAGCGCGATCGCCTCTCTCCCCTCACCAGTTACCTGCACTTGATGCTCTGATCTACCCTGGGATGAAGGCATCGGGTGTGTCACAATCCTGAAATGGCTAAAAACCCCTTTGACTCATTTTCTAAGCAGCTGCTTGAGGAGATCCTGTCTCCCTACGGAGCGGTCGAAGTGAGCCGTGAAGTCCCTGGCGAATCACAATTTGTGGACGTCTATTTTGAGCCATCTTCACAGACCGCGATCACTCCCACAGAGCTAGAGCTATTAGGGCGTATTGCCCAAACATCTTGCCTGTTGGAGCCGTTTCGCAATCAGCCAACACCCTCAGAAGTCCGTAGTTGTCTGCTGAAGCTCTATCAGGTTCACGGAGACTACCAGCGCAAAGCCAGACGGGAAAAAGAAGCCATTCTGGAAAATGACCTGCCCTATCTTTGGATATTGGCCTCATCTGCTTCAGAGAACCTACTCAATGGGTTTGGCTTTTCTGCAAACCATGACTGGCCTTCAGGGGTGTATTTTCTTCATCCGTCTCTCAGGACGGCCATCATTTCTATCAATCAGCTTCCGCGTAATGAAGAAACGCTCTTTTTGCGACTGCTGGGCAAAGGCCAGACCCAGAAGCAGGCGGTCAATGAAGTGATTGGGTTTGAGGCTGGGGATTCAAGGCGGTCGGCTATACTAAGACTATTAGCATCATGGAAAATCAGCCTTGAGATTACAGGTGAAACTGAAGCAGAAGAGGAGCTGATGATGGTTTTGACACAAGCCTATCTGGAATGGGAACAACAGACGGAACAGCGTGGACGTCAAGAAGGTGAACAGGCAGGCGAAGTACGGCTAGTCCTGCGCCAACTTACTCGCCGTATCGGTGACATTTCTCCAGACGTGCGATCGCAAGTTCAAGCGTTATCTCTCGCTCAGCTAGAGTCCTTGGGAGAAGCCCTCCTAGATTTCTTCACACCCAGCGATTTAGAGTCCTGGCTGGCCAGCAATGTAGCAGGCTAAAACCAAGCTCCAGCAGTGATCGCCCCGTTCACCCCTCTTCCATCGCCTCCAAAGACTAGGCTTCAGCTTGCTTCTGTAGATGCTTTGCGCGATCAAGTACAGCCACCAATCTCACTTGTCGCCGAGGACAACGGCACAATTGTAGGGCACATCATGTTTTCGCCCCTTTCGCTGAACCTGTCACCCTGCCAGTACAAAGTTAATCAGTTTACTCGGTACCACAATCACCTTTTTCACGGTTTTCCTTGTTAGGTATCGTTGCCCCACCTCCGAGTCGCGGGCGAGCTGCTCCAATGCCTCGCGACTGGCGCTAGCCGGGGCCTGAATGGTGCCCCGCGTCTTGCCCATAATTTGAATCACTAGGGTGATTTCATCCACAACCAGGGCGGCTGGATCCACCTGGGGCCAGGACTGTTGATGTACCGAGTCGGGATGTCCGAGATGGTGCCACAGTTCCTCGGCAATGTGGGGGGCAAAGGGAGCCAGGAGCTTCAGCAGAGTTTCAATGCCCTCGGCATACACCGGGGAGGTGACACAGTTAGCGTCTGCCAGGGCATTGCTGAGCTTCATCAGCTCGGAAACAGCGGTATTGAACTGATAGTCGTCTTGCAGGTCTGCGGTGATCGCCTGGATGGCGGTATGGATGGCGCGGCGCAAGTCCTTTTCCTCTTTGGATAGGGATGGGGACTGGGTCGTACCTGGGGGTTGAACCTCCGTGACCAGCCGCCAAATTCGATTCAAAAAGCGGAACTGCCCTTCCACATCGGCCACATCCCACTCCAGGTCTTTTTCGGGGGGCGCTTTGAACAAAATAAACATGCGGGCCGTATCAGCTCCATACTTTTCAATTACTTCAGTAGGAGCAACGCCGTTGTATTTGGATTTGGACATGGTCTGATAGGACACGGTCAGGGCTTCCCCGGTGTCTGGATCTTTGGGGTCAGCCGGATCAACCAGATGAGAAGGGATAAAGCGATCTTTGCCCGATTTGTTGGGGTTCATGTAGGTTAATCCCTGCACCATCCCCTGGGTCAGCAGGCGCTGGAAGGGCTCGTCAAAGCTGAGGAGGCCGCGATCGCGCAGCACCTTGGTAAAAAAGCGCGAGTACAGCAGATGCAAAATCGCGTGCTCAATGCCACCCACATATTGATCCACCGGCATCCAATCATTGGTCTGGGCAGGATCAAACACCTGCTCGGGATTTTGGGCGTCTGGGTAACGCAGGTAATACCAGGAGGAATCAATAAAAGTATCCATAGTATCCGTTTCCCGCTGAGCCGGCGTGCCACAGGTAGGGCAAGGCACATTGCGCCAGGACTCTAACTGAGCCAGGGGGGAGGCACCCCGCCCGGTCAAATCCACATCTTCGGGCAACTGTACTGGCAGATCTGCCTCGGGGACAGGCACCACCCCACACTGGGGGCAATGAATCACCGGAATGGGAGCCCCCCAGTAGCGTTGCCGCGAAATCAACCAGTCTCGCAATCGGTATTGGATGCGGGCTTTGCCCCAGTCCTGGGCTTCGGCTTTAGCAATCATGGCCTGCTTGGCCAGGGGCGACGGCAGCCCGTCAAATTCACCGGAGTTGACCAGCACCCCTGCATCTGTAAACGCCTCGGTCAAAAGCGTATCGGCGTTGCCGCCCTCGGGCACAATGACGGTTTGAATCGTCAGGTCATTGTCCTGAGCAAACTTGAAGTCGCGGGTGTCATGGGCAGGCACCCCCATCACCGCTCCAGTCCCGTACTCATAGAGTACATAGTCAGCAATCCAGATGGGAATTTCCTGTCCCGTGAAGGGATTCACCGCTTTCCCACCCGTGGGAATGCCGCGTTTGGGCTGATCTTCAGCGGTGCGGTCTAGCTCGCTCTGAGCCGCCACTTCTTGAATAAAAACATCCACCGCTGCCCTTTGATCAGGGGTGGTGATCTGCAAGGTCAGAGGATGCTCGGGAGCCAACACCACATAGGTGACCCCATGCACTGTATCCGGTCGGGTGGTAAACACGCCAATGGCTGTGTCCATCCCCACAACCGGAAACTCTAAATATGCCCCCACGGACTTGCCAATCCAGTTAGCCTGCATCAGCTTCACCCGCTCCGGCCAGCCCGTTAGCGTATCGAGATCATTCAATAACTGCTCAGCATAGTCGGTGATCTTCAAGAACCACTGCCGCAGCAGTTTGCGCTCCACTTTAGCCCCCGAGCGCCAGGAACGACCTTCGCTGTCAACTTGCTCATTGGCCAGCACGGTTTGATCCACCGGATCCCAGTTCACCGCTGATTCTTTCTGGTAGGCTAGTCCTGCTGCCAGAAATTGCAAAAAGATCCACTGCGTCCATCGGTAATAGTCCGGTGAACAGGTGGCCAGTTCACAGTTCCAGTCGTAGGACAGCCCCAGTCGCTTCAACTCCTGACGCATCTGGGCAATATTTTGGTAGGTCCACTGGGCTGGATGAACCCCCCGATCAATAGCGGCATTTTCAGCGGGCAGGCCAAAGGCATCCCAGCCCATGGGGTGCAGCACGCGATAGCCCTGCATCCGCTTGGCACGGGCGATGACATCGGTAATGGTGTAGTTGCGCACATGGCCCATGTGCAGATTGCCCGAAGGATAGGGAAACATCGACAGGGCATAGAATTTGGGCTGCTCTGAGGAAGCAGGGGTCTGATCTAGGCCCTGCTCTGCCCAAACTTGCTGCCATCGAGTTTCAATTGCTTCGGGTTGGTAACGAGACTCCACAACCAATACTCCTGAGGACTGCTTCCACATTCTAAAGAATTTCGGGTCAATCTCCGGGCAAATTTGCCAGGGGGATTCAGCCTGTGCTACGTTAATATATCGCTACGGACGCATAGCTCAGTTGGTTAGAGCACCACGTTGACATCGTGGGGGTCACTGGTTCGAGTCCAGTTGTGTCCATTGGTTGGGGAATCATAAGACAGCGGCATGACTCATAGTAATGGCACCCATGAGGCATGGACAGAGAATCTGAACATCCTGACGGAACAGATCGGCAGGCTCACGGAGGTTGTCACCGTTGGTTTTGCCGAGATGAGAAGTGGCATCGGTGACCTCAAGGATGGCATTAGTGACCTCAAGGATGGCATTAGTGACCTCAAGGATGGCATCAGTGACCTCAAGGATGGCATGGGGCATCTCAGCGATGGTATGGATGATCTGAAGGCACTGGCTCGGGAACAGTCCGAGACCAGTAAGCGCCAGGAGCAGAATATATCTCGTCTGGTTGATACAGTGTCCCGTCAAGCTGAGATTGTTGAGGGACTCATTCGCGATCGCAGATAGCCAGACCAGAGGAACTTTCCCCCAGGTTTGGGTGAAATTCAGGCAAGCTTAGCGATCAAATCGGCTTTGCGATCCTTCCCTCGGTAGGCAATTCCGGTAGCCTTGCAGCGACGACGCAGCTCCTTAACGGTGAGGGCTGCCAAGTTTTCCTTGGGCGACCCTGGGGGAACTGCTGGGGCAAAGGTGCCACAGGCAGGCAGCGGCGCATCCCCGCCGAAGACATCCCAGGGCATCAGCAACCCGGCAATCTTGACTGGGGGCAGAATCAAACCCCCGTCCACAATCTCAGGCATGGGGGGCGTCGTAGCGGCCATCCACACTTCGTAGTGGGCGTAGAAGCACTCGGCTGTGTCGTAGCCAAAGGCAATAACGCCGGTGCAGGTTGCAGGCATGGCTTATGCCTGTAGTATTAAGGGTAGTCATTAATTGCAGGATGCCCAGCAATGCCCAAAGGAAACCCTAACCCGGTTGCGCCACCAAAGTTTGTCGCGGCTCGGTTCAAGCCACAGGGGGTAGTTGATGAACCCCTTGCAGATGTCGCTGTTCAAGTCAGGCTCACAGAGTCTATCGATGCTCTAGTGCGATCGCTACCCAACCGGTCAGCATGGCTTCGGCGCGTCATTACCGAAGCAGCAGAACGTGAGCTGACGGGCAAGGAGGGTGAGGCGTGACCCAAGCTACCGATAGTGAGATTCGTGAAATCCGAGACTTAATCCTTGGCTTAGACAAAAAGATAGACAGCCTTGATAAACGATTCGAAGTCTCCCAAACCAGAACTGATGAGCGCTTCAACAGTATTGATGAGCGCTTCAACAGTATTGATGAGCGCTTCAACAGTATTGATGAGCGCTTCAGTGCATTGAACACCCAATTGTCGGACTTCAAAAAGACGACTGACACCCAGCTTGCAGACATTAGAACCCAGTTGAGATCTCAAGACAATCGACTGTGGACGTTTGTTACTGCTCTCGTCCTGGCGCTGGTGGGGTTGCTGTCTAAGCTGGCATTCTTCCCCGGGGACACCCCATGACATCAACGCCTGATCGAGAACCAAGCCTCCAAGACTTGGCCAACGGCTTGGAGCAGCTCAGGAATGAAATCAAACGGCTATCAAGTGACCTGGAGCAATCCCAGGCATGGCAAGGACGTTTTGCTTCTGACATTGAGCAGTCTCAGAAGTGGCAAGAGCGCTTTGCCTCTGACATCGAGCAGTCCCAGAAGTGGCAAGATCGTACCTGGGATGTTGTGAAGTGGGTTGGGGGTATCAGTGCTGGGTTAGCCATTGGTGCTGCGATCGCACTCGTGGGGATTGTCCTCAAACAAGCTTCGGGTTGACCACCTCATGTCCACTGCTTTATTGAGAATCCTTGAAAGCGTTGAAAGTAGGCTTCTCTGGAAGGGGTGGGTACCACGTTGACATCGTGGGGGTCACTGGTTCGAGTCCAGTTGTGTCCATTGGTTGGGGAATCATAAGACAGCGGCATGACTCATAGTAATGGCACCCATGAGGCATGGACAGAGAATCTGAACATCCTGACGGAACAGATCGGCAGGCTCACGGAGGTTGTCACCGTTGGTTTTGCCGAGATGAGAAGTGGCATCGGTGACCTCAAGGATGGCATTAGTGACCTCAAGGATGGCATCAGTGACCTTAAGGATGGCATGGGGAATCTCAGAGATGGTATGGATGATCTGAAGGCACTGGCTCGGGAACAGTCTGAGACCAGTAAGCGCCAGGAGCAGAATATATCTCGTCTGGTTGATACGGTGTCCCGTCAAGCTGAGATTGTTGAGGGACTCATTCGCGATCGCAGATAGCCTGATACCTCCCCCAAACTCCAGCCAGGAAGCACCCCATGACCTCAACACCTGATCGAGAACCAACGCTTCAAGACCTAGCCAACGGTCTAAAGCAACTCATTAGCGATCAGCAATCCACCAATGAACGGCTAAGGGCGCTAACCAAAGATCTTGAAATCTCCAATAGCCGCATGGATAAGTGGGAAAAACGATTTTTCCAGTTATCCAGGGACAACCTCATCATTGCCAGAACAGTCATTATTGCTGCTGCCAGCGTTGTGATTCTGGGTAGCGTCCTAGACAAGGCTGAAGTGCTGATTTTAGGGCTGGCAAGACTGCTGGGAAAGGCATAGATCCAGCGTCACTGATGAGGTGATGCTTCGCAATCTTCCCGCAGGTGATTTTATAAGTTGCCAGAATCATTACTCCAGTTTTAGTCCGTGTAGGCATCCAAGGGGAGGCAGGCACAGACCAAGTTGCGATCGCCGTAGGCATTGTTAATCCGACCCACAGCGGGCCAGAACTTCGCCTCCCGAGTCCAGGGGGCAGGGTAGGCAGCTCGTTCGCGGCTGTAAGGGTAAGTCCAATCTTCTGCTAGTACTGCTGCTGCTGGGTGGGGGGCATTTTTGAGTGGGTTATTCTCTGGATCGGCTTGCCCGGTTTCAATTTCGGCGACTTCAGCACGGATGGCAATCATAGCTTCACAGAAGCGATCCAGTTCCGCTAGGGATTCACTTTCGGTGGGTTCAATCATGATTGTTCCCGGCACCGGCCAGGAGACGGTGGGGGCATGGAAGCCATAGTCCATCAGTCGTTTGGCCACGTCTTCGACTTCAATGCCAGCGGATTTCTTCAAGGGGCGCAAATCCAAAATGCACTCGTGGGCCACCCGTCCCGATTCGCCCGCAAACAAGACGGGGTAGTAAGGAGCCAGACGAGCGGCCATGTAATTGGCATTGAGAATGGCGATCCGGGTGGCCAGGGTGAGGCCCTCAGCCCCCATGAGAGCAATGTAGACCCAGGAAATGGGCAGGATGCTGGCGCTGCCCCAGGGGGCGGCAGAGATGGCTCCCAGCCCTTGCTTACCCCCTACGGTCACGACCGGGTGGTTGGGCAGAAAGGTTACCAGGTGTTGTTTGACGCCGATGGGACCCATGCCGGGGCCACCCCCCCCATGAGGGATACAGAAGGTTTTGTGCAGATTTAGATGGCAGACATCAGCACCCATATCGGCGGGGCGACACAGCCCCACCTGGGCATTCAGGTTGGCTCCGTCCATATACACCTGACCGCCGTGGCCATGAACAATGGTGCAGATTTCTTTGATTTCCGTTTCAAAGACACCGTGGGTGGAGGGATAGGTGACCATTAACGCCGCTAAGTCCTGGTGATGGGTCTCGGCTTTTTGACGCAGATCCACTAGGTCAATATTGCCCTGGTCGTCACAGCCGACCACCACCACTTTCATCCCGGCCATGACGGCGCTGGCGGGATTGGTGCCGTGGGCCGAGTCGGGGATCAGACAGATATTGCGGTGATCCTCACCTCGGCTGTGATGGTACTGACGAATCACCAGCAGACCCGCATACTCCCCTTGGGATCCAGCGTTGGGCTGAAGGGAGATGCCGTCAAAGCCGGTGATTTCGGCCAGCATGGCTTCGAGCTGCTCAAACAGGATCTGATAGCCTCGCGTCTGGCTGAGGGGGGCAAAGGGATGGATTTGATTAAACTCTGGCCAGGTCACGGGCAACATTTCCGTGGTGGCGTTCAGCTTCATGGTGCAAGATCCCAGGGGGATCATGGAGGTAGTGAGGGAGAGATCCTTGGCTTGCAGTCGGTGCAGGTAGCGCAGCAGTTCGGTTTCGGAGTGATAGCGGTTAAAAACGGGCTGAGTCAGATAGGGGCTGATCCGAGCTAGGGGGGGAGGATAGGTGGGGTTGACCTCGGCGATCAAGTCAGTGGGGTCAAAGGGCAGAGCCGGTCCAGCAAAAAGACTCCATAAATCCAGTAGATCCTGAGCGGTGGTGGTTTCGTCTAGGGAAATGCCCACACGGGTGGGGCTGACGATGCGGAGGTTGATGCGGGCGGCCTGCGATCGCACCATCACCTGCTCCAGCTCTCCCTCTGCTAATACCACCTGCACCGTATCAAAGTAAGGCTCCGGCGTGACGGTATAGCCTAGGCGTTTGAGACCCGCTGCCAGCAGTCCGGTCATCCGATGAATGCGATCGGCAATGGCTTTCAGTCCCTGGGAACCGTGGTAAACCGCATACATGCTGGCCATCACCGCCAGCAGCACCTGGGCGGTGCAGATATTGCTGGTGGCCTTGTCGCGGCGGATATGCTGCTCTCGGGTTTGCAGCGCTAGCCGCAGGGCAGGCTGACCGGACACATCCTGGGAGACACCGACAATCCGACCGGGGATCTGACGCTTGTAGGCATCTTTGGTGGCAAAAAAGGCCGCATGGGGACCCCCATAGCCCATAGGCACCCCGAAGCGCTGACTGCTGCCCACGGCAATATCCGCACCCAATTCGCCAGGGGGGGTGAGCAAGGTGAGGCTGAGCAGGTCGGTGGCCAGGGTGACCAACGCCCCCTGCTGGTGCGCCTGGTCAATGACAGTGCGATAGTCATCAATGGAGCCATCGCTGCCGGGATACTGCAACAGCACCCCAAAGGTGGGTTGTGCCCCAAAGTCATGGGTGTGGGGGTCAGCGACGATGACGGTCAGCCCCAAGGGGAGGGCGCGCGATCGCACCACATCTATGGTCTGCGGATGGCAATTTTCTGCCACCAAAAAAGTCTTGGCATCCCTCTTTTTGCAAAGGTTGTAGCTCATGCTCATGGCCTCAGCCGCAGCCGTCCCCTCATCCAGAAGCGAGGCATTGGCAATATCCAGTCCGGTTAAGTCCATTACCAGGGTCTGGAAATTCAGCAGCGCCTCCAGGCGACCCTGGGCAATTTCGGCCTGATAGGGGGTGTACTGGGTATACCAGCCCGGATTTTCCAAAATATTGCGCTGGATCACTGGGGGCGTGATGCAGCCAGCGTAGCCCATGCCCATAAAGGAACGAAACACCTGATTTTGGGCTGCAATGGCTCGCAACTCTTGCAGCAGTTCATGCTCCCCTTTCGGCGCACCCAGAGCCAGGGGTCGCCGCAGCCGAATCTGCTCCGGGACCGCATCGTCGATCAGCGACTCCAGCGTGTCATAGCCCAACGTCTCCAGCATGGTGTTGACCTCTGCCTCAGTGGGGCCAATGTGTCGAGGCGCAAAAGCATCCAGGGGTTGGCAATAGTCAGCCAGAGCCGCCGAGACTGTGGGGGTCGCACCCTGTCCATTCTGAGGCGAGGATAGGGTTGTATCCCCTTGTCCGTGATCCATCTCATTCAGATAGCGCATATCGACAGTCTGCATCGGGGCTTCTTTCATGGCGAACTCACTAGATAGAGGTTGAGAGAGAGCAGAAACAGGGTTAAAGGTCATCCGCAGAGTGTCTAGGGGCTTGGGTGCTGAGAGGCTGTTTGAAAAGCCTCATTCATCCCGGCATTAGCCCCCCCGCCCCCCTCGCGAAGCGTGCCCGAAGGGCGTAATTCTGGGGGGAATCAGATCGTCAAAGTCCCCCAGAATGGGGGATTTAGGGGGCTAGACAGGGTGGATAATGCAACCGAAGACTTGTGTGTACACAGCAGCGTATTAAGGAGGGTCGGCGACAGCCGGGGGGTATGCAGGGCATCGTTATTCACAACTAATTGAGGATTGCCATAAATATGGTTTAGCTTACCGCCATCCCCCTGAAAATGCAGCAATCATGTCAGAGTGGGCTTATCCCGGTGTAGGCTCCAACATAAGCCTCAGGCCGAAAAACTGGCAATTTGCCAGGACAGTGGCAAAATATGCCCTGCATTGTAACGCTTGTTCACACTATGCGCACCATTGCCGAAATCAACGCCAAAATTCAACACGGATCCGCGGTGGTGAAAACCGTGGAAGCCGTTAAAGCGCAAATTTCTGAAATAGGGATCACCCAGACAGCCAAGGCAGTAGATGTAGTGGTGACCGGCACCTTTGAACCCATGGAGTCCTCCGGGGCGATCCTCAATCTCGGGCATACGGATCCCCCCATTAAAATTCGGCAGTGCTGGCTCGATGGCGTTCCGGCCTATGCCGGGTTTGGTGCAGTGGATTTATACCTGGGGGCATCCCAGCCCGCTGAACCCCTGGGGGCAGGTGACAGTCCCGATGGGGAACCTGCCCACGAACGAGGCGGTGGCCATGTCATTGAAGATTTGATCGCGGGAAAAAACATTCCCCTGCGCGCCGTGGGACAGGTCACCGACTGCTATCCCCGCGCCACCCTGGATACGATGATTAACCAAGACACCATCAATCAGTTCTATCTGTTTAATCCCCGCAATTTGTACCAGAATTTCATTGTGGGCGTCAATGGCGGCGATCGCCCCCTCTTTACCTATCTGGGACCCCTCCAGCCCCGCCTGGGAAATGCCGTCTACGCCAACTCGGGTGCCCTTTCTCCCCTATTCAATGACCCCACCCTGCGCTTGATTGGCATTGGCACCCGCATTTTTCTGGGTGGGGGCATCGGCTATGTCACCTGGGAGGGCACCCAGCATTTCCCGTTGCAAAAGCGCCTCCCCAACGACACCCCCATCGGCCCTGCCGCCACCCTGGCCCTGATCGGGGATGCCAAGCAGATGCAGGCCAAGTGGGTGCGCGGCTGTTACTTCCGCCAGTATGGGCCCTCCCTGATGATTGGGGTGGGGGTCCCCCTGCCAGTCTTAGATGAAACGGTGATTCAGCGCTGTGCCATTACCGATGCGGAACTAGTGGCTCCGGTGGTGGATTTTTCCATTCCCCGACGGGTTCGTCCCACCTTTGGCCTGGTCAGCTACGCCCAGCTCAAATCGGGCCGGATCAAAATTGAAAATAAAACTGTGCGCGTGGCACCCCTCACCAGCCTCTATCTGGCACGGCAGGTGGCCTCGGAACTACAACAGTGGATTCAGTCAGGGCAGTTTTTGCTGAGCGAGCCTGTAGCCGAGATTCCGTGCGATCGCACCTTCAAGCCCCAAAATACCTGGGGGTCACAGATGACCTTAGAGTAGAACCCCTCTGGGGTAGCCACAAAGCCGAAGTTTTAAGTCTGCCCACGTGCCCCTGAAACAGCCCTAAACGTTGTGAAGATACAGTAACATTTGGGGAGAAGCTCCACGGTCAAGCGAACACCGATGGCACGATTCAGCAGTAGGTTTGTGACGCGATCGCAGGTCTGGAAGATAGTTGAAACCTAATGTATGGAGGTTGATAGGTGCTTCAGCCAAGCAGCAATGACAGGCTAGACATTCTGGCTGATCAAGTAGGACGTCTGACCGAAGGACTGACAGAGATCAAGGTATTGGTTGAGCGAGTTGCCCATACGGTTGAGCGAGTTGCCCATACGACAGAGCAACAGGCTGCTGTCGCAGAGAGAAATGCCGCGATTGCAGAGCGGCAGGCTGCCAGTGTAGAGAGGCTCACCCAAATTGTGGAAAATCTGATCCAGGGAAAAGCTTAACGGGAGCCAGCGTACTGCACTGGTCGGCGATAGATTAGGGGCATGATATAAGCACCCAGCCCCAGCCCTGAAACCAGTCCAAAGGCCGTCACCACCCAGTTGTTGTAATCCCACCAGCCCAAGTGCTGAGCTAGAAGTTCTGCTGGGTAAACCAAACAGAGCAGAATGGCCAAGGCTAAGCCCACCAGTCCATACTGCGGTAGCCAGTAGCGTCCCCAGCCTTGGGTTTTAGCAACCCAGTAGCGAGTGATCACCAGCCCAATGAGCGTGCCATAGCAGCGCATACAAACTGCCATGAGATAGGGGGGCGAAAGAACCAGGCCCATTTCTGGCTGTGGACAGACATGGTTCCCCATCCAGTAAATAATGTTGGCAATTAGAGGCAGTACCGGTAGAGGTGTTGCTGCCAAAAAAGGAGCTGCCAAAGGACCACCGACTAGCGCGGCCAGCACCAAATCTGCAAAAGGTTCTCGCCAAGGCTTAGACCTGGAGGGCGACTTGGGGAAAGAAGGTGCTGCTTTGGTCATTGGGTAAAGATATTGTGAGAGGCTCAGCTTGGGGATCATCTATGCTTTTGTATGATAGCGTCCAACTCAAGCCCAATCTAGAGGTGAGGGCTGATGCGATCCAGCCCAACTACTGTGCGCTTTGACGCGCCCAGGACAGAATGCGATTAATTTTGCTGAAGACCGTGGTTTTTTCTAGATCAATCAGAATAGGAGTCACGGTAGATGTTTCATTTTGAGTCAGAGTTTTTACCCAAAGGGTTCCGGTGATCTGCGTATTATCAAGGGTCATGACTGACTTTGGTGCAAACACAAAGAGCTTCAGATCAGGATTGTTTGTGAAGGTGATATCCCCATCACCATAGACATATATTTGAGCATTATCCACTGCGCCTGCATTGGTGATGGCGCTGACTAGCTCGTCAGTTGATGCCGCCTCTGAAGCCCCCTCTAGGGTTACCTCGGATGCCATCTCAGGAGTGGCTTCAAACTGTACTGGAAGTCCATTGGCCTGTTCATCCAAGTTGCTCCCAATCAGGTTAACCGTCCCATGGGCATACACGATCAACGCTCCTGCTGCCGAAATGGCAATTGAGCCAGGAGAAAGGGTGAGATCACCCTCTAGCATATAAATCACTAAAGTTGAATCGTCAGCCACCTTGAGTGGTTGATCAAGAGCCAAATCTCCCTGGACATAAAGAACAATGGTGTCTGCCGCTCCTTGGCCAACAGTCTGGGGGAGTAGATCAAGGTTGCCTTTAACCCCATAGGGCAGAAACTTGGGGGGAAGTGTGGCACAAAAGGCTTTCACCGTTTTAGCATCAGCGGTGTCTGCACTGCCATTGACGCAGGGATGCTCCAGGTCGTCCGTTAAAGCAGGAAGGCGCTCAAGGATCTTGGCGTCAGGCAGACTCAAGCCCGCCGTGGGCAGGACAGGCATTGGTGTCTGAGAACAGTTGGCATCATCCTGCAAGTCGGCAAATTCCCACTGGGCGGCAACTGCGTCGGGCTGTGCCCCTCGAATCGGAATCTCAACCGCCAAGCGGGTCACAGTTACTTTGGCTGTGTCTACTTGGGTGGGATCGCCATGGATGTAAAGGGTCTCGTTTTCGGGATAAGCTCGGCCTTCAACGACCAGTTCAGCGATACCTAGAGTGGTGTCAGAGGCATTTGCCAGGGAGTGGGGTTCATAGGTGTATCGAACCAGACGGTAGTCACTGGCCATGCCATGCTGAATCGTGAGGGAGTGCCAGTATTCTGTGAATGCTCGGGCGCTTACTTCTTTTACGGCGCAAACATCCAATGTGGGAATGGTGCCGCTAAGCCAGGTGTCACCCTGACAGTGGGCAGAGTGTTGGGTGTGTTGGTCGTCATCACGGGCGCAGTAGGTTGAGATCGCACGGTGCTGGTTGAGGAGCGCCTGGTAGTGAGCAATGCCCGTTTCGGCTGCGGCTAAGCTTTGAGCCACCTTGTTCTGGGTGCTGGCCATGATTTGGGTTTGCTGAGAGCGCAAGATCAACGATATGCCCACCAGAAGCATCGCTATACCCAAGATCGAGGTTAACGGCAGCACAAACCCCCCCGATTGAGCAGATCGGTACGATGGTGTCTGGCGAGCCTTAACCCCGCGCCACCAGACTTTTGGGGCTGGCCTGAACTGAGGTCTAACGTGAACCATGGTGCTTGACCCTCTGCGCTGTTTACGTCTTGATGGGGACTGCTCACGCATCCCGCATTGATTGAAATGAATGGGTGTCCACTATTCTCGCTCAGAGGTTGCCTAACCGTAAAACGGCAGGACATCTTGCCAGGCAGTGTTCTGACCGAGATGCAGATAGTGCTGCCCCAAGTCCAGCAGAGCCAGTCCCAACTGCTGTGCAGATAGATCGAGCGCATCAGTGCGCACTCTCTCCAGCGCTATAGGATACTGGGCAAGATGGTCTTCCCAATCTGCGATCGCAAACTTCTGATCGCCATCAATGGGGACTACCCCCGACCCTAAATTCTCATAAATTGCTCCATAGACCTGCCCCTGCTGTGCAGGCATCTCCACCGCAATTGGGGTAATAGAATCTCGCTGGCTGTGGCCATGAACCCAAGCCACCATCGCCAGAGTGGAAACCGGTATCAGTGGGATCTGAAGCTGTTGCGCCAGGGTTCGGGCTGTAATCACCCCAATCCGGGTACCTGTAAAACTGCCGGGGCCACGAGCGACCACAATGCTAGTCAGATCTGACCAATCGTAAGGCAGCACAAACTGGCGCAGATACCCATGGAGCTGAGTAGACAACCCTCGCCCCAAATCCCAGCCTTGCACCCGAGGGACTGCTGTGCCAATTTGAAAGCTCAAAACTAACCCTGGCTGTGTGGTGTCCAGACCCAAAGTAATCTCAGTCACGGCATTCACCCTATCCGGCATAACTCAATTGTCGGCCTTACCCTGAACTTGCCCTGAGAATTTTGTAAGCAACTCATCCTCATTTAAGATTTAATTAATAAGTCATCCCTAATTTGAAATCATCTTCAAACCTAAAACACTTTCCCCATCCGTTGCAGTGATTTCTCAAGGATAATCATCACCCTCAATCGGCATCACCGCCATTTCACATGTCGTCAATGCCCCAGTTACCCTCCGACTTTGTGGCCGCCTCCAATGCTGCGCTACAGCTTATACTTTTTGTGGATAAGCGTGCTGCTTCCAAGCGGCAAAACCAGCAGGTGCAAGACTACCTGAAGTCCATAGAACCCTCCCATTCCTGGAATCTGCAAGTGGCGGATGTTGAAGAGCAGCCCTACTTAGCTGAGTACTATAAACTGGTCGCCACCCCAGCTCTGATCAAGCTTTACCCAGAGCCACGCCAAATTTTGACAGGCGCAAACTTGGTCGCCCAAATGACAGCCCTTTGGCCTCGATGGCAAAGCGCTCTAACAACGCTGATCAATTCTCAGGCCAGCCAAAACGGTAGCGCTCTTGCCTCCCCCCCTTCCGTCAAGCTGATGGAACTGGTCGATCAGGTGTTTTTGCTACAGCAAGAGAATACATCCCTGCAAAATCAGATCAAATTCAAAGATCGAATTATTGCCATGTTGGCTCATGACCTCCGCAATCCGCTCACTGCTGCAAACATTGCCCTAGAGACCCTGGAGGCACAGTTGAGTGATTTGCCCCCTCAGAGGGGGCAGGAGTCTAACCTGCTGAGGAAGCTGACCCACCATGCACTAACCCAAACCCAGGTCATTGAGCGGATGATTGTCAATCTCTTGGATTCCACTCGGGGGAACTGTGCGGCCATTCAAATTCAACCGAAAGAGGTTGATCTAAGATCGCTGTGCCTTGAGGTGGTGGCAGGGTTGCAGTCTCGCTTTCTCAACAAGCAACAAACCCTGGCAACTGATATTCCCAGTGATTTGCCCCCAGTTCATGCCGATCGAGATCATGTGCGCCAGGTGATCATCAATCTCTTAGACAATGCCAGTAAATATACCCCGACACCTGGGGTGGTGCGCCTCTCAGTTCTGCATCGCACCATGCAAAAGGTACAGGTCACGATTTGTGACAATGGTCTGGGCATTCCCAAGGAAAAGCAGCGGCATATTTTTGATGATGAGTTTCGGCTTGACCGCGATAAAGATTGCGAAGGGTATGGCATTGGACTGGCGCTGTGCCGTCGCATCATCCTGGCGCACTATGGTCAAATTTGGGTGGACTCAACCCCCAACCAGGGCAGTTGCTTCCATTTCACTCTGCCTGTATACCGCGTCTGAGACTACATCCCAAAGATTTATGACAATTACAGTCAACGAGGTCATAAAAGTTCATACCTTCAAGGCGATGAGTGCGACAAGAGCGTAGTAGGCTGAGAAATAATTGACCCGTTTGTAAATCACTAAGGTATAGATTTATGGTTCAACGCGGTTCTAAAGTTAAGATTCTCCGCCCAGAGTCTTATTGGTACAACGAAGTGGGTACCGTAGCTTCCGTGGATCAAAGCGGCATTAAGTATCCAGTCATTGTTCGCTTTAATACGGTGAACTACACCGGATACAGTGGCAATGCCAGCGGTGTAAACACCAATAACTTTGGTCTACACGAAGTCGAAGAAGTGTAAGTTCTTGCCAAGGCAGACTGCTGAGGTGTTCCTTGCTATCTCTAAGAAGCGGTTTGAAAAGTTTCTAACGCCTTGCACCCGCCCCCTAAATCCCCTATTCTGGGGGACTTGAGAGTGATCAAAGCCCCCCAGAATGGGGGATTTAGGGGCAAATGTAGAGCATGGGAAAATCTTAAAGACAGCCTCTAAAAGATTTGGGTCACTTCAGCAATGGTCTCAGTTTTCTGCTTAAGAGGCCGCCTGAAAAGCCTCATTCATCCCTGCATTGGCCCCCCTCAATCCTCCCGCGCGCAGCGTACCCGCAGGGCGTAATTTTGGGGGGAGAAAGCCAAAAACTCTGCTCATTTCCCCCCAGAATTGGGGGGCTAGGGGGGCAAGTGCAAGGTCTAAGCAACTTCTCAAACAAGCTCTAAGGCGTTCGTTCAAAACAGGGCAGAGAGGGTCATTTGTCACTCCTGCCTGTTTTTTGTGTCCAGCCTGCTATGGCCTTGGCGCTGATTAGGATGTAGGGGTCTGCGTTGCGCGTTATTTGTGCCTGAACTGCCTGAAGTTGAAACCGTGCGTCGGGGGTTGGCTCAAGCTTGTCTTGGGGTGACCTGTCTGGGCGGTGAGGTGTTGGATCGGCGAGGGCTAGCTTCTCCCCAGTCTGAAGCTGCATTTTTGCATGGACTGCGGGGTCAAACCTTTGTAGACTGGCAGCGTCGGGGCAAGTATCTGTTGGGGCGCTTAGCGATGATGGCTAGTACAAGTCGCACTGGAGAAGGCCACGAACCCGGTGGATGGCTCGGCGTTCACTTGCGTATGACGGGGCAACTCCTCTGGCTTGAGGCCAATGCTCCCCTGCAAAAACATACGCGCGTGCGCTTGTTTTTTGAAGGCCAGCGAGAACTCCGCTTTGTGGATCAGCGCACCTTTGGCAAGCTGTGGTGGGTGTCGCCTGATCAAACACCAGAGGGGGTCATCTCTGGTTTACAGCATCTAGGTCCAGAGCCACTGTCGCCGCAGTTTTCGGCATCCTATCTTCAAGAGAGGTTGCGCGATCGCAAGCGCCCAATTAAATCAGCTCTGCTCGATCAAGCCTTAGTAGCAGGATTGGGGAATATCTATACCGATGAAGCACTGTTTTTAAGTGGACTGCACCCCGCCACTCCAGGCTCCGAGCTAACCTTCTCGCAGCTTCAGCGTTTGCAATCCGCCATTGTCCAAGTCTTAGAAACCAGTCTTCGAGAAGGCGGCACCACCTTCAGTGATTTTCGTAACCTGTCGGGAGTGAATGGCAACTATGGCGGAGTCGCCTGGGTCTATCGGCGTGGGGGACAACCTTGTCGGGTTTGCAACACCGTGATTCTGCGCCTAAAATTGGCCGGACGATCTAGCCATTTTTGTCCATACTGTCAGCCTCTCACCTCTCATCTGAATCCTGAGGCTAAAAACAATTTCGCAATCTGATCGCGAATGCCAAGATAGAAATAGATAAGCGTATGCTCTGGTGTTTTCCCAGAAAAAGTAATGGCGACTTACGATTCTGACCTGACCCAACTCCTCTCGCCTGAACTGTATCAGCGACTCCTGGCCCATCAGCAACAGCAAGGCTACGCCACCCTCGCCGAAACATTGGCCGCAGCCTTAAGTGCCTACTTTGGGCAACTCTCTCAAGATCAACCCGCATCTCAAGACCTGAAGATCCAAATTCATGCCCTAGAGCAGCGGTTGCAAACCCTCACCCAAGAAGTCGTGCGCCTGAGGCAAGATGTTCCTCATCGATACGACCAGTTGCGCGAACAAATGGCCACCGTTCGCCTCAGTCACTCCGGGCTCCTGCGGGACTTGCGTCAGCGACTAGAAGCCCTTGAGCAATCTCTGGCGCAGCCTGCAGATGGCTATTCGTCAACCGCCCATGAGAGCCCAATTACGGCAGTCTGGCCCCAGACTGGGGAAGTGGGTATCGAGTGAATTAGGGTGCTGGCCGCAACTTGGCATTAAAGCACAATCAGGTTGGCGGAAAACCGCAAGTCGTCGGCTCCCGCAAGCAGAAGACATGTGTTAGATTGAGCGTACTTTTAACGATAAGCTGGGTGATGCCGATGGTGTTCTCAACACGTGGACTGGTTCTCGGGGCAACTGCTCTCCTCGGAGCAGGTGCCGTCGTCACGGGGGCAGGCCTTCATCTCTCCAGCAGTTGGGCGGTTTTTCGAGATAGTCCTAAAGAAGTTATTGATCAAGTCTGGCAGGTCATCAACCAGGAATATGTTGATGGCACTTTCAATGGCGTTGATTGGCGAGCCGTTCGTACTCAATATCTCAACCGCAATTATGCTTCAACCGACGAAGCCTATACCGCTGTGCGAGAGATGGTTGATAAGCTGGGCGATCCCTATACGCGTTTTATGGATCCGGGGCAGTTCCAAAGTATGCGGATTGACACCTCCGGAGAGTTGACTGGCGTAGGAATTCAAATTTCTCAAGACGAAGAGACTAAGAAAATTACGGTCATCTCACCCATTGAAGGTAGTCCTGCTTCTGATGCGGGCATCCGAGCCCAAGACATCATTTTAGAAGTGGATGGTCAGAGCACCGAAGGCATGGACATTAATCAGGTGGTCAGTCTCATTCGTGGCCCAGTGAATTCAAATGTGGTGCTGACTATTTCTCGGGGAACTCAAGAGCTAAGCTACACCCTGAAGCGAGCTCGCATTGAGCTGCACCCCGTGCGCTTTAGCCAGAAGTCGTCACCCATGGGAGATATTGGATACATCCGCCTCACCCAGTTCAACAGTAATGCAGAGACCGAAATGCGCAATGCAATTCGGGAGCTAGACAGTCAAGATGTGGCTGGGTTCATCCTGGACTTGCGATTTAACCCGGGCGGTCTTTTGGACTCCAGTGCCAAAATTGCCCGCATGTGGATGGATCACGGTGATATTGTCTCAACGATTGATCGCCAGGGAGTTGAGGTGCGCATGAGTGCTGAGCGCCGAGGCAAGCTCACGGATAAGCCCCTGGTGGTATTGGTAGATGGTGGCTCTGCCAGTGCCAGTGAAATTTTGGCGGGTGCCCTCCAGGACAATAACCGGGCGGTGCTGGTTGGAACCAAGACCTTTGGTAAGGGGCTGGTGCAAATGGTGCATCCTTTGAGGGATGGCTCGGGCTTGGCCGTTACCATCGCTAAGTACTATACCCCCAGTGGTCGTGACATCAATAAAAAAGGCATTGAGCCTGATATTACGGTAGAGCTGACCGAAGAGCAGCAAGAAAAACTCACCCGCGATACGGTGGGTACCCAGGAAGACCCTCAATATCTGAGAGCGCTCAGTGCGCTCAATGAGCAAATCACGGCGCAGCGATCGCAGATTCAGTCTTCGGCACCGGAGCAGGGCGTCTCAAATTAACGTTTACGGATGAATGCTCACTGACCGATCCAGTCACGGATTATAATCAGCTCTCAAAAAAGCCCAGGGCAGTAAATGCCTTGGGCTTCTGCATAACGGCTGGCCATCAGGGGTGCGTGCAGAAATGGAAAAACCCCAACCAGTAGGGTGTTTCGAGCGTCCCTTGCATGGCCTTGTCAGACAGAACCATGCAAGCATATAATGTACTGTGTTGCCGTACGTTTGGAGCCTGTCCCCAATGGATACCGTAAGCGTAAACAAATTCAGAGACACTTTGAAAGACTGTGTTGAGAAAGTTATTAGTCAACATAATCCCCTTAAGGTTACTCGCCGAAATGGGAAAGATTTTGTTGTGGTTAGTGCTGAGGACTGGGAGCAAGAGCAAGAAACCTTACATGTGCTGCAAAACAATAACTTAATGAGTCAAGTTTCCAATTCAATGGCCACTCATACACAGAAACAAGGCTATTCACCGACTGATGAGGAGATCAATGAGATCCTTAGTGTTTGAAGGAAATACCTGGAATGCATATGAGCAATTGCGCCAAAATGACAAAAAACTACACGAAAACCTTTGTAAAATCCTTCAAGAGATGCTGAGAGGCAATCCAAAAGCAGGAATCGGTAAACCTGAACCTCTTAAACATAATTTATCCGGTCTTTGGTCTCGAAGGTTATCGCAAAGAGATCGAATAATCTACAAGTTTGATAGTGACTATATTTATATATTTGCAATCGGTGGTCACTACGAGCAATTTAGATAGGCAGGGCTGTTTCATTCTAAAATCTGACACTTTATGCATCTACGAAAATACGCCATTATAGGCATCAGGGATTTATTCGCTCTGTGGCTGAAATTACCTAAACTCCTTGCCTAAACCTAGAATGAGATGACCCTGATTGCCGCCTAACAAGTTTCTGTGATCAGATGTCAAGTTCCGCTAGGTTTAGGCGCGGACCATGGGTTTCAATGAATTCGCGTCGGGGTGCCACCCGATCGCCCATCAAGATGGTGAAGATGCGATCCGCTTCAGCAGCGTCTTCAATGTCAATTTTCTTGAGGGTGCGGCTTTCTGGATTCATGGTGGTTTCCCAGAGCTGTGTGGGCATCATTTCCCCGAGTCCTTTAAAGCGCTGAATGGTGTAGTTGGCGTTGTTGGGAAATTCATGCTGGATCAGGTTGGTTAACTCGCGATCGCTGTAGCAATAGTAGTGAGAACGTCCTCGCTCTACCTTGTAGAGGGGTGGGCAGGCAATGTAGACGTATCCTTGATCTACCATGTCTCGCTGATAGCGATAGAAAAATGTGAGCAGAAGGGTGCGGATGTGAGCGCCATCTACGTCTGCGTCGGTCATGATCACGATGCGGTGATAGCGAAGTTGGGCGGGGTCAAATTCTTCGCCTTTGATCCCTAACCCTAGGGCGGTAATCAAAGCCTGGATCTCAGTATTTTTATAAATCTTGGCGTCGTCGGTTTTCTCAATATTGAGAATTTTCCCCCGCAGCGGCAAGATGGCCTGGAATCTGCGATCGCGCCCCTGCTTAGCACTGCCGCCCGCAGAGTCGCCCTCCACAATAAAAATTTCTGATTCACTGGGGTCACGAGTGCTACAGTCCGCCAGCTTCCCAGGTAGAGTGGAAGACTCTAGCACCGATTTACGGCGTACTAACTCCCGGGCTCGTCGAGCGGCTTCGGCGGCATTGAATGCCTGAATCGCTTTTTCCAGAATAGATTCTACGATGCTGGGGTGAAATTCAAGATACTCAGTCAGCACCTCACCCACCAAGGAGTCCACCACCCCCCGCACTTCAGTATTGCCCAGCTTGGTTTTGGTCTGTCCTTCAAACTCAGGGTCGGGCACCTTCACTGAAATGACTGCCGTCAGTCCTTCGCGCACATGCTCACCCCCCAGATTGGGGTCATTATCTTTGAGCTTGTTCCGCTTGCGGGCAAAGGTATTCATGGTGCGGGTCAACACAGCCTTCAACCCCTCTAGGTGAGTTCCTCCATCAATGGTACGAATATTGTTGGCGAATCCCAGTAGGTTGTCAGAGTAGGCATCACTACACCATTGCAGCGCCACTTCGACCTGGATGTTGTTGCGCTCCCCTGAGACGTAAACAATCTCGTCGTGGAGGGCTGTTTTATCCCGGTTCATATAACCAACATATTCGCGAATGCCGCCGTCATAGCGGTAGGACTCTACTTTCGGTTCGCCTTGTTCTAGTTGATCTGGGCGGCTGTCTCGAAATGTGATTTCTACCCCTGCATTCAGATAAGCCAGTTCTCGAAATCGGCCAGACAGGGTTTTATAGTCAAAATCAATGCCGGTGGTAAAAATTTGGGTGTCCGGCATAAACGAAATTGAGGTGCCCGTGCGCTTTTCCCCACCGGGGGCTGCTTCTAGACTTTTGATCGGCATGCCCCGTTCAAACCGTTGGGTAAACACCTGGTTGTCTCGCCAGACCTTAGCTTCAACCCAGGCCGACAGCGCATTCACCACCGAGATCCCGACCCCGTGCAGCCCCCCCGAAACTTTGTAGCCACCGCCGCCAAACTTGCCGCCAGCGTGGAGAACCGTCATGACTGTCTCTAAGGCTGATCTGCCCGTGCGGGGATGAATATCTGTGGGGATGCCGCGACCATCATCGACGACGGTGACTGAACCCTCCGCATTGATGTCTATTTGAATGTTTTTACAGTAGCCAGCCAGGGCTTCATCGACGGAGTTGTCCACAACCTCGTACACTAAATGATGGAGTCCTCGGGGGCCGGTGCTGCCAATATACATCCCAGGACGTTTGCGGACAGGCTCCAGTCCTTCTAAAACTTGAATTTGACTGGCACCATAGTTATCAGTGGTCATTCGGCATCCTGCTCCTAAAAGCAATTTAAGGCTGATTTGTGGCCGCGAATATCAAAAATTATCAAAATTCTATCACAAAAGCCTTGAAGACGGTTTTTGGTGCTTCATAGAAGAGATTTACTCTAGGGATGGATCCTGATATTTTGACCCCCATTAAGTTGACCTGTCCGGGGCTGATCGTGGTGGGTGGGCCAACGGCAACGGGCAAGTCGGCTCTAGCCCTGGCCTTAGCTCAGGGGCTGGGTTGCCCCATCCTTAGCGCGGACTCTCGTCAGGTGTACTGTGGTTTTGACATTGGTACGGCCAAGCCTACGGTTGCAGAGCAAGCCCAAGCCCCCCACTATTTGATTGATCTGTGCTCACCACGAGACATCCTGACCCTGGCTGAGTATCAAGCTCAGGCTCAGGGGTTGATTGCCCGGTTTCATCGGCAGGGACAAACCCCGATCTTGGTGGGGGGGACGGGTCTCTACATTCGAGCCATTACTGAGGGCTTGCAGATCCCTCGCGTGCCGCCGCAGTGGGAGCTGCGATCGCAGCTCCAATCCCTCGGACAACTTCAGAGTTACCAGTGGCTCCAGCAAGTAGACCCAGCAGCAGCAGTTCAAATTCACCCCCACGATCAAGTGCGTACCCTGAGAGCCCTAGAAGTGTTTTATGCGACCGGTCGTCCCTTGTCCCAACAACAGGGCACCCAGATACCTTCCTACCCCATTCTGCAACTCGGGTTAGATCTAGCAGACTCAGACCAGCGTCTGACTCGAATTCGCCAGCGCACCGACCAAATGCTGGCTCAAGGCTGGCTCTCAGAAGTCCAAACCTTGATGTCAACCTATGGTGAAGATTTACCCCTCCTAGAGACCCTGGGCTATCGAGAACTCAAACAGCACCTCCAAGGAGATCTATCCCTTCTAGAGGCACGAAATCGGATCATCCTCCGCACCCGCCAGTTTGCCAAGCGTCAGCGCACCTGGTTTCGAGCCATCCCTCAGATGCAGTGGTTTGAGGCCACCGATACCAGTCTCTTAAATCAAGTCGGGACGGCGATTGAGACATTTTTAGCCACCTGTGTTTCCTATTCCCCATGTTCCTGAGGGAACACCAGGACAAAATCGGCCAAACCTCGCGCACCTCTGTTAAAATAGCTGGGTTGTCTTGCCATAGAACTTCTTTGAGTCAGTCGCTAGATCTACCCCAAGTAGACGAACCTAGAGTTGATGAATTTTTGCAAGAGCTTGCTGCAATTCAGCAAACTAGCGCCAAACGCATTGCACTTTTAGGGTCTCGTCATGTGCCACTCATGCACCAACACATGATTGAAATGATGAGCTATGCGCTGGTTTTAGCAGGCAATCAACTCTTGACCTCCGGAGCCACGGGAACTAACGCCGCAGCCATTCGGGGTGCCATGCGCGCCGACCCCAACTTGTTGACCGTGGTGTTGCCCCAAAGCATGAAACGACAGCCTCCAGAATCACGGCGACAGCTTCAGCAAGTGATGCACCTGGTCGAGAAGCCTGAAAATGACCCCCTTTCTTTGGCAGAGGCCAGCGCCATCTGTAATCAAGAAATTATTTCACGCTGCCAGCAACTTGTCTGCTTTGCCTTTCATGATAGTCAGACCCTATTGAGCACCTGTTCTGAGGCCGAAGAACAACGTAAGCTCGTCACCTTATTCTACTTTGACTAACGCACCAAGACCCGATACAGCTCTAAAAACACCCCAATAGAATCAAGGAAATGTTCAGAGACTGTCTTTAAAGTCTTGCTCTACATTTGCCCCCCAACCCCCATTTTAGAGGGCTTTGATCACGAGCCATCATCAGGATCTTGAGGCCATCCGCTGCAAGCTTTGGTTAACGTGAGTTCGACAGCTCTCGTCTGCCCTCACCCCAACCCCTCTCCCAATCCTGGGAGAGGGGCTAAAACGTTGAATTTCTGCTCTGTTCCCCCTCTCCCAATGTTGGGAGAGGGGGCTAGGGGGTGAGGGCGGATAAGTCGTCGAACTCACGTTTGGTTAGACTTTAACGTGATTCTAAAAACTCTTCTACTGTCAAGTTAATATCATCAGCAATCTGCTTTAGCAATCTAGGTGCAATATCTCGTCCCTTATGAAAAGGAACCGTTGTTGCACGACCATCTTCATGACGAAATTGCTTATGTGAGCCTTTCTGACGCACTTCAACGAAGCCAAGACTTTCCAAGATACGAACTACTTCTTGAGGTTTCAGAACGGGAATATTTCCCATAATTACGCAATCATGATTTGTTGTGTACCCACAAATACTGTTTCAAATCTTGTTTGATCGTCTTCAAGGAGCATTTCTATAACTTCACAAAGATTGCTCTGCAATTCATCTAAAGTTTCACCTTGAGAATGTGCTCCAGGGAAACCAGGAACATAGCCAACATAAAGATTGGTTTCAAAATCTTTTTCTATGACAGATGTGAATATATTCATAATCAATATTTAATTCTTAGACTGTAAAATATAAGATAATTATGACATAAATGACAAGGTATTTGCCTGCATATTAGACAGCACTCCGTATCTATAGCAAGCCTAAATCAGTTGTGAGTAAAGACATCCTGCCTGGTTGACTGACAAAACTCCTGAAACCCCTATGAATTCCTCGTTGAGACCAGTGAATAAATTCGCTCCTACAATGTCAAAACCGAACAAAGTAATCAGGAACAAACAGAAAGCTCCTGGAGCGATGCCTCCCTCTCGCTGGCCATGCAGGGCATGGAAGCTGAAGAGACTCCTGAATACACTGAAGCCGATGTGAAAGTGCCCTTTTCATGAAACAAGCAGTGGGTATGGCTAGCGATAGATACAGACACCTGAGAAATCATCGGCTATCATATCGGCGACCGTTCTAGAGAATCGGCAATTGCCTTATGGCAGTCAATACCTGCTGTATACATTTAACCTACTGTGATGTAGATCATCTGCCACCTCAGGTTCAATCACGTCGAGAGGTGCCCTGACGTGGAATCATCAGAGTATTGCATACCTCACAGGAGCTTATTGCATGAAGTCTCGGCTGTATTTGTGGAGTGCGATGGCCGGAAGCCGGTCTTTGACCATCGCAGCTCTGATGCTTGGGGGAATCGCCTGCGGTTATTCTCCAGTGGCCAACGGTGGCACAGCGGCCTCGGCAGACAACCATTCCCTTGACGGTTTCGAAATGATGGTGGCAACAGAAGGCGCGATCGCACCTTCGGGGTTGAATGCCTGTCTCACCTGGTCAGACTACCAGACATACCACTTAGAAACCACAGGTGAAGTCATCCCCACCTATCTGAGGATGCCCCAAGGGTTTCAGAAAGGCTGTGTCTTTCAAACCGGATTCAGCCTTGCCAATCCCGTTTATATTCTGCGGGATGGGCTAGACTTTGCCGCCATATCCAGAACGGATGCATCCTTAACCGATTCCTCAACATCTGCCATACCCAGATTTGAAGGTTTCGATGTCAACTATGACACCATTGATGCCTTAATCCAGCAAGGTGATCTGCTGGTGTACGCCAACGCTTGCACCACCACAGGGCGATATCTCGACAACTGTGAAGGATTTCCGCAAGATCGTCCCTATCTACTGCGAGAGCTAAGCGTTTGTTTTCAAGGCAATTGTTTAGAGGGTGGGAACCTTTCTAGGGAACAGCGTTTAGCCCTATGGTCTGGGTATTCCGAGGCAACAGAGGCCAATGGTCTTACAACTGAACAAGTATCGGCTCGCCACCAATATGAGGAAATTTCCCTGGAGAGCTTGTTTTCCGCCCTGCCAGTGATTGTCAAAAATGACGAGTCTCTGGCATTTGAGATGTTTGGCCGATCTCAACCCCAAGAGGGTGAACAAGAGACTGTCATCGAAACTGTAGGCACCTACGAGAACTACAGGGTCTTGCAATTGACTAACCTAGGGGCGGCGGATGACTCAATTGGCGGGCAGCGCTACCGGTTTGAGTTTGAATACTTTGACAATGACCAGCTCAATCTGGTTTGGGTCGGACAACAGCGCTACTGTCGTCATACCACACCTCCACAGTGGACCCATGAAAGGTGTCCTTGAGAAGGTGCGACCTCTATTAATTGGGGCGTCCTGCTCTGCTGCTCGGCAAACTGACAGGGGATTGTGACGATTGGTTAATCTGCATGGTTTCTACGTAGACACGCCACTATATTTCCCAATTCGATGAGCTTATCCAAGAGCAAGACAGCGATTTTGCCCGGGTGCATCCCACTTAAGTCCCCCAGAATGGGGGATTTAGGGGGCGAGTGCGAGGTGTTAGAGACTTTTCAAATCGCCTCTTAAATTGTAGATCACTACCTAAATTTATAAATCATTTAGGATCGCTATAGCAACTTAAACAGGCGGCTGGTGAGCGGATCAAATACTGTTGACTAAAAGCTGTACTTTCAACAGCTATAGGCTAAGGGCAACGCGAAATCCTCGATCATCTGAACGCAAGTTTGCAGATCGATAAGTCCGACTAGCAGAACGGCAGTCGGATGGAAGGGAAGCCCAAGAACCACCCCGCACTACGTTATCACCTACGGCTGAACCTGTTGACCATGCTTTGCCGTCCTCTGGGGCACTTTTATAAGAATCATGCCAACGATCCGCACACCACTCCCAAACGTTTCCGTGCATGTCGTATAAACCAAAAGAATTAGGAGGAAAAAGATCAACTCGTGTTGTTTGCTGGCGAAACTTTCCCTTTTCTCCAGAACCATAGGTGAATGTTGCATTGTAGTTGGCTAAGCAAGAGGCAAGCGTATTCCCCCAAAAAAAGGGGGATGCAGTGCCAGCACGACAGGCATATTCCCATTCTGCTTCGCTGAGTAAGCGATAGTTTTTGCCAGTTACTCTTAAAAGACGATTACAAAATTCAACTGCTTCATACCAATTAATAGACTCAACAGGGTGATAATCTCCGTTAAATTTTGAGGGATTAGGTCTTAATTCAATAGAACTTGTAGACTTTGAAACAACTGCTCTCCATTGAGCTTGAGTGATAGGATATTTGCTAACAAAAAATGGAGGTATTATGACTAAATGCATGGGACTTTCACTTGAAGATCGAGCAAGTTCCGAGTCGGGTGATCCCATTAAAAAACTGCCTCCAGGTAAGGCAATCATTTCTAGAAAAATTCCATCACCTAGATCTTCTGATAGCTTTTCAGGTTTTCTTACAGAAACTCTTCTGTCAGATAAATTTATAGTTGCTGAAGCAGATTCTCTCGGCTTAGTATTTGTTTTTACGGGGGTCTTTTCAATTTTTATTGTGACTTCAATTTGACCTAAATCAAGAAGATTAAAAATACCAAAACCTAAATGGCTAATAGTTGCTGGCTTTAAGAGTTTGATTTGAGTTTTATCGATATGTTGAGATGTCTTTACTTCAAAAACTCTTTGAACTTCTCGAAGAGATTTGTGTAGATTTTTGTTAAGACAATTTGGAATCAAAATAATTTTGCTTTTGTCAAATTTTTGAAGTATAAAAAATACTTCTTCTTTAGGTTTATTGCTTATTTGAAATTCGATGTTCCTTTTTGATCTTTGCTGCTTTTCTGAAATTTCCATGGGCAAAAGATCTTGAAAATCTAAATATTTATCACTTCTATTATTAAAATCATGAAGTAAGGCTTTGATAAAATCTTCACTTGGAGGCTCAAGACTATAGGTTTTCTTATTTAGACTAGAAGTTTCCTGGATTGTATCTATTGTATCTTTTTCTAAAGTGTTTAATTGATTATTATTTTGCTCATAAATTTTATTGACTTTAATTATTTTAGCAAAATATTTTAATCGAATAATCTGTAGAGTAATAAGCAAAACCAGTGCAAGAAATATGAATATATTTAGCATAGGGTAGAGTCAACAAAAGAGCCATTATTTCAATTTAATAGATTTCAGCTTCTCCATAATTGATCAATCTCCAAACTCCTGGAGACATAAGCTGAACTTTAGCTGGAGAAATCAGGTTGATATTTGATCCAGATTGACTCTTCAAGCTAAACAGAGCACTGTTATCAACAATTGATCGGTAAGCACTAGATCTAAATAAATTTGGAATTAACCAAGATTCCTCTTGATCTTCAATAATTAAAAATTCACCACGTTCATTACCATTTTGTTCTAACTCAAATTCCCAAATTCGATTTGCACCAGCATCGTGAAATCCTCGATGAGTTGCTTGGGTTAATCTAACAGGATTTATTTTTTGATTATTAAAAAATCTAATGTTATTTTGATTAAAAGCATTGATAATTTCAACATCTCGTTGAACTTTCTCTTTGGTATGAAAATAAGGCTGATTGCCAGGAGGATAGTATGTGGATTGCTTATTAAAGCCTTTTACTGATTGAGGTGTTGTTGGTTGCTGGTAATGTATCCTATTAATTAGATCAGCATCTAGTTGATCTATCCTTTGCTGAAGAGAATCCAATTGACTTTGATGGCTTGACAAAGTTGATTGTAGGCTGATTAGATGGGAATTAATATTACTATTTTCTCTGTCATTATTAAATTTTTGTGAATTTATTTTATCATTTAACTTATTCAAATCTTTCTTAAAAAGGTCTGTTAATTCAGAAATATTGCTTCGGATTCTTTTGTCATAAATCCAAAATCCAAGTATCAATAAAATGATGGCTGTCAAAAGTAGCAAAATATTAACAATACTTATTCCAGATGATTCAGGTTGAGCCTGAATCTCTGTACCAGTTTCAGGTTCAGAGATTTCAGGTAATGCTGGATTATTACCTTGATTTATCTCAGGCGGAATATCATCAGATGGCGTTTGATTGTCTTCAGTCTCCAATTCACCCACAGAGGGGTCATTCTGCGCTATTACGATGGTTTCTTGTAGATTCTGAGGTGCATCTAATGATTCAATGGCCACAGCACTCAGGCTATCAAACTCAATCCGTTGAGTGACGCTATCCGGCAAAGCATTACCGATCCGCTTCTCTGCCAGTAGTTCCACTCCCAACCAACCACCACTAATGAGTAATGCCGCTGAAGCAGTCGTGAGCCAAATCTTTGTTTTCATATCCTTACTTCCATTAGTTTTTGGTTGCCCATTCTTTCGCTAGCACCTTCAAAAATGCTTTATGAACCATCAAGAAGGGGGGTTCTGCTTGAAAATCCTCGCGAGTTCCCTTTTTGCCCCGCGCGTTACAGCAGGTGATTACCTCCCGGTCTAGCTTGTCTTTCCAAGTCTCATCAAACACAAAATTGCGATCTCTACGGAAATCTCTTAAAGGCTGAATGCTGCTGATGCGCTCGCTGGCTAGAATCCGGTTAAAGTTATCAACAAATTCAAGATAAGTGCTGAAATCATGGATTTCAAACCGTTCAATTCGTTCAACATTGTCTGGAACTTCTAAACGATCATGTGCAGAAAATTCTTGATTGTTGATTTTGCAGGGTAAGCCATTAAAAATAATGTCATCTGGATTATTTAGTCCCTTGAGTTGGGTGGTGCTCACCACTAATCCTGCTGCTGCTTCTTGCTTTGGCTGATCTGATAGCACCGTGTCATAGTCTCTGGGTTCAAAGCCTCCAGCTTTTGCCAATACCCGCGCCAGCATCAAATTTGCCTCCGAGTCAGAACGATAGCGTCCGCCTAAGGCTAGCCAGTGCATAAACCGAGAGCCGTTGCCCCCCAGCAAGACAGGCGTTGCCTGTTTGCGATCCATTTGGCCTTCTTCGGCTAAATACTTCAGCAGCAGCCCCACATAGTGATACAGCCCTGCAAAGCCAAAAGTAAGCAGCGTGCGGAACTGTTCAATTCGCTTACGCCCTGAACTCTCGGAATTCAAGCGCCTGAGAATGTTTTCAGTTTCTCCCCTTAAATAAATGTCAAGAGTGGAATTAAAGTTGGGTGAGTTTTCCAGCTTTTCTCTCAAGTCTTTGGTATCTTTATCACTCAAGCAAAAGAGCGTCCCCAAGTGTTGAAGATTTGACTGTAAAAGTGAATGGAAGATGTCACGCCCTGCAAAGGGCACCGAGGCTTGATGTTTTAGCTCCATTCCTTCCCAAATGGAAATATCACTAGTGCCCCCGCCAATATCGATACAGGTGGTATGCACCAGATCTCGACCTTTGAGATCGGCAAAGAATTGGGCAAAGGCAATGCTTTCTGTCTTAAAGGCGTCCTCATCTTCGGCATGGCGATGGCTCTGCCCTGAGATCTGGTTTAGCTCCTCTAAAATTCGCTCCCAGGTGCCTTTATACCAAGACAAGTCGGCGCGGGAAAATGCTGAAGGAAAGGAAACATGCCAGCGAATCTCTTGCACCCCCTGCTGTGCCCCTTGAGCCGCAATCATGCGCGTCAGCTCGGCTAAAAAGGGCTGCTGGTACTTGGGGTTGTCCCATTTAATGTTGCTCTTGATGTGATCGCCCGATTTAACCTCAGCCAGAATTGGCACATAGATCCGAGCTTCAGTGAGTAAGCTGGGGATATGGTTGGCGATCTCGCCCCAGCCTTTGATGGTGATCATCGTAGACAGGGGTGGGTTGTCCTTAACGGGCAGCAATTGATCGGGCACAAAATATTCTCGATAGCGGAGAATGCCTGAACCACCTGTATTGGTAATTTGAAACAAACTGGTTTTTAGTTCTAAGCGTTGGGGTCGCTCGGCCTGGCGTAGATAGACGTTGGTAAAGGAGGTGCCAAAATCGACTCCCACATTCCAGGTCTGGGCTGCCCCTGGTTCCACAATGGGAACGTTCAGTGGCAATAATCCCAGAATGCGTCCATTGCGATCCATCATCTCTAAGATTTCAGGGTAGCGATCGCACCTCCAAATCCGGAACTGATAGGTCACCCCATCCTTGAGCGGTGTGGGAGTGGCCGTATCCGAAGGACCGTTCACCACAAACCCAAACTCCTCACGATCTGACTCTTCTGCCAGCAAGAAATATTCTGTCCAACCTCCCGGTGGCACATTGGGCCATAACGCCAGCGTTGGCAGCTCGCCTTTCAGCTCATTTTCGGCCTTCAGGGGAAAGTCTTGATAAATGGGGCAACTCATCGCCCGATCGACCCCACTGAGTTCGAGCTTCAAGCTCACTCGAACTCCGGGACCTTCTGGGGTCTGGCAGGGTTCGATGCGGGTCATGCGCTTCAAATCATCGCTGCTGAAATAGTGGCGCAGCTCTGGGTTTAAGGGCAGCAGAATTGAGTAAGACTGATCTTGCAAGTGGGTATTCAGCCAACTGCCCGGGAACGCTTGGGGCAGCTTAAAGTAAAACAATTCGGGGCTGAACATGCTGGCTCGGTCGAGAAAAAGACCGCGCTGGGTTGGGGCATTTGGGTGCCGAAAACTGCTCAGCGTCACGGCATCATGGACAAAAATTTGATGCTCGGGTAGCCCCAAAGTCCGGGGCACTAAGTCTTTATCCACAAAGTACAACCGTTTGCCAGACTTATGCCGCAGCAACACCTCCACATTAGACGGCTGGGGCATAGACTGCACCGGCTGAGCCAAAGCTGCATAGGGCATCTGATTCATGGGAATGCCAAAGGGCTGGGCATTGCTGATCACATTGACCACACCCCCACCTGTTCCCCCCAACTCCTGAACAAAGCTCAGCAAAACCTGAACCACTGCTCCCACCAGAGCTGAGTCCCGGCCTTGGGTGTTCAGGACGGCCTGCTTCAGCATCTCAAACCAACCCGCTAGCAACGCCTTTTCGGTGGGTGCCAGCTTTTCCGCTGGCTCCGCAAACCGATAGCCCTGGCCATCCTGATGCGCGGCCCCCGCCTCCAGCCAGGGAATACTGTTGAGCAACTGCCCCGGCATCACACTGGCTGGCACCACCAGGGTCGCGGGGCTAGAAAACCCAATCACCCGGCCCTGAATCGAAAATAAATAGATCGACTGCCAGGGTTCATTAACTAGGGCAGGCAACAGGCTCGTTTCCTTAGGAGGGCGCAAATTCCAGAGCGCCTTGGCAAACGGATGGGTGGTCGATTGGGTGCGTAGATCTAGCTCCCGTGCCTCAATAGGAATGTTTTTGACCTGGCACAGCGCCAGTGCCGCCAAGAGTCCCTTGTATTGAGTCAACAGCGATTTGCGCGTGGGGTAGCGCGAATCCAGAATGGCAGACTGTAACTGAATCGCCCGGGCCCAGGGGTTAGGAACTGAGTTGACCTGCTCATCGGGGGGCAAGTCATAGTCAATCTCGTCGGCAATGTTGCCAAAGAGCGCCACCCCTGGACTGGTATTCCAGCGACCGGTGGCAGTGCCGCCAGCAATGGCGTTGGTTTTGAGCTTGGGCAACAAGGGTTGAAATTGGCTGGAGGATTGGGTCATGGTGGGGACTCAATTAAAGACAGGATAGTCAAGCAAAAAACCTAAAGCTTGGTGTAGAGGCTATGAACCAGACCTTTCACGCCTGGATCCGGAGGAGGGGGGGCATCGGTGAGTTGATTTTTGATGCGATCGCAGCAGTCTTGGGCCACCTCTTCCCGAGGTCGTTCCCCTTCTAGGGTAATGTCGCCCAAGGTATCGCGGCAGGGGCGTTGGTCACCCACCTTGCCCAAGCGCTCCAGCTTAAACAGTTGATCTGTTTGTCCAGCGGAGGCACAAATCTGTTGAAGCCAGCTCAGACAGGTCTGCGCCCACTGATCCAACGCCTCACAGAGCTGTTTTTGCTCCTCAGCGCTGACTTGGGGGCGTTCCGTATCCCGGGGACTCAGGGCAAAAAACTGCTCTAGCCAGGGGCCCCCCTTAATGAAAGTCTTGGCTCCGACGGCGCGGGCATCTTCTAGCTCCAGCGCAAAGTTGTAATACCAAGCATGGAGAAACCGGATGCCCTTCCGCAGCCGAGGTTTAGTCACTTCTGGCTCTGGCAAGTCATTCCAGTCCAGCCCCGTAGAGGTGGTGCGGCTAATATAGGCCGCCTGGGTTTGTTGGGCTGACTGTTGCACGCTGTGGCGCAGCGCCAGCGCCGCATAGAGTTCAGCAAAGTGGGCCCCATTTTCTTGACGAGCCCCTCCGGTCGAAGCTTCATAGCGGGACTTGCTGGTGCTGCCCACCAGATACACCGTGTCAAAAGTGTTTTGGCCCATGCGCTTCAAGTATTGCAGAGCGGCATCTGTATTCAGGGTAAAGTTGCGGGTCTCGGCGTAGATGTCTTTGTCGTCGGGACGGTCAAACTCAAAGTAGGGCAGCAGCAGCGAAGAATTGACGCGCACACTCTGCCGTAAACCCATATCCCCCAGTCGCCGCGCCAGCAGTGTTCCCAGAGTGGGCACGCCCGAAGCACCCGTGCCCCCAAACACCGAGCCACAGATATGAATCGTAGGACGGTTGCCACTAGACACATCCGCACTCAAATCATTGAGAATCTGCTCCCAGGGTCCTGAACGGAAGTCGTCTTCGCCGACCTGGCTCATCACCGCCGAGCCGATCGCAGGTCGCCCCCGAAACCCCACCCCCAAATCTGCCCCCTGCTCTTCAGGGGTATAGAGGGCATCAAAGAGCTGAGCCAGGGCTGGTTCAGCACTATCCATCAGGGTTTTGTTATAGATGGCCGCCAGATTGTTGCTGCTGTTCCCGTGACTGAGAGGATTCCAGGTGCCATAGTCCACAAATTCCCCGGCCATAAAGTCACTGTTGCCTCGGGTAAACCCCCGCCAGCAGCGCAGCAGCTTTTGAAAGGTGGTACCGGTGCGTTGCAGGTTGCCATTGGCAGCATCGGCATCCACCAGCAAAACTTTTAGCTCTGTCGTCTGCGCAGCATCGTTAAACACCCCTAGGGCATGGAGATGGAGCGCCGCTTCTACGCACTTCGCACCGCTGCCGCCCACGCCGATCAAATAAATAGGAATCTTGTCCATGGGGTTAACCTCCTGTCAATTTCCGTAGTCCCCGCGCCCCCGGCGTGATGTACCGCAGGGTGCCAAAAGTGCTGAGGGCGGTGGGCACCCAAAACAGCAGCACCACATCAATTACTAAAAACAAGGCCACCCAGCCCAGGGGCGCATTGGCAAACACCGTTTGGACAAGGCCCGTGTTCAGCATCTCTTCAGACCCCGGTTGGGTGTAGGGGTAGCCAATGCCCAGCTCAATCCCCAGATACAACCCAAAGAGGACGATGTAGAGAAAAATCGCCCACAGCCACCAGGTTCCGGTGCGGGCGCGGGCTTCACGAGAGGAGGCAAAGCGGGCTTTACTAGAGCGGTAGATCCAGATCAAGGCTAGGCCAAAGCCGAGAAGGAGAGACGCGATCGCACTCCACACATACACCTGCTCCACCCAATCCGGGGGGTTGGGCACCGTCGTCAGCGGCAAAATATCTGCCAAAAGCCACCGCTTGACCACAAACAGCCAGAGCACCCCCACCACTCCGGTCACACACAGCCAAATATACTCAGACTTCATGAGCCATCCTTGCTAACGTTGGTACGCAATACAAAACCGCGCCGCTGGGGCCGCCTCTCCGGTCGCCATCACCGCCTGCCGCAGCCCCCCCACAAACAACAACAAATTCTGAATCTGATTGCCACTTTGACCCATGCCCTGTAAATTCCAGTCCTGCCACTGCAGTAGATCCAGCACCTCCGGGCGCAAATTTAAGCGTTGGGCATGTACCCCCGTCGCCGTCAAGCGCGCCTGCAGACGAATGCGTTCCCCGTCAGAGATCACCTCCGTAATATTCAGCGCAGCGCTACTGCCCTCTGCAGCGGTCAACCCACTGACGGGCAGCTCACCCACCGCCAACCCCGGAATCAGTTGCGACTCAAAGGTCAGCGTTGCACCGGCATCGCGGCCACAACTGCGCAGCAAGACCCATTGATCCGCCTGGCCATCTGCCGGACTAATACGACTAGCCCAGCCCCGATTGAGGGCATAGACCTGGCTGGTACAAGTTGCATCGGCACTGCTGAAAGTCGGAGTGAGTGTCGTGGTCGTGGTCGTTCCCAAACCAAATTTAGATACCCGGAAAGTGTCTGCCGTTGCTGTCTCCAGACTAGAAAACCCATCAATGAGCTGACGGACCGCCTGGGATGGCCCCACTAGCAACATAAAGAAAGGGCGTCCGGCCTCATCTACCGGTTGGTTGGCTGTCGAGTAAGGGAACGGCTCAAAGGAACCGGGCACATTGGGAAACACCCGCCCCTCAAACTCACTGCGAATACCGACCAAAGCCGCTTCATAGCCAGGATTTTCACTCAACTGACGACTAATCTGCCCAGACAATCGGCCCAAGGCCAGTCCATCTGGCTCTAAATCTGTGACCAACACCCGCAGCACTGCTTGATCTTCGGCCACTGCCCCCACCTCTAAAAACTGAATTAAGGGGCTAGTGACACAGGGAAACTGATCCGAGGAGCAATCATAGAAACGCGACTGCTGTGCTGCCAAAAATTGAGAATCACTGAGCCGTTGAGAAGCATTCTGTCCTGCTTCATCCACCCCAATTCGCCAATACTCTAGTGAGTCATGGGGCACCACCTGGTTTTGAAGGCTGACACTGAGGGCCGTAATACTGGCCTGATAGCGGGAGTTTCTGGCATTGGCATAGCCCGCCATTGACCCACTTCCATCCACACTGACAATGATGGATAAATTTTCTGGCACCGCTGTCGCTGCAGACTCCTCAAGGCAGGTTAAAGGGGTGGGACGACAGGCACTCAATCCGAACGCTAGCAGCAGAAGGCCAGCCCAGCGAGTCGGTTTTCGCGGCCAAAGTGGCTTTGGAAATTGCTTCAAGGTCAGCGCTTCCCCAGCAACAAACAAGGATGAAGTAATTCTAGTCGAAGGCTTTTTAATTTGCACAGAGTCTAATAATCAACGTCAAGAAATTAAACTTTTAGCCCGCAGTAGATACTTCTTTATATCTTTCCCCGCAGTTGGGACAATCTGACAGTTTGTCTCTGATGTCTAGGGCAGCTCAAGGCAGACAGCTTCAGAGTGTATATCACCGGAGGAACCCACCTATTGCGGAGCCGCACGATGGGTGAGGTGAGAGGGAGGATTCGTAAGGTCTCTCTCTCCCGATTAACTGAAGCTATCTACCTCGTAACAAGCGGTCATATTCTGCATGTGTTCCAATCCAGAACCATGCGATATCATCGTTTTCCTCTACTGCCAAAGCGCGATAATGGCTGCCGATTCGCACTGACCAAAACTGTCCTACCCTCTTGAAGTGTAACGATGGATAGCGAGAATCCTGTTTGAGTAAGTCATAGCACCGATCAGCTAGACTTTGAATTTCATCTGGCAATTGTCGATAGTGATGCCAAAAATCAGGTGTTGCTCGATATCTCACAGATCAGTGCAACGTCCTTCTCGCAAATGTTGCAATGCCCGCTCCGCCAGTCCATTTAACCGACCTGCTGTGACATCTTCTTCAAATTGCCGATCCCACATCTCAGCATCGAACTCTGCAAACCAGGTTCGGAAGGCAGTCAGTTCATCTGAAGATAATTGACTGATGGCAGTTTCGATTTCTTGTAGATTATTCATAACGACCAAGAGAAATGTAGAAACTTGAGTGTACACTGCGATCTCATCCCACGAACACCACCCTAATCCAGCGCCATCCAATTCCCTTTCAGCGCCACCAGCACGCGCTCAGCCGCCTCCCAGTTCTCAGCCATGACCCAGGTTTGACCACTTTCATCGCACAAATAGGGCTGTCGAGGTAAATAGGGATGATCGGCTCTAGCTCGCGTCACCTCTGTGGTTTCGTGGCGGTGAAAATGACCAAACATGGAGTTACGCCAGTCGATGCTTTGATCGGTAGCAGGCATCACCTGCACCGCCGCACTTAAATCCACATTGCAGGGCACAATCCGAAACACCGTGTCTTGTTCATAAACGGCATAGGCTTGGGGCGCGCAGGTATTCACCAAAATGCGGCGGGGTTCTCCATATTGTTTTTGGAGCTGACTGCGGCGTTGTTGGGCTGAGAGTTTTGTCTGTATACCCCCATCTCCTTGGGTTGCCGTTTGCAACAACTGTTGCAGTTGCTCTTGGTTCTGGATAATCTCTTGATACTCTTGCTCCAGACGCCGCAAGCGCTGTTGCCACTGAAACTGCAAGGCACTCTCACCCAACTGAATTTGGCCTCGATTTTGAAGTTGCCAGCGTTTACATCGCTGAACGGTTTGCACGCGGGCTGCTGCCTGTAAACACCAATCGTCACCCTCCCCCGTGACCGTAAACAACTGTTGGAGTGTATTCAGCCGAGCCAAGTTTTGGGTACGGGGTCGAGGCACCAGAATTTCACCCCCGTCTTGAATTCGTAGTACCCAATACTGACCCAGGGGATCAGCAGCCAGCTCGGGAGTGGCTTGGAGATTGTGGAGGCTTTCAGACGTTAAGCTGGTACTGATGGCGTAGGCGCTTAAGAGCTGCGGGCTTTCTTGATAGCAGTCTAGAACCTGCTCTAACGCTAAATCCAACAGGAATTGGGTTTCCCCCTCCCCGGCTGGCGATCCAACAGTTGAGGCTACGGGTTGCGCTCTAGACAAAGCCAAGTGCAAGACTTCAAGCTGTGCTTCGGCGGCCTGGAGCCGTGTTTGCAGACCTTGAACCAGAGTTGACAAATCCAAGGTGTCTGGAGCCGATGGATTGGGCGTTTCAGAGGAATTCACACGCCACCTCTAGGCTAAGACCACATCTTCTTTCAGGGCAAAAATCTTTTCCATCACGTCTGAAACCGCTTTATCTGGCGTAGAGGCACCAGAGGTGATACCCACCACAATGGAGCCATCGGGCAGCCAGTTTTCTTTCACTTCCAACTCTCGATCTAGGGGCTTGTGCTGAATGCGGTTGCCAGGGCCAATACGCTCGGCGCTGTCAATGTGGTAAGAGGGAATTTTCCTGTCGATGGAAATTTCTTGCAGATGGGTGGTATTGGAAGAATTAAACCCGCCAATTACCACCATCAAATTTAGCGGCTCCTCTACCAGCTTAAACATGGCATCTTGGCGTTCCTGGGTGGCATCGCAGATGGTGTTAAAGCTAAGGAAATGTTGGTTCAAGTCCTCTGGCCCGTAGCGGCGCATCATGGTGTGCTCAAACAGCTTGCCAATTTGCTCGGTTTCGCCCTTGAGCATGGTGGTTTGGTTAGCAATGCCAATGCGAACCAGATCGGTTTGGGGGTCAAACCCCACGGAATAGGCTTTCGCAAATTTTTGCAGAAACTGATCTCGCCGCTGGGCTTGTTCTTCAGGGGTGTTCCCCGGATTGAGAATGTAGTGGCTGACGGACTGGGCTTCTTCCAGATTCAGCACAATCAAATACTTGCCCGCAAAAGAACTAGTGGCAATGGTTTCTTCGTGTTTGTACTTGCCGTGGATGATCGAGGTGTAGTCTACCTTTTTGTGTTTTTCCACCGTATTCCACACCTTGGAGACCCAAGGGCAAGTGGTGTCCATAATCTTGCAGCCCTTGTCATTGAGCAACTGCATTTCCTGAACGCTGGCTCCAAAGGCTGGCAAAATCACCACATCACCGCCATCAATGCCAGAAAAATCCTTTTGCCCCTGGGCATCGACAGGGACAAACTTCACCCCCATCTCCCGCAGCCGCTCATTCACAGAAGGATTATGGATAATCTCATTGGTGATCCAGATGCACTCGGTGGGGAACTGACGCCGGGTTTCGTAAGCCAAGGCCACGGCTCGCTCTACCCCCCAACAAAAGCCAAAGGCTTCAGCCAGTCGAATGGTGACGTTCCCTCGTTGGAGCCGATAGCCATTGTCACGAATTTGCTGCACCAAGCTGCTGTTGTATTCTGTTTGCAGCAGACCCGTGACTTCAGCTTCATGCCCAAATCCCTTACGGTGATACTGCTCAGACTGCTGAAGCGATCGCTTGAAGGCTTTTGTATCCATGACCATACACCTAAAATGGGGCAGCGCAAACTTTTCTTATCCTAGTGGATCTTTGGGTCAACACTGCCTAGGCTGGAACGGGGTTTCTTAGAGGTTGTGATGAAACGCTTAATTGTCTGCTGCGACGGCACCTGGCAGGATCTCAATACTGCCTTCCCCACCAATGTTGTTAAAATGTGTCAGGCTATTCAACCCGTGGCAAATGATGGCTGCCGCCAAAGTATTTTTTATGGTCGGGGGCTGGGCACAAGACCCCGAGATCGACTCCCGGGTGGTGCTTTGGGTAGAGGAATTGATTTAGAGATTCAAGATGCCTACTTATTTTTGTGTCTCAACTACGAACCAGGGGATGAACTATACCTATTTGGCTACAGTCGAGGAGCCTACACAGTCCGCAGCGTGATTGGCTTGATCAACTGCTCTGGTTTATTGAAGCGTCACAATACGCGTAAGTTACAGCAAGCCTATAAGATTTATCGCGATCCAGAGATTAAACCCAGTCATCCAATCGCGCAAGCATTTCGGGCTGAGAATGGAAATCGCGTCTCGATCACCCTGCTAGGCTGCTGGGATACGGTTGGCTCTCTGGGAATTCCTGACTTAGTTCCCTGGCTGCCGCTGAATAATTGGATAAACCGTCAATATCAGTTTCATAACACCACCCTGAGTCGAATTATTCAACGGGCGCTCCATGCTGTTGCCATTGACGAACGCCGACGCGTTTTTGACCTGACACCTATGGAACAAAATCCAGAGCATACTGGCCAATTGCTGCGTCAAGTGTGGTTTCCAGGCAATCATGGCTGTGTTGGCGGCGGTGCCGCTGCTACCCAAGAGCTATCCAACGCCACTTTTCTTTGGATGATTCAGCAAATTTCCCAGCTTGGTCTGGGTTTGGGGCTTGATACGAGCCCAGTTGAAGCGGGGGTTGATGTAGATCACCGGTGTGATTTTCAGAACAAAACTGGATTGTTTGGGGCTTTGGGCGGCACAATCTGGCGGCAGATCCCGGCGAAGAGCTTTAAGCTTTTGCATGAAAGTGCTCAGTGGCGCTGGTGCGATCGCAGCGATTATCGCCCCGCTAATCTGCGTCAATATGAGGCCAACCTAGATGCCCAGTGTCAAAATGGTCTCCGAAGGCTGAATGAGAACGCGAGGAACTGACTAGCGATGCTCAGAGTCTGAATACTTGGGATCACGAACCTGCGAAATCCCACTGTGTTTCAACATCCGGATCAATTATGAGAAGTTTCCCTTCAATTTCATTGAGCCTTGCCATTGCCCTAGGTGCAATCTTGACCAGCCTGCTTGCTGCTACAGGATTCCAAGTGTTTCAGTCTAGTCAGGCTCAGACATTACCCCCAGCCGAGCCAGAACTGACGATGCCGACCGACAGCGTGGATCCTGAACTGATTGCTGCCAATCATCGCCTTGGGTTTAATCTGCTGGAGCAATTACTCCAGGATGCGCCGGGAGAAAATGTGTTGATTTCCCCGACCAGTGTGGCCATGGCACTGGCGATGGCCTACAACGGAGCCGAGGGCGACACCCAACAGGCAATGGCAGAAGCCTTAGAGATTCAAGGGCTGAGCTTGGAAGCGCTGAATCAGGCCAATGGGGCACTCAAGGAAGCCCTAGCCAGTGACGATCCCGCCGTGACGCTGGCGATGGCCAATTCCTTATGGGCACGGCAAAATGTTGAGTTTAAGGCCGATTTTTTAGCGCGCAATCGTCAATTTTATGGAGCTGAGATCGCATCATTGGACTTTGGCAACCCAAAAACGCTGAATGTGATCAATGCCTGGGTCAACGATCAAACCAAGGGCAAAATTCCTGGCATTTTGGATCAAATCTCACCAGAACAGGTGATGTTTTTGATCAATGCCCTTTACTTCAAGGGCGATTGGCAAACGCCCTTTGATCCGGATCAAACGACTGACAAGCCCTTTTATCAGGCCGATGGGGCTGAAAAGCAACTGCCGATGATGGCGAGATCCGACAGCTTCCAGTATCTAGAAACCGATCAAGTGCAGGCGGTGAGTTTGCCCTATGGGGAGGGGCGCTGGGCGATGGATATTTGGTTGCCCAAGTCTGATGTTGGGTTTGAAGCCTTTGCTAAGGAATGGACGGCAGAGCAGTGGCAGCAGTCTCTAAATCAATTCCGCAGCCGTGAGGGATCTCTGGAGTTGCCCCGGTTTCAGGTGGACTATGAAGCGTCACTCAGCAGTGCCCTCTCAGCCCTGGGTATGGGGCAAGCATTTACAGATGAAGCTAATTTTGCCGGGATGAGCGATCTAGATCTGCTCATTGATGAGGTGCGCCACAAGACGGTGCTGGAGGTAAATGAAGAAGGCTCGGAAGCAGCGGCAGCCACATCAGTGGGTATTTCGGTGACCTCGATTCAGATCCCCCAAGATCCTTTCGAGATGGTGGTGGATCGGCCTTTTATGGTGACGATTCGCGATCGCGAGACGGGGACACTGCTGTTTATGGGTGCCATTGTTGATCCTCAGTAATCCTTGTCGGTCTGATTGACTGGCAAATCAGACCCACTCTGCGAGAAGAGCAAAGCTCTACACCCCCAACCCCTCTCCCAGAGCGGGCTACGGTGTACACACATCTCTAGGTAAACCCATTCCACTCTGCATTAGCCCCCCCGACCCCCCAAACTTGGGGGGCTAGGGGGGCGAGCGCAAAGATTTTGAATTCTTTTCAAGACTTGTGTGTACACGGTAGCCCAGAGCGGAAGAGGGGAGCCGGAGCTATCTAGGAAACAACTCCTCCAGAAAGTGACAAAACGCATTTAAGTCTTTGACCAGTGCCTTATGACAATCGGGCAACATTGCCACCAACTCCCCGAGGCGAGAAGGGTTCAGGTTAAAGCTGTAGACGTTGCGAATCACATGGCGCAAGCCACGATATTCGTCTAGACAGTGCCGGGAACTGTGTTGCAACACCCTGGGACGAACCCCCGGAAATTCAACGGAGAGTTGCGCTAACAAATCACGATGCCATTCTCGGCCAGAGGGCACCGCGCCATCGACTTCCCTGGCAATGTCTGCCAGAATGCGTTCAACAGCGGTGTAAAAGCTGTGTAAATTCAGGGCAACGCCGTCATAGTAGTCCTCATCTTGTTGCTCAACTGCCTTGGTGAACAATCGCTGGGCTCGCTCCACCACCTGGGCAATGTCTGCCAGTTCTGCGCGAATGCGGATTGGCAGGGTGGTTGCATTGGAGTTCATAGGTCAATTCCAGTGGCTGCGATAGCCTCACCCAGTCGGGATGGGGCAGTTTCCACTTCCACCAAGTCCACTGCTATCTCGGGATGAAGCCCTTGCAGTTGACCGACGGCTCGAAAATAATCGCGGGGATTCAGTCCCCAAACGGCCAGATCCACATCGGAGCGCTCATGAACTTGGTTGGGCGATCGCATCGATCCAAACAGCACCACTCGCTGAGCGTTAAAGTCACGCTTCAGAAGGTCGCTGGCCTGGTGAGCGACCTTTAACCCCAACTGTTGCCGGTGTCTGAGACGATTTTGGTATCGCTGCTGCCGGTTCTGAGCTGAAGCCCGATAGATCGCCATTTGAGCATCGGTCACTGACACCTTGAGTCTCTCTCCCGTTTCTCTAGATGCTATCTTCCCATTGCTAGAATTGCCCGGATGCAGGGTTGCTCAAGGGGTCAGCAGGGACATGAAGGGCTTGGTTACCCAATGCAGCCCGACTTTGAGCTGATGCTCTAGGGTGGGCATGCGATAGAGGTAAATCAGCCGTCGAGCCAGATAGGCTGCGGAGCCATCTAGCTTCAACCCTAAGCCCGTTAAAGCAGCGGTGCTTTGCCCCAGGGTGAGCATTTCGCCCAGGTGGGTATAGCGGAAGGGCAACAAGGGGCGCTCGGTGAGGGAGGCCCACACATTCCAGGCGGCACAGTCGGCTTGTTGTAGGGCGGCCTGGGCGGTACCAGGAACCTGCTGCCCTTGGGCATCATGGCAGTCGGCCAGATCACCGAGGGCATAGATGTCGGGATGATCCTGCACTTGTAAGGTGGGCAGGGTGGGCAATTGCCCTCGCGGATTGTGGGGGAGTTTAACCGCTCGAATGGGGGCTGCGATCGCCGTGCCCACGGTCCACAGCACCAGATCCACGGGGAGGGTATCGGTTTGATTTTTGTAGGTGAGGGTGAGTTGATCGGCTTCTACTTTCTCTACCGTGGTTTCTAAATCTAGCCAAACACCCTGTTCTTCTAGGGTTTTGAGGGCAGCTTGCTGATTAAACTCAGGGGCACTTTCTAAAATGCTGGAGCCGCGATCAATGATCCGAATCCGACCGCGATCGCCCAAGCGCTCCGCCAGTTTACAGGCCAGTTCCACTCCGCTGGGGCCAGCCCCGGCAATAGCCACCCGGATCACCTCCTGTGGAGCCGTTTCAAATGCCCGCAGTCGCGCTTCTAGCTGGTAGGCATCGGCCACAGTACGGAAGGGCAGGGCATACTCGGCAGCCCCCGGCACCTGATGACGTGGGGTTTCTCCTCCCAAAGCCAGCACTAGCCGATCAAAGGGCAAGGTGCGGTCATCGGCCAAGGTAACCTGGCGCTGTTGGGGGTCAATGTCTTGCACCGTTGCCTGGATAAACTGCACCCCAGTCTCGGCTAGCAGTTCGGTAAAGGGTGGGGCAATCTCCCAGGCTTGCAGTTCCCCAGTGACCAGTTCGTAAAGAAAGGGGGAGAACAAAAAATGATCGCTTTGATCCACCAGGATGATCTCAGGGGTTTGTCCCTCAGGCCAGGGCAGTTGGCTCAAACGCAGTGCCGTATAAAGGCCACCGAAACCGCCGCCTAAAATACAAATTTTGAGTGAGGTCTGGGTCATGGCTGCTGGGTTTCAGGTTTAATGGGAAGAGCCTCTTTAGGATAACAAGCTCTTAGCGGCAGCCTCCTCGCTATGTTTCCCCTGCCCCGTTCTGCTCATCCCCCGGCCTGGCATCTGCGCGATCGCACCTTCAACTGGGGAGAGCGCACCTACTTGATGGGGATTTTGAACGTCACCCCCGATAGCTTCAGCGATGGGGGGCAATTTAACCAGTTAGATCGAGCGCTGGCCCAGGCTCGACACCTGGCAACCGCAGTGGACATTCTGGATATTGGCGGCCAGTCTACCCGCCCCAATGCCCAGGAGATTTCAGTCACCGAAGAACTGGATCGGGTGATTCCGGTGATTGAGGCGGTGCGGGTCGAGCTGTCTATGCCCATTTCGGTGGATACGACCCGGGCGGTGGTGGTAGAGGCGGCGATCGCCGCTGGGGCCGATGTCGTCAACGATATTTCGGGGGGCACCTACGATGCCGCCCTGTTGGCCACCGTCAGCCGTTTGGGTGTACCGCTCATCCTGATGCACCGGCGAGGGACGCCAAGCACCATGCAGCAAATGACCGACTATACCAATTTGATCGGGGAAATCTCCCAGTTTTTAGCCCAGCAGGTGGGGGCTGCGATCGCAGCCGGCATCCCGGCCAGTCACCTGATGATTGACCCCGGCATTGGCTTTGCCAAAACCGTTGACCAGAATCTAGAACTTCTCCAGAACCTGCCTGTCTTTCAGGCTCTAGGCTGTCCGTTGCTGGTGGGAACCTCCCGCAAAAGCTTCATCGGTCACCTCCTCAACCAGCCCGACCCCCAACAGCGGGTTTGGGGCACAGCGGCCACCTGCTGTGCCGCCATTGCTGGTGGGGCTGATATTCTCCGCGTTCATGATGGCGTCGAAATCCAAGACGTCTGTCGGGTGGCTGATGCGTTGTGGCGACGCCCCCTCCAAGATAAGAAGTAAGTCTGTTTGTTAGACTTAAGTTAAATCTTGCTTTACATTTAAATTCGTTTCCTATTGCAATCAAATCTATGACTCAGCCGAGCCAAGCCCCCAAACTCGCCCAGCCCAAGTATGGTTTTAACGACTACGTTGAGCGCCTCAATGGTCGTGCTGCGATGATTGGCCTGCTCGCTGCCGTGGTCATTGAGCTGTTGACTGGGTACGGGGTATTAGATTGGCTGGGATTCCGGTAAAGTAGCGAGCATTCCAGCACTTCATTAGGAACCTGTTGTCGAGCACACCGCTATGATCTGGACTCAATTTCTCAAACCCATTTACCGCAAAGAGCCTATTTCAGCGTTCTTAATCTTAGTTGGAGCCGTAGATGCCACCCTGGGTGGCGTGGGAGGGCACGGCTCCCTGCTGTTTCTGGGTGTTGCCACCATCGCAGGAGCACTGGTGATTCGCTGGCAACAAGCTCAGCGGCGTCAGGAGATGCAGCCCGAACCAATCACGCAGCGCTATTTGCCCACCAATTCATCTCAGTCAGAGTTACCCATGCTGTCTATTTCTAAAAAGCAGCCACCCCAGCCATGAGGAACAAAGTCCTGACCTTCAGAGGCTGTCCTTAAAGTCTTGCTCTACATTCGCCCCCCAACTCCCCATTCTGGGGGGCTTTGATCACTCCTAAGTCCCCCATGGGGGATTTAGGGGGCGGGTGCAAGGCGTTAGAAACGTTTCAAACTACCTCTTAACTCCTCTTCAAGGTGATTGATTACATCATCCTTGAAGGTTCGAGTTCAGTGACGGGTTGACTCACAAAACTTCTCAGCCAAAACCCTAGAAGCCTTCTCAGAGAGAAGCCGCTTCGCGTCTACATCCTAGTCCTCTCCCGAGAGAGCTACCGTGTACGCACAAGTCTTGAAAAATTCAAAATCTTTGCACTCGCCCCCCTAGCCCCCCAATTCTGGGGGGAACTAGTCCTAACTTTCGGATTTCTCCCCCCAATTTTGGGGGGTTGGGGGGGCTAATGCAGTGTTGAACACGGAGAACTAGAGATGTGTGTACACCGTAGCCCGAGGGAGAGAGAAACAGAAGGGTGGATCAGCTCGCCGCTCTTTCGGGGAGAGGGGTTGGGGGTCATAGACTTTGATCAGTCAATCAGGTTCGGGGGTGACAATGGTGATTAAGCAGCCTTTTTTGAGTGCGTGGACTGTGCTCACCTCCCTACCTACAGCCACCCCATCAGGGGGACAAATGTTGATCACGCTGCTGGCCGGACTGTTGCTGGCGATCGCCTTTCAATTTTTGCTGACCAATCTGGGTATTGCCTTGGGCATCAGTGTCCTCAGTTTTCGGCCAGCCTCCAAGTCCACCCAATCTCAGGCTGCCCTAGACGCGGACTCTGACAACTCTGGGTGGGACGGACTCGTGCCAGTGATTAGTCTGGCCACTGGCTTAGGGATCTTGCTGACCTTGAATGGGGTGTTGGCTGGGGCTTGCTTTTTAGCCGTCAAGCTCAGCTTTGCCCCGACCCCCCTCATGGGTGCCATCCTGGGGCTTTTGATTTGGGCTGCCTATGGCCTGTTATTGTTCTGGCTCAGCTCCGTCGCTGTGGGGTCGGTGATTGACCTGGCACTGAGTTCGGTGACGGTGGGTCTGCGCCGTCTCAAGACAGCGATGCAACAGCTTTTCAAGGGGTCAGAGCCAGATCCCGATATTGACCTGAGCCAACGTGTACAGGAGGAGGTGGCCTCAGCGTTGGCAGATAACACCCTCCAGCAAGACTTAAGGGCAGCCCTGGCGGCTCTCAAGACGGCCAACCCCCAGCCATTACAATCCATGCCAGAGACCACGGCTCAGGCAGAACCCCCCCCAGCAAAGCAGACCCATGAAGATGGCGAGACAGCACTGATCCAAAGCGGTGAGAACCGACTAGACGCAAGGCGTCCCATGCTGCGCTTGAATGAGTCATCCTCTAGTGACTCATCCATGTGGGCAGAGGGCAAAGATTGGGTCAAATCCCGCCTCGCCGCCTTAGATGTGCCCCAACTCCTCAGTCAAGCGCTGAATCAAGCTTTGGCACAGGTGGACTTATCAGACTGGGATCTAGAACAACTCTGGCAGCAAGTCTTGCCCACCGAGCCATCCCAGGTAGCAGAGAACAAAAGCCTGACTTATCTGGAGGTGGCGGACTATCTTCAGCAGGCTCATACCTGGACGTTACATCCTGAGGTCTTAGAAACGGAGTTCCCGGCGCTTCTGTACGACCCAGAAGCCGATCCCCAATGGATAGCTGAGCAACTGGTGGGGCTGAGTCGAGACACTTATGTAGAACTCTTACAAGGGCGGGGTGACCTCACTGACACTCAGATTGACTCCCTAGCCGATGTGCTGAGCGAGCTGCAAGCTTCGGTGCAGGATCGCCTCCCCCCTGGGGATTCTCCACCCCAGTCAGCAGACGTCACCGCCCTGAGTGAACCGCTGATCAATTATTTGCGTTACACCAATCTCAACAAACTCTCTGAGGCAGGTGTAGCCCAAAAAGTTGAAGATCTCAAAGCAGAGTTTGCCTTGAAGGATCTACCACCCCTTGCTCTGGAGCCCTTGGCGGCTATTTTGAAGCGTCGGCAAGGGTTAAGTCGTCGCCGCCGTCAGTCGTTGTTGACCCAACTGGAGCAGTCCTGGGCGGCTGACACCGCCGCGCCCCAAACCCACCCCATCACTGCGGCGCTCCCAACCATTGACTGGAGCGCCATCACCCTTGAAGACCTGAAGCCTGACCTGCTGAAGTTGTTTGAAGATCCGAGCCAGGGGGTATCCGTTGTGGGTCAACGAATCGCACAACTTGATTGGGAACCTCTGGTCAAGCAACTCCAGAACCAGGTGGATCCTGACCAAGCCCGACAGGTGACACAGTGGCTACAGCAGCGAGTTGCCATCGCACTGCGTCAGTCTCGACGGTGGCTACGAGGTGCCAGACACAACTTGTCAGAGGTGCAAACGCAACTACAGCGTTATCTGCGCTACCAGTCAAAAACTCGGTTGACCCCAGCCGCCATTCAGGAGGATGTGGCCGCTCTGCTGTCTGCTGGCGCGGCCAATTTCAGCCAAGACAGCTTGACCGCGCAGACGAAAACCTTGACGGCTGAAATTTTTGAGGGGCTGTCAACCCGAGCCGATCTGACCCGCACTGAAGCCGAAGCGGTGGCGGCTCAAGTTCAGACTGCCATCGAGACCATGGTGGACTCTTGGAAGTCTAAACCGGAGAACCTGCCACCGCTGCTAAAAGAAGGGCAACAAGCCACCCCCCAGATCGAGTCAGCCCCTGACCTGGCGACGATCAAAGAGACTCTCTCCGCCCAACTGCAACTGCCCAGCCTGGAGTCTCTCAAGCAGTCTGTGGGCAACCTCTTGGCTCAAAGCTCTATGCCCAATTTAGAAAACCTGTCGCTGACAGCACTGCGAGACCCCCTTGTTAATCTTGCTCAAGAGGCCCAGTCTACGGTACTAGAGATGGGAGATCAACTCTCTGAAACAGTCACTCAAGATCTGATGGCGCACATCGCAGCCACTCGCGATCGCTGTCTAGCGCAACTGGAGCAGATGCAAGCTGATCTGCAAGCCCAGGTCGATGGGGTGCGCCATCAAGTGCAAGCTCGGGCAGAGTCGGCGCGCAAAGTAGCTGCGATCGCAGCCTGGTGGCTCTTTTTCACCGCCCTGACCACTGGAGCCACAGCAGCACTTGCCGGGTTCTATGCCGTCAGAGGCTTACCCCTTGTTTCTGGCTAGGACTACAAACTGAATACCCACCAATCTACAAACCATCTGAGCATCCTCCTATTTTTGGGAAAACCCAGTCAATACTGGGGAGATGACAACCCCACCAAAACCGCATTTAGAGATGTGCCATGAGCCTTGATTTAGCCCCTGAAATCTCTCCAACTCCACTGGCCGGAACTGCCTTGATTGTGGGTGCCACCCAGGGCATTGGCTTAGAGATCGTGCAGCAGTTACTGCGACAGCCGCAGATCAGCCTTGTTTATGCCACTTATCGCCGCACCGAAACCGCAACAGCCTTGATGGCACTTCAGAGCCAATATCCTGACCAACTGAACTGCCTGTCCATGGACATCACCGACGAAGCTCAAATTGCAGCTACGCTAAACCACATTCAGCAGCAGACGCCAACCCTACACCTGTTGTTGAACAGCGTGGGTCTGCTCCACGACGGCAGCTTGCAGCCAGAAAAAAACTTACAGCAAATTCAACCCGAGCATCTGATGCGGTTGTTTCAGGTGAACAGCATCGGATCAGTGCTATTGGCCAAACATGCATTGCCCCTACTTCGCCATCCTCACCGCAGCATTTTGGCCAGCATCTCTGCCAAGGTGGGTAGCATCGGGGACAATCATTTGGGGGGCTGGTATGGCTATCGCGCCTCCAAAGCAGCGTTGAATATGTTTATGCGTACCGTGGCTCTAGAGTATCGACGTAAAAGCCCCCAGACCCTGGTGGTCACCCTGCATCCCGGCACCACAGATACCGCCCTGTCCCAACCTTTTCAGCGCCAAGTGCCTCCTGAAAAGCTATTTCCGGTAAGGCGCACGGCACAACAACTGCTGCAAGTGTTGGCGGGGCTAACCCTTGCAGATAGCGGTCAGTTTTTCTCCTGGGACGGGTCGCGGTTGCCCTGGTAAGACACGGGTATCTGGTACATCGAAACCCTGAGTCCGGTGTTACCCGTCACCTGTCTAATGCCGGATGGTGAAATTCAGCCCTTGGAACTGCAAGTCGATAACGAGGGAGAGTCCGAAAAATCCCGCTGTAGTTGGCGCAGCGATCGCAGTTCGGTTCCGGGAATGCGTTGAGTGCTAGGCTTGCCATTTTTGAGACGACGGACATGGAGCTGTCCTTCTTTGAGATCTATTTGGCTTCAGTGCAGGGAGATCGCCTCACTCACCCACAGCCCATGCCGATACATCATTAGCAAAAGTGTGTAGTTGCGCTGACCGTACCAACCCATCTTTTTAGGAGCTTGCAGGAGTTGATCGACTTCATCGGGCAGGGGGTACTCGCGCGATCGCAGCTCAATATTGTTCGGTCGCTTCAGCAGCGAAGTCGGGGCATCTACAGTCATCATCTCTCTCCTAGCGTTTTCACTGTGATGTTCTCAAACCGAGAGAAATGTTTACGGTCAAAGGTATAGGCTGTGCTGATCTGTTGTTGCACCATCCAAGCAGCATTGTAGGCATCAATGAAATCCACGTTCTTGGCGGCGTAGTTGGTAGCCGCTTCAATCAACAAATCAAACTCTGCTATCTCTAGTCCTGGTGTGTTGAGAATCGCCAACACGCGATCTCGGATTTGCTCACGGGACAACCCATAAAACGAAGTCAGCGTCCAGACAATTTCCGCGATGACGAGGGAGGTTGTGACCAAGATAATTTCTCCGAGGGCGGCGCGTTGGAGCAAGTCTTCGACACAATCCGCTTTTTCGGGAAGATCGTTGGTCAGGTATCGCAGGAAGAGGTTGGTATCGATGAAGGCGCGCTCAATCGTCATCCGTCACGCTCCTGTAGGCACGACGATCTAGAACCTGCTGGCGAATGGCATCAAAGTCTTGGGGTTCGGAGACGGGAATGCTGCCTCGAAAGTCTGACAGAGTGGTTTTAAGGGGCTGTAAGACCACTTCATCGCCCCGGCGCACAAAGGCAAGGCGATCACCTTCTTGCAGATTTAATTCCTGACGAATCAGGCGCGGAATCGCAATCTGTCCCCGTCGTCCAACTTTACTGACATTCATAGGTAAATCTCAAAAGTGACTGACAAGTCTGATTTTGACTGACATTTCTATTTTAGACTAACCCTTCAGATTTGACCTAATTTTAAGACTGTCCGGTTTTAGCTCACACCTCAGCCGCATACAAAACCACCGATAAAATTCAACTCGAAAGCGACATGCCATTCTTTTGAGCTGCTTCCTTCAGCAACCGCTTATCATCTGGCGATAAGCGCAATTCCATGCGATCGCCCAAGACTTTCCCAACGCTCAATGGCTTTACACCCTCCCCACCTCCGACTTTTGGAACCGCTTACCTACATCCGGCGGGGCAGATATTGCCGACTGGATTGCAGATTATCAACTGAGCACCACTGATATTTGGGAAGCCTGCGAACCCCGTCGTATTCAAGCTGCTCAACCCCAATCACCCCTTATATCAGCGATGCGAGTTATATTACAGCGAGTCCGTTTGTCCCAAGTGACGATTGAAGGTGCAAGGGTAGGAGCCAATTGAAAACGATGGCTCAGTGAGGTTGATCTTGGAACGAGCAGCAACATGACACGCATTATCGCGGGGGATATTGGCGGCACTAAAACTCTGCTTCGTCTGGAGCAGAAAACAGGGTCAGAGCGGCAAACGCTAGGGGAGTCACTCTATGTCAGTGCCAACTACGCCCATCTCAATGACATTGTGGCGGATTTTCTGCACCAGGTGGGCGGGGAACGACCCCAGGCAGCGTGCTTTGCGATCGCAGGTCCGGTCGTGAGCGGCACCAGTCAGCTCACCAATCTGTCCTGGTATTTAGAAGAGCATCAGATGTCCAAGGCTCTGGAGATTCCCCAGGTGCGCCTGATCAATGACTTCGCAGCGGTCGGCTATGGCATTTTGGCTCTCCAGCCCGAAGACCAGGTGATCTTGCAAGATCAGCCCAGGGTGGCCAAAGCCCCCATTGCCGTTATCGGAGCAGGAACCGGCTTGGGACAAGCCCTGTTGATCTGGCAAGGCCAAGACTACGATGTACTGGCCATAGAAGGCGGTCACAGTGACTACGCCCCCCGTACAGACTTAGAAATTGGGCTGCTGCAATATCTGCGCCGTCGTCATCATCGGGTTTCTGTTGAGCGGGTGGTGTCTGGTCAGGGCATTTACGCCATCTATGAATACCTACGCGATACCCAGGTTGCCCCAGAGAGTGCCGACATCAAAGCCCGGATGGCTGAGCAGGATCCCGCTGCGGTGATTACCCAGGCTGCCCTGGCGGGGCTTGACCCCCTGTGCCAGAAAACCCTGAACTTATTTGTGTCTGCCTATGGGGCTGAAGCGGGCAACTTAGCGCTCAAAAGCCTTCCCTACGGGGGTGTCTACATCGCGGGGGGCATTGCGCCCAAAATTTTGCCCAGTCTGCAAGATGGTTGCTTTATGGACAGTTTTATGGACAAAGGTCGATTAAATACCCTATTGGCCACCCTGCGCGTCACCATCATTCTCAATTCTAAACTGGGGCTGATCGGGGCGGCACTCTATGCCCATCGGTTGCTCAAAAGCTGAACCTGACTCGCTTTCATCTTCCATCCCGACGGGGGTGGCCTCTTCCGTCTCGTCAGCTTGGCTAACCTGTCGAGCTTCTTTGGCTTTCAGTCGCAGGGTAAGCTGCTCCAAACCAGGAAGCTGATCAATTTGAAAATACTGGTAAAACTGATTGGTGACCTGTACCTGGTAAGAGCGCCCGCTGGTGAGGCGACGTTTGCGAATAAAGCCTTGCTCCGCTAGCTCAGAAACATGCTGATAGGCACCAGAGCCCCGCAGATCTACGAGATCGGTTTGGGCAATGGGGCCTTTGAGGGCAATCACCGCCAGGGTTCGCAGGGCACCCAGCCCTAAATCTAAGGGGATGAGCTTTTGGACGAGATCTTGGTATGTTTCACGCAGTTGCAGGCTGTAACCTTGATCGGTTTCGACAATTTCTAGGGCGCTGTCTCGGTGGGCAAAGTCTTGCATGAGGTCGATGAGCGCATCTTCTACGGCGTCGCGATCGCAGCCTGCGTACTCAGCAATTTCTGCAATGGTGAGCGGCTGTGCCTTTAAGTAGAGAATCGCCTCAATTTGAGTGGCCAACTGGGAAGCCGTGGCCCTGTCATCAGAACTGATCATGGTGCTATTGCCTAGAGCCACAACCTAACTCACCGCATTCTAATCGAGATTGCGTCCGGTCAACTCCACAAAAATATCTTCCAGGTTGGCGGGTCGAACCATCATCCCCACTCGGTTGGGCTGAGCATCTAAAAAGGCTTGTGCCTCCTCCAGGCTAGAGAAAAAGCGATAGTCCCAGCGGAGCGACCCTTCCCGACCGGCCTCATGACTATCTAATTGCTTGACCACCAAGGCTTCCCCATGCCGTTGTTTCAGTTCGGCCAGGGTGCCTAGGGCAATCAGTTTGCCCATGTCCATAATGCCGATGCGATCGCAGAGGGCTTCCACTTCTTCCATATAGTGGGTGGTGAGTAAGAGGGTCATGCCGCGCTGATTTAGGTCCTGAATAATTTCCCAAATGCGCCGCCGAGACTGGGGATCTAGGCCGACCGTGGGTTCATCCAAGAATAAAGCCTCTGGTTCATGGAGCAGGGCACGGGCAATTTGCAAACGCCGCAACATACCGCCGGAGAGCGTTTTAGCTTTATCCTGTTGGCGATTGAGCAAATCAACATACTCTAAGTATTGATGAATCTGTTGTTGACGGAGTGCCTGGGGCAGATGGTGTAATCGCCCCTGAAATTCCATGTTTTCCCAAACCGTCAGATCGCGATCAACACTGGTTTGTTGCAACACCACGCCAAGCCGACGCTTCACCTCTTGGGCATGTTTGAGAACATTAAACCCAGCCACCTCAATGTCGCCCTCCGTCGGTCGGGTGAGGGTAGTCAACATGCGAATAGTAGTGGATTTACCGGCTCCGTTGGGGCCGAGTAAACCAAAAATTTCACCCTGGGGAATAGTCAAGCAGAGGTCATTGACAACGGGCGTTTGATTATAGTGCTTAGACACATGCTGTAGAGAAACAGCCACAGATGGCGTCATTCCAAAGTCTCAATAGGGCAGGGTTTAACTCAATCTAGCAGCTAGGTCGGATCATACCTGTGCTAGAATTACTATTCGTGTATTTTTTGGCATTGCTCTCTTCGCCACTGCACGGCAAGAGGGCATTGGTCTGACACTCTGTATTAGATGCTGTCTTGATCCTAACCCCTAACATTATGAGGTAAACATGGCTAAACGCCGGAACCTAAAGAAAGAGAAGGCTCTCCGCAACCAAGCATACGCCCGCAAGTTCCGTAAGCGAAATACGGGACGCTTTGGCCGACGGTTTAACAACTACCAAGGTGGCCGTCAGGAAAACAATAGCGATCAAGATCAAGATAACCAAGATAGCAACGCTGCTACGGCTGATCACAATTAGGATAAAACGCGAAGGGCGCAAGCCTGGAAAGGTCTGCACGCTATGAAAAGCGTACCTGTTGGATCTAGATCGCACAGCCGTCAGCTTGCATAACCGTTGGATTAGTGTATTGGGTCAAGGTCGTTGCTTTGACCCAATTTTTATGATAGACGCTCGACATTCCAAATCTGAACTCATACCTGCGCCTGCCAGTAGCCTGAGCGTCCCCCCCGTTTTTCCAGAAGTCGAATCTGTTCAATGGCAATGGATTTTTCTAGTGCTTTGGCCATGTCGTAGAGGGTCAATGCTGCCACAGAAACAGCGGTGAGGGCTTCCATTTCTACCCCCGTTTCTGCCTTTGTCTTAACAGTTGCCGTAATTTGATAGCCCGGCAACTGGCGATCCACAGCAATTTGTACCGAGACTTTGCTGAGCGGTAGGGGATGACAGAGTGGAATCAACTGGGCGGTTTGCTTGGCAGCCATAATACCCGCCAACCGGGCGGTACCCAAGACATCGCCTTTGGGAGCATTTCCCGCTTCAAGGGTGGCAAGGGTTGCAGCCTGCATTCGCACCTGCGCGATCGCAGTGGCTTCACGAATGGTAACCGCTTTGGCAGAAACATCGACCATCTGAGCCTGTCCCTGATTGTTCAGGTGAGAAAGCGATTCTAGGGCAGGATCTGGAGCAGAGGTTGAATCGGTCATAGGTTAAGGGGCTGGCAATACCTGCAATCATCTGCTGGCAAGATAACGAAACACCGAAAAAAATGGTTTCTGAGCACCAGCGTCCTGCAACTATGATAAGATGATAGACCTGTTAGGGCTTGTAGCTCAGTGGATAGAGCACGTGGCTACGGACCACGGTGTCGGGGGTTCAACTCCCTCCAAGCCCGTTTTAATTTTTGCTTAATGCGGATGGCGAGACTCGAACTCGCAAGGCTTTCGCCACACGCCCCTCAAGCGTGCGTGTCTACCGGTTCCACCACATCCGCAAGGAAACCATTTGGTTTGAATGTCGTTCGCAAACGCCACCAAAGGCATAGAGAACGGCACTTCGCTATCAATGGCTCACCTAGTATAGCAGCATATCTGATGGTCTGATTTAGAGCCAAAAGAGAATCCAGCCAAATTCTGTCTTGGTCGGGCTGACAATGGCCACAAGTCTGAACATAGGTGCTTTGGAGGATCAAGATGGGGATTTCATCACCCATGGGGGTGGGAATATTCTGCTCAGTTGCCAGTGCTCTGGATGTTGAGTGGATCGCTGACAGATTATAGTAAAAGGGCTTTTGAGTGATGTCCCTATGTCCTTATTTCGGCAATATATCGCCCCTTTTCTGATTGTCTGTATCTTTTTGATGGCGCTGCTGGCTGTCAGTGCCCGTATTTTTCTGCCCAGCGATATGGCACAACCTGCCCCTGTGGGAACCGTGCCTCTGAGGTTTGAGGAGCATAGGCTAGGAGTCTAATGCCAGTGAAATCCCAATTGCCACCTGGGTTTCGATTGCAGGTCGGCAAAAGGTGCGATCGCGCTTTACTAATGCACTGTCTGTGGCACAGCTACCAGGCCGTCAACCCCCAGGTTGCGTCCGATCATTTGGTTAATCTCCTCGATCAGTATTGGACGGAGGCGACTCCGGTCTGGTTTGCCTATGCCATGGATACAGAAATGCCCTGTGGCTGTCTGTGGCTAGGACGGGCAGTGGATGCCCTCACGGGAGAGCGCTACACCCATGTGTTTTTGGTTTACGTTGCCCCCGACTATCGGCGACGGGGGCTGGGTTCAGCTCTAATGGCACATGCAGAGCAATGGGCGGCTCACCAGGGCGATCGCCAGATGGGGCTGCAAGTGTTTACGGGGCATCAACCCGCCCAACAGCTCTATCAATCCCTGGGCTATCAATCCCAGTCGCTTTCCTTGGTGAAGGCGCTCTAGGGCAAATCCCAATTTTTGCTGAGTGACCGGCGAACCCATGGCTGCTAAACGACCTGGGGGGAGTATCCCGAGTTTGCGATCGCAGCCACAACTGCCTCCGCCGACACCGTGGTTTTGACCTTAACCACCTTGGTCTGCGGATCTGCTTGCACTTGAGCCGCAGGATCCAAGGCAATCACCGTAGCAGTGATGGTTTCAGCGCAGGCCGCGCAGGCCATATCAGAAACAGTCAGGGTAATCATGGGGAATTTCCTAAATTGGGGACTGTGACTCAGAGGAATGACCAGCTCGTAGTTGACCACAGGCAGCATCACGATCTAATCCCCGGGAGCGGCGAATGCTAGCCGCAATTCCCTTCTCTTGCAATAAATTTAGAAACCCCTGCAATTGCTGACCACGAGGACGCTGGTAGGAAACTTCCTCAATGGGATTATAAGGAATCAAATTAACGTGGCTCTGGAACCCCCGCAGGTGTTGAGCCAATTCCAGGGCATGTTGGGGCTGGTCATTTAAGCCAGCCAAGACAATGTATTCAAAGGTAACGCGACGCCCGGTTATGCGCACATAGTCCCGACAGTCGGCCAGCAATGCCGTTAAGGGATAATGATTGGCGCTGGGCACCAGTTGACTTCGTAATGCCTGGTTGGAGGCATGGAGACTGACGGCCAAGGTGATTTGCAATTTCGCCTCGGCCAGTTGATGAATCCGCCCCGGAATACCCACCGTTGACACCGTAATCGAGCGCTGGCCAATGCCGACATCTTGGTTGAGCGAGCGTACTGCTTCCAGAACATTCGCTAAATTTAGCAGGGGTTCACCCATGCCCATAAACACCACATTGCTGACCCGTTGCTGAAAGTCTTCCTGAACCGTCAGTACCTGATCGACAATTTCGTGCCGTCCCAGATGGCGCTGAAACCCGCCTTTGCCCGTGGCACAAAAGTCGCAGGCCATGGCGCAACCGACTTGAGACGAGACACAAACCGTCAGCCGCTTAGCAGTGGGAATCCCCACAGTTTCAATAATTTGCCCATCTTCTAGGCGCAGCAGGTATTTCACTGTGCCATCTTGGCTGGGAGAGCGCAGTGCAAGCTGAGAGCGACCCACAGGCACATCAGCCAATGACTGCCGCCACGGCTTGGGCAGTACCGTGATTTCACTCAAGGAGCGAATGCCCTTTTGATAAATCCACTGGTGAAGTTGCTGCCCCCGATAGGCAGGCTGGTCTTGGGTTTGCACCCAAGCAGTGAGCTGCTGGCGCGAGGCTCCCAACAAGGGCGGAATCGTTGACCGTGAAGAAGGAACCAAGAGCGTTGTGCTAAATCAGTATCTCTATGCTGCCACATTGTCATCGGCTGCGACTGTTTGCACGAGATAGGGTGGCGGCCTTGGGTGCTTTCCCCAAGCTCCAAGTCTGAATCTGGACAGGGCTTAAACGATGGTTTGCCAGAGAACATACCCCAAAACCAGGGTGGAAACATGCTGTGGCACCAGCATTGAGATCGATTGACGAGCAATTTTCTGGGTCAATAGCAGTGTCAGCAATATAGCGGCCATCAAAGTGGTGCCCTGGAGAAAGGCAATCACCGCTGGGTGTGCCACCCAGATCGGGAGGCTGGTGCCCGAGAAGCCAAAGGTTGCCCAGGTGACCGGTAACAGTTGACCAGCCTCCCCCAAGCCCAAACGCAGGTAGTGGGCAAGGGTTCCCCCCAAAACCAGGGGTAAGTAGCCATAGGCCAATTCCACGAAAGGACGAGGCTGGTGCAGAATGATCCGCATGAAGCCATGGGCGATCAGGGGTAACAGAGGTGCGATCGCCAGCACCCCCACAGACACCGCTGCATGAATCCCAAATTGCTCCAGATGTAAATTCACCCCCAGCCAGGCTTGTAGTTCCGGCAACCGATGCAGAAAAATTCCCCCTAACAGGAGCATGAGCAATGCCACCTCATAACTGCGGGGTTGATGGGTTGTCCACAGTTCAATGCCGGGCGGACGCAGATTCAGCTCCACGGAGCGGTGGGGGCAGGCTTTGAGACAAGTCATGCACAGAACGCAGTCCCGGTTGTCTTCGAGCTGAGCTGGGTGGGAATAGAGGGGGCAGCCCTCGGTTTCCAACCCTTCCCCCTTTTGGGGGCCGCCCTTGTAGCACTGGTAGGTGGTGCATTCTGCCGAACAGGTGCCTTGCTGGGCACGTAATTCTGTCATTGAGAGTTTGGCAAATAGGCCATTCATGCCGCCAATGGGGCAGAGATAGCGACACCAAAAGCGCCGCTCAAAAATCACCGAGCCAATCACCGCGCCCCCAGTAATCAGCAACAGCAGCCAACTGGAGAGATAAGCGGTATTCTGCAAATCCCAAAGCTCTTCCCAAAGGAAAATTAGGGCAAACAAGCCCAATAAAAACCAGCCGCCCCACTGCTCGGCTGAATGGCGGGGCCAGCGCTTGAGTTCCCGGGGCACCAGCCACAGGGACAGCTTTTGAGCCACTTCGCCATAAATCATAAAGGGGCAGATGGCGCACCAGAGCCGTCCGACAAAGGGAAACCCGATCAGCACCAAGGGCCACCACCAGGCCCAGAATAGGTTCAAGGCAAAATTCTGGTCGCGGCTCTGGGGTCCGACAAACAAAATCCCCACCACAAAGGCAAATAAGGCGAGGGTAAACCCGTAGTTAATCCGCGTCGGCCACCAATCACTGCGGAGAAAGCGACGTAGCCAGGGATAGGCATTCAGGAGATTCCAGCGAAATCGTTGTTTTTTAGTCCCGCTGGGCCAGAACAGCTCTTCGGTCAGATCTCCTTGACTCGGTGCTTGGGCCACAGCCCGTTCCACTAGGCTTTGCAACTCGGAAACATTGCCCGGAAAGGCATAGGTCTGAAGTCGCCGCAGCGCTTCTGGGGTCATCCCCCGCCTAGGGAAGCCCTTGCTCTGGGCAATCAAGCTGAGGTAATAGTCCACTTTGACCTTAATATCGGCTTTGCGAATTCGCAGGGGGGGCACCTTAATGGAATGCTGAATGAAGGGGGATAGCGCTTTCATCACCTTTTCGGTGACGATGATGATTCGGGCGGTGGATTGCCGGACTTCTACAGGGAGATTGGGGTCGCGGGAGACCGGACTGTAGGTTTGGGTCTCTAGCAAGGTCTTAATCCCAGGAAGCAGTTCCGAGGGCAGTTCTTGAATATTGTTGAGAACCAGGGTGCCATCCCCTAGGGCTTCCAGCAATCCCGGTTTGCCGCCCCCTCGGCCCCATAAATCGGCTCCACTGGCTTGGAGGGTGCCACAGTTGACTTTGATTATGGGTTCCCGTCGCCAGGGGGAGCCAAAGTGAATCAGGGCGGCGATGTTGTCTTTTTCCAAGCCCGGTTCTCCGAAAATGAGGACGGGCTGGCGATCGCGGGCTGCCTGTTTAATTTGCTGTCGTAGCTTGACGGCATAGCGACTGGTACCGACAATGCCATGCTTTACGCGCGGCACCAAATAGGGTCGGAGGACGGCCTGGCGCTCCTGTTCAAAGGCCAGTTGCGACGAGACCTGCTGCAATTCCGCTGCCAATTGCCGCGACACTGCTTGCGCTAGCTCGGGATAGGCTGCCGCCAGTTCTAAAAATGCCTCCTTGGGTAAGACTCCCAACTCACAATCTGTGAGGGTAATCACGGTTCGGGCAGCGGGTTGATCCAGCAAGAGTTCTGTGAGATGAATCACTGACCCAGGGAGTAAGCTGGTGGCCTGAGCTGACCCTGTCGGACTGGTGCGGTAGCTCTCCAGTCGTCCTGTTCGCAAAATGTAGAGGGCGTCGGGGGGGGTGTCTTCTAATACCAGGCGGCGGTTAGCGGCCACTTCTCGGATTTCTAATTGGGGTGCGATCGCGGCCAAAACGGGACGGGACAATTGGCCTAAGGCCGAGCGCTCCTGTAACCAGACCAGGGAAATGGCCTCCGGTGTGTTCATGGCTAGCCCTCTCGCAACAGTTAACTTTACGCTAGCCTATGGCACCTGTGCGTTGTGAAGCGATGCTCCTTAAATCGGAGCGTTGATCAGTCCCGGATGATTGAGGGGACGAGGGCCAGGAGCGGGCCAATGGAAGCGACGGTCTGCGGCGGCGATCGGACGGTCGTTAATACTGGCCTCCCGTCGCTGCATGAGGCCGCTGTTGGCAAATTCCCAGTTTTCGTTGCCATAGGCCCGATACCACTGTCCGGCATCGTCATGCCATTCGTACTGGAATCGCACCGCAATTCGGTTGTCGCCAAAGGCCCACAGCTCTTTGACTAGGCGGTAGTCCAGCTCCTTGTCCCATTTGCGGCGCAGAAAGGCGCGAATAGCGTCGCGCCCTTGGAAGATTTCAGCCCGGTTGCGCCAGTGACTATCTTCGGTGTAAGCCAGGGCGACTCGGTCGGGGTCGCGGCTGTTCCAGGCATCTTCGGCCATGCGGACTTTGGCGATCGCACCTTCTCGATCAAACGGCGGCACGATGGATTGCGGACTCATGGCAGGGGCTCCAACACACAAATCTAAGAAGATGATTTAAAAGCCTCCAACATCCTTACACTCGCCCCCCTGCCCCCCTCGCGAAGCGTGCCCGAAGGGCGTAATTTGGGGGGTTCTGAATATCTCACAGTCCCCCAGAATGGGGGATGTAGGGGGCGAATGCAGGGTGAAATCGTTTTTCTCAGACTTGTGTGTACACGGTAGCCCGCCCTGGGAGAGGGATTTAGGGTGAGGGCTACACAAGTGGGATGCACCCTGGCCAACAGCCTTCGGAGCGAGATTGATGGCAGCGGCTACCACTTCTTGTAGGGCAAAAACTTGCCGCACATAATGATTTTGACGCGATCGCCCTTGGGATCTTCTTGCTTTTCCACATCCAGGGTGAAGTCGATGGCGCTCATAATGCCGTCCCCAAACTTTTCATGAACCACGGCCTTGATGGGCATCCCGTAGACCTGCATGATCTCGTAGAAGCGATAGATTAGTGGGTCGGCGGGAATGACCGGATCAAGGGAACCTTTGAGGGGGCATTCTGTGAGCGGCTCAATCAGGGATGCATCGGCTCCAATCGCTTCTACGATTTTGGTGGCTTCTTCTAGAGAAGCACTGGCCTGACGGTAAATGACGGCGGCAAGCCAGACTTCATCACCGCCGACTTTGGCTTCTAGATCCGCGAAGGTCAGACCCGCAGCTTTTTTGGCGGCCAGAAGTTTTTCGGTCACAACAGAAATTGACATGGTAAGTCCTTGGGTTACGTCTAGGCGGTCAAAGTTAGTCCTGGGCGGGAGCCCCAGTGAGAAAAGAGAGACTTCAGCCTGGGAGCGGCTGACTTATCGCCCCACCCTCGCGGCTTCCACCGCCCGAGTTTCGCGGAACAGGTGGCTTTCCATTTCCGCTTTCAGCTTGGGATAGGCGGGGTGCTGCTGAATGGTTTCGCGGTTGCGGGGCCGGGGAAAGGGCACGTCCAGGATTTCGTCGATGCGGGCGGCAGGGCCACGGGTCATCATGACGATGCGATCGCTGAGCAGCAGGGCTTCCTCGATGCTGTGGGTAATCATGATCACGGTTTTGCGCTGCTGTTCCCAGATGCGCTCAACTTCCTCTTGCAGAAAGCCCCGCGTCAGAGCATCTAAGGCACCAAAGGGCTCGTCCATGAGCAAGATTTGAGGGTTAATGGCCAGGGCGCGGGCAATGCCCACCCGCTGCCGCATCCCCCCCGATAGCTCGTGGGGATGCTTCTTTTCGGCTCCGGCAAGTCCCACCAATTGCAGATATTCCTTGAGGATGCGATCGCGCCGTTTCGCCGAAATTTTCGGATCCACCGTTTCCACCGCAAACCGCAGGTTTTCCTCCACCGTCATCCACGGCATCAGCGCATAGTTCTGGAAGACCATGCCCCGATCTGACCCTGGCCCAGTGATGGGGGCACCGTTCAGTAACACCTCGCCACTGCTAATAGAGCTAAGACCCGCAATCATATTCAGAAGGGTCGATTTACCACAGCCAGAAGGGCCGATGATGGTCACAAAGGTATTGGGCTCAATCTCCAGATTAATATCCTGGATGGCCACGAAATCGCGCCGGGTCTTGCCCGTTAGCTTGTTGAACCAACCCCTTTTGCCAGGGAAAACCTTGGTGACGTTGCGGATCGACAACTGAGCCGTTGACGATTGCTGTTCCACAAAAGTAGCAGTATTCACGGGTGCCAATCTCATGAGTTTCGACCAAATGCAACACATTTCTCCAGAGCTGCAAACAAGCTATCCAGCAGCAGCCCCACCAGACCAATAATAAAAATGGCCACCAGAATATTGGGAATGGATAGGTTGTTCCATTCATTCCAGATGAAATAGCCCAGCCCTGTACCCAGCAGCATCTCTGCCGCCACAATCACCAACCACGCAATGCCCATGCTGATCCGCAGCCCTGAGACAATGTTGGGCAGTGCCGCTGGAATAATCACCTTGAGAATGGTGCGCAGGCGCGAGGCTCCCAGCGTATTGGCCACATCCAGGTAGTCCTTGTCAACATTGGCCACCCCAAAGGTGGTGTTGATGAGTGTGGGCCACATACTGGAAATGAAAATGATGAAAATGCCGGTCTTCTCGGAATCGCGCAGCAGGTAAAGCCCCAAGGGCAGCCAGGCCAAGGGCGAAATAGGCTTGAGCAACTGCACATAGGGATTAAATGCCTTGTAGGCCACTGGGGAAATGCCAATTAAAATCCCCAGCGGCACGGCCACCAGCGAGGCCGCAATATAGCCGATAGCGACTCGTCGCAGACTGATGAGCAGGTTCCAGCCAATGCCCAGGTCATTGGGGCCGTTGTCGAAAAAGGGGTTAGTCACCCACCACCAAAATTCCTGAAGGGTCTCCGTCGCGGTGGGTACCCCTCTAATAAACCAGCCTGAGCGTGCCCCCACTTCCCAAAACAGCAGGAACAGTCCCAAGGAGAGCATAAACAACCCAAAGGCTTTCACACTCTCGTTTTGCCACAGCGCCTCCTGATTCTCAGTCTTGCCAACAACAGGGGCAGCGTTACTCAACGCCATGATCTGAACCTCCATACAACTTCCATCAAACTGCTCTACACCCCAAATGTCTCGATTTGTTCTTGGACATAGAGGCTGGGGGATTCTGGATCGAAGGTGTCAAAAGCCAGCGCCTCGACTCGATCAGTTTCAGTGGGTGGCTGTTCGCCTAGCTCTTGAGCGAGTTCTCGAGCCAGATCCGTCAAGAAAACCGCTTCGCCAATTTCAGCAAAGCGCTCGTCGGTCACCGTTCCAGGGGTATTTTCGGCTCCCATCAAGTCCCAGCGCACTAGTTGCGACGAAATCCACTTGGCGAAACTCTGCCAGGGGTAGGGGTCGAAGCCAATACGATCGGGAACCGAGAGGCGATTGCCCTGCCCATCTTCAAAGTTGCCAGTGAGCACAGCTTCCACCACTTCCACCGGCTGGTTTAAGAACGCTCGTCCTGCAATCGCCTGGGCAATTTCAGGGCGATTACTGGGTTCTTGGGCGTAGGCGGCTGCCTCAATAATGGCCTTGTTGAGTGCCCGGAATGCCTTGGGGTGAGCATTAATCCAATCGTCGCTAGCAGCAAACGCACAGCAAGGATGGCCATCCCATAGATCTTTGGTGAGCATGTAGATGTAGCCTGCTTCTTCATACACGGCCCGCTGGTTGAACGGGTCGGGCATTAGCATGGCATCGATGTCACCGGCCACTAACTGGGCAATGCTGTCCGGTGGCGGCACCGGGCGAATTTGCACATCCACATCAGGGTTAAGTCCCCCCGTCGCTAGATAGTAGCGCAGCAGCAAATTGTGCATGGAATAGGGGAAGGGCACTCCGATCACAAAGCCTCTGAAGTCTTCTGGGCCATTGACATTGCCCTTGTGACGTTCCGCAATGGTGATGGCCTGACCGTTGATGTTCTCCACACTGGCCAGTTTGACCCCAAAGCTGGCAGACCCCAACCCCAACGTCATGGCAATGGGCATGGGAGCCAGCATGTGGTAAGCGTCTAGTTCTCCGGCAATGGCAGAATCACGAACCGCCCCCCAACTGGGCATTTTCACCACGTTGGCATCAAAGCCGTACTTGTCGTAAAACCCGAGGGGTTCCGACATGATGATCGGTGTCGCACAGGTAATGGGAATAAACCCCACCTGAATATCCGTTTTTTCCAGGTTTTCGGCTCCCTCAACGGCCTCAGGACTTGATTCCGCAGCAGGGTCATCGCCGTTAGCACAACTGGCCAGGGTCACGAGCGCTGCCCCCACGGCCATATTGCGGAGAAATTCACGTCGGGTAACCCCACTGCTGCGAATGGCGTCGCCAAAAAACAGTCCAGCTTGGGAGCCAAAGGCTGCTGCAAAGGCATTTTCTAACCCGCCCGCCTGCTGGCACAGTGCCAGAATCAGCCTTTCTCGCTGGGGGTCACTGCGACCGACCCGCTTGAGAAAGAGGGCTTTCCTCAGTTCATAGGCGTTAACGGTATCGCCAACGCGCAATTGATGATCTTTGTAGATGCCCATCCTCACCAGGTCATCTACCATGTCCACCGGATCTGGGGGCATCGTTTGCATGAACTGGGAGTGGTCACGGGTGAAGTGAACACTGCCACACATTGAACAAGGCTGCCCCAGCGAATGCAGGGAGGGCGATGTGCAACTCAAACTTCCCCAGTCGCTGAGCGACTGCGCTACTGCTGATATGACCATATTTTGGATAGTTGAACGCGACAAAAACCTTTCCCTTGCCAGTTCGCAAACCCCGATCTAAGTCCAAAATGTAACTGTTGACGCCAGTTTTTTTCAGTTCCGTAGACTTGAGTTTAAGCAAGTTCTCTAGCAGAATACCAAGCCTCAACTAAAATAACATTGGATCATTTTTTGAACCTGATGGGATTTTTTTTGGAACTTATTGCTTGGGTTTAAATTAGTTGCTATTTTGTTAATTTAGCTACAGATTTCTGTCTCCAAGTCTGGGGAGACGCACCATGAAACTGTCGAAATTGGCGAGTGAAATAGCCCGCGTCTGTGTAGCCCGACGTCTCAGCAATATGCCGAACGGATTGGGTGGTTTTAACCAATAGGTTCCGAGCCTCAGCCATGCGGCGTTCAATAATCCACTGCTTGATGGTACGCCCAGTTTGGGATTGCACCAGGCTGGTGAGATAGGCGGGAGAATAGCCCGCTTCCTGCGCCACATCATTGAGGCTGATGGGCTGGCGATAGTGAGCTTCAATGAAACGGAACACGCTGTCCAGCTTGGGATCACTGGGAAAAATGTTGTCTGGTGAGGTTGATGGAAACTGTTCCTCCAAGACTGCTGTCTGTTCTCCTCCATAGAGCTGTGAAAGCTGCTCCTGGCGGGTCAGACGACTATTGATGGCCGCCAAAAATTGCTCGACGGTACAGGGCTTGGTCAAGTAGTCATCCGCCCCTAGTTCCATGCCACGACGCAGATCAGCCATGGTCACTTTGGCGGTGAGAAAAATCAGGGGAATCAGGGCTGTTTGGCGCGATTTGCGTAGAGCCGAGAGAACCGCATATCCATCCATATCCGGCATCATAATGTCACACACCACCAGGTCGGGGGAATGTTGTTTCGCCAGAGCAATGCCAGTGGTGCCATCACTGGCGACCACCGCCCGGAAACCTTCAAGCTCTAAACATCTGAGGAAAATATTACGGGTTTGCAGCTCGTCTTCAATGACCAAAATTGTCTTCACGGCAATTCCTGCAAGTGTCACTTCGACGGCGCAATGCCCCACAGATATAGCGGTTTACAGATCAATGGAGTACATGGGGTGCAGGGGATAGTGCCCCCTGCGTGGGGGCACTATCCCCTGCACCCCGAATCTCACTCAGGTGAGAACCGCCATAAATTTAGAAATCAAACAAGAATATCTCGGTCAGCCATGAAAGACCGAGGGCAAAAAGTTGCATTTAAGTGAGGCTGTTTAACCTATCATTCTTTAGTAATGCTCAAGAAGAGAAGCCGTTGTGTACTGCGATACAGTCTTAAGGTGCTCAATGCCAAAACTAGAATCCAAGCGCATTCACTAAAAAATGCCTTGGACATGACATGCCTGCATTAGATCTTTGTTGCGATGATTCAAACCTACTGGTTGCCCCCTCAAAAGCCTCTCCAAGCGTCGAGTGCTGAAGCACCTTTGGGTCAAGAGCTTGGGCACTTGCGCCGTCAACACCAGCTCATTCTCAATGCCGTGGGCGAAGGCATCTATGGGGTAGACCTGGACGGGAATGCGACCTTTGTGAATCCAGCGGCGGCCAATATGATTGGCTGGTCTGTGGAAGAATTGATTGGTCAATCGATGCATGGGGTGCTGCACCATTCCCTGGCAGATGGCAGCCCTTATCATCAGAAAGACTGTCCTATCTATGCGGCCTTTCAAGATGGGAGTGTGAAGCACATCACCAACGAAGTGTTTTGGCGCAAGGACGGCACCAGTTTTCCGGTGGAATACATCAGCACCCCGATGCGCGATGAAGCGGGGCGGCTCATTGGCACGGTGGTGACCTTTCGTGATATTACCCAGCGGCGCTGGGCTGAAGAAATCTTGCAACGGGCCAACGAAGAGCTAGAGCAAAAGGTACAGGAGCGGACGGCAGAGCTACAGAATGCAAATCGACAATTGCAGCAGTTGAGCGAGATGCGATCGCGCTTTGTCTCCATGGTCTGCCACGAGTTCCGCAACCCGCTCAACACCATTGCCCTGTCAGTATCCTCCCTCAACCGCTACGACACCCAACTGCGACCCGAAGAAAAAAACGACTACCTGCTGGCCATCAATGCCAATGTCGAGCGCATGACCCAGATGATCGACGACCTTCTGGTGATCGGCAAAATTGAGGCCAAAGTTCTGGAGGTGAATCCCCAGCCCTTGGATCTGGTTGAATTTTGCCAGACTCTCCTAGCAGAGCCGGATTATGGCCGTGCCCAAAGCCCCATCCAGTTCGCCTGTCGCAGTCGCCAGTGTTTAGCTCGTGTGGATGAGCGTCTGCTACGGTCAATTCTCAGCAATTTGCTCTCGAACGCGATTCGCTACACCCCAGACAACCAAGCCATCACGCTGAGACTTGCCAAATGGCAAAATCAAGTCATTCTGCGGGTGCAAGACAATGGCATGGGGATTCCACTCTGCGATCGCCGAGATTTGTTCAAGCCCTTTCACCGGGGTCGCAATGTCAGTAATATTCCAGGGACTGGACTGGGGCTGAGTATTGTCAAACAGTTTGTAGACTTGCAAAACGGCACAATTGCCGTGACCAGTCGCGTTAGTCTGGGCACCACATTTACAATCAAGCTGCCCCTTGTCGGCTGCTAGTGGCTGGCATGTGCTCAGTATTTGAGGGACGTTAATGTTGGAGCAGTAGGATAGTATCAGGGCGGATAGAACCCCAGCCACAGCGGACGGGGTTATGGGTGTTCGGTCTCTTGTTGTGCTTGCACCTCGGCTGTTGAGAGTTGTAACGCTTCTGCCACTTGCTCGATGCTGAGTCCCATCGCCAAGAGTTTGGCAGCGGCAGCCCGTCGCACTTCTCGCTCCTGCTCCGCTCGCTGTCGCTCCTGCTCTGCTCGCTGTCGCTCTAGAAGCGATTGCTCAGACGCCCAAAGTAGGAGATGACCTGCTTCATTCCACCAGCGCAACCAGTGGGTGACAACTCCAACGCGCTCACCTTCCCAGAGCCCGAGCCAAAGTTGTAGCTCCGGAATCCAGTAATGCCCATGGGCATTGGGCGACTCGTTGACATAGCGTCCGTCTTCGAGGCGACGTACCGCTAACGAGAGCAGCTTTTGATCAAAAATGACGTAGGTGGGAACTTTGAGAATTTGCTCGTAATAGTACAGCTTGCCGTAGGGGTAGGTGGGTCGATAGGAATATTCCCCCATTTCCGTGTCTGAGAGAAATTCCATCACCACGGCTACGCCATCCCCTTCAAGATAGGGGGTATAGCTGCGGCGATTGACACCCGGTAGCACTGGATTTACCCTGGGTACCCAGAGCCAATCTGGCGCTTTCACCACCGTCTGTCCGCCAATGGTGGACACCAGGCCAAAGTTAGAGGCAACCAACATCTCAGGGGTGATGCGTCCAGCAGTTGCCAGAGCATCGGTCAGAGCAGCGGCCAGAAAGGGATGCTGAATATTTTCCACTGGATCATCGGGTAAAACAAAATCTTCGGGGAGTGTTTCCCAGGTCACGTGAAGTCGTTGTGGGCCAACTTGAACCATTGAAGTGCCTCCAACCAGGGCTTAGGGCTATCTTAGCGGATGTGCGATGGTTACTGTGACTGCAAAATTCGGATCCTCGGGACATTGGGTTTGGCCTGCGATGGTCGAAGACCGCCCTTCGGGCATCGCACCCATGCGAAGCACGGCCAAGGCAACAGTTAGGATAGAAATATCCGTAGCAGATCAAGAACACTCTTGCTCGATCCATGCCCGCTCTGTAATTCGAGAACCCCATGCACCCAACCCATTCACCTATTCATGTCATTGGTGGAGGACTAGCTGGCACTGAAGCTGCCTGGCAGATTGCCCGTGCGGGTCTGTCCGTCATCTTGCACGAAATGCGCCCCGAGCGGCTGAGTCCAGCTCATCACAGTGAGCATCTGGCTGAGCTAGTGTGCAGTAACTCCTTTGGGGCTATGGCTAGCGATCGCGCCTCCGGGCTACTCCATGAAGAGCTGCGCCGCTTGGGTTCCACCATTATTGCCACCGCCGATCGCCATGCCGTCCCAGCGGGGGGGGCACTAGCGGTGGATCGCAGTATTTTCAGTCAAGCACTCACCGAAACCCTAGCCCAGCATCCCCTCATTGAGCTGCGTCGGGCAGAAGTCACCCAGATTCCGACAGAGGGGATTGTGGTGCTGACAACGGGGCCACTGACCAGCCCAGCCCTGGCAGAAGACTTGCAGCGATTCACGGGCATGGCCTACATGAGCTTTTTTGATGCCGCCAGCCCCATTGTCACGGGTGAATCCATTAATCGAGACATAGCCTTTTTGGCCTCCCGCTATGATCGCGGTGAAGCCGCCTATCTCAACTGCCCCATGAATGCTGAACAGTATCGGCACTTTCGACAGGCGCTCTGTGAAGCCGAACAAGCACCCCTAAAAGATTTTGAGCGAGATACAGCCAAATTTTTTGAAGGGTGCTTGCCCATTGAAGAAATGGCGCGCCGGGGAGAAGACACCATGCGCTATGGACCCCTTAAACCCGTGGGCTTGTTTGACACCCGCTTAGGAGACTTCCGCGATCCGGCCAACCGAGGCAAGCGCCCCTATGCTGTGGTGCAACTGCGCCAGGAAGATCGAGCGGGGCAACTCTGGAATATGGTGGGGTTTCAAACCAATCTGCGCTGGGGAGAGCAGCAGCGGGTGTTTCGGCTGATTCCGGGGCTAGAGCAGGCTGAGTTTGTGCGTATGGGGGTGATGCACCGCAATACCTTTATCAATGCACCCCAACTGTTGAGCGCTACACTTCAGTTTCAACAGCGCCCTACCTTACTGGCCGCAGGACAGTTGAGCGGCACAGAAGGCTACACCGCAGCCACCGCTGGGGGCTGGCTAGCGGGTACAAACGCAGCCCGCTTGGCTCAGGGGTTGTCCCCATTAACCTTACCTACCACCACAATGATGGGCGCTTTGTTTGGGTTTATTAGCAGCGCCTCGCCCAAATACTTTCAGCCCATGCCGCCTAACTTTGGTATTTTGCCAGAGTTACCCATAGGGATTAAAAACAAACGGGAGCGCTATGGGCAATACCGCGATCGCGCCCTCTGCGACCTGACCACCTGGGCGCAAGTACAGCGCATCCAAGTTTGGGAAACTGTGCTGGCTTAATCAAGCCTTGGGGAAATTCTGTGAGCGTCAGCAGATCACTCTGAAACTACCTCAGAATAGGGGATCACAAAATGACGTGTCCCATCAATGATCAACACCCCCTCATCCCGAAATTGATTGAGCAAGCGGGTCACAGTAACTCGGGTGGTGCCAATCAAGCTGGCGACTTGCTGGTGGGTCAAGCGAACTCCAATTCGTGTCCCCTCTGGCGTAGGCTGCCCCATCTCCTGTTTCAACATCACCAACAATTGCCGCAGCCGATCTTCAATGCGACGATAGCCCCCCATCGCCAGCAACGCTTCCGTTTGTCGCAGCCGATAGCTCATTTGCTGGAACAAACCCTGCGCTAGAGAGGGAGATTGTTCAATCTCTGCCAAATGCAGACGCATCAACACGACTTCCGACAAGGCCGTCGCTTCAAAAGTAGACAGTTGCGTAAACGGCAGCCCAAAGGGCAACGAAGCATAGGCAATCCCAACAATAGCTTCATCTCCGCTGGGATAAAGAGTGCTGAGCTGCACCAGTCCGCGACAGACAATCCAAATATCTTGGGGTTGCAGAGGAATCGAACGACCACTGCCGTAGGTGTAAAGCTTCCGTCCTCGATAAATGCTTTCCAGGAACTCTCGCCAATCCGTCAAGCTGGGAGAGAACCTATCCTGTGTTTGCAACATCGGGCTACACTAGTGCTTCCTTTGCAATCTAAAGCTTCAAGGTCAAGCCTGCGTAATCGAAAGGTTTTGAAAAGGTTAAGAATGGAGATTTTGCTTCCGGAGCCAAAAAGCAACTCAACGATATACTAGTGGTCTGTCAGAATAGATTTGAGGAGTCCTTCAAATCTACAAAACCTAATCTTGAGGATGTTTTGGGGGTCTAAGACCCCAAAATTTATTCAACAGCGCAGCCAAGTTCGGATGATTCGCTTTGATGAACAACTCGTGTCTAGTGCAATCTTAGATGACTTAGAGCCGAGTCTTTGGCACCGCTTCAGGTCGCCGCGATCGCAAGATCTCCGAGAAAATCTACTCACCAAACTAGGGATGACTTAGCCTCAGTCTTTGAAGCCGTGGTCAATGCCGTAGCCCATCGAGATTATGCGATTTACTCATAATCTACAGTGCAACCCCTCAGTGAATAACAAACTGTTGAGAACCCCAGCAGTCCCATCTGGGGTACGGTATCGTGATCACAGACGCTTAAAATTTGGGAACATCGCTTAACATGACTGCGGTTCAGCCTCACCAGAAAGCCAAAGCCCTCAAGCCTTCCAGCCGCCGTCCTGCCAAAGAACTCTGTAGTGAATGCGGATTATGTGACACCTACTATATCCACTACGTCAAAGAAGCCTGTGCTTTTCTCAACCAGCAGGTGGCCGAGTTAGAGCAGCAAGCCCATGGGCGTAGTCGCAATCTGGACGAGCCCGACGACTGGTATTTTGGTGTCCGCAAAACCATGGTGGCGGCCCGCAAGCAAGCGCCAATTCCCGGAGCGCAGTGGACGGGCATTGTCAGCACCATTGCCATTGAAATGCTCAACCAGGGGCTAGTTGAGGGGGTTGTCTGCGTCCAAAATACGGAAGCAGATCGCTTTCAGCCTCAACCCGTGATTGCCCGCACCCCCGCAGAAATCCTGGCAGCCCGGGTAAATAAGCCCACCCTCTCACCCAATCTGTCAGTGCTAGAAGAAATTGAACACTCAGGTCTGAAGCGGTTATTGGTGATTGGTGTTGGCTGCCAGATTCAGGCGCTCCGCAGCGTCGAGAAGCAACTGGGGCTAGAGAAGCTCTATGTGTTGGGTACCCCCTGCGTGGATAATGTCACCCGCGCTGGGCTGCAAAAGTTTTTAGAAACCACCAGTCGCTCACCAGAGACCGTGGTTCACTACGAGTTTATGCAGGACTTCCGAGTTCACTTTAAGCACGAAGATGGCTCCACGGAGACAGTGCCCTTCTTTGGCCTCAAAACCAACCAGCTCAAAGATGTATTTGCTCCCTCCTGCATGAGCTGTTTTGACTACGTTAATTCTCTGGCCGATCTAGTGGTGGGTTATATGGGGGCTCCCTTCGGCTGGCAGTGGATTGTGGTGCGCAATGATCGGGGCCAGGGAATGCTCGATCTGGTAGCGTCTCAGCTTGAAACTCAGCCGGTCATGTCTCAGGGTAATCGCCATCAGGCGGTGCAACAAAGCATTCCGGCCTATGATCAAGGGGTTACCCTACCCATGTGGGCGGCAAAACTGATGGGCATCGTGATTGAAAAGATTGGGCCTAAGGGTTTGGAATATGCCCGCTTTTCGATTGATTCTCACTTTACCCGCAACTATCTCTATGTACAGCGCCATCACCCCCAGAAGTTGGCGGCTCATGTGCCGGACTATGCCCAGCGCATTGTGGGTCAATATAAGCTTCCCCAGTAGCACCTATGGCCAGTTCTAGTGAGTTATCGAATTTGCCCCCCGGCCTGAAATCTCTGGGCAGCACCTTTGTGCTGTGGGGTCGGATCAGTTTTTGGCTGAAGGTGGCTTTGGCGGTGGTGTCTAGCATTACGGCGCTGTTTGCCTTTTTTGCTGTGTCCTTTGCGGGGCAGCCAACCCCAACCAATCAGCCCTTGCCTCCCGGTAGTGTCCCAACGCCACCCCCCACAGGTGCCAGTGCCGTCTCTGGAGTTAGCTTATTTTTGACCATCTGTGGGATTTTGTTATTAGGGATGAGCGCCTACTGGAGTTTTCGGTATATTCAGTGGGGGCGGCGACTCCGCAGCTCTACGCCCGGGGTGCAACCTTCACGAGCCTCGACACTGGCACAGGTTAAGTGGTCCCTGCGCACGGATTTGCTGGGAATGCTGTTGTCTGTGATTGCTGGGCAGAGCATTGTAGGTAGCGTCCTCACCAAGTCGCTGTTGCAAATTGGCAACTTCTACAACATGCTCAATAATGCTGTTGGCCCAGTGGATATTTTGGTGATCTTGGTGTGCATTCATGTAGTGACGGGGCAGTTTATTGGGCTGAGTGTCTCGCTATACTTATTGCAGCGCACTGCACAACCCCAGAAGGCTTCGACATAATTTACGCTCTATGGCTGCTTTACCGCCGCTGACCACTGATACCCTTTGGGAGATTCTGGATGGCACTCTGAGCAATCAGACAGTGAACCAATTGCTGTGGCGTTGCTTAGGCTATCGATGGGATTCTGAAACAGAGCAGTGGAACCTCTCGACTGTGGCTTCAGAGTGGGCGGATTTATACCCTGAACCTCCTGATTTTATTGGTAGCCGTCCGGCAACGGTGAAGCTGACCCGTTCTATTCCCAAGGAAGATAAGCAGCTCCTCAAGGAGCAGTTAGGATTTGAGGGCTACAGGGTGGATCAACTCACCCCCAACCGCACCCGCCGCGCTACGGCGGTCAGTTGGCTGCTGAGCTATCTACAGCGCCAGTCTTAGTAATCTGTCAACTTTGTCTTAAAGGATTGATGAGTACCCAGAAGTTGATGGGGGTTAAATTTTGAGGGTCACTGACCCTTCAAAATTTTCCTGACAGAACATTTAGGGGCAAGACGAGCAGACATCTTCTGAGGGGTGGGGATAGTCTGAGGCGTAGGTTTCTGAGCGTTGGCCAAACCAAGCATAGCGATTGTCGCGCACTTGTTCGTAGGTGCGATCGCCCCACCCTTTAAGACCCGGCAAGGCACGATAGGTCTGAATCACCGCCGCACCACCAGGCAGCAGTCGGGCAATTTCTTCGGCAGCCTCACTACCTTGCCAACGCTGTTGCGGATCCGCAACCTGGATCAAAATCATGCCCTGTTCACAGTCTTCAGGGGTGATGTGCCACTGCTGGAGAGCTACTTCATCCTGCATAGGAATATAGTGAAATCGCTGTCCTTGATCCAGCCGTTCTAGGGCTTGAACTAGAGTGGTGCAGAGATTACAGCGACCATCAAAAATGACCCGATACGGTGCAGACATAGAAGTTGTGAGTGTGAAGAAGACATCTGTTTGCACTGTAACGCAGACCTGAGGAACAGCAGCGGGTCGGGGTGTTCGCTCAGCAAAGTTTTGACTCGCCAGTAGAATAGGGGCAGCCCAATTGAAGCGTCTGCAAGTTCGGCATGGTCACAGTTGTTAGTCCTAGTCCCCAGCAATATCACGGCTCCAGCTTGGTGCTGGAAGGGATTACCTGGCAAACCTACCAGGGACTGGTTCATGATCTCAACGCCCAGCCTGGAAAGCGACTGACCTATGACCAAGGAGTCCTAGAGATTTCAATGCCCTTACCACCTCACGAAACCTATAAGCGCTGGTTAGGCCGCTGGGTGGAGATTATCACTGAGGAACTCGATATCGAAATTCGCAGCTTAGGATCCTGTACCTGGAGTCGTCAAGACTTACTGAAGGGCATTGAGGCAGATGAATGCTACTACATCCAACATGAGGCGGCGGTGCGGGGCAAAATGTGGATTGATTTGACCGTAGATCCACCCCCTGATCTGGCTATTGAAGTTGACATTACCAGTCCATCGTTACCGCGCTTGCCGATTTATGCAGCTTTGCAGATCCCTGAGGTTTGGCAGTTTGATGGTGAAAGGATGCACATTTGCTGTTTGGTTTCTGCTGCCTATGAAGAGCGGCCTCAGTCTCATGTACTGCCCATTGCTACAGCGACAGGGATTGAAGCTTGGATGGCTAAAGCCCAAGTCTCTGGGGAAACCAGTTGGGCCAAGCAAGTGCGGCAATGGGTGAGTGCTTCCCAGGGCTAAAATCAGGCGATCCGACTGCGCCTGCTAACCAACAAGGGGTATGATAAGCAACCAAACTCGTCAGTAAATCAATTATGCAGAGAGTCATTGGGCTGATTAGCGGCACTTCTGTTGATGGCATTGATGCAGCCCTGGTGGAAATTTCAGGCCGGGAGATGGATCTGGCTGTGAATCTTCTGGCGGCGGAAACCTATTCTTATCCCCCTGCGTTACGGGAGCAAATTTTGGCGCTTTGTGCTGGTGTACCGCTCAGTCTGAAGGATTTGGCAGCGTTAGATGATGCGATCGCAGCCAAATTTGCTGAGGCCGCCCTAGCCATCCAAGTTAAACATCCCCAGCCCGTAGACTTGATTGGTTCCCACGGCCAGACCGTCTACCACCGACCCCCCACAGCCAAGAGACTGGGCTATACCCTACAACTGGGTAGAGGCGATGCGATCGCTCAGCAAACCCGAATTCCAACCGTCACCAATATGCGGGCAGCGGATATTGCCGTAGGGGGGCAAGGCGCGCCCCTAGTTTCCAAGTTGGATGTATGTTTACTCAGCCATCCCCAAAAAGCACGCTGCGTGCAAAACATTGGCGGCATCGGCAACCTCACCTTCTTACCCGCTCAGACCGCTCAGACTCTGCCCGACACTCTACTGGGATGGGATACCGGGCCAGGGAATGTTCTGCTCGATCTGGCCGTTCAGCATCTTACAAACGGGCAGCAAACCTATGACCAAAATGGGGCTTGGGCCGCCACGGGCAAGCCCTGCACCGCATTGGTGGACACATGGTTGCAAGATAACTTCTTCTACCAGCCACCGCCCAAGTCCACGGGACGGGAACTGTTTGGGCCAGACTATTTGCAGCAGTGTTTAGCAACAGCCCCAGCTTACGATCTTGACTCCGCTGATTTTTTGGCGAGTCTGACTGAATTAACAGCGCGCTCCATTGTAGACAACTACCGTCGCTTTTTGCCTCAAATGCCCCAAGAGGTTTTACTTTGCGGCGGCGGCAGCCACAATGCCTACCTGCGCCAGCGCTTGCAAGCTCACCTGGATCCAATCCCAGTGCGTACCACCACCGATGTGGGACTCCATGCCGATGCTAAAGAAGCCATTGCCTTTGCAGTGCTAGCCTACTGGCGTTGGCATCAAATTCCTGGAAACCTGCCAGCGGTTACCGGTGCCCACCGCCCTGTAGTGTTAGGTGATCTCTGTATCCCCTTCTGAGAAAAGGGGTTGCCATCCCAAATTTAGTTGTGCTGCTCAGGTGACTGATAGGGTCAGTAGTTGGGGGTTAAATTTTGAGGGGTCGCAGACCCTCAAGATTTTCCTGACGGAACACTAAACGTCTCGACGGTAGCGACTGTGGTGGTTTAGGCAGTATGGGTCATTTTGCCATCACGTTTAAGCGGCGATTTGGCATTGCCCCAAGTCAGCGCTTAGCGGCACATAGAATAGTGAAATATAGCGGTTCTCACCTGAGTGAGATACGGGGTGTGGGGGTGGAACCCCCACGCAGGGGGCACTGCCCCCTGCAGCCCATGTACTCCATTGATTTGTAAACCGCTATATACAGAGTAGATTTACAAGTTATTGAGGATTGCTATACATTGAGAATTATTCACTCTTAGCCTCAGTTTCTGTCCTAATATCAGCTCTAGCCTGTGACCCATACTTTCTTACTTGAACCGGGACGATGGACGTTTTCAGGACATTGGTTAGAGCGCCATGGAGAGGCATGGCCTATTCATGGCAAAATGCTGGTGGCCTGGAGTGAAGATGGTTGGTTTACCCTCATTTCCAAGCTCATATTTACTGATCAGGAAAATGCTGGATTGCCCTCTCGACCGGACATTACCCTGCAATATCGAGGTCGTCTCAGCCTAGAGGATCACCAGTATCCCTTTGTTTTGCAGCACAGCGAACTGGGGCGCATTGAAGGGGAAGGCTGGATTGGTCCCCAGGTGATTACGCAGCGGTTTTGGGTCTTAGATGGCCGCGATCGCAGAAGTGGCTTTGAGTCTATGTATCGCATTGCCGCAGATCGCTACCTTCTGAGCGGAGGCATTCTAGGGGGACATCAACTCATCAGCACCCTCGAAGCAATCATGAATCGCCAATAGCTCCCTAAAGTAGCCCCACGAAATGGAGCGGCCCTTGACCGCTGATCAACTCTAGTAATAGGGCTAGAAAACCAATCATGGCCAAACGACCATTCCAGCGCTCCGCCGCAGTGGTCATGCCCCATTCCCAGCGCTCTTGAGGATACATCTTGAACTTCTCCTCTTCGGGTCGCGTCACCTGAGCAAACTGCATGGCCGGACGCTCTAGGGCTTCAATCACCAAATTTCCCAAGTCATCGATAAATCCCTCATAGGTATTGAGGGCTGGAACCCGGCGAAAATTTTTAATGCCCGATTCTTCAGCTAGCTCCCGATACTCCATATCAATTTCCTGAAGCGTTTCGATGTGCTCAGATATAAAGCTGATCGGCACCACCACAAGTTCTTTGACACCTTGTGATCCCAGTTCCTGAATGACATCATCTGTGTAGGGTTTCAGCCACTCCACTGGCCCTACACGGCTTTGATAGGCTAAGACATGGGGGTTGGGTCGCCCCAATGCCTGTATGACTAGGCGAGTACAGGCTTCAATTTCTTTCTGATAAGGATCTCCAGAGTTCTCAACATAGCTGAGGGGCACCCCATGGGCGCTAAAGAAAATGGTGGCACTCTCGGGATGGTCGCACTGGTCAATTTCCTGGGCAATCAAATCGACCATGGCCTGGACATAGCCCTGGCGGTCATACCAGGAGGGCACCACCGTGTAGTCAATTTGTTGGAGGGCTGCATCCTGTTGCCAGAGTTCTTCTAGCAGTCGAAAGCTAGAGCCGCTGGTGCTAATCGAGAACTGAGGGTACAGTGGCAAGATCACCAGGGTGTCAATGCCATCTTTTTTAATTTCAACGATGGCTTCTTCAGTAAAGGGGTGCCAGTAGCGCATGCCAATGTAGACCTGCGCCTCTTTGCCTTTTTGCTGAAGATCTAAGCGCAGGGCTTGAGCTTGTTCTTCCGTAATCTGACGCAGGGGCGACCCTCCGCCAATTTGGCGATAGTTTTCTTGAGAGCGCTTAGCTCTACTGGTGGCAATAAACCAAGCCAGCGGTTTTTGCAACCACTGAAAGGGCAGGCGAATAATTTCTGGGTCTGAGAACAGGTTGTACAGGAAGGGACGAACGTCACTCAACCGTTCTGGCCCTCCTAAGTTCAGCAGCAAAACCCCAACACGGCTCATAAGCCCAAAAGTCCTAAGCTTTCATATTTGTCATTGATTTTAACTAACGGGGTGCTTGTGGGGCTATACGTCTAAGGCGCAATCTGAAAAGTGTGCTGAGAGATACAAGATATCTTTTGGGTGTTTGGGGGCTGTGCGAAACGGTGCTGAACCTTGAGAGGATCCAATTCATAAAGGCTGCAATCTGCCTAGGGCAGGCAAGTTCACAGATCTTTTGATAGAGTCAGTGAGCGCCCTGCATAGGATAAAGGAGTTTACCTTGCCAACCCTGGGAGTCAACATTGATCATGTGGCCACCATTCGTCAAGCTCGACAAACTGTTGAGCCAGATCCCGTAGCCGCAGCAGTTTTGGCTGAATTGGGCGGGGCGGATGGCATTACCGTACATTTGCGTGAAGACCGCCGTCATATTCAAGATCGTGATGTGCGGGTGTTGCGGCAAACGGTTCGTACCCACCTCAATTTAGAAATGGCGGCCACTGAAGAAATGGTGAATATTGCCCTGGAGATTCAGCCCGACTATGTGACTCTGGTTCCCGAACGTCGAGAGGAGGTTACCACAGAGGGGGGGCTAAATATTGTTGGGCAGCAGTCCTGGCTGACAGAGGTGGTGCAGACCTTAGAGGCTGCCAAGATTCCAGTCAGTTTGTTTATTGATGCAGATTCAGCTCAAATTGAGGCATCGGCAACAGTGGGGGCAACTTTTATTGAGCTGCATACAGGACGCTATGCAGAAGCTACTACAGAGGCAGTCCAGGCTGAGGAGCTAGCCCTTCTTGATCAAGGCTGTCAACAGGCTCGTGCTTTGGGTTTACGCGTCAACGCAGGTCATGGCTTGACCTATTGGAATACCTATCCGGTCGCCTGCTTAGCGGGCATGGAAGAACTCAACATTGGGCATACCATCATCAGTCGAGCGGTTCTAGTTGGTCTAGAGCGTGCTGTACGGGACATGAAAGGGGTGATTTGGGGCAGGCATGGAGCGATTGAGTCACAAGGGTAGCAGCAATGGTAGGCGATAAACAGATTCAGGGTTGTCTTACAGCAAGCGCTAGGGTCGCAGAAAGGGCAGCTCAACTCCGACGGCTCACCCAGCTTGAGGTGCAGCCTCAGTGGCGAGCCTACAGCGGCGTACTACCCCAGGAAGAGGCACTTCAGTCTGCCGCTTGGTCTCAGTGGCAACCTATCACCGTCAATGACCGGCGTCATATTGCCTGGCCCCAAGGTCAACAAACGCTGTGGCTAGGACAAAGGATCACAGTTCCAGATGCTTTGGATGATTATCCTCTCAACGGCCTGGTTCTGAGACTGGCATTGACTTGGTGGGCGGAGCTGGCGGAGATTTTTGTCGAGGGTCAGTTGGTACAGATGGGGGATTTGTTTGACTGCTCGGCGCGGGTGGTGCTGTGCGAGTCAGTGACGCCCGGTGAGACGATTGCCGTGGCCATCCGCTTGGTCAGCCCTGGTCACGATGCCGGTGCGTTGGTGCGATCGCACCTCATCTTCGAGCCCAGCCAATCAGAGCGCCCAGATCCGGGGATGGTCGCGGATGAACTGACTGTTTTGCAGGGGTATCTAGCTCAGTTTCAGCCGCAGCAACTGCCCAAGTTGGCGGCTGTCGTCGATGCCTTGGACTGGACACGGCGGGCAGATGCTACTCAGTTTGAAGCAGAGCTGGCGACACTGCGCCAGCAACTTACCCCCTGGTTGCCCTGGCTACAGCAGCGCCAGATTGCCTGGGTGGGTCATGCCCATTTAGACCTAGCTTGGCTGTGGCCGGTGAGTGAGACCTGGGCGGCGGCTGAGCGCACCTTTTGCTCGGTGCTGACGCTCCAGAGCGAGTTTCCAGAGCTGGTGTTCACCCATTCGTCTCCGGCACTGTATGCCTGGCTAGAGCACCATCGCCCTAATTTGTTTGCTCAGATCCAGACCCAGGTGGCGGCGGGGCGCTGGGAAGTGGGGGCAGGGCTATGGGTGGAGCCAGAATTGAATCTGGTTAGTGGCGAGTCTCTGGTGCGCCAAGTGCTCTATGGCCAGCGATACACCCAGTCCCGGTTTGGTCGCATCAGCGCTGTGGCATGGCTGCCTGACAGCTTTGGGTTTTGCTGGCAGTTGCCCCAAATCTTGCAGCAGGGGGGCATTGCATATTTTCTGACCCAAAAGCTGCGCTGGAACGACACCACTGAGTTTCCCCATGAGGTGTTTTGGTGGCAGGCTCCTGATGGCAGTCGTCTGCTGAGTTTGATGCTGCCCCCCATTGGCGAAGGCATTGACCCGGTCAAAATGGCCGATCACGCCCAGACCTGGGAAGCTGCCACTGGTCTGCCCCTGAGTCTGTGGCTGCCAGGGGTCGGTGATCATGGCGGTGGCCCCACCCGTGACATGCTCAGCATGGCTCAACGGTGGCAGCAGTCGGCGGTCTTCCCCCACCTGCAAGCCATGACCTCTGAGCAGTTTTGTCGGCAGGTGCAGGCTCAGCTTTCTCCAGAAGCCATTCCAGTCTGGGATGACGAGCTCTACCTGGAGTTTCACCGAGGCTGCTATACCAGCCACGCCGATCAAAAATGGTTCAATCGCCGCTGTGAACACCTGTTGGTTGAAGCAGAGTTCTACAGCACTTGGGCCAGTTGGGTGGCCAAAGCGCCCTATCCCCAGGCCGAACTGGAGCAAGCCTGGAAGCAAGTTTTGTTTAATCAGTTCCACGATATTCTGCCGGGTTCGGCGATTCCAGAGGTGTTTGTAGATGCCAACCGGGACTGGCAAGCGGCCTTGCAAACGGCTCAGTCGCTTCGGCAGCGGGCTTGGGGTGCGATCGCAGCCACCCTAGATCTGCCGCCACCCCCCCAACCCAATAGCCACCCTGTGGTGGTGTTTAACGCTCTTAACTGGGATCGCCAAGAAGGGGTGACAGTGCCCTTACCCCCAGGGCAAGATAAAACCCCCTGGCAAATTTGGGATCTCAACGGCCAACCAGTTCCCAGTCAAAGGCTGAGGGAGGCACCCCAGCTCAGATTTGAGGCTGACGCTCCCGGATTAGGCTATCGGGTGTATTGGCTGGCACCCACTTCCCCTGCCGCTGCTGCACCCCAGACGCCACCAGAACATTGGGTCTTAGAAAATCAACACCTTCGAGTTGAAATTTGCCCCCAAACTGGAGATATATTGCAGGTGCGCGATCGCACCCAGCAGCGAGACATCCTTTCCGCTCCAGGCAACCACCTGCAATTCTTTCAAGATCAAGGGCAGTACTGGGACGCCTGGAACATTGACCCCGACTACGCCAGTCATCCCCTTGCCGATGCCAGATTAGCATCCATCCAGTGGATTGACTGGGGGCCAGTGCAGCAGCGCCTGCGGGTGGTACGGCTCTTTGGCCAGTCTCGCTTGACCCAAGATTATGTGCTAGAGGCTCACTCACCGCTTTTGCACATTCACACCATCATCCACTGGCAAGAGCGCCATGTCCTGGTGAAAGCTGCCTTTCCCCTGACCGTGAGTGCCCCCATGGCCACCTACGAAATTCCCTGCGGTGCCATTGCGCGCCCCACCCTGCCCAGCCCTGACCCACTGCCACCCCAGCAAACTGCCAAGTGGGAAGTCCCAGCCCTCCACTGGGCTGACCTCACGGAGGAGTCAAAATCCTACGGCGTTAGCTTGCTCAATGACTGCAAATATGGCTACGACGCCCAGCCAGCACAATTGCGCCTGACGCTGCTGCGAGGGTCAACCTGGCCCGATCCCGAGTGCGATCTGGGTCTTCATCACTTCACCTATGCGCTCTATCCCCACGCAGGCCCCTGGCAAACGGCTCATACCGTCCCCTGGGGCTATGCCCTCAATCGTCCCCTGGAGCCCTGGATGGCAATCAATTCCCCTACCCCCCACTCTTCAGACCCCGCCCCAACCCAGCCTCCAGTGGGACAGTGTTTTAGGATTTCTGGCGGCATCCTGATGGCCTGTAAGCAGGCTGAAGACAATACCCAAAGCTGGATTGTGCGGATACATGAATGCCACGGCGAAACTTCCCCCTTGACCCTGGAAAGTTCCTTCCCCATGGCCAACTGGGAAGTTGTAGATGGCCTGGAGCAGCCCCTAGATCTAGCAATGCCAAGCTGTTTGGAACCCTGGAAAATCCTCTCTCTCCGCTTAACGCCTTCGTGAGCCGAACTCACGTTATGTCACGAATTTCAAACAATTGTGTGTGGTATTTTACTGTCTGCTTACAATCAACTCAGATTGGTAACTCAAATCGGCAACTCAGATGGAGTCACATTTCCTAAGAGGCGGCTTGAAACGTTTCTAATGCCTTGCACCTGCCCCCTAAATCCCCCATTCTGGGGGACTTAAGAGCGACAAAGCCCTCCAGAATAGGGGGTTGGAGGGGCAAATATAGAGCATCAGAAGACTTTAAGACAGCCTCTACGCTGAGTCGCCTAAATCAAGGGGTAGGAGACCTGGTGGACAGGTGCATCAGGAGAAACCGACCGTGCAGTTGAGCTGTTCTTGGCATTGGGAATCGGAGGCCCATGATCGAGCTTGAATGCCTGCCCTTCGGTGCAGGACAAAGGGGTGAGGGTGTTTGTTTACGCTTGCAGATCGGCCCTTGTAGCATCCTTCTAGACTGCGGTTTACACGATGTTACTTCCCTCAAACAGGTGGCAGTGTCCAGCCAGTCTGCTTGGCCGGTGGACTTAGTTTTTTGCTCCCATGCTCACCCCGATCACGCTCGGGGCCTTCTGCCTCTTTCCCAGGCATTTCCTGGCTTACCCATTTATGCCAGTGAGATGACGACCCATCTGTTGCCCCTCAACTGGGCAACATCCAACTGGCCAGATACCTCCTGGTGCCAAGCTCTCCCCTGGCGAGTTCCTCTGGAATTTCAGGATGGTCTGACGGTGGAGTTGTTTCCCGCAGGCCATTTGCCAGGTGCTGCTGCCTTTTTAATCACCTATACCTCTGCTGAGGTGGGGTCAAAGCCGGTGAGTTTGCTGTACACGGGCGACTTTTTCCTGTCCAATGGCCGTCTAGCAGAAGGGCTACCCCTAGCAGAATTGCGAGGGCTAGCCCCCGATGTTTTGATCGTAGAAGGCAGCTACGGCACCGCTCGGTTTCCCCATCGACGGCAACAAGAAAACCAACTGGCAGAACAAATCTTACAAAGCATCCAACAGGGGTTTAACGTGATGTTGCCAGTACCCGTATTGGGGGTTGGCCAGGAAATTCTGGTGCTGCTGCGCAGCCATCACTTGTTTACCGGGCAAGATCTCGATATCTGGGTGGAGCCTGCGATCGCAGCCGGATGTGACGCCTACCTAGAGGTTTTGCCTCATCTTCCTGCCACCGTTCAAAACTTTGCGCGCCACCAACCCTTATTTTGGGACACTCGGGTGCGTCCTCGGGTGCGTCGGCTAGAAACTGACCCAACCCTGAACATTGCCCAGACCCCCTGTATTGCCCTAGTAGAAGAAACGACCCAAGTAGATCAGTACTGTCAGCCTGGACGACCCTGGTTGTTGCTGTTGCCCCAACATCCCCCTCACCCTATGGTGGCATCGTCTTCCCCAACAGACTCGCAACCCATTTCCCTGACCCAAAATTTAGATCTGACCGTTGCGTATCTTCAGAAACTCCTTCACAGCGGGAAATTAACCTACGATACTTACCTCCTAGCCGAGCACAGTGACGGCCCAGGCACCACCCAACTGATTCATAACCTGCGCCCCCAGCATGTGATTTTTGTGCATGGTTCTCCCACCTACCTCGCCGACTTAACCAGTTTGGACGAACTTAGCAATCGCTACCATTTGCATTCTCCAGCCGCTGGCACCTGCCTGGAACTTCCCCTTGGAGAAACCCTACTGCAACCGCCCCCCACAAGCATGGATGCCACCTACGAAGGGGAATTGTTTGAAGCAGAAACCGGGGTGGCCGTGACTTTGCCCAACCGAATTACCGCAGATCCGCGCTGGATGCGGTTTGCTGATACCGGCTTGGTTGAGGCAATTTGGCAGGGTGAAATGCTCGTCTTGCGGGGGCGCTCACAGCGGGAACTTCTGATGGGCGCAGCCCGCCAAATCACCCCTGCCAATGGAGACTGCTGTGCCACCTGTTTGCACTATCGGGGGGGGCGCTGTTGGAACTCTGATTCCGCCTTATTTGAATTCAAAGTTGCCCCAGAAGGATACTGCCCTGGCTTTACAGCCTAAGCTTGTCAATGAATCCTGACAGATCCCTAGTGTTGCGTCAGGAAAATTTCGAGGGGTCGCAGACTCTCAAAATTTCACCCCCATCAACTTTTGAGTACACATCGATCCTTTAAGACAAAGTTATAGCGATCCTCACCTGAGTGAGGTACGAAGTGTGGGGGTTCCACCCCCACGCAGGGGGCACTGCCCCCTGCACCCCATGCACTCCATTGATCTGTAAATCGCTATAACAGACTAATTAGTCTGAATTGGCATCTGGGTATGGCTTGCGAATCTGTTCAGCTTCAGGACAATCCTCTGAAACTAGTGGATCGACATCTCCCTTGGGAACAGCGGCCAATTTTCGGGTCACCGCTCCAATGCTATCAAGACGCACCATTTCTTCCCAGGCACAAATTTCGTCTTCTTCTTCGGTTTCGTACCTTACTGTGACCAGATCGCCTTCTATGTCAGTGATACTGGCGCGCTCTAGCCAACGCTGCTGATCCCGCAAGAAAATCCACACTTCTTGACCATCGTTGTAGAGCTGATAGATCTTGCGGTGTAGCATAGATTGCCTCTCCTAAACAAAGTTCTACAACTGCTTGTTCTGGGCACGGTAGCATCCCACTTCCTGTCAGATGTCCAGCAATTGCGCTCAACCCCGAACTCCAGTGTAGTTCATGGATGTGGGAATGACGCCTGGCCAGGTTGTCGGTCTAACCCGTTTGAAACCCGTCGTAGGCGGTTTTGAATTGCCCTGAGTGTAGCAACAATTCTTGTCAGATGGGCTGCTGCGCTTAAAATTCACAAATTTATTACACTTGAGCCAGGGCGATCTGGGATGAGGGGATGACAAAGAGTAAAGATTCAATTTTTGAACGCTTCTTGGCACCGCTATTTCACATTCTTCTAGATCAACCAGAACTGCAGTCACGCTATGCCCAAACAGATTGGACAGCAGCACGAGAGCGCTGGGAAGATCTATCTCTAGTCTACCCCAGTTACTACCAAAACCAGACCTATCACAGCATTGCCCAAGGCTATCTCTCCCCTGAGGCGGCGGTGACCTATGATCCGATCACGGAGTGGGTCATTGTGCCCCACGAAGCTTGGGTGCGTCAATCCCTGATTGATCGAGTTCAAGGGTGGCCTCGGCGTATTTTAGACTTAGGCTGTGGCACCGGCACCCAATCCTTGATGCTCAAACAAGCTTTTCCGAGTGCTCAGGTCACTGGGATTGATCTGTCGCCCTATATGCTGTTCATGGCAGAGCATAAAGCCCAGCAAGCTCACCAAATCATCACCTGGAAACATGGGGATGTTCAACATGTATCTCTGGAAGCGAACTGCTTCGATGTGATTACAGCCGCGTTGCTTTTTCATGAGACCCCCCCTTCGGTAACCCAACAAATTTTGCGGGAAGCCTTTCGACTGCTAACACCTGGGGGACAGATTCTCATCTTGGATGCCAATCAGGAAACCTTACGCGGGTTACCCTGGCTGCAAGATTTATTTGAGGAACCCTATATTGAAGCCTATGCGTCAGGTTGGATAGAGGATTGGCTGGAGCTGGCTGGTTTTGTGACGATCTCGACCGAAAATCAATGGTGGGCTAGTCAACTGACCTGGGCGATGAAGCCCCTCCCCAGCCAAAGTCGAACTCAGTCGGTATTTGTTGGCATCAGTCCAGATGAGCGGGAGCGCCTCTATGATCTGCCCTCATATCCCTTGAATCCGGCTTGACAGAACCCTAGCCTGCTCTTTGGCTAGCTTTCCTAGGGATGAATACCGATTTTGCAGCATTGGGGCAAGGATGCTGCTCCGTGAATACGCGGAAATTTTGACCTGGTGGGCATTTCAGGCATTTCTCGTGATCCTTTCCCTGGGCACTCTGGGTATGTTGAGCCTAGAGAGAGGTCGAGATTAGGGAGCCAGTTTGCAGTCTTCTGAAGTGCTCCCTCTCCTGGGGGGACTCATTTGCCCTTGGGTTGCTTGTCTGGCCTGGTCTGGGTCTGTTTCCCTGCACTCCAAGTGATCTGGAGTATTGCGATCACTCATTTGCATTCTTTACTGTTCAGTCTTTTTGTAGCGACTACTATGATCACGCCTCTGCGCCGCCACCGAACCATGCCTCTTAAAACGATTACGCGTCAACAACTTCAGCAGGGTGGTGTGAGTGCTTATCAGGCTCGCCGGATTACCGATCAATTGGTACCGATTGCTGTCGAGGGCAGAACCAAAGTCTATGCTCTTCAAGACGTAATTGCTGCAATGCGGTCTCAACTGGCGGAGCCACACTATCAGCCCCAGACCCGCAAGGCGCTCAAAGCGCTGCTGAATGACTTGCTCAAGCGCCTTGATAATGTGGTTGAGGCACCCTTTGGCAAATCCCCGGAAGAGAAGATGAGTTTCTATGTCTACCGGATTTTAGAGCAGTCTAAGCCTGATAAGTCAAGACCCTCAGCGGAGTGACCCCCCTCAGCGCTTCTACAGTGTACACACATCTCTGGATAAACCCATTTCGCTTTGCATTAGCCCCCCCGGCCCCCCTCGCGCAGCGTGCCCACAGGGCGTAATTCTGGGGGGAGATCAACAAAAATTGGGACTATATCCCCCCCAGAATTGGGGGCTAGGGGGGCGAGTGCAAGGATTTTGAATCTTGGCAAGACTTGTGTGTACACGGTAGCTCAGGGCTCAGGGTGCTGAAATTCTGAGGTGGAAATCATTCGCCACTGCTGCCCTTCTGTCAATTCTAGTACCCACTGGTGGTAGTCTAGGAGGCTGGGACGGTGCCCTACGCTTATATATTGCAAATTCAGGCTTTGCAGAAGCTGGTAAAATTGGCGCTCGTTACCCACGTCTAGGGCGCTGGTGGCTTCGTCGAGCATGACATACTTGGGCTGATTAAGGAGAATCCGAGCGAGGGCGAGTCGCTGTTGCTCTCCTAGGGAGAGCACCGTGGGCCAATCTCGCTCAACCGCTAAACCGCCCATCCGCTCGATCAGGTCGGGAAGGTTGACCATCTTAAGGGCTTCGGTAATTTCAGTATCGTCGATGTTTTCGCGCAGATTGGGGTAAATGAGCTGCTCTCGCAAGCTACCTAGCAGCATATAGGGCTTTTGGGGCAAGAAGAGTATCTCGCTGTTGTCAGGCCGCTCGATGGTGCCGCTGCCGTTGGTCCATAGACCTGCGATCGCACGCATCAAGGAACTCTTACCACAGCCACTTGCCCCAATAATCAACAAAGTCTCCTGGGGTTGAAGTTGCAGGGAGAGATTCTCAAACAAGATCCGTTCCGCATTGGGGGTGCGGAGGGTGACCTGACGCAAATGGAAATGAGGTGCCAAGTAGGTCTGAATTTTCTCGGGTGCTTCGCCTCTTGTCCCTTCAGTCTTGAATTTGAAGTGCTCAAACAGGCGACCCAAACGCTCGATGCTGGCAGCAAAAGCAGAAAGATCTTGAATCCGAGCCGGGATCAGTGAGAGGGCACCCAACACCATCTGAAAGGCAAAAATGCTCTGGCCAATGGTGCCGAAGTCAACCTGCTCTGCAAAATAAAGCGGCGCAATGATCACATAGGGTACCAAACGAGCGAAGTAGTTATAGGCGTACTGAAAGATGTCCAGAAAGGCGAGCCAGATGATCAACAAATCATAATTTCTGATCGCATCCATCAGTCGTTCGCCAACTTGTTTTTTCTCTAGATCTTCACCGCGATAGAAGGCAATAGATTCGGCATTGTCTCGCACATGCACCATGCCATAGCGGAAATTACCCTCTAACATCAGCTGATCAAAGTTGATTTTGATCAGCCGTGTTCCAATCACAAGCGCTACCAGGGTGCCAATGGTGACGTAGCCTACCAGCCCTAGGGTCAACTGGCGTGAAATGCTCAACAAAATCCCGGTAAACGCAACCAGATCTAGAATTGAATTGAGAATGTCCAGCAGAATATCTAGAATGGTGACCGTAAAGGCGCGAACATCTTCGGTGATCCGTTGATCGGGGTTGTCAATTTCAGTATTTGCGGCATTGGAATCAAGCTCGTAGTAAGAGCGATCTTGAAAATATTCTTTTAGATAGGTCTCCGTTAGCCATTCTCGCCAGAACAGAGCCAGCTTTCGGCGAATGTATCGATACCCAATCAAAATCGGGATGGCAACAATCAAGGTAATGCCATAAACACCGAGAAACTGCCAAAAGACGTTTGGATCCCTAGCATTAAGGGCATTGTCGATAAATCGAAAGACATAGCTAAGGATCACGTTCAAGCCGCTAACCACAAAGGCCAGGAACAGCAATAGCCCCAGAACAAACCACTGTCTCCAGCGCCCCCGCAGTTTGTTGCGAAAAAGGCCAAAGATGACCCCACTGACGAGAAGGCCACCAGTTGCCACATACAACACCGGGGAGTTCAGCAAGGCGTTGACATTTTCGACCAACCCAGCGGCCAATTCCGTAAAGAAAACTGGAAAAGTCACTTGACCCAGAAGCGTCAGCCCCACGGCGACAAAGAAGGCTGACGAGATCACGAAGATCAATTGGGTCGCCAGCAGCCCAAAAAAGCGCAAAGAGCTGCCAGGTTCTGGTGGATAAAAATAGGGCTGGGCAACTTCGACGAACTGTTGCCACAACCGACGGTCAAAGCGAAATCTGGGACGACTGAGATCCGGTGCCGCTGAGGTCATTAGTGATCAGGCTATAAATGAACGTAAAAAAATAAACGTGAATGATCGAAGTCAACACCAAGTATGACTGCAACAAGCACGCTTGCATTCTGACAGGATAGCAAACTAGGGCGCAGCACCTTTGCAGGGGGGATAGGTTGCCAGACGGCTCTGCTTAATACTGCCTGAGAAGTTGGGGAAGATAGTCGAAGCAATCTACTTCGACCCCTTCTTGCAGGAGTTGAGCCACCTGTTCTTTAGAGGTGATCTGCCCTTTGAGGGTCATATCATTAAAGCTTTGGAGAAATCTTAACATTGGCTGACAGGAACTCAGAATGAGCCTCTGTTGACAAAAGATGATCCTGATAGACTTCTAGATCAAACCAGAAGGTGGTGCCCACGCCCACCTCGCTAATTAGATTGACCTTAGCATGGTGCTTTTCCATGATGTTGCGGACAATCGAAAGCCCCAATCCAGTTCCTTCTAAGGTATGAACCCGATTTTCTACCCGGAAAAAGCGATCGAAGATAGCAGCTTGATCATCTCGATCAATGCCAATGCCGGTATCTGAAACTTCTACCCGGACTTGGGGCAGATGCTCCCCGGTGATTGCATGGGTGATTTGATAAGCTCGAATGGCGACTCGCCCACCGCTTAGGGTGAACTTGAGAGCATTGCCGACGAGGTTGGTAAACACCTGCAACAGCAGGTCATAATTGCCCAAAATTGGGGGTAAGTCGGGTTCGATACTTTGCTCAATTTCAATGCCTTTGTCACGGGCATTGAGCTGATAGGTGCGTAGGGTTTGCTCAATGGGCTGCGCCAGATCAATGGCCTCAAATCGATATTGTTTCCCAGACTCCAGCCGCGATAGATCGAGGACATCATTGACTAAGCGGGTGAGCCGATCGGTTTCATGGTTGGCAGTTTCTAAAAATTCGTGCCGATCGGTTTCACTCAGCTCTTCGCCATATTCGTGCAGCGTCTCAATAAAAGATTTGATGTTGAAGAGTGGGGTGCGCAGTTCATGGGAAACATTACTAATAAACTGGCTTTTGGCTTCATTGAGTTCGACTTCTCGGGTAATATCTTGAACTGTGACGGCAACCCCTTTGGGTTTTTCTCGGTACTGATCTAAGACGGTGGTCAGCAAGATTCTGAGGGTACGCAGGTTCGGATCTTGCAGGGTGATGCGAAACTCTCCGCCCTCACATTCGCCCGTTGCGGTTTGGCAGAGGGGGCGGGTTAGCTCTACTCGCACTGGGTCGGGGAGATTCACTAATACACTTTCCATGAGAATTTCTCGGCTCTCCCAGCCAAACAGGCGACGGGCGGCAGGGTTGGCCAAGACAATTTCTAGGTCTGGATTGAGCAGTAAGGCTCCATCTGCGATGGTGGAAACGAGGGTTTCTAATTTGGCTTTTTCAGCAGTGAGTTCTTCAATATTTTGTTCTTCGTAGCGCTCTAGGCGCTCGGCCATGTCATTAAAGCTAAAAATGAGTTCACCAAGTTCACCGCCAAATGGCAAGTCTACACGCTGCTTAAAGTTGCCATCGGCAATATTTTTAACCCCTACCACCAATTCTTTAATGGGTTTAGTAATAATCAGCGCATTAAAAACTGCACCCAAAATAAACATAACCCAAATGGCAATAAAGACCGCGATGGTGACATCTCGGGTCAGATGTGATGAGGTGACAACGGTGGCGTTAGGGTTGATGCCAATGGCCATCATGCCCAAATAGCGATCGCCTTGCATCAGTGGCACAAAGACATCGGCAACTTCGCCATCGGGGGTCATGTGCTGTCGCACCATAATTGCTCCAGACTGGGGACCATAATTGTCAGGGAGCTGAATGCGGCGGCGTAGAGTTAAAGAATTATTGACCTGAGATTCTGAAAAAGGAATGCCATAGTAGATATTGCCCTGCTCATCAGCGTAGAGCATATAGCGCACACTGGTGGTGCGACGGTAAAAACGCCGCGAGAAGTCTGCTAGGGTTTCATAGTCATGTTCGGCGACGAGGGGCGCGACGTTGGCCGATAGCAGTAGACCTAGATCTTGGCCAAAGCGAGTATCTTGCAGACGGGCATCTTGTTGAATGCTGTTGACGGCCCAAAAGGTGAGAGCGCTCATCAACAACGACACCACCAAGGTGGCGACAGCCATCAAGCGAGTTTGAATATTAAACTCTGCCCACCAATGGGCAAGAGTATCTTTGACGTTTTGGAATACGTAAATCAAGGCTTGTCCTCGCTGGACAACTTAATCTGAAGACCCATCAGGGAGAAGGGAACAGCACTACTGAGCCGATCTTGTTTACATTTTTGCACGATCTCGGAATCCTCGGGAGAGTGATAGTGATGCACTAGTGTTTCGTCAGGAAAATTTTGATGGGCAAAGGCTCTCAAAATTTAACCCCATTCTCCTTCTATGGCTGAATTCTATCCCTCAAATCAAAGCTGACAGACCGCTAGGTTTGGCGAAAGGGGCTATTTTAATATTGAGGAGGGACTGATCATTGCTGATCTCTCGTGACCTTCGTGAACAAGCGATTGCCCTAGCTGAGGCGTTGTCCTTCCCGGACAGGCCGTGGTAGTGTCCCCAGGTGCAGGGGATCACCATCGGTCGTGGGGTTGCAGATAGTCCCACTCCAGTGAGAGAATAAGCGTACAGCTTTTACGTACATTAATGCTGATACAAAGTACAACTTCTCCGACAGAAGCCCGGAAAAACTTCTTTGCCCTTTTGGAACAAGTGGTAGCAGATCATCAAGTGGTGATCGTGAAGCGTCGAGATGGAGAGAATGTGGCCTTGATTGCTGAATCCGACTTGTCTAGCCTCTATGAAACGGCCTATTTACTGAAATCGCCTAAAAATGCTCAGCGGCTATTCGAGGCATTAGAGCGTTCTAAAGCGCGGGACGAACTTCTTAGTGAATCACTATCCACAGCAGGCGCGATCGCCCAGTTACGCCAGGAGTGCAGAGTTGAGCAAGAAAAAGGGCAAGACTAATCCTTTGCCTGAACTGCCTGTCCAGCGTATTCCTATCTTTGATAAAGGGTTTCGGGAAGATGTAGCCTGGTGGTTTAAGGCAGACCAAGCGAAAGCCAACAAAATTTTGGATTTAGTCTCTAATGTGATGAGTAATCCCTTTACTGGAATCGGTAAGCCAGAACCTATCAAATACCTTGAGTCAGATACCTGGTCAAGACGGATTGATCTAGAACGTCGATTGGTATACCGAGTAAGGCATGACCGCATTGATTTCTTAGCTTGTCGTTACCATTACGAATGACCTCTCGCCGCTTCTCGCCCGAAGCCTTTGACCTAGCCCATCGCCTTACCCTCCAGGATCCTCTTTGGGAACGCCCCCAAGTTGAGGGCATCACCATTGACAGTCCCTTCATCGACCCAAGGAGACTGGCTGACCGAAGAGGGCAGCCTCATCCGAGGTAAACGCCGTAGCAGCCATCTACTCAGCACCGAGTCGCTCTTATATTGGTCGAGAGGGAGTCCCAAGTGTCCACACCCAAGAGCCAGCCACTGCTCCAGAAGGTGTTCAAGGCGGTTAGTGCCGGATGCCGTGGCTTTTTGGCAATGGGGGACTGGTTAAACAGT
>NZ_WVIC01000068.1 GCF_009939295.1 Petrachloros mirabilis ULC683
GGTTGGGGGGGCTAATGCAGCGTGGAACACGGAGAACTAGAGATGTGTGTACACTTTAGAAATGTTGGGAGAGGAGCTAAAACCTTGAATTTGTGCTCTGTACGCTAACTGGTTGACTGACAAAACTTCTTAGCCAAAGCCCCAGAAGCCTACTCGAAGAGCAGCCGCTACGGTATACACACAAGTTTAAGAAGATGCTTAAAAAGCTTGTAACATCCTTACACTCGCCCCCCTACCTCCCTCGCGAAGCGTGCCCGAAGGGCGTAATTTGGGGGGGTCTGAATATCTCACAGTCCCCCCCAAATTGGAGGTAGGGGGCGAATGCAGGGTGAAATCGTTTTTCTCAGGCTTGTGTTTACACCTAAGCCCCTTGGGAGAAGGGTTGGGGGTGAGGGCATACAACTTTTGTCAGTCAATCAGGTACGCTAATTACCGATCTAGATGACATTTATGACCCGAGGTGGATTCGTATGCTGTATCAATGCTGGCAAGAACAGGAGTGTCTTGTTCGGATTTTTACAATCAATCCAGCTAACATAATCATAAGAAAGTAGTCATTGCTTAAGGGTCACCTATGGAGCAGTCCGTAGTCGGTTCCATCCTATTTCACCTTGCCTTTCCTGTCAGTAATGTCCCCGAAGCCAAGGCCTACTATGCAGAGGGGCTGGGCTGTAGCATTGGACGCGAAAGTGAACGCTCAGTGATTCTTAATCTCTACGGTCATCAACTGGTGGCTCATGTCACCCCGGAACCTCTCACCCCTCAAGGGGGTATCTACCCCCGCCACTTTGGGCTGGTGTTTACCGCAGAGGCTGACTGGCAGGCGTTGTGCGATCGCGCCCAACAGCGGCACCTCAAGTTTTATCAGCCCCCCCGAATTCGATTTCCGGGAGCCCCTCTAGAGCACCGTACGTTTTTTCTAGAAGATCCTTTCTATAATCTGATGGAGTTTAAGCACTATCGCCACGCTGAAGCTATTTTCGGCTATCAAGAGCTGACTCAAATTGGGGATGCCGTTCCCGCCTAGGTTAGACTCAAGAGCGTGGCATCATCGCTTTTGGGGGTTTGGGAGTCCTAGTTTTAGATCCTCGCCCAAGTCGATAGAAGCGAAACCCACAGACTCGACAGCGATAGGGATAAACCCACAAAATGCGCAAGACGTTATCCCAGGCAGATCTTACCTTTGATCGTCTCAGATCATGCGCCCGGCATCGAGGACATGCTTTTGCCATTGTTTTGAGTGATAACTTCTTTTCTTGTAACAGTAAATCCAAAAAAAAACAAGAAATTGATTAATCTTTCTGAAATTGGTTATCTTCACTACAATTAGCAACAAAAATTGTAATTACTCAATCAATGCTGGCATAGTCCTGATTCAAACTGAAGCAGCTTCCTGCAACTGGTGTAGACTCACTATTAGGCTGGGTTAAGACTGCATCAGTGATGACAGGCTAGCCCACCACATCGCGCCATAGAGTGACCATGATTCGAGTTCTTCTCGTTGACGACCAAAATGTAATTCGTCAAGGGCTGCAAGTCCTGCTCAATGCTGAAACCGACATTGAGATTGTGGCCTTGGGTCAAAACGGAGAAGAAGCCATTGAGTTGGTAGAAGCGCATCGCCCTGATGTGGTGTTGATGGATGTCTATATGCCGATCATGGATGGGGTCACGGCCACCAGCATTATTTGCCAAGACTATCCAGGCACCAAGATTCTATTGTTGAGCGGCTCAGAAAATGATAATCGCACGCTCAAGGCCATCGCCGCTGGAGCCAAGGGTTACTTACTCAAGTCAGCGTCTAGCGAAGAATTAGCCAATTCCATTCGAGCGGTGTACAAGGGCTATACGCAACTGGCTCCGGGAATTTTGGAGTCGTTAATGGCACAGTCAAAGGCACAGGCTACGCCCAATGTATCTACTCCACCAGCCTCGAATATAGGGTCTGCTAGAGGCTCACCGCCCCCTCATCCTGCTGCTGTTGAATTGAAGCGCCTTTTGGCCTTGACCCCTCCCATTGCCCTGGAGGTGTTCGAGCCCTTGATCGCTCAAGCAAATCAAAAAAGTATTGCTCAGCAGCTCAGTACCCAAATTCAGCAGGTACAACTGACCCAAGGGGCACGGTGGGACTTGGCTTATCTCGCTGGGCAGCTCTGTGCCCAAGGGTTGCAGCAGCCTGCTCAAGCCCTTAAGTTTTTCAAGTCAGGTCTCCAGCAAGCCCAAGCAGAAGGGGCTGAACTGACCACTCTGTTGCACTTTTGTAGAGCCATGAAGCCCGTGCAACCTAAAGAGAGCTACAACAGCCTCAAGCAGTTGTTTGCAAACTACTCACAGCAGCCTTCCTGTGGTGGTTTTTTACAGGCCGTTGCCCAGATGTTTGGTTCGGGATCACCAGAGCATCGGTGGGTGGGGGTATTGTGGCAAATGCAGGCCATTCACCTATTAAGTCAGCAGTGCCAGACGCTTAAGTCTAAGCTAGATGATATTAATCAAAAAATAGCTTTATCCTTAGATCTTAAAAAGCATGTCGATTCTGAGGACAGTCCCCTTGAATGATTTGGAACTCTTAGAAGTAGAACTGGCGGAGATGCGTTCTCGGTTCCAAAAGGCTATCGAGACTCTTGAGGGATTGTCGAGCCTACAAGAGCAGTTCTCGCGGTTGGCGCAGACTCAGAAGGCATTAGAGGACATTTTGGCTTCAACTACGCTCCAACACCAAAATCAAGAGGTACTAGCCGACCAAATTTCCCAGTTGCGGCAGATCTTGGATAGTAAATATGAGTTTTTGCAGGTTTGTTTTGAGCGCCTTAAAGGCGAGGTTGAGATCCGCTCCAGCAGTCTTGAGCTGAATTTACAAGAGGTTCACCAAGACTTGGCGGACTTGGCAGACACAACCTCTGGTCTAGATCAAGGTACGGCGCTGGAGAAATTACAGTGGATTGAAGGTTCGATTCATAACTTGGATCGCTTGGTGTATGCGGATCACTCTTTAATGACGGTGCTAGAGCAGCGGATTGCCCAGATGCGACACACCTTGAATTTGATGTGGATTGTTGGGCTGGTGGTCTTAGGGGGAGTGGTTATTCTATTTTTGTCAACCACACAGTAATCCTTGATGTGCTGAGGCTCAGATTTGATCTACTGCGACTCAATTCCCGGAGAATAGACATCTTTACACTCTTAAAGGAGCTGTCAATCTCCCCTCAGGTTAAGAAATAGGGGCTTGACCTTATACCTAGATATAAGGTCTACGATGCTTGGGTTCCTGTTTACCCGTGCCCATGACTGCCCCACTTTCGCCTCAATCTTCAGCCCAGCCTACCGGAGGGCAGCTCAGTTTTTTTGAGCGCTACCTGAGCCTGTGGGTATTGGTATGTATTGGCGTGGGTATTGCCCTAGGACGGTTGTTTCCGGGGGTGGCGATCGCACTGGATGCCATGAGTGTGTACCAGGTGTCAATTCCCATTGCCCTGTGCCTGTTTTTGATGATGTACCCGATCATGGTGAAAATTGATTTCACCCAGGCCAAGCAAGCCCTCAGCACCCCCAAGCCAGTGATGCTGACCCTGGTGGTGAATTGGTTCATTAAGCCTTTTACGATGGTGATCTTTGCTCAGTTTTTTCTGGGCTGGGTGTTTCAACCTTGGCTTGAGGGTAGTGATGTGATTCGAGGGGGGGCTATTCCTCTGGCTAACTCCTATATTGCTGGGGCTATTTTGCTAGGCATTGCCCCCTGCACGGCCATGGTATTGATGTGGGGCTATTTGTCCTACAGCAATCAGGGGCATACGTTGGTGATGATTGCGGTTAACTCTTTGGCGATGCTGGCTTTCTATGCACCTCTAGGGCGTTGGCTTTTGGCAGCCAGTGACCTGAGTGTCCCCTGGGAAACCATTGGGCTGTCGGTGCTGATTTATGTGGGGCTGCCTCTGGCTGCTGGGATGTATTCTCGCTACTGGATTCTGCGGTATCAGGGTCGAGCTTGGTTTGAGCAGCGGTTTCTTAGGTTCCTCAGCCCGGTCGCGATCATCGCGCTGCTGATTACTCTGGTGTTGCTGTTTTCCTTTAAGGGAGAACTGATTGTCGAGAATCCCCTACACATTTTTTTGATTGCCGTGCCGCTGTTTTTGCAAACTAACTTTATTTTTGGGATCACCTATGTGGCGGCGCAAAAGCTGGGCTTGACCTATGAGGATGCTGCCCCCGCTGCTTTGATTGGGGCTAGCAATCACTTTGAAGTTGCGATCGCAACTGCCGTAGTCTTGTTTGGCCTCAACTCTGGAGCTGCTCTGGTCACGGTGGTTGGGGTGCTGATTGAAGTGCCCGTGATGTTAATGCTGGTGGCGGTGTGTAAGCGAACGGCGTTTTGGTTCCCCCGTGATCCTGGCAAGGCCGCCCTCAGCGATCCACGATGTTTGCCCCTGTAATGACTGTGGGTTAGCTGTGCTGACGTTTTGTTTTTGAGCAAGGAGCATCTGAGCACATGGTTCGAATTGGCATCAATGGGTTTGGGCGGATTGGTCGCCTCGATCTGCGGGCATCTTGGCACTGGCCCGAGCTAGAGTTTGTCCACATCAACGAAGTCAAAGGAGGAGCCACCACCGCAGCGCACCTGCTCAAGTTTGACTCTGTGCATGGCCGCTGGGCTGCCGAGGTGAGCGCGGGCCCAGACCAAATTGCCATTGATGGGCGTCCAGTGCGCTTCAGCGAGTGTGCCACCCCCGGTGAGGTGCCTTGGGATGAATCCGGCGTAGATGTTGTTCTGGAATGTTCAGGGAAGTTTCGCACCCCTGAACTGCTAGAGGCTTACTTCAAGCGCGGGGTGCAAAAAGTAATCGTGGCTGCCCCTGTCAAAACCGGTGCTCTCAATGTGGTGATGGGCATCAACGATCATCTGTATGATCCCCGAACTCACCACCTATTGACGGCTGCCTCCTGCACCACGAACTGCTTAGCCCCCGTGGTGAAAGTGATTCATGAAGGCTTGGGGATTGCCCACGGCGTCATTACAACCATCCATGACCACACCAATACCCAAACGATTGTGGATGCCCCCCACAAAGATCTGCGCCGTGCCCGCGCCACCACCCTCTCGCTAATTCCCACCACCACAGGTTCGGCGACTGCCATTGGCCTGATTTATCCCGAACTCAACGGCAAGCTCAATGGTCTGGCCGTGCGGGTTCCCCTACTCAATGCTTCGCTGACAGACTGTGTTTTTGAGGTAGACCACTCCACCACAGTCGCAGAAGTCAATCAGCTTTTGAAGGCAGCCGCCGATGGCTCCCTCCAAGGCATTCTCGGCTACGAAGAACGGCCCCTGGTTTCCATTGACTACAAAGATGACCCCCGCTCTGCGATTGTGGATGCCCTCTCCACGATGGTGGTGGCGGGCACCCAGGTCAAGATCCTGGCCTGGTATGACAACGAGTGGGGCTATGCCAATCGCATGGTGGAACTTGCCCGCAAGGTCGCACTCAGCCTTGCCTAAATCATATCTTCCTCAATTTTGACTCCCATGACAACGACAACGGCTGATGCCTCTAATCTTAAAAATTACGGTCTGATTACGGCAGCTTACTGGGGGTTTACGCTCACCGATGGTGCGCTGCGGATGCTGGTACTGCTGCACTTCCATGTTTTGGGATACACCCCTTTTCAAATTGCCATGCTGTTTCTCTTCTATGAGATTTTCGGCGTGGTCACCAATTTTTTGGGGGGCTGGATTGGCTCGCAAATGGGGCTGCGTCTCACCCTTTACAGTGGCATTGGGCTACAGGTGTTGGCACTGATGACTCTGGGTTTTCTCAATCCTGATTGGCCAGTCATCGGCCAAGTTGCCTATGTGATGGTGGCTCAAGCCCTGGCTGGCGTTGCCAAAGACCTCACTAAAATGAGCTCTAAGAGCGCCATTCGTCTGGTGGTGCCCAAGGAGGCTGAGTCTCGCTTGTTTAAGTGGGTGGCGGTACTCACCGGTTCTAAAAATGCCCTGAAAGGGGTGGGCTTTTTTCTGGGGGCAGCTTTATTGCAGGGGCTAGGGTATCGCAATGCCCTGTGGGTGCAAGCGGCAGTTTTATTTCTGATTTTCTTGACGGGGCGCTTTTTGCCTGCCGATATGGGCAAAATTGGCAAGAAGGTGCCGTTTCGTCAGCTCTTTTCCAAAAGCCGTGCTATCAATATTCTTTCGGCGGCTCGATTTTTCTTGTTTGGCTCTCGGGATGTTTGGTTTGTGGTGGCACTGCCAGTCTTTCTCTATGAAAGTCTAGGTTGGAGCTTTATGGAAGTGGGGGCTTACATGGCTTCCTGGGTGATTGGTTATGGTATTATCCAGTTTCTAGCGCCCCAAATTCTGCGTCAGCAGCGACGGGCTCCTCAAGCTGCTACTATCCGGTTTTGGACCGCAGTGTTGATTGTGATACCAGCTGCGATCGCAGTTGCCTTCATGGCCGGACTCCCGAGCCAATGGGTGATCACGGTTGGCCTGATTGGGTTTGGCGTGGTGTTTGCCTTTAACTCAGCGGTGCATTCCTACCTGGTGTTGGCCTATACCGAAGATAAAGATGTAGCCCTCAATGTTGGGTTTTACTACATGGCCAACTCTGGGGGCAGACTCCTGGGCACCATCGCCTCAGGGCTAGTCTTTCAGTGGTATGGACTGGTGGGATGCCTGTGGTTTTCCACCCTGCTGATTATAGTGGCGGAGGTCTTTACCCTGAAACTGCCCAATCCTCAAAAAGCATGAATGAGCCTCAAAATAGGCCGTCCCTGGGCAGCCTCTAGGCAGCCTCTAAAGGAGCCATGGTCAGCCCAGCTCGCTTCAACTGGAGATGATACAGCTCGGCTTGTTCCTGGGGACCCACCCAAACAATGGCTTGCCCTTCAAAGTGAACCTGATGGGTGAGTTCCCAGGCGAGATCGGCGGACATGTTCGGAATATAGGTGATTAAGCACTCTGCTACATGCTGAAAGGTATTGACATCATCATTTAGCACAATTACTTTGAAATTTGGGTAGGTTTTGCGAACCGTTTTTCCCTGTTTTTCCTGGACAGGCGCGGCGACCGGTGTCTGAACTGCATAGAGAGTCATGAATTGTGGTTGTGTCAACAATATCCGGGCGATTCTCCTGATCGTATCAGGCCATCTCCCAGATTGACTACGCTCAACTCAGTGTAAAAACAGAACTGGCAACGGTTTACAAAACCGAAACTTGCCGTGCCACAAGCTCAGTGTTGTGCCAAAAATTCAATACCACTGCCCCAACCTGCTGGGGATAGAAACAATGGAAAAAGTGATAACCTCTAGGGCATTGCCAGAGACGATCCTGGGGTTTGAGCCAGGGTTTCCAGCTCTGAATAGCATGGGTATCCACCACCAAATCATCTTGAGCGCCACAAATCAAGACGGGAATAGGGGCAGCCCCTGGGGCTAAACAGGGGGTTTGCCAAAGGGAATGAAGGGACAAATCTTGATCTAGCGATTGCTGCAACACATTGGCTAGCATCTGAGTTGTCAACGAAGGCTGTTGGCCAAATAAGTCCACCACCATTTGTCTCAAGACGTCAGTCCGACTACAGTTGAGCAGATGACGGTGGAAGTAATAATGTGCTACCCAGTCAGCCATGGGTCGAGCTCCCACTGAAAGCAAGGTCAGCGATCGCACCTGGTTTGGGTATTGACGAGCATATAGTAACCCCAGCAGACCACTAAAGCCATGACCCACCAAATGAAGGGGTCTATCGTAGCGCCCCAGATAGTCATGGAGTAGGGTGATGGCCGTGTCAACAGAGTTGGCCTCATCTGGGGTTTGATCGTATTGCCACTGTCCCACAACGGTGTGCTGAGCCAGGTGGCGCAATAACGGCAAGTTAAAGCGATGTAGACTTGCACTAGTGCTCAACCATAAAGTTTCAATGGAATCGTGCATACACTTAGCGCGAAGGGCGATAGACTTTTGAGCGTAGAATCTTAACAGGCACTCTCCCCGGTGTTTAAGAAGCTACCGTGTACACACAAGTCTTGAAAAATTCAAAATCTTTGCACTCGCCCCC
>NZ_WVIC01000013.1 GCF_009939295.1 Petrachloros mirabilis ULC683
CGCAAGTCTGGTAACTTAGCACATTTTCTTGATCTTTTTCTTGCGCTTACCCTGCTTTCACTCCCAGCCCTTGATAGACTTTGAGTTTGTCAATACTGCCACTGCTAATCACGATCTCAATGGCCAAATCTGGAAGTTCTTTGCGAGTTCCAATGCAATAGCTTTCATCCGGTTCCAGTCCTCTTGCTGCCGCTTCTTGCCTAAATGTCGCCGAGCCGCAGCTAAACAAATCAATATCTCGCTCCAGGGCATAGGTCTCTAATAGACGCGCAATCATTTTTTTAAGCATCTCATGCTCAGGAGAGATGGTCATGATCTCCAGATTTCCCTCCAGATAGGTGAGGCGCAGGCGAGGGCGATCGCCAAACATTGCAATCAGGGTTTCGTATTGCTGCCAGCTCACATGGGGCAGAAAAATTCGCTCCTCAATGAGGGGGTCGAGCGGTTTTGCCAGCACAGTCATTGGCTCACCTCTAAGGGAATGTAAAAGTCCATGGCTTCGATCGCATCAAAATAACCGCAGGTATTATCTAGCCACCCCTGTTCTGCCAGCGGGGATTTCAGTCTGCGATCGCTACCAGGCATTGGGGGAAGTGCCTCTCGCTGATAAGCCGTTAAAAACTCTTTGGTTGCCGCTGACCCTCGTCTCAGCACCTCTCGGAGTGCCATCACTTTATTTCGCTTCTCTTTCCAGTCTTCTCCTGTAAATGCTTTGATGATGGCTTCAAAATTTGCCCAATTTTGCCAATCACCGGGGTCAGCATGTAGCAGAAGCGGTCGCATTTCCAAGTGCTTCAAGTGCTTATTGTCCTGAATACGGTATTCCCGTTCCCGAATTTCTGCTAAATCACCCAGCAACCCACTGGCTACGATATGCCAGTCAATGGCAGAAGCAGGTTCCAGACGCTCACCTCCGCTCCGGTCGCGTTTGGCAACTTTTTTTGCAGATCGACACAGGGCTTCACTGAGTTCATAGGCTCTGGCGAAGGGATAGTGTGCTTTCACAATGCAAACGCCAGCACAGGCTGTCAGTGGTTTACCGTCTGCAATCGGTTGTGTTTCAAATAACTGAAGGGCGCGAACCGCCAGTGTTAACCCTAGACGACCATCGCAGACAAACGTAATATCATCTCCACCGTAAACCAACGGACGGAAGGGTAATTGTTGGGTTGTCAGGTCTAGTTTTTCTTGGAGAGTGTCCCAGTTGGCAATCAGTTCTTGAGTCAACTGCTGGAGCACAGCTTTCCCAGCTTTTTCAACACTCTGAGAAAGGTCGCGCATGGCAGTGATGTAGTCTTTGTCGTTTTTACCCTCGGCAAATCCCTGAAATCTTTTTCCCATACTGTTGCCATCTATATGCACGACGGCAAGGTAGCTCATTTCGTCCCTGGAACGTCCAAAGGCGTCGAAGTCTAAAGGAATATCCCATCCATCGGGCAGGTGCAGTGTTTGTTGCAATTGCGTATTGGCAAGCTTGACAGCATCTAGTTTTGCCACAATTTCTCTGGAAACCGGATAGTCCGCAGGTGAACTATGATTCTTTCTCTGATCGACTGCCACCAAGCGAGTTGAGTTGCAGTCTTGCGTCACACCCAAACCTAAGAGAGGAGAAGAGGGGATGCGCGATCGCTTCTTCACATCCAGGTCATCTTTCATCATTTCCTGGACTATATCGTAAAGCTGATCTTGATCCCACTCAAAATCATGGCGATGAGCAACAACCAGGTTAATCCCTGGCGCTTCTTTCAGAACCTTAAGACTGAGTTTTTTCGTGAAGTCGATGGCCAAGTCAGCCGACTGAAACAGTAAGACGGTGTTACCACCTCCAGCATAAACTAGCTCTGCATCCTGAGTTTTAATCGAGGCTTCAGGGTTCGTAATCTTAAATTTCTGATTCAAAATTTGCCTGACCCAGGCATCCGTCACCTGCCCAACCAGATAGGACGCGCCAATATTTTCTCGAAGACGGTTGCTGCCGAAAATATAGGACTGTATTCCAGTGGTGTCGAGAACTGTCACGGTTAATTTCATCCGCCAGCCTCCGCATCACTCTCTCGAATCCATTGCTCAATTTTTGCAGATAGATTGAGTAAATCCTCACATCCAAATACGGTCAGCTTACTGTCGCCTTGAGTATTAGAATCAGGGTTTGATTTGAAAACATTGGTGATCTCTGTTTTCAATGCATCCGTATCTTTCTTGTTTGCACAGCAGACTAAAGCAACCCTTGCTTCATCACCTCCTAATTGCCGCGCTCGAATATAAGACTCAAATAGCTTTTGCTTACATCCAGGTTTCTCATCAATCGTTGTACATGAAAGGGCAAATAGCTGATAGCCTCTAGTAAAAGCAACATCAAATTGAAACTTTGTTCTGTTCTCAGCGCTAGCGGGGTCTTTAATCCAAAAGGAAGCTGCACTCTCATATATTTTGAGTGCTTTTGGAACTTCCTGGACTTGCTGCAAAGTGTAATCTTCCAGCCATTCTCCATCTAGCCACTTACAGAGATTGGATAGATCTTTGAATCCTGCTTTCTGAATCTCCTGTAGTGAAATTGTATTATCAGCGTCGGAGCATCCAAGCATTTTTAGAGCTGCAATAATTTTGGAATAGTTTTTTAGAGAAGCTTTCGGCCCGATTTCTGAATCAGAAGGTATTTCCAAAGATAGAGGGGCAACTTCTTTTAATTCTTTTTCCTTTAGCCATCTGCCCTGTCTATTACGAGTAGCCTTACGCAGCACTGTGTTACACCATTCACGCCATGATTTTCCTAGTTCAGGATAGGCATGGAATTGGGCAAATGCTGAAGCTGCTTCTGGACTAGTCGGTGTATAGTCTGGATCAGATAGCCATTGCCAGCCGTGAATCTGGAAAATTTTAGGTATCTTGACTTCTAAATCCTCAGGATGAACTTTGAGGCGAATACGATCGCCCTCTTCGCGATCAACGCACATTTCTAATTGTCGCGGATCAAGATAACTGAAAACTGCTTGCTGTCCCTTCTCTTTGAACATGGCACGATAGGCGTGGACTGCCATAGCCTTCGTGCCGCCTGTGTAATTCAGTCCGACTTGTCCATTAAGTTCCTTCAGAGCTTGCTGAATTCTGGTTTGAATTTGGTAGGCATCAGATTCATACTCTTCCAGAGGGACTAACTGAGCCTGTTGAAAGCCAGTTAGCTCGCTATCCAAAATCTTTTTTAGTCGCTGAGCGGGTCTTTCAGTTCCAGTGGTATAGATCAGATAGGGGGTGCCACCTCCTTTGAGCAGCAGCCTGGTTGCCATATAGTTCGGCAAGGGGTTTTCGCCGATTAGCAGAAAGAGAGAATCGACTTTATAGCTATCAAATTCAGCCATACTTATGGAATTTTATCTGAATATTAATACCAATATTAGCTTGGAAACTAACATTGGCAATCTGCGATCGCATCCTTACGCTTCTTAAACCATCGTCCAATTGGCACAGTGTTGCACAAACCGCTGCGGGATTTCAGGCTGAGTTCCCCAGTGTAAGTGGACATAGGAAGCATGAACATTCTGGACACACCAACCCTCTGACTGGATGGGCTGCGCTTGCCGAAACCGATTCGTTATAAACAATGGTTCTGAAGGAATTGGTGTGGTTTGGGAGTGATGAAATTCATGTCCCCAGACACACTGACCTTGGGTCACCAGAGGGGAGTGCCTTTGGGCAGTGGCCTGACGGTAACCCAGCGTCAGGCGTGGCTGCATGGTCACAGTTGTGGGAAGCACACCCACCATCGGAAAAGATTGACCCTGGAGATCTTGGATGGCCTCACAGAGATACATCAGCCCCCCACATTCAGCATAGGTGGGGATTCCAGCTTGAATCGCTGCTCGAACGGCTCCGAGCGCGGGCTGATTGGCACTCAGTGTCGCAGCAAAAATCTCGGGAAAGCCACCGCCAAAATATAGCCCCTGGACATTTGGGGGCAACGGATCCTGTAGCGGACTCCAGTAGACCAGTTCCGCACCACAACGCTCTAGCAGTTCCAGGTTATCGGCGTAGTAGAAATTGAAGGCCGCATCTCGGGCAATTGCAATTCGCACGGATCCCGAAACAACCTGGCAGTTCTGGGTGGCCATGATGCTGGCTTGGGCAGGAGAACTCTGAAGCAAGGGCAAGAGAGCCGACCAGTTAAAGCTGCGATCGCCCACCTCCGCCAAGCGATCGATTAAGATCCTCAGCTCCGGCAGCTCATCAGTGGGCACCAGTCCCAAGTGGCGATCTGGAATCGTAATATCATCTTGACGTCGGAGCACCCCCAACACTGGCATTTGGATGCGAGCCAGGGCACTTTTAAGAAAATCTAAGTGGCGATCGCTCCCCACTCGATTCAGCACAACCCCCGCAATCTGTAGGCGTGGGTCAAGAGATTGATAACCCTTAGCTAAAGCCGCCACCGATCCAGACAGGCGCGAGCAGTCCAGAACCAGCAAAATCGGCAAATCTAGCAATCGGGCAATATGAGCTGTACTCCCCCAGTCATCTTCTAGAGTCGCCCCATCAAACAGACCCATCACACCTTCCGTCAGGCTGTAATTTGCCCTAAGGGCATGAGTCGCAAAGCAGTCTTGAACATAGGATTCCGAAGTCAGGACTGGATCCAGATTGCGGCAGGGGCGACCCGTCACAAATTGATGAAACATAGGGTCGATATAGTCCGGCCCCACCTTGAAAGACTGGACTGAGATCGCCTGAGCGTCTAAACGGATATGGGCAATGGCTCTGCCTCGGCGCAGACTAGCGAGCAATGCCAGAGTGGTGGTGGTTTTGCCCGACCCGCTGCGTTCACCTGCGATCACCAAAGCCATGACGATACCTTAAGATTAGGGTGTCTCCGGGAGTGTTGATTCAACGTGACGTATTTTAGTTGTACAAGATTACCCGTTCATCGTTGTGCCAAGATGACGTTCCCAGAAATCTGCAAAGCTCTCAATCTCAAAGAAGTGCAGTACAGGTGTCACTCTGGGCTCCGGTTTGCCCATACTAAGTTACAAAGCTCTGTTGCCGATCAATTGTGAGAATCTACAGTATGGTTAACCCCCTGGATAGTATTCAGCCTGTATCCCATCGAGAGGTGAATGTCTACCTACCCTACTACCAAGGCTCTAAACGAGACATGCTCCCCCTGGGCATCAGTCTTTATCAGAGCGGTAATCTAGAGGGGGCGCGAGGTATTGAAGGTGGAGAGAATATCCCTTTCGTAGCCACCTGGAATGTGTCTAACCTACCCGCCGATCTAACCCGATGCCGTATTCAGTTCTCGGCAGATGCCGATCTCAGCTATGAGGTGACCCTGACCAACTTTGAGTTCATTGGGTTCTTAATTGAGCTGTTGGCCAACTACAAACGAGCCAAGCTCGCTGACTTTCCGAAGCCCTTCTATCGCAAACTACTGCGCTTAGACGACTAAAATCTGTCCGTGGCTACACTTCCTGCCCGCAATCTATGTTTAACTTACTCGCAGAAACCGTTACGATTGTGTAACGCAAGATATGTAACGCAAGATCTTGGCCAGAGTCTTGGTTGAGTCTGGGTCAGTACAGCAAGGAGTGAGGGTGTGCCTAACACGGCTAAGTATCTGCTCGTAGGTTCAGTTGAAGCTTACAGCGGTAAATCTGCAACCATTTTGGGGTTGGCACAACTGTTGGTTAAGCGAGGAGTTGATTTTGCCTATGGTAAGCCCCTGGGAACCTATCAAGAGGAAGCAGAGCGGTCTCCCTACGACCAAGATGTGAATTTTATTACGAAAACCCTGGGCTTGCCTGACTCTCATGTCTGCCCTACAATCCTTTCGCCCCACCTAGGCGTAGTCAAAGATTGTCTGCAACACGAACTTCGTCCCCAGTTCGAGGCACAATTGATGACTTATCGCCAATCACAGGCGGGGGATCTGGTGATGTTGGAAGGACCAGGCTCTCTGGAAGAAGGACAACTCTTTGGCTTGTCGCTCCTGGAAATGGCCAATGGCATGGATGCCAATATTCTTTTAATTGCTCGGTTTCATACACTGGGAGCGGTGGATGCTCTGCTGGCCGCTCAGGCCAGATTGGGATCTCGGTTGTTGGGGGTAATGCTCAACGATGTGCCTGAAGCAGACTGGCACCTGGCACAGGAGTTGGTGAAACCCTTTTTAGAAAGCTGTGGTATTCCAGTGTTTGGAATTTTACCCAGTGATCAGCTACTGCGCAGTGTCAGTGTCTCAGAGCTTGTGCATCAGTTGAGCGCAGAGGTTCTGTGTCGCCCTGATCGTTTAGACCTGCTGGTAGATCAGCTCACTATTGGGGCGATGAATGTCAATTCGGCGCTGAAATATTTTCGCAAGGGTCGGAATATGGCTGTGGTTACGGGAGGCGATCGCACCGATATTCAGCTCGCGGCTCTTGAATCTTCGACCCACTGTCTGATTCTGACCGGGCACTTTTCGCCCAATTCTATGGTGCTCACTCGTGCCGATGATTTAGAAATTCCAGTCTTGGGCGTGGATCTAGATACATTAACTACGGTAGAAATTGTCGATCGCACCTTTGGACAAGTGCGACTTCACGAAGCGGTAAAAGTGGAATGCGTTCGACAGCTCATTGAGGCCAATTTTGATGTAGATCGGCTCCTCAGTAGCCTGGATATGAGGTCAGAATTCTAAGCAGATGGCGAAACAACGGTTCCCCTATCTGTTGGGGTCTAAGTGGACAGCTCAGGAAAAGACCTTTGGGTGGCGACACTTTCAAGTTGTGAACCGCAAAAATCAAGGCCACGTTATTTTTGCAGAGTTGGTGGCAGCCTGTGACGGGTCAGTGCGGTTTTGGGTCAATGCAGCGACACTCCAAAACCGGAGACTGTGGCAGGCCGGGTGGCAATCCCTGACGGAACAAGCTCACAAAAAGCAGTAAGCTTGCACCATAAGGATTCAGCACATTTAAATTTAATTGGCACCCTGGCTAGAAATTTGAGGGATCTATGACTGTGGGATCGGATGTTGTGATCATTGGCGGTGGCATTATTGGACTGGCTACCGCCGTTGAACTGTCGCTGCAAGGGGCACAGGTGACGGTGCTATCTCAGCAGTTTCGAGCAGCGGCAGCCCACGCGGCGGCTGGGATGTTGGCTCCGCAGGCGGAGGGTATTTTGCCAGGGGCGATGTTAGATCTATGTCTTCGCAGTCGGGCATTGTATCCAGAGTGGGTTCGGAAGCTGGAAGGACTGACAGGACTGGACACGGGTTATTGGCCCTGTGGTATTTTGGCACCCTTGTATGTAGATTGTCTGCCAACTCCTCAAAAGATGGAGGGGCTGTGGCTAGATAGAGCCGCGATCGCACATCATCAGCCCGGTCTTAGCACCGAGCTAGCAGGCGGCTGGTGGTTCCCCGAAGATGGACAGGTAGATAATCGCGCCTTGATGCAAACCCTGTGGATCGCAGCTCAGACCTTAGGCGTCACGCTTCAAGAGGGAGTGGCAGTCCACAACATTGAGTATCAGGGGCACCGCATCACCCAACTTCAGACGAGTGCTGGAGTGCAGCAAGGCGATACCTATGTCCTAAGTGCAGGGGCATGGTCTGGCCAATTGCTGCCCCTCCCTGTGGTGCCGCGCAAAGGCCAGATGCTCGCACTCCAGGTGCCCACTGAATTGGAAGCGCCCCTCTCCCAGGTATTGTTCGGCACTGAGATTTACATTGTGCCCCGCCAAAATGGCCGTATTATTTTAGGAGCCACCAGCGAAGATGTGGGCTTTGCCCCCCACAATACACCCGCAGGTATCCAACAGCTCTTGAGTGGTGCCACCCGTCTTTATCCGGCTCTCAAAGACTTTGCGATCGCAGAATTTTGGTGGGGGTACCGTCCAGCCACCCCCGATGAATGCCCCATCTTGGGAGCTAGCCCCTACCAAAACCTGGTTTTAGCCACCGGACACTATCGCAATGGCATCTTACTAGCTCCAGTAACCGCCAGACTTATCGCAGCATTAATTGGCCAGAGCAATGAAGATCCGCTGCTGGCTTCATTTAGCTGCGATCGCTTTGCTGTTCCTGCTGCCAATACACTTAGGTGACATCATCGTTATGTGTCAAAATTAGGCATAGAGATAAAGACAGAATGATTTTCTGGGCTATTGACTGTACTATATCAAAAAGTATAAATACATTGTTTTACAGCCACTAAAAATCTTCTCAAGAAAGATAAGTTTTGCTTTTTTAACAAAAACAATGTGTTCAGACAAACTTAAAAGAGGAGCATGAGAGATTATAATCTTAGTTTTATAAGTAATGAAGACATTTATAATCATGTCAAGGAAACCGTAAATAAATACAGATTTAATATCAACTTAGCTGAATTTAACAGAAATTTAGTAGATCCAATAAAATTGACATTTGATACAAAAATTTATCATAAAGATATTAAATTTATAATAGAAAGTGAGGTGTTAAGACAAATAGATAAATCCAATACAAATCATATTGGATATTTTCATCAAAATATATTTCGATATTTGGGTAACGGATGGGAAGTTCCTTCAAAAGGATATGACATTGTTAATTCTAAATTCATGTATTTTGTTGAAATGAAAAACAAGCATAATACCATGAATTCTTCATCTGCTCAGAAGACTTACATGAGAATGCAAAATACTTTACTATCTAATCCAGATGCAACCTGTCTGCTAGTAGAAGTAATTGCACGAAGAAGTCAAAATATTGTATGGAAAATGAGTTTAGATGGTCAAGCTGTGTCAAACAAAAGAATACGTCGGGTTTCCATTGATAGATTTTATGAATTGGTGACTGATAGCCGAGTTGCATTTAAAGAATTATGTGAAAAGCTTCCTTTAATAATTCAAGATGTTGTCGAGGATAGCAATTTTGAAGCAGAGTCTAACTCAGTATTCACAGAGTTAAGAGCCATTGATTCTAACTTATGGAAAAGTATTTATTTGCTTTCATTTAGAGAATATGAAGGATTTAATGATTTCAATATTTGATTCAGATCTAATTTCAGCAGAATTGGTAGCAGATATAATTTCCGTATCCAAAGCCACACTATTAAAGTGGGAAAAAGGTGGAAGATTAATTCCTTTTCAAAATCCCATCACGAACAAAAAAGAATATAAGACTTCTCAGCTCATTCAATTTGAAGAAGTCAGAAGCATGTTCAAAAGTAATTGGGATGAAGAATTGAGGGTTAAGCCTGCGAGAGACTTTTCATCAGTTGAACTTTTTGCGGGGGCAGGAGGACTTGCTCTAGGGTTAGAAAAAGCTGGATTCAATACAATAGCTCTCAATGAACTTGATGAAGATGCTTGTAAAACTCTTCAAGCCAATCGTCCCAAATGGAATGTCATTGAAGGTGACGTGAAAAATGTGGATTTTAGTAAATTCATTGATATTGATCTTGTTTCTGGTGGATTTCCATGTCAAGCATTTTCTTATGCAGGGGAAAAATTGGGATTTGAAGATACCAGAGGTACGTTATTTTTTGAATTTTCCAGGGCAGTAAAAGAAATAAGACCAAAAATTTTCTTAGGTGAAAATGTGCGTGGCTTATTAAATCACGACAATGGAAAAACTTTGTCCGTTATGAAATCAATTATTTCAGATCTAGGATATACACTTATTGAGCCAAAAGTTCTGAAAGCATTGTTTTATCGTGTTCCCCAAAAAAGAGAGCGTTTATTTTTTGTTGGCATCAGAAACGATTTGATTAGGTTTGCAAAATTTAAATGGCCATCACCCTATTACAGAATACTCGTTCTCAAAGACGCTTTGAAAGCTGGTGAACTATACGATACCGATGTACCAGAATCAGAAGGTCAGTCTTATCCCAACAGAAAAAGAGAAATATTATCTCATGTGCCTCAAGGTGGCTATTGGAGAGATTTACCAGATAACTTGCAAAGAGAATATATGCAGGGTAGTTATTTCTTAAGTGGTGGTAAAACTGGCATGGCACGTCGGCTCTCATGGGATGAGCCGAGCTTAACTTTGACCTGTTCCCCCGCTCAAAAACAAACCGAAAGATGTCATCCAGAAGAAACGAGACCCTTAACGATTAGAGAGTATGCCAGAATACAAACTTTCTCAGACGAATGGTGTTTTTCAGGTTCAGTGAGTAGTCAATACAAACAAATTGGTAATGCAGTGCCCGTAAATTTAGCTTATGCAGTTGCTCGAAGTATAGTCGCGCTATTAAATAGTATTGACGCAAAAGTCGATCTAGAGGGTAATTTCTTAGCATCTAGTGAGTTATTTCAACCAAGGCAACTGACTTTGCTAAACACATAATACTCGGGTTCACCAGCCTCTTGAAAGCTGCTAGTACTGAATTTAAAGTTATCTGCCGCCGTTGATTTGAATGACAAAACTCATCGCCCTCATCCCCTAGACTCTTCTCCCCTTGTGGGCTACTGTGTATACATAAGTATGAGAAAAACAATTTCACCCTGCATTCGCCCCCTACATCCCCCATTCTGGGGGACTGCGAGATATTCAGAACCCCCCAAATTAGGCCCTTCGGGCACGCTTCGCGAGGGGGGGCGAGTGTAAGGATGTTAGAGGCTTTTAAATCATCTCCTTAGATTTGTGTGTACACAGTAGCCCCTTGTGGGAGAGGGGTTGGGGGTGATAAGGATTTGTTGGCTAATCAGCCCAAAGGACTTCATTCACTTGTTGGGTAGGAAATGCTGTAGATGGTCTGGGTTTCTAGGTTCTGGCACGTGGGGTAGGGCAAGTCTTCTGGTGACACTGACCTGCGGTCAAGCTGAATTTGGAGATTTTTGAGTGGATCTATGCAGTTGGAGATGAGAAACTCTAACCGGTTGATCGCGCCCCACCCTTTGAGTTGTGCCAAAATCTCTGCGATGGCTTTCACGTAAGGGTGAGAGGGTTGCTGATACCAGTCAGGAGCCGCTACATGGGGTTGATCGAGTCCTAAATGCACAATCAAGCCCGGATGCCCAAAAAGTGCGATCGCAACTGGGCGTGCTTCTTCCTGCAAGAGCAAATGCTGGCTGGTAGCCAAATGCCGTAGCTTTTCTAAATACTCATAGCGGTCAGTCACACTGAGGGAGACATCTTGCCAGTGAATAGCCACGGTCACCAGATAGGTCTGCAACAGCATATGACCTAGCTTCTCGGCCTTGGTAGCCAAATATTGAGTGTTGTAGGGCGTGGCCTCAATCAACAAAGGCAAGCGATCCACAACTTCTAGACCATAGCCCTTGAGTCCAGCGATTTTGCGAGGGTTATTGGTAATCAAGCGAATTTTCTTGATGCCCAGATCATTGAGAATCTGGGCACCCACACCATAATTCCGTAGATCTGCCGGGAAACCCAGCTTTTCGTTCGCTTCTACGGTGTCTAAGCCCATATCCTGTAACGAGTAGGCTTTGAGTTTGTTGATCAAGCCAATGCCCCGACCTTCCTGACGCAGATAGACCACAACACCCTGTCCAGCGGCTTCAATCATTTTGAGAGCCGCCTGAAGCTGCATCCGGCAATCGCAGCGCAGCGAACCGAGTGCATCCCCCGTTAAACATTCCGAGTGCATTCGCACCATCACCTGCCCATGGTCAAAATTAGCCGGATCACCTTTGACAATAGCGACATGATCAGAGTCATCTAAGGAGTTGTGATAGCCATAGATATGAAAATGACCAAACTCTGTGGGTAAATCAGCTACAGACTCCCGATGGACAAAGCGCTCATGCTGCAATCGATAGCTGATCAGATCAGCAATGCTGATAATTTTGAGCTGATGCTGTTGGGCATACTCCACGAGTTGCGGCAGACGAGCCATAGAGCCATCAGGATTTTGAATCTCGCAAATCACCCCCGACGGATATAACCCCGCCAACCGTGCCAGATCAATCGCCGATTCCGTATGTCCCGCCCGTTTCAGGACACCGCCTTTGCGCGCCCGCAACGGAAAAATGTGCCCCGGACGCCGCAGATCGGTTGGTCGAGTTTCTGGGTTGATAGCCACTTGAATTGTGCGCGCCCGATCTTCCGCCGAAATGCCAGTAGTCACACCCAAGTGGGGAGAAGCATCAATGCTGACCGTGAAGGCTGTTTGATTACTGTCGGTGTTGTGGGTAACCATCAGCGGCAAGTCTAGGGCATCGAGACGCTCTCCGGTCATGGCTAGGCAGATGAGCCCTCGCGCATTCACCGCCATGAAGTTAATCATTTCCGGGGTGGCAAACTGAGCCGCACAAACCAGATCGCCCTCGTTTTCTCGCCCTTCATCATCCACGACAATCAGCGCGTGTCCGGCCTTAAATTCTGCAAGGGCAGCTTCAATGGAGTCAAATTGAAACGACTCCCCACTGGTAAACGTCGAGACCAAGGTTGGACTACCTGTTAAAATTTCTTAACAACTTAGCTCTATTCTAATCGATGGTCAGCCTTTTCCGTGCTGGGAATGGCTTGGGTCAGCCAAACCATCGTCTAGAATGATCTAGGGTTATGCGTCGTGACCAGTCTATCGAGGTAATTCTGTGGATCCCCAGTTGATGCAAGAGCGAATGGCCTATTTAACCCAAAAGCGCGAAGTCTTAGTGCAGCTTTTAGAGCAACCCGATCTGGGAACGCTGCGGATTGATGTTAACCAAGCCCTAGAAGAAATGGATGATCTCTTAGAGGAGTTTCAGCGCACCTTTCCAGCGGCCTCCTAAACCTGTAGTGAAGCCATCTCGCCCACCCGTTCAGTCCGACCATCAACTGGGTTAACCCCGCCTGCCGAGGTCGCTGACACTCCGCAACCTAAAAGTGTGGATATTTTCAGTTCGTTAGGCCGGTACGCAGCAGCCCCATCAGGAGAGTGAGATAAACTGACGTATAGTGCAAACGGGTGATTTAACTTTGCAACTTACGTTTCTTGGTACTAGCTCTGGTGTTCCCACGCGATCGCGCAATGTCTCCAGTATTGCCCTGCGTCTGCCCCAGCGTGGCGAAGTCTGGCTGTTTGACTGTGGCGAGGGCACCCAACATCAGCTTCTGCGCAGCGAGGTCAAGATCAGCCAAATTCGTCGCATCTTTATTACCCACATGCATGGGGATCACATTTTTGGCCTGATGGGGTTGCTGGCGAGCTGCGGCATGGCAGGCAATCCAACCCAGATTGATCTCTATGGCCCACCAGAACTAGAGGACTATCTCAAAGCCTGTCAGCGCTATTCTCAAACCCATTTTTCCTACCCGATTCAAGTGCATGGGGTGCAGCCCGGGCAGGTCTATGCTGATGATGAGTTTACAGTATCCTGTCTGCCCCTGACCCATAAAGTGACGGCCTTTGGCTATCGGATCCAAGAGTGCGATCGCCCCGGACGCTTTGATGTCAAAAAAGCCACTGTCGCTGGCATTCCCCCTGGTCCTCTCTACGGTGAACTCAAGCAAGGCAAAAAGATCAAACTTCCTGATGGCCGCACCTTCAAGGGCAGTGACTTTTGCGGCTCCACCGAAACTGGACGTGTGCTGGCCTACTGCACCGACACCATTTTTTGCGAAAATGCCGTTACCCTAGCCCAGCAAGCAGACGTGGTGATCCACGAGTCAACCTTCGCCCACCAAGATGCCGAAATGGCCTTTCAGCGCCTGCACTCCACCTCTACCATGGCCGCCCAAGTTGCGTTAGCCGCCGAAGCCAAGTTGTTGTTTCTCACTCACTTTAGTCCCCGCTACGCACCGGGCAATCCAATTGAACTGCATCATCTAACTGAAGAAGCACGAGCCATTTTTGCCAACACCAAAATGGCCCATGACTTTCTGACCTACGACATTCCTCGCCACGTCCCTGAGGTGACCATGCCAGCGGCACTCACCCGTTCAGCGTCGTGACATTCTCCCAACGGACGTTAACTTTTGGGGGACTGTGCGGGCTTCCTGCGTGACATCCTAATCCGGTAGCGGCGAAGCCTGACATTGGTTGGCAATCTGTGTCGGGTCGGGAGGGGTACCCTGACCAGGGTTGGCACCAGCGTAGTTCCCCGTTCGGATAATGCCTAAAATATCAGACACCACAATACAGCGCATTTTAGCGGTGCCATCAGTGTTGTAAATCAAAAAGCTGGCCTGGGCGTTGGTGGTTCCACGATAGGTAAATCGCACAGTATTGGAACCCGTAATCACAACGGGGCTGTTTTCAACAGGCAACACACGATCGCCAGTAATCAAGCATCGCTCTTGTCGTTCATCGGGTTTAGTAGGATCAGGCGCTTCACCACTCAATACCTCTGTTGCCGTCACCTCAACACTACAAGCTCGACTTCTTTTAATTGCCTCTGACTGGGCTTCCCGCAGTGCCCCTTCCAGTCGTACAACCGAGTCATCGACACGCTTATTATTCACCCAACTCAGGTAGCTGGGAATGGTAAAGGCAGCCATAATCCCAATCATGACCACAATCACCAGGTTTTCTGCCAGGGTAAATCCAGCGGTGGAAAGGGAGGGCTTTGGCGATCGCAGCATGGTGTTCACGGCGGGCAAGGGATGAATGAACCAAGAATGCCTAGGGGATCTTGAGCGCATTCTATATCTTCATAATGCCCAAGCTTAAGTAAAGTTCAAGCAAAGGTTGAAGACTTACAATAATTGATACCAAGGAGGACAGGGCATGACTGAGCCAAACAATCAGCTTGCAGTGCTAATTGACCAGGTTGGACGCTTAACTGAGGGATTAACCGAATTTCGAGCCGATATGGCAGACATCAAAGAACGGGTTCGGGAACAACTGGTTGTTGCTCAGGCTCAAGCTGAGAACATCAACCGTCTGGCTGAAACAACTGATCGGCAAACGATTTTATCTGAGCGGCTGGTAGCGACCGTTGAGCGACAAGCAGCGACCGTTGAGCGACAGGCTGTAATGCTGGAAGCCTTACTCGGTCGGCAGGTATGATGCACATCAGTGTTCTCTCATGATCGTCTTTCAATGTGACGGGTTTTCTACTTACCCTCTTGGCCGAGCAACCAGTGGTTTTGATTTTGGTTGCTGCGGCGCTTCTCGATTTTCTAATCGGCGATCCGTGGGGATGGCTCCATCCCGTGCAGGCGATGGGGTGGGTGATTCAGGGCTACTGTTCCTGGGCGTTCAAGGTCTGCCAGACGCCACGAGCTGAAAAGCTGGCAGGGATTGGACTGGGGTTGGGGCTGGTGCTAGGGAGTGGGGCGATCGCAGCCCTCTTGCTCTGGGGAGCCTATACCCTCTCGCCCTGGTTAGGCATGGGGTTAGAAGTGGTTTTGCTGGCCAGTTGTTTCGCTGGCCGCAGTTTGCGCCGAGCGGCTGAAGATGTTCTCAAATCGTTGATGGCTGGGGATGAACTGATGGCGCGATCGCGCCTGCGCCTTTACGTAGGACGCGACACCGAAGATCTCACCGCACCCGAAATGCTGCGCGCCATTCTAGAAACCGTCAGCGAAAACGCCACCGATGGCGTCTTTGCTCCCCTTTTTTACGCCATCCTGGGCTATACCCTCACCCATTGGAGCAGCCTCACGATCGACGCTGGAGTGCCCCTAGCCCTGGCCTACAAAGCCGCCAGCACCCTGGACTCCATGGTGGGCTATCGCCGTGCCCCCTACACCCACCTGGGCGGGTTCAGCGCTCGCCTGGAAGACACCCTCACCTGGCTGCCCTGTCGTCTGAGCGTTGTTACCCTGGGCGCAATCTCAGGGCGGATCGCCCATGTGTTGCATCTCTGTCGGCGGGATGCCTCCAAAGATCCTAGCCCCAACGCAGGCTGGAGCGAATGTGCCTACGCCGCCATTTTAGACGTGCAGCTCGGGGGGCTGAACACCTACAAAGGCATCCCCACCCTCAAACCCAAGCTGGGCAATCCCCATCGCCCCATCACCCCGGAGCGCATTCATCTGGCGCTGCGTCTGACCCGCAATGGCTTTTTGCTCTGGCTTCTCATTGCACTGGCTATATTGGGAGAACCAACCTAGTCGGCCACCTATCAGCCCAGAGGAACCTCCATCGTGACGTCTGCTGAAGCCAAACCAATTTACACCACAGACGAGTATTTTGCACGGGAACTCAGCTCCGAGATCCGTCATGAATTCATCAATGGAGAGATTATTCCCATGACGGGTGGCACCCCCGAACATAACGAAATCACCAGTATTCTCAACGCCGTCTTGCGGCTAAACCTGAAAGGAAAGCCCTACAGCATTTTTATCGCCGATCAACGCCTGTGGATTCCCCAACGCAATCTCTACACCTATCCTGATGTGATGGTTGTCCCCCGTCCGCTAGAGCGACAAGTCGGACGGAGTGATACGCTGGTCAACCCAATCCTGATTGCCGAAGTTCTTTCAAAATCCACTAAAAACTATGATCGGGGTGAGAAATTTGCCGCCTATCGCACCCTTCTCACCTTTCAAGAATATTTGCTCATTGACCCATCCACCCCTCAAGTGGAACGATACTTCAAAACTGGATCCTGCCAATGGATTTTTACGGAGTACAAAGATCTGAATGCTTCGATTTCACTCGAATCGATTCCCTGTAACATCAGGCTCTCGGAACTCTATGAAGCTCTTGATGCTTAATCCCCATTCCAGACGCAATCATGCCCAGCAACCCAGTTGAAATTCTCAATGCCGAGGAACTGCGACGGATGGTAACCCGCCTGGCTTCTCAGGTCGTTGAGCATGTCCGCGATCTAGATCAGTTGGTGCTCGTCGGCATTCACACCCGAGGCGTGCCTCTGGCTCAGAGTTTGGCACAGCAAATTCAACTGCTAGAGGGCATTGAGGTTCCAGTCGGCAGCCTGGACATCACCTTCTATCGGGATGATCTCGATCAAATTACAGTCCGAACCCCTGCCCTCACAGAATTTCCCAGTGATCTGTCGGGTAAAACGGTGGTGCTGGTGGATGATGTAATCTATAGCGGTCGCACGATTCGAGCGGCACTCAATGCCATTAATGACTATGGGCGTCCGGCCATCATTCAGCTTTTGGTACTCATTGATCGGGGGCATCGAGAGCTGCCCATTCACCCCAACTATGTGGGCAAGGTTTTGCCCACCGCCCGCCATGAACAGGTCAAAGTTTATCTACAAGACCCCGATCAGCGCGATGCCGTAGAGCTGAGGTCAGGGATTCCCTAGCAGTCTCAAAGAGATGAACAGTTTTGGTTACAGACCTTGCCCTGGGAAAAACGCCATCTTAATCAAAGACCCCAACAGTACAAAAGTTAAAGTTATCAAAATGCCCCAGGTGCGAGCATCCTGGGTTTTGTTCTGGTTTTTGAGATCTACCATTTGGGTTTCAACAGCTTTCAGGTTCTCATCGAACCGAACCTGAGCAAATTTGACCTCCAGCATATCCGCTTTGATGACCGCCACATCAGACTTGACTTCAGCCAACTCGGATTTGACTGCTGCCACATCAGACTTGATCGCTGCCACGTCATCTGCCAGATTGTCAATTTTGGTGACAATCTGCTCCATGGCAAACTCAATTCGATCGAGTCGATCTGGCGCGGTCGAGGTCATTGATCTAACCTGATAGAGACAAAGCCTTTCCTATACTCTAACCTAGCCGTGACCGATTCCAATTCTGCCACCCCCACCTGCAAAATCAAGCTACTTTACGATGGCGAGTGTCCACTGTGCTTGCGCGAGGTCAACTTTTTGCGGCAAAAAGATGGGGGTCGAGGTCAGGTTGCCTTTGTGGATATTGCGGCTCTTGACTATAATCCTGGTGAATATGCTGGCATCAGCTATGAAGCGGCCATGGGGCGCATCCATGGCATTTTGGCGGATGGTACGGTGCTCCGGGATGTGGCTGTGTTCCGGCAGGTTTACAATATTTTAGGTATGGGTTGGGTGTATGGGGCGACGCGGTTGCTGGGTGTGGGTGCGATCGCAAATACCCTCTACCGTCTCTGGGCCCACTGGCGACTCCGTCTGACTGGGCGACCCTCGCTTCCCACCCTGATTGCGGAACGGCAACAAAAACTAGGTGAGATCCCAGCGAATCGCTGTCGCCTGCCCCACCAATCCTAGCTGGCAATAAAAAGAGCGAACATTTCATTACAGATCCTATGATAATCCTCTGCTTTTCTGGGGCAAACTGGAGAAAGAGGTTTAGCTCTTGTGTTTTAGGGTGTTACTGTCCCTAGGCCATTACAGATGGCGAAAACAATAGAGAAAGGCTGATATACTACCTTTGCAATCATTGGATAATAGGAGTTGGGCGTGGCAGGGCACAAAATCTTAGTGATTGATGACAGTAAGGTCATCCGCATGAGAGTCCGAGATATGCTGCCAGACGGCAATTTCGAAGTCTTAGAAGCCAAGGATGGTGCTGAAGGACTAGATCTGATTCGCAATGAGCGTCCCAACCTGATTATGCTGGACTTTCTACTGCCCAAGTTGAGTGGGTGGGAAGTCTATCAAGAATTACAGCAGCAGCAGGACTTACAGAAAATTCCCCTTGTGATCATGTCCGGGCGCAAAGAAGAAGTCACGGACAAACTGCAAGAGCCTTTTGAATTCTTTGAGTTTATCGAAAAACCCTTTGAGAAGCATCAATTACAAGAAGCGATCAAAGGGGCAATCGAAAAATCCAAGCGTCCTCGAGTGCGGACAGACGCCAAGAGCACAATTCCTGGGGTAGATGCGGCTGAAATTGCAGAGCTGCATCAAAAAATGGAGAGAATGGAAGCTGAAATCGCCAATCTCAAGCGCACCATTGTCCAGTTAGTGACCTTCGTCAAGCAAAAACTCTAGCCATCCCAGATTCAGCCTACTAGAGCGCAATCGGTCCGGCTGAAACAATCACGAACTGGTCAGGATGAATTAGCTCTTGCAAAGCGGTTTGTACCTCTGCCACAGTGACAGCTTGTAGCCGCTGGGGAAACTGGCGAATTTCATCTCGGTTTAGTCCATACACCGCACTCATTAAGACCCGCTGCGCCAAAATATCGGGGTTAGCCAGCTCCACCGGATAGCTGTTCAGCAAAGACTGTTGCGCTGCCTCTACTTCTGTGGCCATCAGACCTGTATTCCGCAGGTGCCGCAAAAGTGACAGAGTACTATCGATCGCTTGCTGGGTATCTTCCGGAGCAGTTTGCATTTGAATCACAAAATGCCCTGGCTGTTTCCCAGCGGCAAAATAGCTATAGATGCCATAGGTGAGTCCCTGGCGATCTCGAATTTCTGTGCCTAGGCGACTGGCTAGGGTGTCGCCTCCTAGCACTTGATTCAAAATTAACGCTGCATAAAATCGCGGATCGTGGCGATCGATGCCGGGATGCCCCAGGTAGGTAATCACCTGAGTTTTCCCAGACAGGGGAACTGTAATAGTCTGAAGCGCAGGCGGAAACGAAACTGCCGGAAAGCTCAGGGTGGGGGCTTCACCTTCAACTGTCCAAATTCCCAGGGTAGATTGTAGGTGCGATCGCACCCCTTCCAAATCAAAATCACCCAAGAGCGTCAACACAGTGCGCTCGGGGCGATAGTGCTGCTGATAGAATGCCTGCAAATGATCAGGTTGAATTGCCGCCACTGTTTCCAGAGTCGGATAACCATAAAACGGATGCTCAGCGGGGTATAGATGCTGTTGTAAAACCCGCCGCGCCAGACATTTGGGATCATCCAGCTCAATTTGCAGATTAGCCAACAACCGTTGCTGAGAGATCTGAAACTCCGCTGCCGGAAACGTAGCATTTTGGAGCACATCAGCCAAAATTTCGAGCAGTAGAGGCAAATCTTCAGCCAGCGCATAGCCCTCAATATCCACACCCTCTCGAAGCGCCTGGAAATCAAGACTAGCTCCGCGCTCCTCTAAGCGTCGTGCCAGCATTTGATCATCTTGGCTTTGGGTACCACTCAGCAGGTTGTCCGCCGTGAGGCTGGCCAACCCATAGATTTCTCGATCAAAAGCACTGCCTGCCTCTATATACCCATTTAAAGTCACCGTCGGCGTACTCGGATCCGCTAACAGCAACACCCGCAATCCATTGGCCAAATCCAGCACTTGGGGCAAAGTTTGAGAAGAAGAAACCGTCGCAGGCGGAAATTTTGGCAAATACTGCGCCACGGTTGCCGGGTCAACCGGCTCCCCAGGCATAAAATTTTCCCGAGTTTGGGTAGCCCCCCCTGAGTCAGGCGATAAATTCGGCTCCAAACGGGTAGGCTCAAACAGCCCCAGAGTGCGCCGTTCCAACTTCAGATAAGTTTGAGCGACACGTTGCACATCAGCCACACTCACACCGTTCACTGCCGCCAAAAACACATCAGTATAGCGATAATCGCCCGCGACCAAATGGTTATAGGCCAACTGGCTAGCTTGGGTTTCAATATCCCGATTACTGAGAATCAGATTTGCCCGCAGTTGCACTTTTGCTCGGTTGAGCTCTGCTTCCGTAACCCCTTGCTCTTGCAGATCTTTCAGGGTTTGCTGTAGCACCTGATCTAGTCCCTTGAGATCTTGACCCGGCACCGCCGTCAGGGCAATTTCATACCACCCTGGATCTTGCATGGCCACCAGATAGCCCCCCCCATGGCTGGCGAGTCCTGAATCAATAAAATCTGCATAAAAGCGAGAACTTCGCCCTGAAGTCAAAATAGTATCCATCACCTCCAGAATCGGAATGTCTGGATGGCCAATGGCCGGAACCGGGTAAACGGCCTGCAACAATGCCGCACTTCCAGGTTCTCGTAAACAAATCGGCTCAGATGAGGATTCCACGTCAGACCTGACAGTGGAAGTCTGATGCGGAGGCGCAGCCGTAGAGACAATACCACCAAAAGTCTCCTCAATTAAGGCCAGAGTTCCAGAGGTTTCAAAATCTCCCGTCACCACCAATACGGCATTTCTGGGTGAATAATATTGACGGTAATAACCTTGAACTTGCTCTAAGGTAAAAGCTTCCACATCCTCCTTCATCCCCCCCACTGGCAATCCATAGGGATGGCAGGGAAATGCCTGCCGCATCACGGCTCGACTCAGCCGATAGTCCGGGCTGTTGTCATAGCCTTGCAGTTCCGAAATCACGACCCGCTTTTCACTATCAAGCTGGTCAGCATTGATCAAGGCATGTTGCAAGCGATCAGCTTCCAGAATCAGCAAAGCTGCTAGTTTATCCTGAGATACTGTGCCATAGTAGGCGGTCATGTCGTAGCTAGTAAACGCATTCGAGGCGCTGCCTAGGGCACTGAAGAGCTGCCCAAACTGAATCGGACGCGCCTCTGTTCCCTTAAACATCAAATGTTCAAGCTGATGAGAAATACCATTCAAGCCCGGTGCTTCATTGCGAGAGCCAACGCGATACCAGATTTGGACACTCACCACCGGAGCGGTATGCACTTCCTTGAGCAGCACTGTGAGGCCATTGGCCAAAACGGTGTGATGAACCCCCGAAGTCAGGGAGAGAGCAGGCTGTGACGCAGAAGCGGTAGAAGGCATAGCAAATATCGGCATCCAATCAGAATAACAACGACCAGGCGCTACCCCATGGCACTCGCCCTAGATCGCATCAACACGTTCGTTCATTGTAGAAACAAAGTTGTCACTGGCCAGTGTTTTCAGTCCCCGATCAATTTTTTTTAATTTTTATGTAGTCTTGCCAACAGTCTTAAGAACCCTCGGGGATCAAGGGCAGCCTAGCAAATACAGACCTATCTGAGGAAAGAAAAAAGACGACCTAGAGCTCGCCTAGCCTCAGAGGGGTATTTTAGGTGCGTTGCTTGAGCCACCTCATGGGTGGGTTTCATAGCGCGCGCAGTTAGGGCATCGTACATGCAACTGAAGGGACGAACTATGGGCTTAGAGCAAGCGTCGAAAATACAAGGTGTTTTATCTCCCCAACAACTCCTGCCAGAGGTCTTACATCAAATTGCCAGCGCATCGTTTCAGGGCTGCCTCTGGGTCAAACACCAAGCAGTCACTTGGGCAATCTATATCCAAAACGGTCATCTCAACTATGCCACCCATTCCATTGACCCCACAGATCGCCTGGACAGCCAGTTGCGACGATTAAGTCATCAACTACCAGCGCTAACCGATGCAGTTCGTACCCAAACCCGCCTCATGCTGGATGTGCACACACCGATACAGGGACAACCGAGCCTAGATTACCAAGCCATTGAAACCTTGGTCGAGCAGCAGCATCTCACCGTAGCCGATGTAAACACCCTTATCACCCGACTCTCCCGAGAGGCTCTCTTATTTGCGTTTACCCTAACAGAAGGCAGCTATCACTTTCAGCCCGAAGCAGGCATTCAGTCACCATTGTGCCAGCTACCCCTATTGTCTTTGATTGATCATTGCCAAAAATATCTGCGTGCTTGGCAGTCTCTTGGTCCAGAAATCAGCTCTCCAAATCAGAAACTATACTTCTCAAGCCAAAAATATGCTCATCCTAGGTTATCACCCGAGCAAGCCCGCAGACTTGGGAAATTGTTGCGTGGCTTTAGCTTTAGGCATTTAGAGGCCATCTTAGATCAAGATGCCATTAAAATTGCTCAAAGTCTATATCCATTGATTATGGATCGCACGATTTTATTGCGAGAGCCACAGCATCCCTTTAATCAACTTCCTAAAATCCTAGACTTCAATCAACACTCTCATTCCAAAAACACAACGCCCGAAGTAGAGACAGAACTAGATGTCTTGGTCAATCAAGAATCAAGTCAAAAAATCTATCGAATTGCCTGCATTGATGATAGTCCGAGTGTATTAAATGCTATTCAGAATTTTTTGGATGATGAATCTATATCTCTGACGTTAATCAACAATCCAGTTCGAGCTTTAGTTGAAATCATTCGAGTCAAACCTCATTTAATTCTGTTGGATGTTGGTATGCCTAGGGTTGATGGCTATGAACTCTGTCGATTAATTCGACGCAATTCTTCTTTCAAAGCAGTTCCCATCGTTATGGTGACTGGAAATACGGGTTTAATTGACCGAGCAAGAGCAAAGGTTTCTGGTGCAACAGATTATATGACAAAGCCTTTTACTCAAGAAGAATTATCCAAAATGGTGTTTCGCTATCTGAGTTAAAAACTTACAAGATTTCACTCATTCAAATTTATGATAATTTTTCTTGTCTATAATTTATCTAAATTTTTCTTTATTGATCTGTTTTTATGATCTTTGGGAACACTAATTATAGATTAATAGTTTGCAGACAATTCTGCTCAATCTATACATTCGTAACTATTCCTTGAGGCTCTGCGACATGAGAAAAGTTCTGGTGGTTGATGATACAGCTTCTGAACTAGAGTTAATGTCTATATATTTGCGCGAAAGTGGCTACACAGTCATCAATTCTAGTGATGCCAAAGATGCTTTGAACAAAGCAATTTCTTTACAGCCAGATGTAGTTATAACAGATGTTGTCATGCCTGGAATGAGTGGATTTGAGTTGTGCAGAACTCTAAAAAAAACAGAGCAAACCAAGAAAGTTCCTGTTGTGGTTTGCACCTCTAAGAATCAAGAGCTTGACCGACTGTGGGGCATGAAGCAAGGGGTAGATGTCTATGTGACGAAGCCCTTTAGTCGAGAGGAATTAATTCGCGCTGTTCAATCGGTGGTGGCCTAAAGCAATGAGTATGACCCTTTCAGCCGGGTGGGTCGCACCCCAAGTGGGGACAGGGGGCGATCCCTACCTGAAGCTGAGGCTGGATGCCGAAATAACCGCTTTAATTCCCATGGTCTTTGCTCAAGAAGTCTTGGTGGTGCCTGAAGAGCGGCTAACCCTGATTCCTAACATGCCTGCTTGGGCACTGGGGTTACTCAATCAGCGCAGCCGGGTTTTTTGGGTGGTCGATTTGCTGCGCTTGTTCAATCAGGATGCCTTTGCCGTCAGCCAGCGACTCTACAACATTGTGATTTTACGGGCAGACCAAATGCCTCTGGGCATTGCTGTTCCCCAGGTGAATGGTGTGCTGCGGTTTCCATCGGAGGCATTGCAATCTCCGGTGGGCGCTGTCTCAGATCATCTCACGCCCTATTTACGCGGATGTGTGCCCTGGGAAAACGACATTTTATTGGTTCTTGATCCCCAGGCAATTGTGCGGGCGGCTGTGCGGGCAGGCAGCGCAGGGTAGAGATGCAAATACACGTTGAGATTGATAGAGGTGACAAAGGTCAATGACACTTTTCAAAGATGAACACATGCCGAGCGACCACGCTGAACAAACCCCGACTGAATGGGTGACGCTGGAGCCAGCACAAGCCACTGTTACGGAGCTGGCACAGGCTGGGGAAGACCACAGCCCAGACGCACTAACCCAAGTCACCCCTTCCCTCACGGGACAGCAATTTAAAGGGTTGCGGGCGAAGGTGACCGTGGCTGCGATCGCACTCAGCACCATTCCCCTCGCCATCACGGGCGGCATCACCTGGAGCGCAGTTCAAAGCGCCATCCCAGCACCAGAGACAGCACCAGAGACAGCAGCAGTCCAGCAACCCGGAGCGGCCACCACCAACCGCCTACTTCTGATTCTGATGGCAAATCTGGTCGTGACTGCTGCCGCCGTCGGCTGGATCGCTTGGCTCTTGAGTGAACGCGCCACCCAACCCCTGACAAAAGCTACCCAGGCCATTCAAGCTATTCGCCAAGGGGACTTAGACACTCGTCTTAGCGTCACCCCCGAAGATGAGCTAGGGCATCTGGCCACCCAAATCAATGAGATGGCCGAGCATTTGCAAAATCAAGCGCAGGAGCAAGCCCTTGCCCTCCAGAAAGAGCGAGAAGTCCACGCTGAAGTCATGGCCCAACAAGCCGCAGCCGCTGAGCGCGATCACCAACAAAACCTGGCTCTCCAACAAGAACTGTTGCAGTTGCTCTCAGAAGTCGAAGGAGCCACCAGCGGCAACTTGATGGTACGGGCTGAGATTGGTGAAGGCCAAATCGGCATTGTCGCCGACTTTTTCAACTCCATTATTGAGAGTATGCGCGACATTGTTACCCAAGTGAAAGCGGTGACTGTTGAAGTGAACAGCGCCCTGGGACAAGACGAGGCCGCCATTGGTGATCTGGCCAAGGAGTCCAGTAAACAAGCGAAAAAAATTCAGCGGATGCTCACCTTTGTCGAGCAAATGGCGCAGTCTATTGCAGCCGTGGCCAGCAACGCCCACGAAGCCGCTGAAGTGGCGCGCAATGCCTCTAGCACTGCCGAAACCGGTGGAGAAGCTATGGATCGGGTGGTGCAAAGTATTGTCCAGCTTCGAGAAACGGTGGCTGAAACCGCCAAGAAGGTGAAGCAACTCGGTGAGTCTTCGCAGCAAATTTCCAAGGCTGTGTCTTTGATTAACCAAATCGCCCTGCAAACCAACCTGCTAGCCATCAACGCCAGTATTGAAGCCGCGCGAGCAGGCGAAGAAGGTCGAGGCTTTGCGGTGGTGGCCGAAGAAGTGGGGGCATTAGCGGCTCAATCAGCCACCGCCACCAAGGAGATTGAAAAAATTGTGGAATTGATTCAACGCTCTACCAGCGAGGTGGTCGATGCCATGGAGCGGGGCACCACCCAGGTGGTCGAAGGCAGTGGCCGGGTGGAGGAGGCCAAACACAGCTTGGAGCAAATTATTAGCGTTTCCCACGACATTGACCAGTTGGTGCAATCTATTTCCACCGCCACTGTGTCTCAAGCCAAAACCTCTGATCTGGTGAAGGCGCTGATGCAAGACATTGTGAAGACCTCTGAGGAATCCTCCAAATTTTCTAACCGGGTCGTCACATCCATCCACGAAACGGCTGGCCTGGCCCAGCAACTCAAAACCTCTGTGGATGTGTTCAAAGTGAGTGAAGCTGTTGAAGTTTAATTGCTCACTGTTGGGTTGGCAATTTTCTAAACCCTAAAATTGCCGTCATTTTTAATCCTTATCAAAAAGCGAGGAATTTATCATGTTAGCCAATAGCACTGCCACCAAAGTTTATAAGGTCACCTTGGTCAACGAGAAGCACAATCTACGCGAAACCATTCGAGTTCAAGATGACGAGTACATTTTTGATATAGCCGAGCAAAAAGGCTTGAAGCTACCGGTTTCTTGTCGAGCCGGTGCCTGCGTCAGTTGTGTGGGGCGCATTACTCAGGGTGAAGTGGATCAAGATCACTCCTTTTTGACAGCCAAAGAACTAGATGCGGGGTTTGTCTTGACCTGTCGCGCCATGCCGCTCTCTGATTGCGTGATTGAAACCCATCAAGAAGATGCCCTGCTCGATCTCTAGTCGGTTGTGTACCGGTCAAGACGAGTTTGATTCAGTCTTAGCTACCAAGTCCAAATATCTCGGCTCTTGCCCCCTCAATCCCCTTTTTCCAGAGCGGCAGAAGGAGATTGAGGGGAAAGACCTAAGAGCTTGTTTGAGAAGTTGCTTAGACCTTGCACTCCGCCCCCCTAGCCCCCCAATTCTGGGGGGAAATGGTCAGAGCTTTTGGCTTTCTCCCCCCAAAATTGGGGGGTCGGGGGGCTAATGCAGGGATGAATGAGGCTTTTCAAACGGCCTCTAACAGCAATAGCTTCAGGGGCTGGAGCCAACCAAACTAGCCTGAATAACTGCTCTTAAAAGGGTCTGCATAGACTTTTACCAACAGGGAAAATAATGCCACAGGATAGTGAACAACAGGTGCGGCTCCAGTTTTTAGAGGAAGCCCAAGACTATCTGCACCAGATTGAAGCGGAACTGTTGAATTTCGAGTCCCAGGGAAATCAGCAGCAAGCTTTGAATGCCATGCTGCGTGCGGCTCATTCTATTAAGGGTGGGGCTGGCTTGATGGGGTTTCCTTACCTGAGTCAGTTTGCACACCGGTTTGAGGACTTCCTGAAGGTTTTGAAGGTGAGTCGCCCCGCTGTGGATAGCAGTCTAGAACAGGAACTGCTGCGTGCCGTTGATGACATGGGGCAGGTGGCGACTGCCTACCGACAGCACGGAACGGTGGCGGAGGACTGGGTACAAACCGCGATTACGCCCATCTTTGATCGCCTGCACCAGCGGCTTGGAGATCCACAACCCGAAGATGCCGCTGCCCTGCTCTCGGAAGAAGTGGGGGAAGACATGACCCGACTGTTGTTTGAAAGTGAGGTGGAAGCCTGTTTACAACGGCTAGAGGCTGTGACCCAGCAGCCAGAGATGCCTTGCTTGGTAGAGGAGGTGGAGATCGCAGCCCAAGAACTGGCTGGCTTAGCAGAAATGCTGGATCTGTCAGCTTTTCAGAGTCTCTGTCAATCTGTGTCTGAGCAATTGCAAGCAGCACCTACCCCTACCCAAGGGGGAGACATTGCCCAATTAGCCATTCAGCAATGGCGGCGATCGCAGGCACTGGTCTTGGTGGGGCAAGCCACGGCAATTCCCACCCAACTGGAGCGGGAAGCCATTCCTCATGAGACACCCATTCAGTCAGTTAGCAAGGGTCTCCCAGACTGGCTAGATACACATCTGAGCGAGCCTGATTTGCCTGAGTCTCTGACTGCTTCGGAAGCGGTCTCCTTGCTGGCAGATTTAGAAACAGACTTCGAGGCAGGCTTGGAGACCGGGGTAGAAGCTCCACTCTCACGGTCTGCACCACAACAGTCTGCACCAGGCAGGGTGTTATCTCCTCAAAAAGCAGCTTTAGAATCGGAGTTCTCTGAACCTTCTGTCACCCCAGGTGATACAGAGCAAACGATTCGGGTTCCTGTGCATAAACTCAGCCAATTGAGTGAATTATTTGGGGAATTGATCATCGAGCGCAATGGGCTATCCCTACAGTTGCAACGCCTGCGCGATCTGATGGGATTGCTCAACCAGCGGGTACAGACCCTAGAGCAATCGAATGATCAGCTCCGCAGTGCCTGCGATAGTCCAAGACTGGCCTACGGCCATCGCACCACTGCTCAAGGCGAGTTGCCCCAACTCATTGGTGCCGCCCTCTCAGGGATCTCTGCCACCCTGGGCGAGCGCTTTGATGGACTAGAGATGGATCGCTACAGCGAGTTACATCTGTTTTCCCAAGAATTGAGCGAAACCGCCGTGCAAATCCAGGAAGTCACCACCGACATGAACCTCAGTCTGGAGGACGCCGAGCAAACTGCCCGCGCCCTGACGCGCACCAGCAAGCAACTGCAAAGCACTATGACCCAGGTGCGGATGCGCCCCCTCTCAGACCTACTCTCTCGGATTCCCAGGGTGCTGCGCGACCTCAGCCATACCTACGGCAAGCAAGTCGATCTGAACATCACGGGCGGCTCTACCCTCATCGACCGTGCCATTCTGGAAGCCCTGCACGATCCTTTGATTCATCTGCTTCGCAACGCCTTTGACCATGGCATTGAACCCCCGCACATCCGCACCGCTCAGGGCAAACCGGAGCAGGGACTGATTGAGATTAAGGCCGCCTATCGTGGCAACCAAACTGTCCTCATACTACAGGACGACGGAGCAGGCATCGATCTCGACAAAATCAAAGCCCGAGCGCTGATGATGGGACTCGACGACGCCGTGCTCAACCGCGCCAGCACCCAAGAGCTACTGGAACTCATTTTTGAGCCAGGCTTCAGCACCGCAGATCAAGTAACCGACCTCTCAGGCCGGGGGGTGGGCATGGACGTGGTTCGCACCCAACTCAAACAAGTCCGGGGCAACATCACCGTCGATACCCGACCGGGTCAAGGCACCACCATGACCTTGACGGTGCCTTTCACCCTCTCGGTTCTGCGGGTGCTGCTAGTGGAAGTGCAACAAATGCTATTGGCCATCCCCACCAACGCTGTTGAAGAAATGGTGTTGTTGGCCTCGCAGCAACTTCGTCGGCAGACGGGCAGACCTCTACTGAACTGGGAAGGACTGCTAGTGCCCCTATTAAATTTGAAAGACTGGTTACGAATGCCCCGGGTGCCCCATTTACCCGAATCAGACGCCAGCCCTACCATTGACGAACCCCTGGTGCTGATGGTGGCTCATGGTGAAGACATAATGGGTCTACAAGTGGATCGCTACTGGGGCGAACAGGAAGTCACCATCCGTCCTGTGGAAGGTCAGCTCCCGCTGCCGCCTGGTTTTGTTGGATGCACGATTCTGGGCAATGGGCGCATTGTGCCGCTGGTCGAGCCGGTGAATTTACTGCGCTGGATCGAGGAGCAACAGGCTCAGTCCCCGACGCAGAGCTTGACAATGCCCCCAACACCCATCACCACTGCCCCCAGCACCCCGTTGATTTTAATTGTGGATGACTCGGTTAACGTGCGCCGCTTTTTGGCGCTCACTCTAGAAAAAGCGGGCTACCGGGTCGAGCAAGCCAAGGATGGTCATCATGCCTTGGAAAAACTGCGGGCAGGTCTGTCAGCCCAAGCGGTCATTTGTGACATTGAAATGCCCCGCCTAGACGGCTACGGATTTCTCGCCCATGCTAGGGCAGATCAGCGCTATCAGTCTCTGCCGATCCTGATGCTCACCTCTCGCAGTGGCCACAAACATCGGCAGTTGGCTATGACTCTGGGTGCAACAGCCTATTTTTCTAAGCCTTTCCAAGAAACTGAGTTGTTGGCCACCCTACAGCAAGTGATCGCCAATCCGATGCTTGCTTAAGTTCTTTAATCTTGCTGTTTTAGCCCCAAATTGTCTCTATGGCCATTTTTTCTCCCCTGCGATCGCGGCGCATGGCTCAGCAACCCCATGCCGTCACTGTTCCTTTGATTGCCTTTCAACTGCGCCAGATTTGGTTTGCCGTACCGATGACAGCCATTGTGCGGGTGATGCCCCTCGGCCCCATCTATGGCGACCCTCAGCACACTGGCATCAGCGTTACCCGCTACGACGATCAGGAACTGACCGTAGTGGATGTGGGGCATCGCATTTTTTCCGACCCAGGGGCACTTCCCGCCGAAGTTTTGGATGACGCAACCCCAGCGACCCAAAGCTGCCTGGTGGTGCTCCAAACCCGCCAAGGCGAACGAATTGGGCTGCCCATTGATTCTCAGCCGGAGGTGCGACGAGTGCCCGAAACCCAAATTGTGCCGCTACCGGAAACCTATCGGCAGCATGGCAATATTCACTGTATTAGCACCCTATCAGTGCAGGCCGCCGATCAACCGCCCCTGTTTATTTTGGATCCAGACCAACTCAGGCAACAATAACCGATGAGGGGCACGAAAAATTTTGTTCAACGCACCAATCGAGAACTGAAAACGAGTCCCTATCTGCATGACTGATTAGGCAGCAACTTCTATGTAGGTTGATGACGTGGAGGGTTTCTGATAGATCGATTAACCCTTGATTTGCAGCGTCATCCAAGATTCCGAGGGTGCCAATGATAGGGACACCAAGATTCTTGGCAGCTTCCCTTCCTAAACGCTCATCAATGATTAGCAGGTCTGCTGGCAGAGCTTGAGCCAGTGTAATGGCGGCTTGCTCTCCGGGGTCGAGAGAATTCAGATTTCTATCCATTACAGACACAGCTTTGACCTTAAACCAATCAGGAGGACTGGCAATCCATTTCTGAACAAGTAGCGGTGCACCTGGGTCACGCATTTCATTATGCACTACATCAGGAATTACAATTTTTTGAAATAAATAAGGCAACAGGTCAATCTGCTCAATAAGCAACAGATAGTTAATCGGTGAGGTGTCCGCAACAACAATCATGGATTGCTATTGGTGCCGAAGTTGGCGAAGAGTTTTGCGATCGCACTCTAAATCCGCCTCATCATAGTGCAGGTCAGCATTTTTCTGCTTCAAAAATGCATCGACTGTCCAGCGAGAAGGTAACCCTAAAATACGACCCACTTCAGCATGAGTAATTTTCTTATTTTGATAGGCATGTACCACCAAAACTTCTAGGACTTCACGGGCAAGGCGATCAGAATTAAAGTGCTGCACTAACGCTTCGGGAAGATCGATGGTAATTTGCATGATTTAAGCTCCACGATGAAAACCAAGCGTCTCGGAATGACCTTTTCACCACATATTGTCTAGGATCGGCAAAAGCCCTGTTCATAATCTAACGTCCTGTTTTGGCTCCGAGCTATATGCCTTCTTTCTTAACCTGGGGACTGTTGCTGACGACGGTCTTGGCGGGTGTTGCTTGGGGTGCGATCGCACGCTTTCACCAAACCCTGCAAGCCTCCCTTGATGCCGCGCCCCAGCTCTCACCCCTGGGCACCCCTCCCCCAGATTTACCGACCCTCTCGGTGATTATTCCGGCCTATAACGAAGCCGAAAACCTTCAGGCTTGTGTGGAGGCAGTTCTGGCCAGTGAACTCCCCAACCCTCAGTCTCTACAAGTCTGGATCGCCGATGACGAGTCCACCGATGCTACTGGATACATTGCTCAAACCCTCGCGGCAAAAGACTCCCGAGTGCGGGCGCTGTCGGTGCCGCCTCGACCCCCGGATCAGCTCTGGCGGGGCAAAAACTGGGCCTGTACCCAAGCAGCAGCCCAGGCCACGGGTACTTATTTGCTGTTTATCGATGCGGATGTACGGCTGCAACCGGGTGCGATCGCAGCGGCTCTCTGCGAAGCCGAAACCCAACAAACCGATCTGCTCAGTTGCGTCCCCGCAGTTGAGTGTGGCTGTCTGGCCGAGTGGTTGGTGCAGCCCCTCATCTTTATGTTGATTGCGGCCAGCTTCAACTTTGCGGCTGTGAATGACCCCACCCAGGCCACCGCCTTTGCAGCCGGACCCTTTATGCTGTTTCGTCGAGACACCTACGAAACCTTGGGCGGCCATCGCGCCGTCGCCGCCAACTTAGTTGAGGATGTCGGGCTGGCTCGCCGAGTCAAGCACAAAGGATTCAAGCTGCGCTTCATCTTGGGCTTAGAAGTCATACAGGTGCGCATGTATCGCTCCTTTGCAGCTCTGTGGGAAGGCTGGACAAAGAACCTATACGAAGGCTCTGAACGGAACCTGTGGAGCACCCTGTGGGTCGCCTCCATCATGGTGATGGTCTTTACCCTCCCCTGGGGATGCGCCTTGCTGAGTGGGCTGTTAGGGGGTGCTATGGTTTTGAATCCAGAGGCATATTCCCCAGCTCAGGGCATCCTGCTATTGCTGAATGTCATCGTTGTGGGAGGTGCGATCGCCTCTCAATACCAACTGCGCCACCTCGCCGCCCACCGCCTTGGCCCCCCACTGCGCTACAGCGGGTTGACTGGTCTGGGCGGACTCCTCATGGCCGCCATTGCCATCGCTTCCATCATCAAAACCGAAACCGGCTGGGGTTGGACCTGGCGCGGGCGTTCTCTGAAAGCCTAAACATGTCATCTCCTGCTCTCAAAACCCTCGATTTATCCCCTTACCCCGCCGCCTACCGGGAGGTGGGCAAAGGGCCAGTCCTGCTGTTTCTCCACGGCTTTTTAGGCAGCAGTCACAACTGGCTGCCCCTAATCGCTCACCTACAACCCCACTACCACTGTATTGCCCTCGATCTACTGGGCTTTGGTGACTCCGCCAAACCCGAGCTGCGCTACACCATTTGGCATCAAGTCGAGTTTCTGCACCAGGTCATTCAAGCCCTGAACCTCAAACAGTTCACCCTAGTCGGCCACTCCTACGGCGGCTGGACTGCCGCCGCCTATGCCATCGCTGGCTCAACACCCCGCCCAGCATTGGTTCCCCCCCATCTGCCCCCCATCACGCCATCCCCGCAGAAACTCGTACTTCTAGCACCCGCTGGCATTCGAGATGACACCTTTGTCGGACGCTACACCCACCTCAAACCCCTTCTCTGGGACACCACTTGGATCGATGCAGCTCTGCGGCTGGTCACCCCCCTGGCTTCCCTCATCGGGAAAAGGCAAGTCTTTACAAAAATTCAACAGATTCGACAAACTCTCGTCGAGCAACCCGTGGCCAAATCCTTTCTACGAGACCGTTTGCGCCCCGAGGATGCCACCGACACACTAGATATAGCGTTGCCCCAAATTACCTGTCCGACACTGATTATTGCCGGTGCTCAAGACACCACCATCCCCCTTTGGCACGCTCAGGCTTACGCCCAGGGGATTTCAGGCGCTCAGCTCCAGATCCTACCAGAAGCAGGGCATGACCTCCCCAAGGCTTATCAAGAAAAGATTTCAGCCTTTATTAATTTTTTTGTAAACTTTGATGAACCCTGATTTCAGCCTGTGGAAAACTCCCATTTTTCTGTGGAAAACCCTGTGGAAAGCTTGTGGATAACTCCAAAAAACTGTGGATAATTTTTTCGTTTTACACAGCCTGTGGAAAACTCGCCCACTTTTTCCACATTTTTTCCACAGGCTAAGATCGGGTTAAAGCCAGATAGAGAAAGGATTCTAAAACTTTTTCCACATTTTCCACAGCCCCTACTATCTACTACTATTTATATATTTTTATAAGAGTAGTAGTAAGAATCTTTTCTTTTGATGGGTTGCAAACTCACCGGTCGATTTTTTCGAGGGATTGGTGTAGGATGAGGCTCCGAAGGTTGAGAATGCAAGCAGACAAGGGTTTTGAGGCGGTATGAAGTTGGTTTGTCGCCAAGATGAATTGAGTACAAAGCTCTCCTTGCTCAGTCGAGTTGTGCCCGCCAATCCCACCCATCCTGTTTTAGCCAATGTTCTACTGGTTGCTGAGGGGCACAGCCTTGCACTTTCGGTCTTTGATTTGAATTTAGGGATGCAGGTCAGCATTCCAGCCGAAATTGAAACCCCAGGTACATTGACACTTCCAGCCCGATTTTTGAATGAAATTGTCTCGCGGTTGCCCAATAGTGACATCACCCTTGAAGCAGAAGAGACATCGGTAACCCTGCACTGTGGCTCTGGACGCTACCAAATGCAGGGATTATCTGCGGATGAATTTCCTGAGTTACCCACCTTGTCTGATGTTGAGCCCCTTGCTCTAAGCGTAGAGTTGGTGCTTCAGGGATTGCAATCAACCCTATTTTCAGCCAGCACCGATGAGAGTAAACAAATTCTGACTGGGCTACACCTCAAGGGTGCAGACACAGGCCTAGAGTTTGCTGCTACAGATGGTCATCGATTGGCCATTGCCCAGTTCCCCGAGTCTCAACTTGAAAACCCCCTCAGTGTGACCATTCCGGCTAAAGCACTCCGAGAACTAGAACGGATGTTGTCCCGCAGTCCTGCGGAAGTGGTTTGTCGATTTGATACCGCCCAAGTGGCTTTTGAAATGACTACAGAGCAAGGGCAAGAGCGGGTTTTGTGTCGCCTGCTCGAAGGTCAATATCCCAACTATGGTCAGTTGATGCCCAATACCTTTTCTCGCCAGATTACCCTGGATCGGCAGCAGTTTTTGAGCGGTGTAGAGCGAATTGCGGTTCTGTCTGCCCGTAAGAACAATATTATTCGCATGAAGATTGATCCGGAGCAGCAGCAACTTGACCTTTCTGCCGAAGCTCCCGAGTTTGGGAGCGGTGAAGAATCTCTCTGTGCCCAAATTTCTGGTGATCCACTAGAGATTGCCTTTAACGTTAAGTACCTTAGCGAGGGGCTTAAGGCCATGGATAGCCAGGATATCCAGATTCAACTCAATGCTGAGACGACACCTGCCGTTCTGTCACCGTTATCAGGTCGCAAGAGTACATATTTGATTATGCCAATTCAAATTCGGGGCTAAATTAATCTCCTCAAAACCGCCCAAGATTTCAGTGTGCTAGCTTGGGTCGGCCTTGAGGCGTTGTGTGAGTTGCACCTGTCATGCTTCAGGTTGTAACTGTTTTATGCTGGTTTTCCACAGCCTGTGGAAAACTTTACTGAAGCAACAGTAACTCAACATCAAACTTGAGGGTGGAATTGGGGGGAATGACACCCGGAACTCCACGGGAACCATAGGCCAAATCTGGAGGAATAATCAATTCTCGTTGGCCACCGACTTGCATGGTGCTGACGCCTTCGTCCCAACCCTTGATCACCCGGCCTGCTCCTACTGGAAAGGTGAAGGGTTCGCCGCGATCGCGAGAGCTGTCAAATTTTTTTCCATTCATCAAAGTGCCGGTGTAATGAACCGAAGCGAGCTGTCCCTTGCTAGGGGATTCACCCGTGCCCACTTTAATGTCTCGATATTGAAGACCCGAAGGGGTTGTGATGTAATCTGTGTCAGCAGTCATTGCAATTTGAGAGCTTATATCTATAGGGTTTTCAGCCGCCACCGCTGGCATCGGAGTTTCAGCGGAATCTGCAAGAACCTCAGCCGGTTTAGCCAAGACTTGTGAGATCACCAGTACTAAAACACAGAGGATGACAACGGCTGCACTCATTAAAATGCCGCGCAAAACATTTTCTCCTAAATGGGGTTGGGGTTAAGAGGCTGTCCTTAAAGTCTTCCCATGCTTTACATTTGCCCCCCAACCCCCCACTCTGGAGGGCTTTGATCACTCTTAAGTCCCCCAGAATGGGGGATTTAGGGGGCAGGTGCAAGGCGTTAGAAACTCTTCAAACCGCCTTTAAAGGCTCTTAGGTGCTAGAACTAAGCCACTTTCATTGTATCAGGGGGACGATTGCCCTCGGAGGGTGTGCTCCCTGCCGCACCAAGAAGATAAGAACAGACTGAAGCCAAGATGGTATAGTTCAAGCTAGGCTTTCGTGAGATGCATCCTTGGCTAAAGTCAGTGATTTTACGTAAATTTCGCAGATTTGAGTCTCCTCGTCTGCACCAACCCCATTCATCATTGCGTTTGACTTTAACCTTAATGGGGTTAATGGCGATCATTGGAGTGCTTAGTGGAGCTGGTGGCTACATTTTTGGGCGGGAATCCTTAAAAGGGGTCACTCAGCCCTTGTTGAATCCTTTTTTAAACAGCTCACAGGATCCAGACCAGGCTCCACGCCAAGGATCTGACTTTTTGAACGAAGGTGAGATTATCGCTCGCATTCGAGCTCAAACCAGCGGCGTTGAGCAGCAAAATACCGACTCTACGCCCTCTAAGTCACCCTCATCTAACAACAGCAGCGAAGCCAAGTCCACAGAGCCTACTACAGTGACCTTGCCCACCACGGTTGAAGATCAAGGCATCCGCCTAGAAATTCGTTCAGTAACGCAAAACCAATCTGATTTAACACTTAACGTGGCGCTTCAAAACACCAGCGAAAACCCGACTCAGTTTCTCTATTCTTTTATCGATGTCGTTGATGATCAAGGTCGTGACCTCCCGACGGAAACCTTGGGGTTACCCGCTGAGCTAGCACCTAAAAGTGATGTGTACATCGGCACGATTAAGGTAGAGGCACTGGGCTCAGGTGTGAAGTCTTTGTCTTTAACCCTGGCTGACTATCCCCAACAGTCTGTCAAGCTCGAGGTTGCCGATATTCCGGTTAAAGAGTAGCCTTGTCAATTTCCTGCTAACAGTTGTATTTGTCTTGATAGGCTTTTCCGACCTCAGCTTGAGGTTCTACAGATGATCCCCTTTGCTGCCTTTGTGTTAGCTCAGATCTCCGGTTCCTCCCTTGGGGACGGGGGGTTAGATCCCGCTGAGGCTGTCTCTCGGGTGCTGGCGATTATGGCGCTGATTGCGATCAATGCTTTTTTTGTCACGGCTGAGTTTTCGATTGTGGCGGTGCGGCGATCGCGCATCAATCAGCTTGCAGAAGAAGGAGACGATCCGGCCAAAGCGGTGCAAGGGCTACAGCGAGAAATTGATCGTCTTTTGTCCACCACCCAGCTCGGAATTACCCTATCGAGTTTAGCTCTGGGATGGATTGGGGAAAAGACCATGGCCACCTTGGTTGCATTTTGGTTGCGACAATTGCCTCTGTCAAACACGGCGGCGCGGTGGATGGCTCATTCCCTGTCTGTTCCCATCGCATTTTTGGCCATCGCTTATCTGCAAATTGTGCTGGGCGAGCTATGTCCTAAGTCTCTGGCGCTAATTTATTCTGAAGAACTGTCCCGGTTGCTAGGGCCACCGAGTCTTGCCATCGCCCGCTTTTTTAAACCCTTAATCTGGATCTTGAATCAATCTACCCGATGGCTGCTGCGCTTAGTGGGTATTCGCTATAGCGATCAAAGTTGGTCAAATCGGGTGACTTCAGAAGAGCTGCAACTGATTATTAGCACAGCCACTGAGTCTAGTGGCTTACAGGCTGATGAACGAGAATTGCTCACTAATGTCTTTGAGTTTGGAGATGTCTTGGTTGAGGAGGTGATGGTGCCCCGTACCCAGATTAATGCCATTGACAGCACAGCCACCTTTCAAGCATTTCTGGAAGAAATTAGCCAGTCTAACCACAATTACTATCCGGTCATTGGTGAGTCGCTAGATGATATTCGCGGCATCTTGCACTTCAAAGATCTATCTGCTTCCTTGGCCAAAGGCAAGCTGAAACCTAACACCCCGATCAAAGAATGGGTGCAAGCGGCCTGGTTTGTCACTGAAGGCACCCCCATTCGGGAAGTGCTGCACCTCATGAAAAAGTACAAGCTCGGCATTGTTATGGTGCGAGAAGAGGAGGTAAATGGCACCGCTGGCTTGGTTACCCCTCAAGATCTCATTAGTGAAATTATTGGCACTTTTGATGAGCCTGGGAATCATCATCAAGATGCCGAAATTCAGGAGCTTGATAATCACACGTTCCTGATTCAGGCTCAAACAGACTTGGAAACTGTGAACGACCAGCTTGCCCTCGATCTTCCAGCAACGGACGAATACCAAACCTTGGGCGGTTTTTTAATTTACCAGATGCAAAAAATTCCCGATGTCGGTGAAAGCCATCGGGAAGGCGCTCTGGAGTTAACGGTGATGTCTACTGATGGCCCCCGGCTGGTGAAAATTCAATTGCAAATCCTCGCAGATACGGAAGGGGTGAACGAGAATATAGAAGACGGTGCTGTATTGGGAGATCCCCATGACCGCTAACCTCAGTAACGAAGATTTTCAAACCCAGGTTTTAAGCCAGTTGGGTCAGATCAATTCCCGATTAGATCGGTTGGAGACTGATTTTGAGCGCCTAGACGATCGGGTCAGCCGTTTGGACGATCGAGTCAGCCGCTTGGACGATCGGGTCGAACGCCTAGATTATAAATTTGAAACCTATGAGAAGGCTTCCGACAAAGTGATTCGCATGGCTACAACCATCATCATTGCGGCGGCTACGGTGGCGGTATTGCCCTCAGCCTTGCAGTCTCTAGAGCCAGTTTTTCAGGCTCTTTTTTCTCCGTTGGCAGGGGGTTAGGTTTGCTCCGGCTTCGCTTCAGCGAATTCAGGCTACCTGTCAGTACTTAGCACTGCTGTTGCTGCGCGCTTAAAGGCTTCGTCTAGCACCTCAGAGAGGGTGGGATGGGTATGCACCAAATGAGCCAGAGATTGTACTGAATTGCCCTGAGCCATGGCATTAGAGACTTCATGAATCAGATCCGCTGCGTGTAACCCAATCAGGTGTCCGCCCAAGATTTCCCCCGTGTCTTCTCGATAGATGAGCTTGGCAAGCCCATCGCTTTCGGTTTCGGCGAGGGCTTTGGAGTTAGCTTTGAAGTAAGAGCGTACCGCGTTGATTTTGAAGCCTTCTTCCTTAGCTAGCGCCTTGGCCTGGGGTTCTGTAAGCCCTACAAAACTAATTTCGGGGTGGGTAAAGGCCGCAGCAGGAATGCTGCGATAGTCAGCAGTGCGCGGACGACCACACATGTTTTCTACGGCGACAATGCCCTGGGCGGAGGCAGCGTGAGCCAGCATCATTTTGCCGGTGGCATCACCAATGGCGTAGAGGTGGGGCACGGGTTCACCCTGGCTCAACACTTCTAGGCGGTCATTAACCGGAATAAAGCCACGCTTATCGGTTTCGACACTCATCGATTCCAAGCCCAGATTTTCAGTGGCGGGAATGCGACCTGTGGCGACCAGGCAGGCATCAACTTCTAATACCTCCACCACTTCTTTGGTTTTGGTATCAGCCAGTTCAATCACTACGGGGGAACCCGGAATCACACGCTTGGCGAGGCGGCTTGCATAGGTTTCAATGTCGCGGGGTTCAATCAAAAGGCGCTGGGCAATTTTGGCAATATCGGGGTCAAAGGTGGGCATTAATTGGTCTAGGGCTTCGATAATGGTGACTTCGCTGCCTAGGGCGGTGTACACATCTGAAAACTCTAGGCCAATATAGCCGCTGCCAATAATGGCTACCCAATTTGGCAGCCAAGACAGTTTGATGGCGTCATCGCTGGTGAAGACTGTCTGACCATCGACTTCAATGCCGGGGGGCACCCAAGGCACAGAGCCACTGGCGACGATCACGTCCCGCGCTGTAATGACCTGAGTGCCAGTCTTAGACTGGACTTCGACCTTTTGGGAACCAGCGACTTTGCCCCAGCCTTGAATCATATCGACGTTGAGGCGCTTGAGGCTATTGGTGAGGTTACCACGAATTTTGCTGACCAGATCGTCGGCGTGGGCTGCGATCGCACCCCGGTCAAAGGCCACCTGACCCAGTTGAATTCCCAGCGCCTTGAGGTGATGTTCGTTGCGCAGTTCTCGAACCCGACCCGAAGCTGCCAAGAGTGCCTTAGAAGGAATACAGCCTCGGTTGACGCAAGTGCCGCCCATGTCTGCTGCTTCTACAATGGCAGTTTTGAGACCACAGTCTACCCCATGGAGGGCGGCACCATGCCCACCAACCCCCGCCCCAATAATCACCAAATCATAGTCAAACTGTTGCGTCACGTTATTCTCCTGTCAGCCCACCTAAATGCTTAGAACTCCATTGTTGACTGGAGACCTCAATTAAGCAAGCGAGGGGGCAATGAAGCGAGACTCGGGTAATCTCCCTGGGCAATTGCTGAAACTCCCTGGAACAGAACGGGTAAACTAGCAGAAGTTAAACTTTAAAATGTGCTCTAAGAACAGGACTAAAATCTCTGCTGTTGACTGCCCCTGGTCTTCAATTCTGGTTAGACCGTAAAACTGCATGAAAAAAGACTTGCCCACTGTCTATTGCCCAAACTTGAGGTGTCGGGCTGCCAACTCAGAAGAAGACCGTTTCTGTCATCAGTGCGGGGAAGCACTGCCTGTTCGCTACCTGTGGGCCACAGGCAAACAAGCTGGCAAACTGCCCGTGGGAACCCTTGTGGCCAATCGTTTTTTGGTGCGGGCTCCCCGAGTCCTCCTTGAAACTCAACCCGGACTCCCAGCCAATGGCAATGTTGAAGTTACCGACCAGTACTTACCCTACCTCCGACTGTTCGGTTACCGCCTGCATCTTCCAGAGCTATATTGTCTAGTGCCCTACGGGGAAGATAACGAATTGATTGCCCTGCTAGAAGGGGCACCCCTTTGTGCCTCTGATTTACTGCTACCGGGAGATCCACCCACTGAAGCTATATTATCTTCTAGCGTTGAGCTGGCCACACCGTTACAGGGGGCTTGGCCCCAGGCTCCCTTCATCAGCCAATTGCACTGGTTATGGCAAATTGCCCAGCTTTGGCAACCCCTCAACAGCCAGCGAGTGGTTTCTAGCTTGCTTGACCTCAGGCTATTACGGGTGGAAACATCCGTCCTGCGTTTGTTAGAACTCACACCCGACATCGATCAAGATTTGACCCTGGTTGACTTGGGGCAAACCTGGCAGCAAGGACTGATGGGAACCTCAGTAGAGATGGCTGCCTATCTCGATCAGCTCTGTACTCAGATGATTGAGGGCACCATTGGCACTGCCGAGCAGTTGATTGCCCAGATCGAGGTTCGCCTCACCCAATTTCAGCAAACACGCCCCATTAAGATTGATGTGGCGACTCGAACCGATACTGGGCCAGGGCGCAGCCACAATGAAGATGCCTGCTATCCCCACCACGGCACGGTTACTCAAAATACTCAAACAACTCATGAATCCTTAGTGATTGTCTGTGATGGGGTTGGTGGACATGCAGGGGGTGAAGTCGCCTCTCAAATTGCGATCGCAGCCACTCAAGAAGCACTGAGCCAAACAGAGCTAGACCAAGCAACCCCAGAAAAAATTGTGGCACTGCTGGAATCTGCCATTCTCAGCGCCAACGAACAAATCTACAAACAGAATGACTCTGAGCGGCGTCTCGATCGCCAGCGTATGGGAACAACCCTCGTGATGGCGTTAGTGCATCAAAACCAACTCTATCTGGCTCACGTCGGCGATAGCCGTGCCTACCTCATTACCCGCTCTCACTGCTATCAAATCACCGTAGACGACGACATTGCTTCCCGCGAGGTGCGCCTGGGGTATTTGCCATACCGAGATGCCCTCCGCTATCCTGGCTCTGGCTCTCTGATTCAAGCTTTAGGGATGGCACCGGGTTCGATGCTGCGCCCCACCGTCCAGCGCTTCTGGTTAGACGAAGACTGCATCTTCTTGCTGTGTTCCGATGGCCTGAGCGACTATGAGCGGATAGATACCCTTTGGCTCTCTGAAATTCAACCCCTGCTAGATCAAAAGACAGATTTAGTCACCGTCAGCAAGCGCTTAATCGATCAGGCTAACCAACTCAATGGCCACGATAATGTCACCGTCGGCCTCCTGCACTGTACCGTAGGGCCTAGCCTGAGCGCCCCAACCCTACAACTGGGACAAGGCTTGCCAATGCCCCCCACGATGATGCCCACGACCCTCGTTCAGCCCGCTCAGAAAAAACAGTCTTGGCTGGGGCCAGGGCTGGTGCTATTTTTTTTGATGGGGGGGGCTCTAGCCTACCTTTCCTGGAATTGGATGCAGCATAACACTGGAGCTGACCCTACCCCATCGATTCAAGAGCCCCTCCAGCAGCCTGATGCATCAGAATCCACACTATTGCCCCCGCCAATGGTTGTTGGCACCTTTTTAGAAGTATTAGCGCCTGCCGGAATAGATGGAGTTCAGATGCAACTGAGATCTGGTCCCAGCTTTAACAGTCCCCGCAAACCGGTTAGGGTGCCAGTCGGAAGCGTGCTTCAGGTTATCCAATCTGAGCCTGAATTAACCTCCGATTCGGCAACAACCGATCTGTCAGCAACTTGGTTGGAGATTCAGGTTTGTAGTTTATCTAATCTCGGAGCCACCTCTCAACCCTCCGCCACCGCAGATTCCTCTGCCGCTTCGCCAAGGACTGAGATTCGTCGCTCGAATCAACCCAGTACGGCTCAGACTCCGGTTCCGTCCCCTCCCCAGATCGGCTGGATTCCTGAGGCTGACTTAAGGCGTCAAGTTGTTCTTCTTAACCCAGCTGATCTGGATGTCAACGCTCAGGGAACTTGCTCAACTCAACCCTCACCATCAAGGGGCTAACCAATGGGTACCGAGGAAAGTGCTCCGATGAACTATCTGGCCAACATTTTGGAGCAGCCTCAGGTTCTGCGCGCCATCTTGAAAACCTATCACGAGTCACCCCTATGGGATGAGCTTCGCCAGCAATGTCGGCAGCAACTTGATCCCACCATTGTGTTGACGGGGATGGGGGCATCTTACAATGCCCTGCTGCCCACTTACCTATCCTTGCTACAGGCTGGATTTCCTGCCCTTCGAGTCGAAACCTCGGAACTGCTCTACTACGTGCCAGCTTTGTGGCAGCGTCCCTGTTGTTTAGTGGTGGTGTCTCAGTCTGGGGAAAGCATTGAAATTCGGCGCTTACTAGAGCAGATTCAAGACCAGGCAGAACAAGGACTGCCTACCCCCCTGCTGATTTCTGTCACGAACCAAGCTGATAATCATTTGGCTCGACACAGCACAGTGAATCTCTGCACCCAAGCAGGTGCAGAGGTGGGGGTTGCCACTAAAACCTATACCAGCACGCTCTTGCTGTTAAACCTAATGCGCCGCACGATCCTCGGCGATTTGCAGGATAAGCACTATCAGCAATGGTATGAAATTGCCGATGCCCAAGCCGCCTTTTGTGCTGATTGGGAAGCGCAATTGGCTCCTATCCAAGATCAGCTTCGGGTCAAAACTCATTGGGCTTTGGTCGGCAGAGGGCCTGCGATCGCATCCGCCCACAGTGGCGCTTTAATTTTCAAAGAAGCGACCCGAGTTCCCGCTGAAGGGTTCTCAGGCGGACAATTTCGCCACGGGCCCTTTGAGTTACTTTCCCCCAATCTGGGGGTGATTCTGTTCACCACAGGCAAGACCGCCGAACTTAGCCAGCGCCTAGCTCAAGACATCTTAAAGGCAGGCACCGTTCCCATTTGTATTGGCAACACCACCATCCCTGATGCCATTCAGGTGCCTCTGCCAGTTGTTGAAGAATGTTTACAACCCTGTTTAGAAATTCTCGTGATTCAGTTGCTAGCAGCCCAACTGGCCGCATTAAAAGGAGTGACGCCAGGGATATTTCGCTGGGGTACAAAAGTTGTGCAGCAGGAGTAAAACCTAATACCACGCTTAATATCAGATCCCCTACACTGTGAATGAATGATTCCATAGTCGTTGCATCAAATAGGACATTATCATGACAGTGGATACCCCCACAGAGAAAGGCTTTGCCAACAATCATCTAGCTGATGATTCGGCTCTCACAGAAAAATCTGCCAAGAAAAAGAAGAAGAAAAAAAAAGCAAAGCTCCAATTCTCAGATAAAAAAGCGACTTTCCATGCCTCTGAAGCAGAGGGATACTCCAAGCTTTCTGGAAAACAATATGAAAAAGAGCTAGCCCGCCTCCAGCTAGAGTTGGTGAAGATGCAGTATTGGGTGAAGCATACCGGAGCCCGGATAGTCATTATCTTTGAAGGTCGAGATGCAGCCGGCAAAGGGGGCACCATCAAGCGCATCACCGAACCCCTCAACCCCCGAGGATGCCGCGTGGTCGCCCTAGGCACCCCCAGCGATCGCGAAAAAACCGAATGGTATTTTCAGCGCTATGTTACCCATCTACCTGCCGCTGGAGAAATTGTCTGCTTTGATCGCAGTTGGTATAACCGCGCGGGTGTTGAGCGCGTCATGAACTTTTGTACCGATGAGCAATATCGGGAATTTCTGCAAACCTGTCCGGAGTTTGAGCGAATGCTGGTGCGATCGGGAATCATTTTGCTGAAATACTGGTTCTCGGTCAGTGACGAGGAACAAGAACGTCGCTTCCAGGCTCGCACCACCGATCCAGCTCGCCGCTGGAAGCTCAGCCCCATGGATTTAGAGTCCCGCGATCGCTGGGTGGAATATTCCCAAGCCAAAGACAAGATGTTTGCCCATACCAACATCCCGGAAGCCCCCTGGTTCACTGTGGAAGCCGATGACAAAAAACGGGCTCGTCTCAACTGCATCTGCCATATTTTGACTAAAATTCCCTATGTGGACATGACCCCAGAACCGCTAGAGCTGGCACCCCGCACAATTGCCCCCCACAGCTATGTGCGGCCCCCCCGCAATGAACAATTCTTTGTGCCCCACGTTTATTAAGATCCTTTGCGCTCAACCTGTATTCTCCTTTTTGTCAAAGTGCCACAACCGGGTCGAGTCAAGACCCGATTGGCCGCCACCATTGGCTCGGAACACGCGGTTGCTCTGTATCAATGTTTTGTACAGGACATCCTAACAACCCTGCACCTTGAGCCTACCTGGGATCTGCTAATTTTTTATGCGCCTGCTGAAGCAGAGCCGGTGCGTTGGTTGGGCGATCAATACCACTATGTGGCGCAGCAGGGACAAGACTTGGGTGAGCGTATGGCACATGGGTTTCGCTACACCTTTGGCTTGGGCTACCGGAATGCTCTGATTTTAGGGAGCGATAGCCCCGATTTGCCCTGGACTCATTTACAGCAGGCAAAGCAAGCCTTGACTGCCGAGCAGATTGTGATTGGCCCCAGCCAAGATGGGGGGTATTACACCCTGGGGTTTACCCACCGCAACTTTACCCCGGCGGTTTTCGCTAACATTCCCTGGAGTACAGCAGCCGTTTTTGCCGAGACCTGGGATCGTCTGGCTGCCCAATCCTGTCCGGTTTTGGTACTCCCTCCTTGGTTTGATATTGACACCCTGGCTGATCTACGCCAGTTTTATCACAGAGTTCAACGTGCTCCAAACCTGACCCATAGCCAGACTTGCCGCTATCTAGACCAATGTCCCCATGTCCTCACAGGTGCCTGAGTTGTCCGTGATTGTGCCAGTTTGGCAGGAAGGCGCACAGCTTCAGATCCTCATTGATCATCTAGCCAGTCAAGCTTATCCCTATGAACTGATCGTGGTGGATGGGGATGCTGACCAGGCCACCCTTCAGCACTTGTCTCCCTATCCATTGCATTTCCGGGGTATCACAGCGCCTCGGGGACGGGGAACCCAGATGAATGCTGGAGTCAGCGTCGCCCAGGGGAAATATTTATTATTTCTCCATGCTGATGCGCACTTACCCTCGAATGGACTCTCGGATCTAGTCCAGGTTCTGAGAGCGGGAGCCGCAGCCGGTGCTTTTGATCTTGGTATTCGTTCCTCTAGATGGGAACTGAAGCTGATTGCAAGGGTGGCTTCGCTGCGATCGCGCCTCACCCGCATTCCCTACGGCGATCAAGCCATTTTTATGCGCCGGGAAGTCTTTGAAGCAGTAGGTGGGTATCCCGAAACCCCCATTATGGAAGATGTGGGCTTGATGCAGCGGCTCAAACGACAGGGCTATGCCATCCAAATTTTGCGCGATCGCGTTCAAGTCTCGCCCCGTCGGTGGGAACAAGAAGGCATTCTCTACTGCACCCTCCGTAACTGGGGACTCATCACCCTCTATTTCTTGGGTGTAAGCCCCCATCAGTTGGCTGCCTGGTATAAATAACTGAACATTCAACTCCAGTCATTCACCCTCAAAGCCTGTGTCCCTTTCAGGAATATAGCGATTCTCACCTGAGTGAGGTGCGGGGTGTGGGGGTGGAACCCCCACGCAGGGGGCACTGCCCCCTGCACCCCATGTACTCCATTGATCTGTAAACCGCTGTATTAGCCTAAGATGGAATTGCTTTAGCCTTAATTAATGCTGTTGAATCGCAGGTGTCAACATGCTTCTCGATACAGATCTCATCCTCCCCCCCACCCAAGATGAACTTCCCTGTGATGATGGCGTTCCCATGGAAACCCAGCGCCACAAATGGCAAATGGATTTGTTGATTGACGGACTCTCGACCTGGCTAGATGCTCGCGAAGAGGGTTACGTCAACGGCAATATGTTTATCTACTTCAGCTTGGCTCAGGTGAAGAACCAAGACTTCAAGGGGCCAGACTTTTTTGCAGTGTTAGGGGTTCCCAAAGGCGAGCGCAAAAGCTGGGTCGTCTGGGAAGAAGAAAAAGCGCCAGACGTGGTGATTGAGTTGTTGTCTCGCAGCACCGCTCAACAGGATAAAGCCGAGAAGAAACAGATCTACCAGGACAAACTCCGCGTCAGCGAATACTTTTGGTACGACCCCTTTAACCCAGAAGATTTTGCTGGGTTTACCCTCCAAGATGGACACTATGCAGCAATTCCGCCCAATTCTCAAGGCTGGCTCCTGAGCGATCGCTTGCAACTAGCACTCGTACGCTGGTCAGGGGACTATCGCGGCATTGAGACGGTCTGGTTGCGCTGGGCTACCCTGGAGGGTGACCTGTTGCCCACAGCCCAGGAATTGGCCATGGCGGCACAGCAGCAAGCAGAGACAGCACAGCAGCAAGCAGAAGCGGCACAACAACAAGCAGAAGCGGCACAGCAGCAACTAGAAGCGACTCAGCAACGAGCTGATCGGCTAGCTCAAAGGCTCAGGGAATTGGGTATCGATCCGGAACTCTAGTGTTGGGCAACTGTGATGGTGCGAACCGATCCAAGCCAGCGCTGGAACAGAATTCGAGGTTTGATCAACACACCCAAAAGCAACCCCAAAGAGTGAAGCTCTCCTGGCGTACAACGACTCTTCCACTGTCCAGGGCGGCAAAACAGAAGCGCAATCAATTCTCGCTGCCGATCTAAGGACAACGGTTCAAATGTAAGCTGCACTTGCGCGAAGTCCCCTGGCCATGAGTGATCAATGACCCGTCCTGGCAGCATCAATCCTGCTTCCATGAGTGTGATCTGAACCCACTGGTCCTCAGTCAAGCTAGATCCGGCGGCTTGGGTGAGTGAGATCTCTACACCTACTTCTGACAGCAGTGTGGTAAAGCCCCAAAATGTCTGACCTTGAGCTTGCAGGCAGACGGTTCGTCGGAGCCTAAACCACTCGTAGGCAGAGGGGCGGGGGGCATCTAGCAGTATCAATAGGGCAATACTCAGCATGAGCAGGTTATAGAGACTCCAGAATACCCCTAATCCCAACCCCTTGAGTGAACTGGTCAATGGTGCCGCAGCCGACATTTCCTGGAGTGCATAGTGCCCCACATTTAACCAGAGGCTGAGGGCATTGAAGCCAAAGAGTACTAGCAGGGGAGCAGCAAGCACACGGTTGAAGGTAAATCGATCTCGGGTTTCACCTTTGGGGGTAACCTGAAAGCCTTGGGCGAAGGGATTTAATAGCACCTGAAACACAGTGAGCGCCAAGGGAACGCACAAGACTAGCCCATAGAGGTCGGACAGAAGGGCAGAGCGAGATCGATGATTCAGCCAGGAGAAGGTCACCAGTTGCACTGAGTAGTAGGGAACGAAGTAATGGAGAATATCCACAGCAGTGGCTTGAATCAGAATGACCCCTAACGCTGCGTAGACAACGGGAACCAACAAAAATCCTACCCGGGAAATGCTGGTAAACCAGTGTAAAAGTCCCTCTAGGTGAGCCAAGCGTTGCAGGGGATTCAGCCCGGGAATGGTGAGTGGGTTGGCTTGAATAAAAAAGGCTTGCAATGTTCCCCGGGCCCACCGAATGCGCTGCTGGGCATAGGCGGCCATGTTTTCGGGAGCTAGTCCGGCACTCAGTTTTTCATTCAAGTAGACCAAACGATACCCTTGGGCAGACAGGCGGATGCCGGTAAAGTAATCTTCACTGAGCGATTCTGTCACAAAGCAGCCCACCTCTAGCAGTGCCGAGCGTCGTGCGACAAAAGAAGTACCGGAACAGACAACGCTGTCCGCAGCATCTCGAAAGGGCTGAATTTGGCGATAGAAGACTTCTTCTTCTGGAGTCAGGATTTCGTCTAGTCCCAAATTGTAGGCGATGGGGTCTGGGTTGTAGAAGGTCTGAGGGGTTTGAACCAGTGCCACTTGAGGATCTTGGAAAAATCCCACGGTGCGACTGAGAAAGTTGCGGGTAGGGATAAAGTCAGCGTCAAAGACGACTACTAGTTCTCCCTGGGTGCGAGGAATGGCTGCGTTGAGATTGCCCGCTTTGGCGTGGTGATTGTCCGCACGGGTTAAATACTCACACCCCAGCTCGGCAGCAAGTGCCTGGATCTGGGGACGACGGGTGTCATCTAGGACATAGATCTGTTTATGGGGATAGTCCAGAGCCTGACAGCCAATCAGGGTGCGCTTCAAAATCCACGGTGCTTCGTCGTAGGTGGGAATCAAAATATCGACGGATGGGGTATAGGTGCCAGCAAGAACGCTCTGCGATCGCAGATCCGCTTCAGGGGTACGCTCTCGCACCCGCAACAACAGTGTCAGTTGAATCAAGGCACTGATCAAAGTCAACCCCTCCAGACCAAATAGCCCCATACTCAACAGACCCGTCAGCGGCGCTGCTAAATTTAAGGTCGAGAAGATTCGCCAAGCCAGATACCGCAGTGTCAGCACCAGCAAAATTCCAACAACCAGCCAGCGAGACCAGACCTGGGGCTGTGGAGAAACCTTGGTAATGGCGATGACGCCCAACCAGAGCAGCACCGTCCAAAACCACAGGTTGTAGACCATTTCAGTGGCAGCAGTCCATCTAGGGAGCGGGGTCTGCCAATGTTCCAGATCTGCCCACATCGTCTGCAAGCTCCCCTGGCTGGCAAACCAAATAACCGCGATCACTGCTGTTCCCACAGCTAGAGCCATCAGCAGTCTCAGCGGTTGCTGGAGGGGATAACAATGCTGAGCTTTGGAGGGAGACTTGGGTTGCATGGGGGGTTCCATGGGTTTGATCTTCCGGCTCAAGGACAGACCTGGTTGGCAAAATCACACTGATATAAATGGGATTCTTGCCAACTGAGGGGAATTTCTAGCAAATCTCGGGTTCCCGTCAACGCCTGTCCCACAAAAAAGAGCAGAGCTACCGTATTAAGGACGATATGGAGTCGTCGCCAGCGGTGCTGCCGATCCTGATAAATTTCCTGAATTGTTGCTAGGGAAACAATCATGAGCAGTGCCGCCGCAACACCGTAATAGTAGTGAGAGGCATACCACTGATCGTCTCGACGAAAAATCTCGGGTTGAGCACCCAAGACCACAATTCCCATCCCGGTCAGGAGGGCAAAGACCGCCCGCCATGTTTTCTCTCTAGCTCGGTACAAGCAAAATAGGGCAGCGGCAGTGGCGACAAACATGGCCACCACAAAGCTCACTCGCAGGGGTTCTTGGTGCCAGGCTTGATTGGCCTGCATCTTGAAAAATAGGGGATGTGCTAGCCCCACCAACGCCAGCCCAACTACAGAACCACTGAGCCAGCGCCCCAGTTGAACATGATCTGCCCCCACCGTCGGCGGAATCTTGCTCTGAGTTCCCGATGGAATTGCCAGTCTCCGCTGTCGCACTTGAAGTGCGCGGTTCAGGACAATACCCAAGAGAGGATAGACGACAACAATCACCAGAGCCGGATGAACCAAGGCCAAAATATCTTTGAGTGCCATCTTGCAACTCACTCCAAATCAGATCGGCAATGCATGATGCTTTTATACGCATGAGCCGTTGACCTGGATTAAACCCCGCTCATGGAGCGTGACACCGCTTCCAGACAAGCCCCACACCGATCAACACCAGACCCAGTCCCCAGGTTTGCACATCCACCCAGAAGGCTAGAAAGAGGCAACTGAGCAACCCCACCCAGGCCAAAGCCTTGGGGTAGAGACGTTCGGCATCTGGCAGGTACAACGCTGCCAGGTTAGTGATGGCGTAGTAGATCAAGACAGTAAAGGCACTAAAAGACCAGGTCGCTTTAATATTGCCGAGGGTGACCAAGGCCATAACCAGGCCACCCATCACCAGCACGGCAGTGCTAGGGGTGGTGCCGTTTTGATTCAGTGCCGCCACCAGAGCGGGCATATCGCGGCGACGCCCCATGGCGAGTAAGACCCGCGACAGCCCCAAGATCAGGTTCAACAGCACCCCCAACATGGCGGTTAGGGCTCCCAGGGTCAAAAGTGCTGCCCCTCCGGGAAGGCCAAACTGCTGGGCAGCGATGGCCAGAGGTGCTCCTTGGAAGCGTGTGGCCATGCCCAAAACCTCTGCCCCCACCGAGCCCACCCCAGCTACGGCAACTCCCATATAAATCGCCATTGTCAAACTTAGGGTCACAATCATGGCGCGGGGAATGGTTTGCTGGGGCGATCGCACCTCTTCACCCAAGGTAGCAATGCGGCCATAGCCGGTATAGGCCACAAACATCAGGGCACTCGCTTGCAAGACACCCCTCAGCGGCGGCACATCGCTGACGCCAAAGAATGGCCATAAATTGGCAAAACCGGTGCTTGCCCCCCTGAACAGGCCAACGCTGATAAAAAAGACCAGCGCCAACAGGGTCAGTGACACAATTACGGTATTGACGGTATTGGAGCGGCGAATTCCTTTGTATACCGTCAAGGTCATCCCTAGCACAGCCAACAAAGCCACACCAACCTGAACCTCATCATTGATGATGCCCAGTGGGCTGAGCAGGTACCCCGCAAATCCCAAGGCTGCCGTTGCGGCTGAGGCGGATTTTGCCAGCAAAAACAGCCAGCCAGCCGTAAAGCCTAGCCAAGGGTTGAGGTAGCGATAGCCATATTCGTAGGTGCCGCCGCTAATGGGATGATTCGCCGCTAGTTGGGCACTATTGAGGCCATTACAAGTGGCAACGAGAGCCGCTAACCCCAAGGCTAGCAATACAGCTGGCCCGGCCAGCTCTGCCCCTAACCCAATACTGACAAAAACACCTGTACCGAGAATGGAGCCCAGACCCATCAAAGTCGAAGCCCAAAGTCCAAGTTCTCGTTTGAGTTTTGGAGGGGGTGTGGGTTGCACAGCAAAACCTTGACCGGTATACCCTCACTAAAGCGCAGGTTAATCCTGCCGTCAATTCACAGCCCCTTGCTACAGTAAGGACAACAGAGCGCGCCTGCATAAAGGAGAAGCAACCTTGCTAGACGAAAAAGCTAAAAAAGCCTTACTACTAAAGATTCCCCATCCCCTCAACATCTGTGGGGTGAGCCATGATGGGGTGATCAATGGGTTCACGCTGAGTTGGATGACCCAAGCCTCGTTTAAGCCCCCTCTCATTGTAATTGGTGTCCGCCAAGACTCTCGCTCCCATGCACTCCTGAAAGCCAGTCAGCAGTTTGCCGTCAGCTTTCTGGAAAAAGGACAGCAAGACCTGGCAAAAACCTTTTTCCAACCCCAAGAAAAAGTGGGGGACAAGTTGGGCACTGTAGACTACACCCTTGGAGAAGCTACGGGCTGTCCCATTCTCACCGATGCCTTGGGCTATGTGGAATGCCAGGTTCAAGGCAGCCTCGAAAAAGGGGATCACTCCGTGTTTCTCGCAGAAGTGATCGCGGCTGGGGTATACCGCGAAGGAGAGCCGCTCTGGCTAGCAGATACTAAATGGCAGTACGGTGGCTAAAACAAAACTGTTTATTCTCTCAATGAAATGGGGAATAATGGCGGCAGGCTCGTGTTCTAGGAGAGGGGCAACGATAGTCGGTTGAGGGTTGACCAGGTTGACCACTGTCTAGAATAGATTCATTTTTCGGTCTGTTAATGCACGCATAGAGAGGGTTTGACATGGGTCGTTCAATACTGTTTGGGAAGCATCATGCCAAATTGGGGTTGTTGGGGGTTGCCATCATGGGGGCTGCGATCGCAGCCATCCCCAGCCAAGCTCAGTCCCCTGGCGACATTGTTGTCGTCGGAAACTCTCCTGCAGAATGGGCACAGTTCCAGTCTTACTGGAACCAACTGCTGCGCCTTAGCCAGCCCGTCCCCCCTGGGCCTCCCCTGAATCAGCCAGGGACAGCCCCTCCTCCGGGTAGCTTTAGCCCCAGTTCCCTTGACCCCAATGCCGCCCTCCCGGAACTTGATCCCCAGGTCAAACAAGAAGAACTCATGCGGAACTTGCGGGTTAACAACCTGAGACTGGTTCCCATCATCAAGCTCAATGGCTCCTCTGAGGTACTGGGCAACCTCACCAACAATAATCGAGAAGCCGTCACCATTTCCTCAGTGAACTTTGAAGTTGTCGATCGCAGTGGCCAGCTAGTCCAAACCGGCAGTGCCATTCCCCAGCCAGCCACCGTTGCCCCTGGCCAAACCGTGACCTTCACAGCCACCCTGAACACCATTCCGCCTGACGGGGGATTCCAAGTCCGCCTAGCCTCCGCACCGTACTTGATCCAAGGGGGCATTTAACTCGTACTAAGGGAGCAGGTGGGTCACCTCATCCGATATTTATAGCCCCTAGCTGGTTCTGAGATCGGGATTCTGGCAAACAGGCCCTGGAGCTAGCCCCATCCGCTTCAACAACTGTCACAAATAATGCATCCAGTTCTTAAAAAAGCTGTCTATTCTAAGACTAGATACCAAGCCTCATGCTAAATCTCTCTTGAACCTCTAGCCAAACCTCTTCTTTAACCTCAGCTCCTAATTTCTGACGTTTCTTCAACCGTTTGGCTTGCTAATTCACACCCCCAATCTTTTCCCGTCACGGTGCCCAATGAAGCAAACCTCTCTGCCGGTCACAATCCTTCAAACCACGTTTGTTGCAGGCTTCGTCACCGCTACTGCTGTGATCCATGTGCCCACCAGTTACAGCCAAAATAAACCCCAACCCCTGCACGACAACCCCAAGCAAGTCTTGGATGAAGCCTGGCAACTGGTCAATCGTCACTACGTAGACGAAAACTTTAATGCGGTTGATTGGCAAGCAGTCAGACAACAGCTTCTGGCTCAGAACTATACATCTAAGACCCAGGCTTATAACGCCCTGCGTCAGGCTCTCAGCCAGCTTCAAGATCCCTACACACGCTTCATGGATCCAGAGCAGTTTTCATCCCTTACGAGCCAAACCGCTGGGCAACTCTCGGGTATTGGCATTCGCCTGGAAAAAGATACCGTAACCCAGGTTCTAACTATTGTGGAGCCGCTTCCCAATTCTCCAGCGTTGAAAGCAGGGCTCAAACCCGGCGATCGCATTCTGGCCATTGACGGTCGGCCAACTCAGCCAATGGATGTTGAGACAGCCTCAGCGATGATTCGGGGGCGGGTCGGCAGTTCAGTGAAGTTGCAGGTGGGGCGAGACAACAACTCCAGCTTTGACATTTCGATTCAACGCGCCATGATTGCCCTGTCCACGGTTTCTTCTCAGGTTCACCAAGAAGGCGACTATCGCATCGGCTACATTCACCTCAGAGAATTCACGGCTCACGCTACGGAACAAACCCGCGAGGCCATTGAGGCGCTCAAAGCTGATCATGTTGATGCCTTTGTCCTCGATCTACGGGGGAACCCAGGGGGCTTAATGGGCGCTAGCATCGACATTGCTCAGATGTGGCTCAACCAGGGGCTGATTGTGCAGACCGTAGATCGCCAAGGCAATAACAAAGCCATTCGGGCTCAGCCCCTGGCTTTGACCGATTTACCCCTGGCGATTTTGGTTGACAATGAATCGGCAAGCTCCAGTGAAATCTTGGCAGGTGCCCTCAAAGACAATCACCGGGCTCAAGTCATTGGTAGCCCCACCTTTGGTAAAGCCCTAGTTCAGGGGGTACATGAGCTATCCGATGAATCAGGACTGACCATTACCATTGCCCGCTATTACACCCCCAACGGCACAGATATTAACCACAAAGGGATTGTTCCAGATGTTTCAGTGGCGCTCACCCCGGAGCAACTCGAAAACCTAGCGCGCAATCCCCGATTGCGGGGCACCGCCAATGATCCCTATTACATGCGGGCATTGCAGAGCCTACAACCTCATCTTCAGTCCCAGGCTAATCCATCGTCAGCTCATCGGCCATCCATAGGTACGCTGTTGCCCACCCCGGAAAAGGCCAGCCAGCGATAAGTTTCCTGAGAATAGCAAATAATTTTGTATTGGGGGGTTCTGACTATCTCACAGTCCCCCAGAATGGGGGATGTAGGGGGCGAATGCAGGGTGAAATCGTTTTTCTCAGACTTGTGTTTACACCGAAGCCCCTTGGGAGAGAGGCTCGGGGTGTGGGCGTACAACTTTTGTCAGTTAATCAGCCCCCTGCTATAGCTAAAAGCTTGGCAGGGGGTCTTGATCGGCTTCTACTAGGCGACTAGATCTAGAAGTTCATTTCGGCAGCCTGCACTTTTTCGAATTGCTTCTTCTTCAGCACTAACAAAGTCTGTGACAGCATAATGGCGGCAAAGAAGGCAATCAGCCATTTAATGCGGGTGGGGTTTTGCAACACCACTTCAGCATCGATTTGGCCAAAGCCACCCACATTAGGATTATTGGTGAGGAGGGCACCAGCTTGAATCTTTTCACCCTTAGAAATCAACAACTCTGGGCCAGCAGGAATCGTTTGGGTGACTTTTTCTGCACCAGGGGGGGCAATCGTGATCTCATATCCACCTGCTTCAGCCGCAACAATGTCTGTGACAATACCGCTGACACTGGCCGCAAACGCACTGTTGTTGCTGGGGTCACCCGTGGGGTAGACCTGACCCCGTCCCCGGTTGCCCCCAACATGCACAGAATACTTGCCAAAGTGAAGATTCTTATCCGTGCCAGGATCTGGGGAGAGCACCGGGAAGACAATTTCCTGATATTGCTCACCAGGCAGTGGGCCGACCACGACCCAATTGTCTTTTTCTGGGCTGTAGGGCTGGAAATAAACGCCGCCCACTTCTTCTTTGAGATCTTCAGGAATCCGATCTTGGGGGGCAATCTTAAACCCTTCAGGGAGCATCAACAGGGCTCCAACATTCAGAGGTCCTTTCTCGCCATTGCCTAACACCTGTTGCACATTGGTGTCGTAGGGAATCTTAACCACGGCCTTGAAGACGGTATCGGGCAGCACCGACTGAGGCACTTCGACTTCCGTTGGTTTGGCACCGAGGTGACAGTTGGCACACACAATTCGCCCGGTGGGTTCACGGGGATTTTCGTAGGCTTGTTGGGCATAGACGGGATAGGCTTGGGCAGGCTGCGGCAGGGCGAAGCTCACGCCTAAAAACAGGAGCAACGCGGCCAGCCAGGACAAGCCCTGGCGGGGAAAGACTGACAAAAGACTTCGCTTCATTGTGATCAAAATAAATCCTAGAACAATTACCAAGATTGGGTTTCTCAATGCATTAGACCCACCAGGGATCTTTGCCCGTGCGGAAATCGGTTTCTGTCCACTGCGAAAAGACGAGTTTGTCACCTTCGGTAACTGTGGCATGGGCGAGGGCGAGAGAGAGCGGTGCAGGGCCGCGTACCACTTTGCCGGTGCTGTCGTACTGAGATCCGTGGCAAGGGCAAATAAATTTGTTTTCCCCAGCATTCCAAGGCACTACGCAGCCTAAATGAGTGCACACGGCGCTTAACCCGTAGTCAGCCAAGGTTTGATCTTCGGTAACGATCACATAGGTTGGATCCCCCTTTAACCCTTGAGCTAAGGTGCGTTCGCCTGCGGGATGGGTGGCGATGAAGTCACTCACCACCAGGTCATTGCCGAGGGCATCTTTGGCCGTCACACCACTGCCACTGCTACCGCTAGAGGGGGGAATGAAGTATTTGACGATGGGATACAGTGCACCCAGTGCTGTGCCTGTGATCGTGCCAAATGCGAGGAAGTTCATAAATTGACGACGCCCCATATCGGGGACATCGGGAGATCCAGAGACTTGAGCCATGATGTATGTCGATCTATTAACAAATGGACTATTAACAAATGGATTGCTGTGCCGTTAACTGCTCAGCCCTAGGCACTCAGCCCAATACACCTTCAGCGTAATGTCCACAATTACAGCGTACCGCGAAGTGCAGCGCCATAACTAGGGAACTGCTTTTGGATGAGGCACAGAGTTTAATGAGCGGAAAATATTACATTTCTTGACGTTATTATCACAGTTTGTTGAGTCCTGTTTTCCTACGAAATGTAAAGGTTGACGCTACAAGGGATGCCATCTGCTCCTTAATATGAGTCAGCTTTGGTCATGGGACTGGCACGGGCGACTCTACTGGGTGAATGGGGTGGCAATATCAAGGGAAGCTAGCACAAAGCTTGGGGGGATAAATGCTAAGAGGCCAAACGTAATGCTCTGCTGTGAGGGGTAGAAAAGTCGATGTTTAATTTAAGTGCAGTTCTATTTGCTTTTGTGCTGCTGGCGTTGCTCTTGCTGGGGGGGCGCTATCTGAAAGAAAAAATTCGTTTGTTTCAGCGGTTATACCTGCCTGCTTCGGTGGTGGCTGGGGTGCTGGGGTTGCTGTTGGGGCCAGAGGTGTTGGGTGCGATCGCAACCTCCCTAACCGGAGAAGACTCCTGGCTAGCTGGGGGCTTGTTTACAGAAGACATTCGCACGGTCTGGTCTCAGTCGCCGGGGGTATTCATCAATATTGTCTTTGCGGCGTTGTTTCTGGGGGAAACGATTCCACCCCCCCGAGACATCTGGCGTAAGGCTGCCCCTCAGGTTGTTTTCGGTCAAACCCTGGCCTGGGGGCAATATGTAGTGGGCATTTTGGCTACCTTGCTAGTGTTAGCGCCCCTATTTGGAACAAATCCCATTGCTGCTTGTCTGATTGAAATTGGCTTTGAAGGGGGACATGGCACGGCTGGGGGGATGGCCGACACCTTAAATGAACTGGGATATGCCGATGGAGCAGATCTAGCTATCGGTCTGGCCACAGTGGGAATTGTGTCAGGGATTGTGCTGGGTACTGCCCTGGCCGATTGGGGACGGCGCAAGGGCCATGTCAGCTCTGTGAATCGCCATGTCACCGAACCGGATGAAATTCCAGACTTAAATGTGATTGCTGAAACCCCAGAGGTGCGACGCCGTCGGGCACGGCTGCTGCAAAATTTGCTCATCGATCCCCTGTCAATCAACTTTGCCATCGTCGGTATGGCTATTGCCATTGGCTGGCTGATTCTGGAGGGGTTGAAATGGGTGGAGTCCGTTACCTGGGGCGGCGAAGATGGGTTTGTGGTGCTCCAGTTTGTGCCCTTGTTTCCGGTGGCGTTGATTGGCGGCATCATCACTCAGGTCATCCTCAATCGCTTGGGATTAAGTGCTTTAGTGATCCGCCCCATGATTCAAAATATTGCTGGGGTGGCACTGGATGTGGTGATTGTGGCTGCGATCGCATCCATTTCTCTGCGCGTGATTGGCGGCAACCTGAGTGTATTTTTGATCCTCAGCGTGGTCGGCGTGCTGTGGAACGTGCTGATTTTCCTCTGGTGGGCACCTCGAATCTTCCCCAATTACTGGTTTGAGAAAGGCATTGGAGATATGGGGCAGTCCATGGGCGTGACGGCTACCGGCATTTTGCTGTTACGCATGGTCGATCCAGACAACAGTACAGGAGCCTTTGAAGGTTTTGCTTACAAGCAACTGTTCTTTGAACCCATTGTCGGCGGGGGGCTATTTACCGCCGCATCCCCCGTCCTAGTAAGTCAATTTGGGTTGCTACCCGTCTTGGCTCTAACGGGCGGACTGCTAGCATTTTGGCTCCTCGTGGGCTACTTTCTGATTCGCCAATCCCGGCACCGCCCGTCGGCAACTCAGGTTTAGACCCAGCCCCATGGGCATCAGAAACCGCTCGAACCTAGGGCGAAGCCCAAACCCAATCACGATTATCGCCTGAGCTTCGCCCATCAACCTATCAACAAGGCTTTAAGTTCCAGCCCCTCTTGATCCTAGTAACTGAAAACTAGAGAACTGAAACACCTGGGTTGAAGTTTGCCCTGATTCCTCAGTCTGGATCTGACGCTCACTGAGGATTTGGTAGTGACCTACTTTTTCGTAGCTGTCCTCAAACACGCTCTGGCCACCCTTTTGCTCACCCGTTTTGGGGTCATGGTACACCGAGTCATAGCGATGCGAGAGATACCCTTCCCCAGTGTCGTGGCTGCTAAAGGTGTGAATCGTCACCACCACCCCATGGATATGACGATGTACCAGACACACTTCGTTATCGCGCACTTGATAGTAATCACCCTCTGCCTTGCCGCCCATCAAAATCGTGGTCGCTCCGGTTTGATCAGAGTCACCGTAGGCAAAAGTATTTTTGCTATGGGTGTCAGCAAAGCTGCGTCGCACCCGGTGGATGGCAATTTCAAAGAGCTGGCCTTGAATAGCATGGGTCGCTGTTTCATCGGCAATCTCAAAAACTTGCGCCTTTAGATCAGGGTTGACCCTGACCCTACCTGTGAACACTTCGCCATCTCGCCGGTAGGTAACATCAGCGGTATAGCCCGGAAAATCTGAGTCCCAAGTGTAGCGGTTCTCATAAGCAGCCTGAAACAGCTCTTGTGCAGAAACTTGAGTAACAGTCATGAAAAATTCCCCATGGTATGCAGTCAATCCGACTTCTCTACCATTACAGCGCGAGGACGACTCAAGCAACAACGCTACACGCTACCGCTGACTAAATTTCAGCAACGGCTCGCTCAATTAAGCGGCGTGCCAAAGTCTGAGTTCCCGTGTGGGAGTAATATTTGACCGTCATATCCAAGAAGGCGCCCAGATAGTCCAGCTTGTCCTTAGAAATTTCCACAAACTTGGTGAGATTGTCAACAACCTCCTCCTGGGTCAGACTGCGGGAAGAGACAAAATTGCCCATCCAGCCCGCCACCGAGTCAAAACTTTTAATAATAAAAGCCAGTTGCCCCTTGGGGTCGCCACCCGGAATCAAAGAGCGCACCCCCTTAAAGGTGGCGTTTTTCTCAAGCTCAGCCGGAGACAGCGACTGTACGGTCGAGAGTCCCTTGAGAATAAAATCTGGGCCCAAAGGAATCAAGCCATCAAAACAGACCAGTGCTGCCATGCGCATCAGCGACTCACCGCTGTAGTCACCCAAAGAAGCCAGAAAGTCGCCGATGCTGTCACCCGGAATCCCGTTGATTTGGCAGAAGGCCACCAATTCCACCACCAGCTTGATGCAGAGGTCAATACTTTGGGCTTTTTCTGGTTTGGGGGTGAGTTTGCCAATAAACCCCAGAAAAGAAACATCTTGACTGACCTTGTTGGCAAACGCCGCCGAGCCCAGAGCTCCAGAGGCACTATCAACCGTGTCGTAGAGCCACTGCGCTCGCTGATAGCCCTGGGATTTGTCGTTGTAAAGATAAACAGCCCGCTCTCCAATTTGCTGAATCATCGCGGAGTCTGTTTCACCCGTGACCGCTTTAATCGTATTGTCAAAGCCCACAAGATTCTGCCACTGACCCGGCACCACAAAGTCAAGGGAGCGGAGGGCGGAGACAGTAATGCCCCCTTTAGGCAGTTGATCGACCAGATCGTAAATGGTTTTGCTCATAGGACACACTGCAACGGGGCGAGGTTAAATAAAAGTGAAGTTCATGCTTTGGTCGGAGCGAATCACGCGTGAGGCAGCTTATACAAGGCTTTGATCAATAGAATAAGGCTGCTTGCACTCTACCATTTATTTTTTGCGACCGTGCTGTCGCCTGCCAAGCACCCAAAGGGAGAGATGTTCACCCGAGGCCATCAAACTCTAGACTAAGAGTGACCCGCTGGGTTCACCCCCCAGCAACAACAATTGTGGGGTTAGAAACTGATATGGGGCAAGCAACAAATGTTCTCGGCGCAGAACTCCAGGTCTGCTGTAACTCACCCATGACCGGATTTTACCGAGATGGATTTTGTCGCACCGGCGCTGGGGATTTAGGTGCACATGTGGTGTGTGCTCAAATGACAGCCGAGTTTCTGGCATTTACCCAAGCCCAGGGAAACGACTTAAGTACCCCGGTGCCAGCCTATCAATTCCCTGGCCTCCAGCCAGGAGACTGTTGGTGTTTATGTGCTGCTCGTTGGAAAGAAGCGATGGATGCTGGGGTTGCGCCCCCAGTGCAATTGGCGGCAACCCATGCCTCGGCACTTGAGTATGTGTCTCTGAGCGAGTTGCAGTTGTATGCACTCGACACCTGAGAATTGGGCCAATTCACGGGCACCTGATACCTCAAGTTCATGGCGGTTAACCCCCTAACCTAAGGTGTACACACATCTCTGGATAAAACCATTCCACCCTGCATTAGCCCCCCTGACCCCCCAATTCTGGGGGGAGATAAACCAAAACTGGGACTATTTCCCCCCAGAATTGGGGGGCTAGGGGGGCAAGCGCAAAGATTTTGAATGTTTCAAGACTTGTGTGTAAACGGTAGCCCCCTACCAGGAGTAAGATCCGACTCGTACAACTGCCCGTCTAGGGTTGCAGATTTCGCAGCTCTCGCCGCAGTTCCTGGGGATTTTGGGGCATCCAGGCTTCTCCCCGTAGGCGTCTGAGCATCTCCAATGCTTCTTCCCGAGATTGGCCGGTGTTTTGCTCATGGCGCTGCCAGAAGTCTGCCCACCATCCTGGAGGCTCTTGCTTCGAGCCGTCATATTCAGTGGGTCGCCCCGTATCACCGCTGACTACTAAACTTCCTGTGTAGTCTGCGTCTGCATAAACTCGGGCAATTTGTTGGTGAATCTCCTCCATGTCCTGATTAGAGACAACCCCATTGCTGGTGGCTTTGTAAAACTGCACCGTGACCCGAATCGGAAACCTGGGATCACGCTCAATCCCTAGGTTGTCGATTTCGGTGAAGGGGCCTTCTACTGCACCATGACCAATCACGGCTGCTTCCACATCACTGCGTTGCTTGGCAGCAGGTGCGGCCATCGTCGGCATGGCATCGGTCATTTCGTAGCTAAGGGATCGGGGCAATTCCTTTTGCTTGAGGGGCACCTGAATCAGTAAGACCATATTTAAGCCTTCGTCGGCGGAGGTCTCGCCTCCGGGGCGGTCTCCTGTCGGGGCTTGTCCCCCTTGAAAATCACTCAGCCGTTGGCCGGTGAGACTGGCTCGTTGGCCATTTTTATTGAAGAAGAGTCGCTGTCCCCAAGTTTGCCCTGCTTCAAAACCATCGCGCTGGTTGTCGATCACGGTAACGCTGGTGCCCTCACGGGTTGCCAAGATCGTCAATACGGCTGGGTTGTCTTTGTAAGACTGGTAGTTAAATAACACCGGATTGAAGTCAGCTTTTCCCTGTTGGGGAATGGGCAAAAAGCAGGCTTGGGCACTGACTAGGGCATGGGTGTCTCGCTGAGCTAGCAAGGAGGTCTGGCGACCTGACCAGGATCCTGGGCTATGCAGGTAGCGGCGCAGATCCCCTAAAAAGTCCCGGAGGGTGACCCGCTGTAGGGGCTGCCCTTTTTCATTGCCAACCAGCAGAAAAAATTGATCTAGGGGAATATCTGCGGATTCGTCGGCAAAGTTGGGATGGCGGATGACTGGCATCAGACTCAGCTCATAGCGCTGATTGACGGGGTTGCGCTGCTGAACTTGAATGGTCATGTCGCTAATATTGGGGCCGACAGCGGATCCTTTATAACGACCGGTATCTTCCCAGGTGATGTTGAGGATATTGAGACCCAATCGTTGCGCTAGATTTTGGGCGATGGGATCACGCACCATATTGACGGTCTGGGCAATGACGCTTTGGTAGTTCTGATAGTTGGCGATTAGCCGGGGGGAGGCGGGGTTACTATTCATGGGCAGCATATTTTGAGACAGAGTAGAGGCTTGAACCGGGGGGGGTGGGTCATCCTCAGACAGTGTGGAAATTTGGGCGGTGGGAGATGTCCCCAAAATTAAGGCGAAAGCAGGCGCTAAGAGACCTAAATGCCAGGGAAAGCTTTGCATGGGGAGTTCAAAGAACTTAAAGTGGGTATCTCCATCAATAGCTAAGATTTCAGCGATTTTTCTGGTAGTTTCGCTTTTGGTAACGCGGGGCAGCGCTACCTTGGCTCGGATCAATGGCCACCCGGCTCTAAGGCTTACCTGCTGCGGGGGAAGCAAAACTTAACACAAGATCTCTTGGGAATTCCTTGAAGTACATGTCAAAGGGTTCTGATAGGCTTGTAGACTGATAATTGAGATACAAAACGACGCAAAATCGGCATCTGGGAGGACTATCTGCGTGGATAACGTCATCGGTCTAGAGATTATTGAGGTGGTTGAGCAAGCCGCGATCGCGTCAGCCCGATGGATGGGGAAAGGAGAAAAAGACATTGCCGACCAAGTAGCAGTCGAAGCCATGCGCGAGCGCATGAATAAGATCCACATGCGGGGTCGGATCGTCATTGGCGAAGGCGAACGAGATGATGCTCCCATGCTCTACATTGGTGAACATGTCGGAATTTGCACCCAAGAAGACGCCCACTTGGTGTGCAACCCCGAAGAGCTGGTAGAAATTGATATTGCCGTGGATCCCTGTGAAGGCACCAACTTGGTGGCCTATGGACAGAATGGATCAATGGCAGTGCTAGCCATTTCTGAAAAGGGTGGATTATTTGCCGCACCTGACTTTTATATGAAAAAATTGGCCGCCCCCCCGGCAGCCAAAGGCAAGGTAGACATTAATAAATCTGCCACCGAAAACCTGAAAATCTTAGCCGAGTGTCTCGATCGCTCCATTGCCGAGTTAGTGGTGGTGGTCATGAAGCGAGATCGCCACACCGAGTTGATCCAAGAAATTCGTGATGCAGGGGCGCGGGTGAGTTTAATTTCCGATGGGGATGTCTCTGCGGCTATTTCCTGTGCGTTCTCTGGAACCAATGTCCACGCCCTCATGGGCATTGGCGCAGCACCTGAAGGAGTGATTTCTGCCGCTGCCATGCGAGCGCTCGGAGGTCATTTCCAAGGTCAGTTAATCTACGACCCAGCCGTCGTCAAAACCGGCCTGATTGGCGAAAGTAAAGAAGCCAACCTGGCTCGGCTCACTGAAATGGGGATTCATGACCCAGACCGGGTCTATAGCGCCGAAGAGCTAGCTGGTGGTGAAACGGTGCTGTTTGCGGCTTGCGGTATCACCCCTGGGTCCTTGATGAGAGGTGTTCGCTTCTTTTCAGGGGGGGCTCGCACTCAGTCTTTGGTCATCTCAACCCAATCTAAAACGGCTCGTTTTGTGGATACCATTCACATGTTTGAGACGCCGAAACGACCGAAAGCCCTTCAGTTGGTCTAGATAAAATCTAGTCAGACAGGTGCAAGGGTTTAGGATTCATCTCTAACCCTTACACCTGCCCGTCTTAAGTCAAAACTTGTGGGAGCTGCGATCTAGCCTAACGATCTGCCGATAAAACTTCAGAGATTTTTAGTAAATTTGCGCGTCACCATGCTTTAAAACTCACGCGCCATAAAAAAAGAGGAGAATTGCTAGGGAGGATCCATGAACATAGTCGTAGTTGGGTTGAGTCACAAAACAGCCCCCGTTGAAATCCGTGAACAACTCAGCGTCCCTGACGATGCCAAAGAAAAGGCTCTCAATCAACTACGAAGTTACCCCCACATTGAAGAAGCAGCAGTTCTCAGCACTTGCAACCGACTTGAGGTCTATATTGTCACCCCCGAAACCGAAAGTGGCATTCGTGAACTGACCCAGTTTCTATGCGACTGGAGTCATCTTTCTCCCGGTGAACTCCGCCCTCACTTGTTTATTTTGTTGCACCAAGATGCCGTTATGCATCTGATGCGGGTGTCTGCTGGCCTAGATAGCCTGGTATTGGGAGAAGGTCAAATCCTCGCTCAGGTCAAAGAAACTCATCGATTGGCACAACAATACAACGGCTCTGGGCCGCTCTTGAATCGCCTGTTCAAGCAAGCCATTTCAGCGGGCAAGCGGGTTCGAACCGAAACCAGCATTGGCACAGGAGCTGTCTCTATTAGCTCTGCTGCGGTGGAGCTGGCTCAGGTCAAAATTGACAACTTGATGAACTGTCGTGTTGCGATTATTGGTGCAGGTAAAATGTCCCGGCTGCTGGTTAAGCATTTGCTCAGCAAAGGGGCAAGCCAGATCACGATCCTGAATCGATCGCTCAAGCGAGCCGAAGACCTGGCAAGGCAGTTTCAAGAGGCAACTTTGCAACTGCAACATCTCTCGGAGATGGAACTCGTTCTAGCAGAGGTTGATCTGGTGTTTACCAGCACTGCTGCGACAGAGCCTTTATTAGATCGCAGGTGTTTGGAGCCCATTCTCACCCATAGCCGCAATTTGATGATTGTGGATATTTCTGTGCCTCGAAATGTTCATGCTAATGTCAACGAGCTAGATAGGGTACATGTCTTTAACGTGGATGATCTCAAAGCTGTGGTCGCCCAAAACCAAGAAAGTCGTCGGCAGATGGCTATGGAAGCTGAGGCGCTGCTAGAAGAGGAGCTGGATGCTTTTGATGTCTGGTGGCGTTCTTTAGAAACGGTGCCCACCATCAGCAGCCTGCGTGCCAAGATTGAACAAATTCGAGAACAGGAGTTGGAAAAAGCCCTGTCGCGCTTGGGAACTGAATTTGCTGAAAAACATCAAGAGGTCATCGAAGCCTTGACCCGAGGGATTGTCAACAAAATTCTGCATGATCCGATGGTGCAGCTCCGCGCCCAACAAGATATTGAGGCCAGACGCAAAGCCATGCAGTCTTTACAAATGCTGTTTAACCTCAGCTCACCGGCTCAATCTCCCCAGAAGTTCTAGATCATACGCCCATGGTTCGACCCGTTCTCTGCCCCACTAATACGGAGAGACAGGGTACTTCAGGTTCATTTCCTGTCTTAAGTGTTGCGCCGATGATGGATCGCACCGATCGTCACTGTCGCTACTTTCTGCGGCAAATCAGTCGGCGGACGTTACTCTATACCGAGATGGTTACGAGTGCAGCTATTTTGCATGGCGATCGCCAGCGACTCTTGGGGTTTTCAATAGCGGAAAAACCCCTGGTATTACAAGTGGGGGGTGATCATCCCCGCGATTTGGCGCTCTGTGCCCGAATTGCTGCGGACATGGGCTATGACGCCATCAACTTAAATGTGGGATGTCCGAGCAGTCGGGTTCAAGACGGTAACTTTGGAGCTTGTCTGATGGCACAGCCCCAGCGGGTCGCAGATTGTGTCGCCGCAATGAGGGCAGCCACCCAGATTCCGGTATCGGTGAAGCATCGGATTGGTATTGATTGGTGCGATCGCTACGAAGATCTGGTAAAGTTTGTGGAAATTGTAGCAGCAGCCGGCTGTCGCCACTTCACCGTCCATGCCCGCAAAGCTTGGCTTCAGGGACTAAGCCCCAAAGAAAATCGGGAAATTCCCCCCCTTCGCCATGGAGACGTACACCGTCTTAAGCAGCAGTTTCCCCATTTATGGATTGAAATCAACGGTGGGTTTACCCAGTTGACCCAAGTTCAAGACCAATTAAAGCAAGTCGATGCGGTCATGATAGGTCGAGCAGCTTACGACAATCCCTATCTGTTGGCAGAGGCTGACCACACCCTTTTTGGCGAAGACTTCGTTCCCCCTAGTCGGGCACAGGTGGTGAGAGCCATGCTTCCCTATATTGACACCTGGACAGCTCAAGGACTCAAGCTGCACAAAATTACACGACACATGCTGCAACTGTTTGCCGGGCAGCCGGGCAGTCGGGCGTGGAAACGCTATCTCACCGAACATTCTAGTCAAATCGATGCTGGCGCGGCAGTTGTCAAAGCAGCTTTGACCCAAATCCAACCGGACTCTTTGGCAGTGTTGCCGACTTCATAATTGCTCATAGTCCATCGGTACTGATTTACTCCAGTTCACCAGTTGACCTGGTACATCTGAAACAGAGGGGAAGTTTGTGACTGGATGCGGGTGACGCCTGCCTGCTTAAAACTAGCTTGCCAAGTCTCTAGCGGCTCCAGAAAAACTTCTGCCCCCAGATAAGTCTCTAAGATCGCCCAGTTTTCGGCCAGGGGTGCGTCTAGATTAATGACATCAAAGATAAAAGTTCCCCCAGGCTTGAGTACTCGCCGTACCTGGGCTAATACAGTCTGCCAGTAGTCCACCGGATAATAACAACTCACACCAGTGGCGACAACATGGTCAAAAGTCTGTGGGTCATACTCTAGTCGATGGGCTGGTGCCAGCTTCACGCCTTTAAAAATTTTGGAGTTGAGTTGGGGGCCACGCTGATTGAGGGCTTCTTGAGCAATGCGGCTAATCTCTTGCCCGTGGAAAAATGCATCCCAGTCTCGCCAAGGGTAAATCAGGAGACTAATGCCACAGCCGAGATCTAACCAGTGTTGATGTTTGCGGGGCTGCACCATCTGCCAAAATGGAGAAGCAATCTTGGCCTGCAATTCCCCCGAGGCCCATTCCCGAAAGATGGGCATGGCTTCGACCTCAGTTGGCAAATCAAAGGGCTGGCGTTCATATTCGCGGTTAAACCGGTGGGCGACAGCACCCAGAAGCGGTTGCCACGAATCAGGCTGTTCGCCTAATGCCGAGGCTTGGGGCGAAGAAACATGAGCCTGGTGCGGTTGTTTTTTGGACATTCCGTTGCCTATGAGTGAGTCTGGCTTGGTGTCAACCTAGCCTTTCAGCGCTTTGCGAAAATTTTGGCGATAGGGCTTGTTGACGATCAAGAAGGGCCACAACAGGGTGAGAATCAGACGGCTTTGACTAAAGTTGGTGCGGTTAAACCCAGTCCAAAACTTCCAACCACCACCGATGTAAACGATAAGCAACACCAAAACTAACAGGGGAGGCATGGTTAATCTCTCCAACATCCAAGATAGAGTCTAGGATTATCTTATCGAATTGATCTCTCGAACGACTCTGAACGGGTCAAGACTTGCGAAGGAGTTCCCTTGGTACGATAGAGGCAACCTACCCGTTTTACGGCAGGAACTAGATCTGCAGACAGAGCTACCGTGTACGCACAAGTCTTGAAAAGATTCAAAATCTTTGCGCTCGCCCCCCTAGCCCCCCAATTCTGGGGGGAAATAGTCCCAGTTTTTCGTTGATCTCCCCCCAGAATTACGCCCTTCGGGCACGCTGCGCGAGGGGGGGTTGGGGGGGCTAATGCAGGGTGGAATGGGGTTATCCAGAGATATGTGTACACCGTAGGTAGACAGGGAGAGTAACGGTTGATGCGATTGGATCGTATTTTGGCTTTAATGTTAGTTGTAGTTTGCCTGGTGGCAGCACTAGGTAATTGGCTGAGTGGTACTACCCCCAGTCGAAGTGCTGGGTTTGGCTCAGGGCTACAACAGGCAGATGTCGCTCTCATTGATGTCTATGGGATCATTAGCGACACAGCGGCTGGAGGGTTTGGGGCAGATGATGCAGGTGCCAACAATCTGATTCGGGCTGTACGACGCGCCCGTGAGGATGAGGTGAAGGCGATTTTGCTGCGCATTAACAGCCCTGGTGGGACGGCTTCGGCGTCCCAAGCCGTGTATGAGGAGTTGATGCGTACCCGTCAGGAAACCGACATCAAAATTGTGGCAAGCCTGGGAGATGTGGCGGCGTCTGGGGGGTATTACGTGGCCAGTGCCGCTGAGCATATTGTGGCCAACCCCGCGACTGTGACGGGTTCGATTGGGGTGATTGTGCGCACCCAAAATGTGTCATCGCTCTTGGATAAGATTGGTGTCACAACTAGTACGGTTCAAAGTGGCCAGTATAAGGATATTTTGTCTCCGTTCCGGGATCCTACTGCTGATGAACGAGCCTTGGTTCAAGGGATTGTCAGTGAGTCTTATCAACAGTTTTTAGATGCGATCGCAGCCGGACGTGACCTCTCTATTGATACCCTGAGACCTCTTGCCGATGGGCGCATCTTTACTGGCTCACAGGCAGTCACCTTGGAACTGGTAGACTCTCTAGGAAACAGTACAGACGCGCTCAATAAGGCTACAGAGCTGGCCGGAATTGACGGAGAACCCGTTGTTCGCAATTATTCCTCAACATTTTGGCCCGGATCTCTCGGGGCATTCCTCTCTACGACTCTTTCGGAGTGGCTACCGGGTTACCAAAATCTCAAAACCGCTCAGTGGAACTGGATTCCTCTCACCCTTATGGAGTGAGGGCTTACAGTTGAGTTGCACTAAGCCAGAACAGTCCATCAACCAGCAGGGTGCTTACCACAGCCCCTGAAAATACCCACCAGTGGAAGTGGGAGCTAGCCCCGATCAGCACACCCCTTTGCACCAAGGGGGCACAGCTCAAAAACAACAAGACCAAAATCAAAATCAGCGCCCAAGCCTGTCCCCAAGGGGTTTGCATCACCCCCAAAGCATCCTGGAGGATTGGCAGTGCCAGGTCAGGCTCAACCTGCATCAACTGTCGCCAATAGGGGATTAACCCCACAATATAAAAGTACAAATCGGTAATCGCCGTTCCCAACAGAGAACCCAAATAAAAGAAAATGCCCAGTCGGGCAGCCCGGATTCGCAAAAGAAGCGGAACCAATGGCACTGCCAAAGCTTCAACCGGCAGATGCAATAGGGGTTCCCACCGTAGCCATCCCCAATAAAGCGACCCAGCTATCCAGGTCAATGTAAATCCCAAAATCAGAGATCCCCAATTTGCAGAAGCCGGACGCTTCTGCAAAACCCAGCCAGTCCCCAGCCATAGCCCGGTGCTCAATAATCCGATCCACGGCCAAGCACGCACTAGGGGCGCTTGGATAAAGACAGGAACAGAGACCAAAAAGATGGCTGCACTAAAGAAACGCCAGCTTCGTAGGGTACCTATTTTTCCCACTAGGACAGGAACGGAAGACTTGGCGACTTGCATAATGGGGGAGGTTGAAAAGTAAAGTTAACTCAGTTATGAAAAGAACTGTTGGATATTATTAATTTTTGTAATATCTTTTCTTAATGTATCACGCTTCTGATGCCCCTGGGGGGGATTGAGGATAAATTTATGCTCAGGTGGGTGGCACAATGTTCACCTTGAGGATCCTAGAGACATCTTTAGGGGCGACGGAGAGAATAAGCTGTTGCGCATCTAAACGACAGCCAGTTGCAGGATCAGCAGCTTGTTTGAATCGTGACCTGTCACCATTACCGCCGCGGTATGGCCATCTCTCAGTCACCATGCAATTCTAACGGCGGAACGCCAGCCTGTTACCTCACCAGCGGTCAGAGTTTCGACAATCGATGCGCATAGTGCGTTCTAATTGCGCGCAACCCAGAACGGCATCCCCTCGGGCTGAAGCACATCGACGGGATACACCGCCCCACCCTCCTCAGATGCACCTCAAAAGTTGCCTGGGGATGTTTCCCTGTCAGTGGCAGGGCAGCTCTCTATTCGTCGTGGGCAAAGCGGTTATAGAGAAAATCCAGGGCGTGGTTGCGGAGTTGGTAGTAGAGAGGATCTTCCATGATCTGGTCGCGATCGCGGGGTCGCTCAAAGGGAATCTCCATCACCTCGCCAATGGTGGCGGCGGGGCCATTGGTCATCATCACGAGGCGATCGGCTAAAAACAGGGCCTCGTCGATGTCGTGGGTGATCATCAACACCGTGCAGCGATGCTCGTTCCAGATTTTGAGCAGCTCTTCTTGAAGTTCTTCCTTGGTGATCGCATCCAGCGCCCCAAAGGGTTCGTCGAGAATCAGCACCTCGGGGCGAATAGCCAGGGCACGGGCAATAGACACCCGCTGTCGCATCCCGCCGGAAATCTGATCAGGGCATTTGTCAGCGGCTTCGGTCAGCCCCACCATGGCCAGGTGATCTCGGACGATCGCCCGCTTTTGAGCCTCGGGCTTGTTGGGCCATACGGCCTTCACTGCCAGGTAGACGTTCTCAAACACCGTGCGCCAGGGCAGCAGCGCGTAGTTTTGGAACACCACCATCCGATCGGGCCCTGGCGTTAGAATGGGTTGCCCTTTGAGGGTGACAGCCCCCCCAGTGGCCTGCTGAAACCCCGACACCAAACTTAGTAGGGTCGATTTACCACAGCCAGAGTGGCCAATGAAGCAGACAAATTCTCCTTCCTGAACCGTCAAGTTGACATTCTCCAGTACAGGGAATATGCCTTTGGGGGTGGGAAAGCCTTTAGAAACCTGATCGAACACCAGGAAACCAGATGTATTCGCTCCCTGGGCATGGTTTAGTCGGTCGGGATGGCTAGGACGGCGGGATTGGAGGTGGGTGGGTTGCATTGAGTAATCCTTATGATGATGAAGATGATGATGAAGTTTGAAATCCCCTGGCTGGGGAATAGCTCTGAAATCCGGGGATTCATCCCCTCTTGGCAGGGGATTAGGCCGATTTGCTACGCAGCAAAGGCTGCGATCGCTCCATCGAGCACCACCTCAGCGATGGTAATATCACGCTTGATGGCAAGGCTGTTCAGGTAGCCGATGGGGTCTTCGGCGTCGAAGTCGGTGCCGTCGAATAGGTGAATGCTGCCCCGAGTAAACTTGGCGTCGAGCAGACCCAGTTCGCGGGCTGCGGTACTGTAGACATCGACCCGGATGATGCGCTCCAGAATTTCCAGCCAGTTGCGGGGAAAGGGAACATCGCCCCAGCGGGCCAGTTGGGTCATGTGCCAGAGGTGCTCGGTGCGGCTGGGTCGATTCGCGCCGTTGCCAAAGAAGAGGTGGTGGGCGTACTCACGCATCGGCTGCTGAAGTTCGCATACTTTGGTGTGGGGATTGCCTAGGTGGATATATTCCATTGGGGTGCCCAGATAGGCCCGCGGGGAGAGAATCTGGCGGATCTCTGGCTCGTTTTCGGGATCGGCGCAGTAGCGGCAGGCATCCAGCAGCGCCTTGGTGAGGGCGATGTGGGTGTTGGGGTGGGCGCTGGCCCAGGCTTCGCGCACCCCTAGCACCTTGCCGGGATGGCCGTCGTAGATTTCGCGATCGGTGGCGATGGTAAAGCCCACCTCATCCATGGCGGCCCGTAGATTCCAGGGTTCGCCTACACAGAACCCGTCAATGGCGTTATTTTTTAAATCCACCACCATCTGGGCTGGGGGAATGGTTTGCAGTGCCAGATCCCGGTCAGGATCGATGCCCCCGACGGCCAGCCAGTAGCGCAGCAGCAGATTGTGCATTGATGAGGGGTGTACCATGCCCATGCGGTGCTGAATTTCGGGGGTGCGGTGCAGCATCTCCCGGAAGCTCTCCAGGCTATAAACCCCCTGCTCATAAAAGCGACGGGCCAGGGTGATGGCGTTGCCATTGCGGGTCATGGTCAGGGTGGTAACCACGGGTAGGGGCTGGTTTTTATGGCCCCCAAGGGTAAACCACAGGGGCATGCCTGAGGGCATTTGAGCAGCATCCAGGTAGCCTCCGGCAATGCCATCCACAATGCCCCGCCAACTGGTCTCACGCACCAGGTTGACTTCATCAAGGCCGTGCTTGGTGAAAAAGCCTTTTTCTTTGGCGATGGCCACGGGGGCGCAGGCGATCAGGGGCACAAAGCCAATATCCAGGTTCACCTTCTCTAACCCATGGCGGGCGACGGCCTGGGTCTTTCTAGCCCGCAGCTTTTTGATCCGTTTTTGCTGGTTGAGGAAGTAGATGATCTCGCTGCGCAGGCTGTAGTAGCTAGGGTGCTCCACCACCACCATGCGCTCTCGCGGGCGGGGAATATCCACCTCAAGGATGTTTCCGATTTCGGCACCGGGGCCGTTAGTGAGCATGACGATGCGATCGCTGAGCAGCACTGCCTCATCCACGTCGTGGGTGACCATTACGGCGGTGACGTTGTTCTCGTCGCAGATGCGCATCAGTTGGGTTTGCAGATTGCCCCGCGTCAGGGCATCTAGGGCTCCAAAGGGTTCATCTAGCAGCAGCAGCTTGGGTCGAATGGCCAAGGCGCGGGCGATGGCCACCCGCTGCTTCATCCCTCCCGAAAGCTGATCAGGCATTTTGTCGGCGGCCTGCTGCAATCCCACCAGGTTGATGTGCTCTTGCACAATGCTCCGTCGCTCCCCCTTGGGGCGATCGCCGTAGACTCGATTCACCGCTAGGGCTATGTTTTCCCGGACGCTGCGCCAGGGTAAGAGGGAATAGTTTTGGAAAACAACCATGCGATCGGGGCCAGGTTCAGTGATCTTTTTGCCCTCCAGGGTGAGCACTCCAGAACTGGGCAGCGATAGGCCCGCAATCATATTTAAAAGAGTCGATTTTCCACAACCCGAGTGGCCAATAAACGAGACAAATTCTCCCTGTTTAATCGTCAAATCAATTCCCTTAAGGGCAATATACTCGCCGCCATCTGCCAGGGAAAACACCTTGTCCACCTGGTCTACTGCAACTAATAAACTCATGATTTCCTCCGTGGAACTTTTGCGTGATGACATATCATGGGGTGGGCACCGCTCAGAGGCAGTTTGAAACGTTTCTAACGCCTTGCACCCGCCCCCTAAATCCCCCATTCTGGGGGACTTAAGAGTGATCAAAGCCCCTAGAATCGGGGGTTGGGGGGCAAATGTAGAGCATGGGAATACTGTAAAGACAGCCTCTCACAGTATCGAGAAGTGGTGCTGAGGTGAGCAGTGCGCCTGGGCGGTGGGTTAACCGGGAAGATCAGGCCATGACGCACCCTAGAGACTCCCATTGGAAGGGGAAGCCGCTATTTTCTGGCAGGGGCGATTTTCATCTGCAAAAAGGCAATCAGGCGATCGAGCAGCAGCCCCACCAGACCGATGTAAAACACCGCCAGAATAATTTCACTGATGTAGTTCTGCTGGTAGGCATCCCAGATAAAAAAGCCGATACCTACAATCCCCGACATCACAATCTCGGCGGCAATAATGGCCAGCCAGGCTAGTCCGATTGCAATGCGCAAGCCAGTAAAAATGTAGGGCAATGCCGAAGGAAACAGAATGTTGAAGTAATAGTCCTTGCGTGATAGTTTCAGCACCTTAGCCACATTGTCATAGTCTTCGGGAATTTGCCGTACTCCCTCAATGGTGTTGATCAAAATCGGCCACACCGCCGTAATAAAAATCACGAAGATGGCAGCAGGCTGGTTTTGTTGCAGAGCCACTAAGGCAATGGGTACCCAGGCCAGCGGGGCTACCATCCGCAAAAACTGAAAGATCGGGTAGGTCGCCTTATTCAACCAGGGACTCGTACCCACCAATACCCCCAGAGCAATTCCCACCACTGCGGCTGCCGTGTAGCCCTTCGCCACCCGACCCAGGCTAGCTAGAGTTTGCCAAAACAGCCCCTTATCTAACCCACCCAGGTCGTAAAAGGGATACAGCAGCAGCTCTCGGGTGCGCGTATCAGTCCAGAGACTGAGTGGCCCCGGCAGCCGGGTCACCCCGGACCACGAGAACAACTGCCACATCCCTAAAAACACGGCAATGCCAAAGATCGGGGGAATTAAATCATCTCTACGCTTCTGCCAAAATTGCTGAATGGATGAGAGAACTGAGCTAGAACGGGTCTGCCTGCGAGAGGGTGCTTGAGTAATCATGATGTGTTTTCTTCTATGAGGGTTGACTGTGCTGATGTATGCTGAGTGACGTTGTTAGCCCTCACCGTTCGGGTTGCTTAATCCACAACACCTGTGAGGGATGAGGAAACCCACCCCGGCCACGCAGTTGGAACAATGGCCGAGGCAGGCTGGTTCAGAACCCAGTCGAGACAGTTGACGCGGTTGACGATGGAAACCACACTGTCTACGGCTGGCTCTCTCTGAACCAGAACTAGGGGAGGAAAAGGAGTGGATGGGCTTCGGAGAGAGACTTCGCATCTACCCATTACCCTTTGCCTCCTAGACCCGCTTGATCGTGAGGCTCTTCAGGTACGCCTCGGGGTTAGCGGGGTCAAACTTAATGCCATCGAAAAAGGTCTCGATGCCCCGCGAGGTGTTGGCGGGAATATCGGCGGTCAAGCCTGCTTCGGTGGCCGCTTCGCGCCAGAGATCTTCGCGGTTGACGGCATCAACAAGGCGCTGAACAGTGTCAAAGTCGGTGAGCTGATCTTTGTGAAAGCCCCAGCGCATGCTTTCGGTGAGAAACCAGGTGTCGTGGCTCTTGTAGGGGTACGACACGCTACCCTTGGGGTCTTTCCAGTAAAGGGGGCCAGCGTTGAAGTCATCGAAGGCGGCTTTGCCATCTCCCATGGTGTATTTGCCCTCGTAGGGAGGCGTCAAAATCTCAGGCGCAATGTTGAAGTAATTGCGGCCGGAGCAGATTTTGACTACCTCAGCCCGGTTGGCAGGGTTGTCGATCCACTGCTGAGCTTCCATGATGGCCTTCAGCAGTGCCTTGGTAGCCTTGGGGTTGGCATCCACCCAGTCGGCCCGAATGGCCAGGTACTCTTCCGGATGGAAGGGCCAAATTTCGTGGGTAAGGGTGGCCATGAAGCCAATGTTGTCGGCGACGATACGGTAGGGCCAGGGGTCGCCAGTGCTGAAGGCGTCCATGGTGCCATTGCGCATACCCTGCACCGTTTCGGCGGGGGGCACCGCCAGCAGGTCGATGTCGGTGTCGGGGTCAATGCCGCCTGCGGCAAACCAGTAGCGAATCCAAAAGTCCTGATTGACGTTGGGAAAGGTGTGAGCAGCTTTGAACTTGCGGCCCTGATTGGCCTGAAAGCCCTTAATGTAATCTGCGGCACTGGAGATATCCTTGCCTAAGCCCTTGCCTGCATGGAGGCCAGAGATGGCAATGCCGTTGCCCTGGGTATTGAGCTGGGCCAGCACGTACATGGGTACTTTTTGCCCGTTGGTAATAATGCCTTCGCTGATCAAGTGGGGCATGGGCATCTGCCACTGACCGCCGTCGATGCCACCCCCGCCGGAGCCAATGGTGACGTTGTCGCGGGCCGAGGCCCAGTTCGCCTGCTTGGAGAGTTCGACTCCGGTCATGCCATATTTGGCGAACAACCCTTTCTCCTGGGCAATGATCATCGCTGCTGACTCAACGATGGGGATGTAGCCCAGCTTGATCGTGGGGGTCTCGGGGGTATCGCCTGCGGCCACAGGTCCGGGGACAGGAGCAGTCGTGGCCTCGGGGGTCGCCGAGGGGGGATTCCCGACACAGCCTTTGAGCAAAACGGCCACCGCCGCCGAGGCTCCGGCGGTGGCCAAAAACTTGCGGCGGGTGATGTGAGCAAAATCGGACATAAGATCTCCTTGCAACGCTGCCAGATTAGGCGCGCTGTAAACGATATGGGCATGGTGGAAAAGCTTTGGGGCGATCGCCTCAACTCAGACAACTGTCCCCTTGGGTCAATCGTCGGCTAACCCCGGGGCGGACTAGCCAACAAGAGAGATTTAGTTTTATAAATCCTCTTCGGTTTTTCTATGTCACTGAGTCTATACGAAATTTTCGAGCTGGGGAACACCTAAAACCCCAAAACCCGACTGCAATTTTCGATGCAAGTTATAGGTTGAACTTATTTATAGATTTTTTATAATAGTTTTAATTAATCTTTTAACTACGTGAGTTCGACGACTTATCCGCCCTAGCCCCCTCTCCCAATGTTGGGAGAGGGGGAACAGAGCAGAAATTCAACGTTTTAGCCCCTCTCCCAATCCTGGGAGAGGGGTTGGGGTGAGGGCAGACGAGAGCTGTCGAACTCACGTTTTTAACTATTCACTCAGCATGGATAAACCCCCTTGCGAGGAATGCGGGCTCGTGAAACTTGGTATGGGTCGGCCAACCCTCACCAACACCTGAAACCTTGGAATTCAATGAATTTTGGCTGCTGAAGCCGGGGGTTGCGGGGGAGCCAGGGGGGTGACATCTTTCGGCATTAACCATCTTCCTCCAACCACATACAGTGCCGGTAAAACCACTAACGTGAGGGCGGTCGAGCTAAACAGGCCACCCAGAACCACAATGGCTAGGGGTTGCAGAATCTCTTGACCGGCGGCGTTACCCAAGGCCAGGGGAATCATCCCCAGGGCTGAGGTGAGGGCGGTCATTAAAATGGCGATCAACCGTTCACTCGTCCCTTGGCGGATCACCTGGGTGAGGGGCATTCCCTGGCGCAATTTCTGGTTGTAGTTATCAACTAACAGCAGGCCATTGCGAGTGGCCACTCCAAACAAGGTGATAAATCCGACCATGGAGGCAACGGAGAGAATACCGCCTGTCAACACAATTGAAACAATGCCACCCACCAAGGCCAGGGGCAGGTTGACCAAAATCATCACCATAGCGGGGACAGATTTCACGGCAAAATACATGAGGACTGCGATCGCGCCCAGGGCCAGGGCACCAAAAATGAGGAGATTGCGACTGGCACTTTGCTCGGCTTCAAATTGTCCCCCATACCCAATGAAATAGCCCTGGGGCAGGGTGACGGCCTCTGGAATCCGAGTTTGAATATCCTGCACCACAGAGCCAAGGTCGCGGCCTGCTACATTGGCTGACACCGTAATCAAGCGAGAGACATTTTCCCGATTAATGGTGTTGGGGCCGGTGCCAAACTCAAGGTTCGCCACTTGGCCGAGGGGAATCTTTTGGCCGCTGGGGGTATCCACCCCCAAATTGCGGAGGGTCTCTAAGGTATTGCGGCTCTCAGGCTGAAGCCACACCAGCAGATCAAATAATTGCTGGTCTTGGAGGACTTGGGACACCACACGACCGTTGAGCGCCGTTTCGATCATTTCCGCCAGATGGCCAACAGAAAGACCATAGCGAGCCGCAGCGGCGCGGTCAAACTGGATTTGCAGTTGCCGAATCGGCACCTGAGGCTCAAGCTGGAGATCAACCACACCTGGGATCGTTTGCATTGTGGCCTCAACCTCCTGGCCGATGTGACGCAGTTCCGCGAGATCGGGGCCAAAAATTTTAACGGCAATGGCACTGCGCACACCCGATAGCACCTCATCCATGCGATGGGTAATAAACCCACCCACACTGGCAGCCACCCCTGGCAAGCGATTAAATTCTTGGCGGACTTTCTCAACACTGGCAGCGCGATCGCGCAATCCTACCGCACTCAGCTCCACATCCAGGTGACCCAGATTCACCCCCCCGGCATCGGCATCGCCCAAGGCCCGCCCTGCCCGCAGTTGCACGGTATCAAAGCGAGGATCCTCCATCAGGGCTTCCTGCATGGCAAATCCCGCCCGATTGGTGGCTTCCAGGGACATACCGGGGTATAGCAACATGGCATTTACCAAAGACGGCTCTCGAAATTCCGGTAGAAACACCCGTCCCAACGAAGGCAAGATCACGACGGTAGCCACCAAAATAGCCAAGGTCACCGCCAGCACCGCCCGAGCATGGGACAAGACCCAGCGCAATACCGGACGATACAGCTTTTGGCTGAGGGCGGTCATCCAGGTTTCCTCGCTGGGCAGTGGACATCGAGCCAGCAAAATCGCACACAAGGCTGGCGACAGGGTCATGGCCACCAGGGTAGAAGACAAAATCGAGACCAAATAGGCCACCCCCATAGGGGCAAAAATCCGCCCCTCGACCCCAGACAGGGCAAAGATGGGCGCAAAGACCACCGCAATAATGACCGTAGAGAAAATGACGCTGACTCGCACCTCAACCGAGGTGTCATAGACCACCTGCAAGGGGTGGCGGGGTGAGCCAGCCTGTTGATTGTGGCGCAGACCCCGATAGGCATTCTCCATATCCACAATCGAATCATCAACTACCGAGCCGATGGCGACCGCCAATCCTCCCAGGGTCATGGTATTGATGCCCTGGCCTAAGAGGTTCAGCACCATCATCCCCACCAACAGGGACAGGGGAATAGCACTGAGCGTAATGATCGCCGTACGCCAGTTCATCAAAAACAGCACCAGTACAATGGATACAATCACCGTGCCGTCGCGCAAGGCCGCTAGCACATTCGCCACAGAAGCCTCAATAAAGTTCTCCTGGCGAAACGTCACCGTGACCCTCACATCCCCAGGCAAGCTGGCTTGACTCTGCGCCATCACCCCCTCAATGGCTTGGGTGACGGTCGGGGTATCAACCTGGGGCTGCTTGTTGACCACCATGACCACAGCTCGCTCCCCATGGAGGCTGCCATCGCCTCGCTGGAGGGCGGCTCCCCATTGCACGGTGGCCACATCCTGCAACAGCACAGGCGTTCCCTGGCGAGCGGTGACCACGGCATGGGCTAAATCCGATTGATCTTCAATCCGTCCCAACCCTCGGATCACAAACTCTTGATCGGGCGTCCTTAAAAAACCGCCAGCGGCATTGCGATTGGCGGCGGCGGCGGCTTCAGTGACCTCAGAGAGTGAGACATTAAACGCCACTAGCCGCTCCGGATCGACTAACACTTGATACTGCTGGACATCACCACCATAGACAATCACCTGAGAGACCCCCGGCACGGCCAGCACCGGATTGCGAATATTGCGCTCCACCAACTGACGCAGAGCCATCAGAGAAGTCGCCGTCTGCTCATCGGCAGCAGGATCCAGGTTGAAGGCATACATGAGCACCGTTCCCACTGGTGACGTAATCGGGGAAATGTGCGGCTGTCTCACGCCTTCGGGCAAACTGGCTTGAATTTGCTGCAATCGCTCTGTGACCAGTTGGCGAGCCTGATAAATATCGGTTCCCCATCCAAAAATGACTTTCACCAAAGAGATGCTGACGGCTGAAGACGAGCGCACGGTTTCAACCCCAGGTGTCCCGTTCATGGCACTTTCAATGGGGAGGGTAATTAAGGCTTCGACCTCCTCTGGGGCCAGACCGGGAGCTTCCGTTTGAATCTCAACCTGAGGGGGGGCAAAGTCTGGGAAAACATCCAGGGGCATCTGCGTCAAGTTGTAGACTCCTAGCACCGTGACCAGGATGGCTCCCAGCACCACCAGCCAGCGCTTTACAATTGATTCTTTCAGAATTGCATTGAGCATAGGGCAGTCCTTTAGGGCAGCTCCGAAGGCACCTGATGCTCAACTTCGGAACCAGAAGTTGGCGAACCTTCGGATGTGCCCCTGGCGGTCTCTTCTAGGGGGTCAGGTCGCTCCCGATCTGACCCAAGCATTAGCCCAGAACCACGGCGGCGGCGACGCCCCCAGGCCAGACCTAACCCAAATGTCCCCAGGGCAACACTACTGCTGATCGCCAGCCAGTGCCAGCTGCGATCGCTCTCACTGTCCTGGGGCGCTGGGGGGTCTACCTGATCGGACGAGTTGGGGGCAGATCCACCGCGTAAGGACTGAGCATAGAGCAGTGCCGCCCCCTGGGTAACTACCTGATCCCCCTCAAATAGGCCCTGCTCAATCTCCACTTGATCGCCAGCCACTCGACCCACTTGCACCTCCACTGGCTCAAAGGTCTGACCATTTTGCACATAGACCAGCGACTGTCCCTGCTGCTCCACAAGAGCCGATTGCGGGACAGCCAAAACCGCCTGCGGGGTCTGCTCAGTGAGAATTTCCAGGGTAGCAAACCGACCGGGTTGGAGTTGCTCATCCAGGGGATCGAGGCCAACTTGCACAGGGATCACTCGCTGCTCCCGCTCAACAGCGGCACCAATCACCTGCACCCGCCCTGAGAAAATGCGGTTGGGGAGTCCGGCCACAGTGATGCGAACAGCTTGGCCAACGGCAACTTGGTCTAGGTCTTTTTCATAAAGGTCAGCGGTGACCATGACCGATTGCGGGTCAATCAAGGTCATCAAAGTTGCCCCTGCGTCCTGGGCAGACTGACCTAGGGTGACTGAGCGCTCGGCCACGACACCCGCAATGGGTGCTAGAACGGTAACCGTGCCATCAGGGTTGGCCGTGGTGTCCAATTGCCGCAGACGCGCTTGGTAGGCTTGATCACTCATTTCCAGGCGCGATTGGGCAGCATCCAAGGCTGTGTGCGCCCGCCGAAGCTGATTTTCAGCCTCTAGAACTGCCAGACGGCTGCGCGCTTGTTCGAGGTCAGTCTGAGCCGTCGCCAGTTGCGATTCTGATTCCAATACCTGTCGTCGGGGGATGGCTCCGTTGTCCAGCAGCTCGCGATCGCGCTCATAGCGCTCTTGAGCCACATCAAAGGCGGTTTGAGCCTGCCCAATGGCAGCAGTGGCAATCGCTTGCTGCTGTCGAAAATTGGCTTGCGCCAGAGACAAGTCTGCCTGCGCCTGTTTCAATCCAGCCTCAGCTGCAATTTGCCGCTCAGTTGCATCGGCTCTCAGCGTCACCAATTCCGGGCTGGTCAGTAGCGCCAAGGGTTGACCCACCTCAACTCGATCCCCTGGCTGCACATACAGGTTTAGAACAGTTCCCCCCGTTGGGTTGGTGACCACAACCTGATGGTTAGGACTCGCTTCAACTCGCCCATTAGTCTTGATCCCAAAGGCAAGACGCTGTCGCCGCACTGGCTCAACGCGCATGTCAAGACGGCGGGTTGTCTCTGCATCAACCTCAATGGATGTGGTCGATGGTATGAGCGTCCCAGGATCATGAAACTCATCACCATGCCCAGGGTGTGCATTCACCAGACTGGTCGTAGCCAGGAGTAAAGCACCCGTGAGCATGACGATTCTTTGACACTGGCAGAGACCTAGCTGAGGAGAAGATCGCAGCTCAGATACTTCAGGCCGATCACTGGCTCCCCCACACCCCTGAGCGCCCCTCGGCAGAGCCAAGGTAGGCGAGGCTCTAAAGTGAAGCTGTTCCATACCAGGCTCGCTGCCACTGCTGCATTTGGGCAATTTCCTGTTCCTGGGCAGCCATAATTTCCTGGGCTAGAGCCTGAATCTCTGGTCGCTGGGACTTCTCTAGAGCATCCTCAGCCATCACCACAGCACCTTCATGATGGGGAATCATGGCCTCAATAAAGCGCAAGTCATACTCGTCATCCGCTGGCCCTAGATCCATGGCCATCATCATTGCCTGCCGTTGTTCCTCGGTCATTGGCATCATGTGATCGCCCTGGGCATGCCAGGCCATCGGTGTTTCAGGCATGTCAGGGTACCATTCCCTGCGCCACTGCTGCATTTGAGCAATTTCTTGTGCCTGGGCGGTGATGATCTCTTGAGCCAACTGCTGAATTTCAGGCCGCTGGGACTTTGCCAGGGCATCCTCAGCCATCACCACAGCGCCTTCATGGTGAGGAATCATAGCGTCAATAAATCGCAGGTCGTAGGTCTCATCCGCCGGCCCTAGATCCATGGCATGATCCCCATGGTTCATGCCAGAGTGCATGTCACCCATCTGCTCAGACACTTCCTCTGTGACTGGGGCAGGGGAATTGGGGTCGCTCCCTGCCATTTGAGGAGGGGACGTACAAGCGCTGATCCCCAAACTGAGCCATAGCATGACAAAACCTGTCGGTCGAGACAGTTTTAGGGGAAATCGATATTCTGGATTCAAGATCATCACTGAATTTTTGAAAACGTCTATCTATGCCAAAGACCTACGGTGTACACACATCTCTAGTTCTCCGTGTTCCATACTGCATTAGCCCCCCAACCCCCCAAAATTGGGGGGAGAAATCCGAAAGTTAGGACTAGTTCCCCCCAGAATTGGGGGGCTAGGGGGGCGAGTGCAAAGATTTTGAATTTTTCAAGACTTGTTTGTACACGGTAGATCCAAAGACTCTTACTCCCAACACCCTGGCATAGAAATATGAAATCAGGATGAAATGGCAGAATTAACCGATGACCCTCTAATGGAGCCACCTGGAGAGGGGCAAACCGGACAGGGCAGCCGTAGGGTAAAGGTGCTGCCCCGATCTATGGCACTGGCAACGGTAAGAGTGCCCTGGTGGGCATGAACAATGGCCTGAGCAATAGCCAGACCCAAACCCGTTCCCGGAGATGCTGCCGGATTGGCGCAAGGCTGATTTCGGTTCACCTGATAGAAGCGATCAAAAATCCGTTCTTGATCAACCGGAGCAATACCAATGCCGGTATCTCGAACTTGAACCATGGCCTGGTGAGCGGCTTGGGCGAGAACAACCTGCACAGCCCCTCCCGGTGGCGTGTATTTTAGGGCGTTGAGGATTAAATTGCTCAACGCACAACCCAGTTGGCGTTCATTGCCGATGACGTATAGGGGAGAGGCCACTTCAAGGTGCAGGGTGAGTTTGAGCGCAGCGGCTATTTCTAAAACTGATATTCCCTCAACCACATCGCTGAGCAACTCGTTTAAGCAACAGGGTTCGGCTTCCTGAAGCTGTTGTTGCTGATCCATGCGAGCCAGCAACAATAGATCCTGAACCAGGGCTGCCAGGCGTCGACTCTGGCGTTCCACAGTGGACAGAATGGTCTGAATTTCGGAGGTAAAGCTAGATTGCTGATCACTCACCGACTCAACGGTTGCCAAGAGTGCTGCTGTAGGAGTTCTGAGTTCATGGGCCGCATCACTGGTAAACTGCTGCATGAGTTGATAAGACCGATAAATGGGTCCCATGGCTCGACCTGCCAAACCCCAACCCGCCGTACCAATCAAGAACATGGCCGTTGGCAGTCCCAACCCCAAGACCCATTGCAACATCCGTAGCTCTGTGTCGTAGTGTTGCAAAGATTTGCCCACCTGCATCACCCCCCAAGGCCGTCCATCAACGGTTTTTAGAATCAGCGAATGCTGACGATAGCGCAGACGTTGGGTGTTGTTAGAGGTGCTGGCATGGTTCCAGGAAGACCAGGTTTGCCACCCTTCCAAGGGAGCAATTGGATGCTCTCCAGGAGAGAGACCTAGAAAGGCCAGCCTCCGACCCTGCAAGTCGAAGAAGTGGAGATAATATTGCCCCTGTTGCGCCAGACCCAGAATATGGCGCGGGCTGGCCTCTGCTACCCAGGCACAGGGCCGATCAACGAGACAAAGACCCGGCAGGGTCTCTGGCACCGCTGGGGGAAGCTGGCCTGGTTCGGTGAGCTTGGTCTCCAACTGGTCATGAAGCGTGCCAGCCACTGAAGTTAATTCTTGTTCAACCGATCGCCAGGCGTTTTGGGTCAGCAGATGCCACACCCCCAATCCACAGAGACCCAGGATGATGCCCATGACCCCGGCATACCACCCCGCTAGGTGGATGCGTGTATGGCGAAAGAGACGATTAACCTCCATCAATCAGTGAAAGCGGTAGCCCATACCGTAAACTGTTTCAAGGCGATGCTCATGGCCAAGTTCTGCCAGTTTACGGCGCAACAGACGAATCTGGGCTGCGACCACGTTACTAGTGGGTTCAGCTCCCAAATCCCAAAGTTGAGCCAGCAGTTGTTGGCTGGTGACGATATGGCCAATGTGAGTCATAAAATATTCCAAAATTTGAAATTCCTTAGAGGTTAGCTCCACGTGCTCAATCCTGCCTGCTGCGACTGTTGAGAGGATATGCGTTCCGTAGTCCAGCGTTAGGGTATCAACCTGAAGTTGAGCGGGTTGAAACTGGGGGGCACGACGCTGTAAGGCTCTCAGCCTGGCCAGGAGTTCCTCCATCCCAAAGGGCTTAACCAGATAGTCATCCGCCCCGGCATCTAGTCCTGCCACTTTATCCGCCTGGCTATCCCGAGCAGTCAGGATCAGAATGGGCAATGAATATTGGTGGACTCGCAGTCTTTGGCACAATTCTAGTCCAGATAGACCTGGCAACATCCAGTCCACCACGGCCAGCGTGTAGGACACATCTGCCAGAGTTAAGTAATGCCAAGCCTCGGTGCCATCTTGTACCCAGTCAACCACATACTTGTGTTGATGCAGGATCCGGCGAATGGCAGTGCCAAGGTCGGGTTCGTCTTCAACCAGGAGAATTCTCATTGCCCACTTGATGTAGCTAGTCGAACGTCCGAATATAGGCAGTGCCCACCGGAATATCAAAGTCAATTCCCTGATGGCGAATCGAAACCGGAAGCATCCAGGTATTACTGTATCGTGGCGATCGCACCCCTTGCAGCGATATTCGGACTATTTGCTCTGACTCAAGGGCTTGTTCAAAATTCACCTTAATCTGCCGATCTTCTATTTGATAGCTTGAATCAATCAGCTCACCAGATCTATTTTGCACATTAACTCCATTTCGCACTTTGACTCGACTTGGAATTGTAATCACCATAGCCTTGATAGGTTTATTTCCCACATGCAGCTTTATACTATAAGTATGATTTAGTGCTTGTGCTACAGCAGGTGAAGCAAAAGCATCAACTAGGTGTGTAGCTTGACTTTCTGACGGCCTGCCACTTGCAAGACTAGGTTGAGTAACTACACCATGACTCACAATGAAAATCATTAAATACCATAAAATCTTTTTTGGAAATCCGAAGCCATTGCGGAGATATGAAACTTCCACAAACTTTTCACTCCTATTGATTCAGTATTCTTAGGATAGAGAGTGAATATGAAATAAAGATGAAATATAGCGGTTTACAGATCAATAGAGTACATGGGGTGCGGGGGGCACTGCCCCCACACCCCGTACCTCACTCAGGTGAGAACCGCTATAAATTAAGGTTAAAAACAGCGATCGCACTTAGAATTTCAAGGAAGGGGCAAGCTTTAACCATACGAAAATGGATCTTTAGCGTGTAGTTCCACTTTAGCTTCCAGTAAGCCGCGAATGGCACCTGCGATCGCGTGATCATTGGGGGGAAACACACTCCCTGCCCAGGCTCGTTTTCCGGGGGTAAAAGGCTTGGCATCGCAGAACATCAGCACATCTAGGGGAGTGATGGTTTACCAAAAAAACTGATCAGTGTTAACTGTCATGATTCCTTTTCCCTTGTCATGAGACTTTCCTGCACCCAGGCTCGAAAACGACGAATTAGGGTCGTTTGATCCGTTTGATCGGCTAGAGCAATAAATGGTTCTAAATCCGTCGCAGAGAGTTGCGCAAACGTGGCGCTAGTTTGCACCTGCTGATACTGCTGCTGTCTCAACACCCAAAATTGAAGAATCCCATTATCCCAACGCCACAGTTCCGGTACACCCAGGGCTGCATAAATCTCCGCGCGATCGATGGCACTGTGGGTAATATCGACTTCTATAACCAAATCGGGGGGTGGGTCTTCGTTTAAGTCGATCGATCGCTTCCCCCGAACCAAGGCTTGATTTTGGATATAGAAGCATTCATCGGGTTCCAGACCTCGTTCCAAGTTTTGGCGTTTAAAGGTGGTGGATCCTCCTGCTTCCATGGGAAGATTCAATTCTTCCGTCAGGGTTTCTACTAAACGAGCTAACAATTTTTTGTAGCGCTCGTGGCCATAGGACAAAATCATCAGTTCTAGCAGCCCTCGGTTATAGGTCACCCGCACTGGGCGATCGCCCAACAGGTTCAGAATAGTTTCATAGCCCTCCCAGGAAATTTCGGTCAAGGTGATGTGTTGAGTGGGGGCAAGTAGGTCGGGCATCGCAGTCCTCCTAGTTGGGGTGTTTGATAGTAATGTCAGTGCTGAACTAGCAGGGAATCCGGTATCGCCAAGTGCTTTACACCCCAATGGTAGTGCTGGGGAGTTGGATCTCCCCAGTGCTCGATGTCGATGGCACAGGTAAAGTCTAGACTGGCAAACTCCACGGTGTTGCCGGAGCTGTAGGGGGTGAACTCCCACTTGTGGCGATCATTGAGACCAAAGCGCTCGACGTTGATCCGTCCGAGCTGATCAGCATTTACTCTCCCAGGCTTTCGAGGCGGTGGTATTGGGCAAAGTTAGCGCCTCGGTTTTGGCTTTCGGTGGCGGCGGACAGCACTTCGACAATTACGGTGAGATGGGGTACAAATTTGAGAGCCATGAGGTCTTGGAGATGACCAGGCACGAGTATGTCAGGGTAAAACTTGATAAGCTGCTACACGAACTGATTGATCATTGTCCAGCTATCTATGCCTGTAATGGGGGCAGGATCTACAAATTTGTTGTGATGGGAGACCCAAATTTATGTTGCAGCCAGTGCTAGAGACGATACTCGTCCAGAGTTTGGGACATTCCCTAACTCCACTGCTGGCCCAAGTTGGGATAGAGGCACCTGAAGTGTCACAAAGTCTGACCAGCTCCATGAACCTCTTTCAGGCCATCATCCTCGGGATTGTGCAGGGGCTAACGGAGTTCTTGCCCATTAGCAGTACGGCTCACCTCAAAATTGTGCCTGTTGCTTTGGGATGGGGCGATCCGGGGGTTACCTTTACAGCCGTGATTCAACTGGGCAGTATTGTTGCGATTTTGTGGTATTTCTGGGAGGATTTGTCCACTATTGTGGGGGGGGCATACAAGGCGCTTCTGGCTCAGAAATGGCGCGATCGCAACTTTCTCCTGGCTTGCTGGATTATGCTGGGCACCATACCGATCATTGTTTTTGGGCTACTTGTCAAGACCTTTATCCCAGATTTTGACAGTTCGCCGTTGCGAAGTAGCGCTGCCATCGCTTTGGCCTCCATCTTTATGTCTTTGCTATTGGCTTGGGCAGAACTAAGCAGCCGCCACCTACGTAAGTTTCAGAGCGTTACACTAAGGGATGGGCTATTTATGGGCTTTGCCCAGGCACTGGCCATTATTCCAGGGGTGTCTCGTTCCGGAGCCACCCTGACTGCGGGTCTATTTACTGGACTTCAACGAGCTGCTGCTGCACGGTTCTCCTTTTTATTAGGACTGCCAGCGATTACCCTAGCTGGGGTCGTAGAGCTCAAAGATGCCGTAGAAGCTGGCCCCGATGGCACTAGCCCCTTTAACTTATTGATTGGCACCCTGGTGGCCGTTGTGGCCTCCTATGTATCCATTGTGTGGCTGCTGCGGTATCTGCAAAATCGAGACACCTGGATCTTTGTTTGGTATCGCCTCCTGTTTGGGGTCGTAATTTTGGGAGCCATTGGCCTGCGCCTCTTACCCAATTTCTAGGCTAACTAAGAGCATCGGCATGAGTGAATCTGCGATTCGTCCGGCATTGATTACTGGGGTGCGATCCAACTCCATTGCCGCCGAGCTGGGATTTGAGCCAGGAGATTCTCTGGTGGCCATTAACGGTGAGCGCCCCAGGGATCTCATCGACTACCAGTTTCTCTGTGCCGATGAAGTTCTCGAACTCGAAGTGCTCGATGCCCAAAACCAAACCCACTGTCTTGAAATTGAAAAAGACTACGACGATGAATTGGGTCTGGAGTTTGAATCAGCGCTCTTTGATGGCTTGATCCAGTGTAATAACCGCTGTCCCTTTTGTTTTATTGACCAAAAGCCCCCCGGTCTGCGCGCCAGCCTCTACCTCAAAGACGACGATTATCGTCTCAGCTTTCTCTACGGCAGTTACCTCACCCTCACCAACCTCACTGCCCCGGAATGGCAACGCATTGAGCAAATGCGACTGTCGCCGTTGTACGTTTCTGTTCATGCTACTGAGCCAGAGGTGCGCATCCGCCTGCTCAAAAACCCACGGGCAGGGCTGATTAAAGACCAACTGCATTGGTTTCAAGAGCGCCGCTTGCAGATTCATGCCCAGGTGGTGTTATGTCCCGGCATCAACGATGGGGCTCACCTCACCCAAACCCTGCGGGATCTGGCTGAGTTTCGCCACGGGGAGGTGCCAGCCGTGACATCGGTGGCCGTGGTGCCAGTTGGATTGACCCGCTTTCGCCCCGAAGAAGATGCCCTGGTGCCCGTTACCCCGGCAAAAGCAGCAGAGGTGATTAAGCAAGTTCAGTCTATGCAAACAGAGTTTCTCGGGATCTTTGGCTCACAGTTTGCTTGGTTAGCCGATGAGTGGTTTCTGATAGCCGGGCAGGAGTTACCCTCTGTTTCCCACTACGAAGACTATCCCCAGATTGATAATGGGGTCGGCTCCATTCGTCAATTTTTGCAGCAGTTTCAGCAGGCGGCTTGTCAGTTGCCCCCAGCCGTGACCCCAGCTCGACGACTTTCTTGGGTGGTGGGTAATACCGTTGAGCAAGCCTTTCAGCCCATTGTGACCCGGCTCAATCAGGTTCTAGGGCTACAGATAAACCTGGTGGCGCTCTGTAGCCACTATTGGGGTCAAACCCTCACGGTGACTGGATTGCTCACCGGACAGGATCTTTTGCAGGGACTTCAGAACCGGGATTTAGGCGATGCCTTGCTGTTGCCCACGGTGATGCTGCGCCATGGTACCACTCAATTTTTAGATGATTTGACCGTAGCTGACTTGCAAGCCGCTCTTCAAGTTCCGATTGTGCTTGTGGGTGGGGGGGCAGCCGATTTGATTCAGGTGTGTTTGCAGGTCTTTCATGAATCATGCTAGCGTCAAGAAAACTCTAGTTACTGAGGCTGCCAATGGGTCAAACCCTTTATGAGCAGGACTTCTATACCTGGGCGATTGAACAATCCCAACTACTGCGACAAGGGCAATTCTCTCAGTTAGATTTACCCCATCTCATTGAGGAAGTCGCGGACTTGGGCAATCGTCACTACGATCAACTGGAATCTCGTCTGACTCAGTTAACGGCGCACCTCCTGAAGTGGCAAGTTCAACATTGGAAGCGAACCAACAGTTGGCGTGCCACCATTCGGGTGCAGCGGAGCGCGATCGCAAAGCTACTCCGTCGCAATCCAGGCTTAAAGTCACGACTTGACGAAGCTATGATTGAAAGCTGGTCAGAAGCCCGAGATCTGGCCATCGCCGAAACCGATTTGCCGGACTCCCTGTTTCCAGAGGTCTGTCCTTTTTCCGTGACGGACGCCATGAACCCAGATTTTTGGCCTGATCTGCCGCCATCCTCCTAAATTTCTGCATGGCTCTCCAAGAAAATGAGAAAATAAGTGTCTTAAGACTGTTTGGTGGATGGCTGTTCTTGGATATGAAAACTCGCAGCTTCGCGGTAGTTGTCCACAAAGAGGAAGATCTTTACGTGGCAGAGTGTCCAGAAATTGGCACCGTAGATCAAGGAGAAACGATTGAACAAGCCATTGCAGGCTTAAGAGAGGCAACGCGATTGTACTTAGAAGAATTTCCCCTGCCCAAAGAAACGATATGAGTAATAATCCTTGGCAATATAAACCCTGGTGGTGCCAGCCCTGGTCTATTGTGTTGACGGGCACCAGTTTGATTTTGGGGGCCTGGTGGCTGAGCCATCACCTCTGGCTCACAGCTCTGGTGGCTGCTCCGGTGTTGGTATGGATGGGTTTCTTTGTGCTGGTGTGGCCAACCCTAATGCGCAAAAGTGGCTTCCTAGAGCAACTGGCCGCCGAAAAGGCTACTGCCGGTGTACCAACATCGCCCCCGCCTGAGCCGTAGGCAACACCAGCACTTCGCTGAGATTAACGTGGGGGGGACGGGTGGCGCAGAATAACACCACCTCTGCTACGTCTGCTGCTGTCAGGGGTATGGTGTCGGCGTAAACGGCCTGAGCGCGCGCCTGATCGCCGTGAAAACGCACCTCACTAAACTCGGTTTCTACCAGCCCCGGATCGACGGAACTGACCCGCACTGAAGTCCCCAAAAGATCTTGCTTAAGTCCTTCGGAAATGGCGCGTACTGCGGCTTTGGTGCCACAGTACACATTGCCTTTCGGATAGGTCTGGTGTCCGGCCACTGAGCCAATGTTAATCACATGGCCTTGCCCCCGAGCGACCATTCTAGGCACCCAAAAACGAGTCAGGTAGAGCAGCCCTTTAATATTGGTGTCGATCATTTCTTCCCAGTCTTGGATGTTGCCCTCGTAAAGCTTATCCAAGCCCCGGCTCAGTCCAGCATTGTTGACCAAAATGTCAACTTGTTGCCAGGGGGCTGGGAGTGCATTGAGTTGGGCTTCGATTTGGGTGCGATCGCGCACATCCACACCCACCCCATAAGTTTCCACCCCAAACTCAGCGGTCAGCTCCCGAGCCAGCGTATTTAGACGCTCCTGTCGTCGAGCCAGTAAGAGCAGCTTGGTGCCGAGGGCAGCAAATGCCTGGGCGCAGGCTCGACCAATGCCGCTGCTGGCTCCAGTGATCACCACTACCTGATTGTGGAGTGAGGTCATGACGGTTCTCCTGGACTGGATGGACGTGGGGCGGCATGGATACACCCCACGGTGTCAAGCTACTTTAGCGGTCTACTTTTGACCCGCCTTGACGCATTGCTCCACCAGGCCACTTACCTTGTGGACATCTTGCCACCCCAGAATTTCAGTGACTTTTTTCTCCAGATTTTTGTAGGTGCGGAAGAACTCAGCAATTTCATCCAGACGATGTTGAGCAATATCCAGAAGGGATTTCACCCCAGCATAGCGAGGATCTTTGTCCGGCACGCAGAGAATTTTTTCGTCGCGATCGCCGCCATCAATCATTTCGAGCATGCCAATAGGTCGTGCCGTAATCACACAACCTGGGAACGTAGGCTGATCCATAATCACCATGCCGTCCAGGGGGTCGCCGTCATCCGCGAGGGTGTTGGGGATAAAGCCATAGTCAAAGGGATACTGCACCGAGGCATAGAGCACCCGATCCAGGGCAAAGGCATTTAAGTCTTTGTCAAATTCGTACTTGTTTTTGCTGCCACCCGGAATTTCAATCAGGACATTAATTAAGCCTGGTTTTGGCTGCGCAGGAATTCGCGATAAATCCACTATGATTCTCCAGCTTTCCATTGTGTTACCACTGCATCACCCCATATCGGGCAGTCTTTGTGGTTTTGGCAGTTGGCGCTAGGCTGAGTTTTGAACTAAACCCACCCCAGGACCCTGAAGCGATGCACTTAGAGCCAGAGATACTTGCCAACTGCCAAACACAACTATTTTACGGGAATCAGTTGCCATTCCCCGCATTGCTTGCCGGTGGTGAGCCTGCTGGAGCCTCAGGAGCTGACTCGGTTGTGGGTGGGGGTAGTGGCTCATCTTCCGGCGGCCGACGCACTTCCGGAACTGGGAGCCAGAAGAAGGCCGCCGCTGCTACGGCCAATGTCACCGTTCCGAGAGCCAGGGAAGCCGACTTAGAGCCGACGCCACTTCCTGAGTGAGCTTCTCGACGGGCGAGGGGATGCACTTTTAGCGCTAAATCTGGCAAGGTTTGGGTATCGGTGAGCACCTGATCTACGGCTTCCATCAGATCAAACAACTGAACGGTGGACAGATTGAGTGTCACCCAGCCCGGATCATCAGAAGAGGTATCAGAATCTTTGGCAGCAGTATTTGCACCGACAGTCATCGTGTGTTCATGGAGCAGTTGGGTAGGCACTTGCAGACAAAACTGTCCCCCTGCCTGGGGATGCAGTTGTACAGTCGGATCGCCCTTATTTTTTCTGGATGCAGATTTGGAGGCAATGCCACTCATCCAAGTTTGGGCACAGGTATGGGTCGCTTTCATCAAGGCTTCAAAGAAATCGCGGCCTCCAATTAAGGACTGAGGTTGGTTGGCAAAGTGGCATTCGCAGCGGGTCAAAATTGACAGCGATTGACGCGCTAGGTCTGAACTGGTGTTTTCCAGGTCGTCTAAGCCTTCGAGGATGAGAACGCAGTTGGGCAGGCTGTATTGACGTTGAATCGTGCTCATGAGGCTACCTCTCCATCAAAGAGACTCGACCAAAATCGTTCCATGCCAGCCGTGCCTGTACAAAATAGAGCTTGACCGAGGAGGTGCAGAGCGAGTTCATTGAGGGCTTGTGGAGTCTGGTAAGCAGCAATTGCGGTGCGGTTGGGGTTCATGCGACTGCGGAAGTGTCCCCGAAAGCGCTCTAGATATTGGGCTAGGGGGCCATACTGTTCCGGTGCCAGGTGTTGGGCTTTCAGTTGCTCTTGAGCATTGAGTAAGTCCCGAATCTGGGCTGTTTGGCGTCGTGCCAAACAGCAGGCAATCGCCACCAAGGCTTTAGCCTGAGTCAAGGTGAGGGACTGTCGTTTGCTGAAACGACGTAAAGGATTGGTATTGCGCAAGCGCCACAGTGCCACCCGATTGGGCACCACAGCCGCCAAGTTAAGCGTTGGAATGCTGGCCATCATCGTATCTGAGGCATTGAGATCGAGGGCTTCGAGTGCCAGCAGAATAAAATCAATCTGAATGCAGGCACGTCGGGGGCAGATCTGCTTAGGCACAGACAGATCCGGTAAATTTACCAGCAGTGGCGAATCCGTTTGAGTCTCGGAGCTGTTTACTTGCATTACCTTTCCAGAAGGGTTCACGAACGAGAAGGCGGTTATCTTTTAGGGTGAGCAAATCTAGCTTAGCGGCTCACCAAGGGGTTAACCCAGCTTGGGGCTGATTCAGGTAGACCTGAGAGAGGAGAGTTAGGGTTTTCTGATCAAAAGACGAATGCCCCTATTGAATGATTCCCACCCACTTAGTGTACGATTTCTGTCGTAACTTCTCATCTTCGGCCTCACGTTTGAAGAGAGATCGGTGATCACCTTGTATAGGCAAAACCATGGACTTAAAGTCGCTGATTCGAGAGATTCCTGATTTTCCCAAGCCTGGGATTTTGTTTCGTGACATTACCACCCTGCTGCAAAAGCCGGAGGGGCTCTCCTATGTGATTGATGTTTTTGCTGAGGAATTTGCCGATCAGTCTATTGACTATGTGGCCGGGATTGAGTCACGAGGGTTTATTTTTGGGGCTCCCCTTGCCTATAAGCTGGGGGCGGGCTTTGTGCCGGTGCGCAAACCTGGAAAGTTGCCAGCCGCCGTTCATTCCATGGAGTATGACCTGGAGTACGGCACAGATCGCTTGGAAATGCACCAGGATGCTTTACATCCCGGCAGTCGAGTGTTGATTGTGGATGACTTGATTGCGACAGGGGGCACGGCTGCGGCAACGGCCAAGCTGGTGGAGCAGTGTGACTCTACTCTGGTGAGCTTTGCTTTTATTATTGAGTTGACGGCTCTAGAGGGGCGGCAGCAGTTGCCAGATGTGCCGATCAGTTGCTTGCTGCAATATTAGGGGTCTGTCAAGTTTAATCTCTTCGGGGTGAATTCCCCCCCTTGGGTCGTGATAAAATAGCGCTCGTGCCGCCCACCATAGGGCTTTGCCCCGTCGCAAGCGTATGTGATTCAGGCGAAGATTGATGAGCTTGTAAAAATTCTCCACTTCTGTTGTTATCGCGTGTGATGGCGCATCGGGTAGCTTTCAGCAGGCTTTACCTCCTACCATCCATTCCGCATCAAGGTATCAATACTCCTCCGCTAGAGCACTCTGGCGCAATTACCATTCATAAAGACCTCCGGGAAACCGCATCCCCTTGTGGGTGCGGAGGGATAGGAGC